>JBOZRS010000104.1:0-22259 GCA_050789065.1 Microvirga sp.
TGATCGCGCCGCGCTCGAGCGAGGCCGGGCTGCCGACCTACACCTTCGACATCCACCTCCAGGGCGACAACGAAACCGTCTTCTTCGATATGTGATCTCAGCCGCGAGGGATTGGTGCCATGGACCCTGTCGTCATCGCCGTCGCCATTACCGGCTCGGTGCCGCGCAAGAAGGACAACCCGGCAGTGCCGATCCTGCCGCCGGAGCAGATGGAGAGCACGCGCGAGGCCTGCGAGGCCGGAGCCAGCCTCGTGCATATCCATGTCCGCAACGACGACGAGACGCCCTCGTCCGATCCGGAGCGATTCCGGCAGGTGCAGGAGGGCGTGCGCCGGCTCTGCCCCGGTATGATCGTGCAGTTCTCCACCGGCGGGCGCGGGCGCGATCCGTCGCAGCGGGGCAATGCCCTGAACCTTGCGCCCGACATGGCGTCGCTCTCCACCGGCTCGGTGAATTTCCCCACTATCGTGTACGAGAACCACACCACACTGGTGGAGGATCTCGCGCGCCGCATGAAGGAGTTCGGGGTGAGGCCCGAGATCGAGATCTTCGATCTCTCCCACCTGCACGGAGCGCGGCGTCTCGCCGACAAGGGCCTGCTGGATGAGCATCCGCACATCCAGTTCGTCATGGGCGTCCAGAACGCCCTGCCGGCGGAGGAGCGGCTGCTCGACATCCTGCTGAACGAGGCCAAGCGTCTGTTCCCGGCCTGCACTTGGACGGCGGCTGGCATCGGTCGTCATCAGGCACCGGTGATGGAATGGGCGCTGGCCCGCGGGGCGGATGCGGTGCGCACCGGGTTGGAGGATAATATCCGGATCACGAAGGACCGGCTGGCCGCATCGAACGCCGAACTGGTGGGGCTGGCCGCGGATGCCGTGCGCCGCCACGGCCGACGTGTCGCCACAGTGGAGGAGGCTCGCGCAATCCTCGGCCTCTCCGCCTGAAGAAGGCGGGCTTCAGCGCGAAAGGCTCTGAGGGATCTCTTCACGCAAAACCGGTACCTACTTTTTCGTTCGATGCTTTACGGCCGCGCTCCGTTCCGCGCCTTGGACCGGCCCACAGGCTGAAGGCTTGCGGCTCCGAACCGCGAGGCCGCGCGGGCATCGATCCCATGAATCCCGTCATCGTGCGCCAGACCTTCGATGATCGGGCATTCGGGTCGTTGATCGCCGTGGCAGTGCTTGGCGAGGTGCTTGAGGGTCGAGGCCATTTCCTGCAGCTCCCGCGCCTTTTGTTCCAGGACCTCCACATGCTCCAGCGCGATCCGCTTCACGTCCGTGCTGGCCCGGTCCCGGTCGCGCCAGAGGGCGACGAGTTCCGCGATCTGCTCGACCGAGAAGCCGAGATCGCGGGCACGGCGGATGAAGGCGAGGGTGTTGACATCATTCTCCGAGTACACGCGGTACCCGGCTTCCGTGCGGACGGTCTTCGGGATCAGTCCGATCGACTCGTAGTAGCGGATCATCTTGGCCGACACGCCCGAGGCTTCGGCGGCTTGTCCGATGTTCATGGTCTGCTCCTCATTCTTGTCCTCGATCAGCGGGTGGCGGGCGCGGCTGCGGCCGGTTGGAAGCGGCGCAGCCGCAGGGCATTGCCGAGCACGAACACGCTGGACAGCGCCATGGCCCCGGCCGCCACCACGGGCGACAGAAGGGTGCCGTCAAACGGGTAGAGCACGCCCGCCGCCACCGGGATCAGCAGCACGTTGTAGGCAAAGGCCCAGAACAGGTTTTGCTCGATGTTCCGGATCGTTGCCTTCGACAGGCCGATGGCGCTGGCGACACCCCGAAGGTCGCCCGACATAAGCACCACGTCGGCGCTCTCGATGGCGATGTCCGTGCCGGTGCCGATGGCAAGTCCGACATCCGCCTCGGCAAGCGCCGGAGCGTCGTTGATGCCGTCGCCCACGAAGGCCACCTGCCGTCCGCCCGCGCGCAGCCGCTTCACCACCTCGACCTTGCCCTCGGGCAGAACCTCGGCCACGACCTCGTCGATGCCGACCTGGCGGGCGATGGCTTCGGCCGTGCGGCGGTTGTCGCCGGTGATCATCGCGACCTTCAGGCCGAGCCCATGCAGGGCGGCTATCGCCTGAGGGGTCGAGGGCTTGATCGGGTCGGCGACCGCCACGATGGCGGCGAGGCGGTTGTCGATAGCCGCATAGAGCGGGCTCTTGCCCTCGCGGCCGAGGCGGTCCGCGGCGTCCGCGAAGATTGCCGGATCGTGGCCGAGCTTGAGCATGTAGCGATCCGCGCCGACTTCGATCTTCCGGCCCTCGACGATGGCCGAGACGCCATAGCCCGGCACTGCATCGAACCCTTCCACGGGCGCAAGGCTCAGGCCGCGAGCCTTGGCGGCTTCGACGATCGCTTCCGCGATCGGGTGCTCGGACCGGGTCTCGACCGCCGCCACGAGGGCGAGAACTTCAGCCTCGTCGAACCCGGAGGCGACGATCAGGTCGGTGAGTTCCGGCCGGCCCTTGGTGAGGGTGCCGGTCTTGTCCACGGCCACGATCTCGACGCTCTTCAGGCTCTGGAGCGCCTCGCCCTTGCGGAACAGGACCCCGAGCTCGGCGCCGCGGCCGGTGCCGACCATGATCGAGGTCGGGGTCGCCAGTCCCATGGCGCAGGGGCAGGCGATGATGAGAACGGCGACGCCGTTGACGAGTGCGAAGCTGAGTGCCGGTTCGGGGCCGAAGATGAGCCAGACCAGGACCGTGAGGGCGGCGGCCGCCATGACGGCGGGCACGAACCACATGGTCACCTTGTCGACGAGCGCCTGGATCGGGAGCTTCGAGCCTTGGGCCTGCTCGACCATGCGGATGATCTGGGCCAGCACCGTGTCGGCGCCGACCTTGGTGGCTCGGAAGGTGAAGCTGCCGGTCTTGTTGATCGTGCCGCCGACCACGGGAGCGCCGGCCGCCTTCTGCACCGGAACGGGCTCGCCGGTGATCATCGACTCGTCCACATAGGACGAGCCTTCGGTCACCTCGCCGTCGACCGGAACCTTTTCGCCGGGCCGGACTTGGACGAGATCGCCCGTCCGGACCTGTTCGAGCGGGATCTCGACGGCATCGCCGTCACGGACCACACGGGCCGTTTTGGCCTGCAGTCCCATCAGCCGCTTGATCGCCTCCGAGGTGCGCCCCTTGGCCCGGGCCTCGAGGGTGCGGCCGAGCAGGATCAGCGTGACGATGACGGCCGCCGCCTCGTAATAGACGTTCACCGTGCCGGCCGGCAGGACCGACGGGGCAAAGGTCGCCACGACCGAGTAGCCGTAGGCCGCCGCCGTGCCGAGCGCCACGAGGGAATTCATGTCGGGCGCGAGGCGCAGCAGGGCCGGGATGCCTTTCCTGAAGAAGCGCAAGCCAGGCCCGAACAGCACAAGGGTGGTCAGAACGAACTGGAGATACCAGCTCTCCCGGTGGCCGATGGTGTTCATGACCCATTCGTCGACGCCCGGAATGACATGCGCGCCCATCTCCAGGGCGAAGACGGGCAGGGTCAGGATTGCCGCCAGGGCGAGCGAGCGCTTCAGCGCGCCGTATTCCCGCTCCCGGTTATCCCGTTCCCGGTCGGTTGTCGGTTCGGCCCCGACGCGGCGGGCCTCGTAGCCCACGTTCCGGACCGCCTCCTCGAGGGCGGCGGGCGTTGCGACGCCCGCAAGATGGCGGATGGTGGCCTTCTCGGTCGCCAGATTGACGGAGGCCTCGATCACCCCGGGCGCGGCCTTGAGGGCTCTCTCGACCCGGCCCACGCAGGACGCGCAGGTCATGCCCTCGATGGCGAGTTCGGTCGTCTCCTCGGGGACCGAATAGCCCGCATTCTCGATGGCCTTGGCTGCTCCGGCGGCATCCGCCGGACCGCGAAAGGTGATCTCCGCGCGCTCGGTCGCCAGGTTCACGTTCGCGGCGGCGACGTCCGGCAGGGCCTTGAGAACCTTCTCGACCCGGCCCACGCAGGAGGCGCAGGTCATGCCTTCGACGGGCAAAGAGAGGGTTGTCTCCGTATTGCCGGCCTGCTTTGCAGTGGCAGCAGCCATGGCCGTGTCTCCTTGAAACATTCAACCGAGGAGCGGTGTAATCCTTCCAATCATGGGAAGGTCAAGCGGCAAATTCAAGCCGCAGGACAAGTCTCCTCGCAGGCACAAGGATCCTGGAGATACGGGGATCGTGGGGATCAGCCCTGGGCGTGGTCCTTCTTCCGCAGATAGTTGTAGACGGTGGCACGGCCGAGCCCGAGCACCCGGGAGATATAGGCGGCGGCATTGCGCCCGCCGAAGGCGCCGTCGCCGGCGAGGTCCATGACGAGCTGCTGCTTCTGGGGGCGGCTCATCTCCGCCACGGACAATCCACGCTCCCGCGTCCAGGAGTGGATGTACTCGTTGATGCGCTCGTGCCAGTCCTCCTTGAAGAGGGAGGCGGGTTTTTCCGCGACCTGCGGCACGGACACGAGGGCGTTCAGGGTCTGCATGACGGCGTGGAAGTGGGAAACGTCCACGTTGATGCACAGGATGCCGATCGCCCTCCCGCCGGACCGCAGCACGGCGCTGACCGACTTGATGCGCCGCCCGTCCCAGTTCACCTTCTCGTAGGGGCCGATAATGGTATCGGACGGCTTGAAGTCGATCTCGTGCAGCAGCGACGGCTCGCCGAGTTCCCGCTTCGAGAAGGTGTTGGCGAGGTACACGACCGTCTCGGTCGAGAGGTCGTGCAGGACCACTTCCGCATAAGGCTGGAAGAGCAGGGCGATGGCGTCGCAGATATGGGTGTAGGCCGCCAGTTCCGGCGCCATCGCGACTCTCGCAGCCGATCCGCCCTTCCGGTTCATCGCAGCTCTTTGCGGACAAAGTCGGCCAGTCTCTCCAGGCTGGCCTGGAGATGGTCCGCCGGTGCCCCGATGCCGATGCGGATGTAGCCGTCCATGCCGTACACGTCACCCGGCAGCAGCATGATGCTCCGCTCCTCGCGCAGGCGATGCACCAGCTCGGTCGAGTTGATGGGCATCGCGTAGCGGATGAAGGCCATGCCGCCGGCCTTGGGCGGCACGAAGGAGAAGAGGTCGCTGTTCCGGTCGATCCAGCGCTGCAGAAGGGCGAGATTCTCCCGCAAGATCCGCTTGCTGCGGGAGAGGATTTCCTGGCGCTTGGCGGGCTCGACCACGATCTCCGCCACAAACTCGCTCACGGCTCCCGTCGTGATCGACGTGTAGTCCTTGCGCTGCCAGGACGCATAGATTTCCTGTGCGGGGCCGACGAGCCAGCCGATGCGAAGGCCCGGAAGCGCCATGGCCTTCGACAGGCCGCTCGTGACGATGGCCTTCTCATAGAGGTCGGCGAAGCTCGGGGGCTCGTCCTGCTCCAGCTCCGCGCCTTTGTAGACCTCGTCCGCATGGAGATAGATGCCGTGCTCGCGCGCGATCGCCACGAGCCCATCCATGGTTTCGCGCGGCAGAACGCTGCCGGTCGGATTGTTGGGGTTGCAGAGCGTCATCATCTTGGTGCGGCCGGACACGGCCTTCCGCACGTCCGCCAGATCCGGCGTCCAGCCGAGCTCCTCGCGAAGCAGGACCTCCTTGACATCGACGCCGATGGCGCGGGCCCAGCCCCAGATCTGCAGGTAGTTCGGGACGAACACCACGAGTTCGTCGCCGGGCTCCAGCAGCGACATCGCGAGCAGGAAATTGGCCTCCGCCGACCCGTTGGTGACGATCACCTCGTCGGCGGTCCTGTCCTTGTAGAGTCTGGCGATGGCCTGCCGCAGCTCCACCCGGCCGTTCGTCCAGCCATAGCCGAGCTCGACATCGAGCAGCGCGTTCTGCTGTTCGGGTGTCAGCAGCTCCCGGAGGGAGTAGGGATGGACGCCGCTGTCGGACAGGTTGTACTCGACCGTGTTCTCGTAGAGTGACTGGATTCGCTCAAGCGTGAATTCTTCGATCTTCATGACAACCCTCGGTGCGCAGGCAAGCGGCGTTCCTGTAGCATCTGAAACTTGGACGAAAAAGTCCAAACTGGACTTGACGGTTCAATTTATATCCTGCCATGGTCCGGCTCCTCCACGCACCCATAGGGAATTTCTGACGATGAAAAGGTTCGGTCGCCTCGCTTTGGCAGCTCTCGGCGTTGCTCTCGCCCCTGCAATAGCTCACGCCCAGGATGGCAAGTGGAGCACCGTTCGCATCGCGACGGAGGGCGCTTATGTGCCGTGGAACTTCACGGGCGCGGGCGGCAAGCTCGAGGGCTTCGAGATCGATCTGGCCAATGACCTGTGCGCGCGCATGAAGGTGAAGTGCGAGATCGTGGCGCAGGACTGGGACGGCATCATCCCGGCGCTGCAGGCCAAGAAGTACGATGCCATCATGGCCGGCATGAGCATCACCGACAAGCGCAAGGAAGTCATCGACTTCTCGCGCGCCTATGCGGATGCCGGAAACGGCATCATGGTGGCGAAGGACTCTCCCGAGGCGAAGGCGCTCGGTTCGGTGGTCCGCGTCAACCTCGCGTCCCCCGAAGCGGAGAAGGCCCTGGCCACTGTCCGAGCCGCGCTGAAGGGCAAGACGGTCGGCGTCCAGGTCTCCTCGACCCACGCGAACTTCGCCGACCAGTACCTGAAGGGCGCGGTCGAAATCCGCGAGTACAAGACCACCGAGCAGTATGACCTCGACCTCGCCGCCGGGCGCGTCGATGCGACTCTCGGCGACGCCACGGCGCTGCGCGGCACCCTCGACAAGCCGGAATTCAAGGACTTCACCGTTGCGGGTCCCGGTTTCTCCGGAGGCGTGCTCGGCCGCGGCGTCGGCATCGGGCTGCGCAAGGAGAACCAGGATCTCAAGGGCATGTTCGATGCCGCCATCGGTGCCGCCATCGCCGACGGCACGGTCAAGAAGCTGTCCGAGAAGTGGTTCAAGGTCGACGTTACGCCCCAGGGCTAAGACGTCGGCATCACAGGCGCGGACCAGGAATGCGGCGGGCTGTGTGATCGGCCCGCCGCCGTTTTGATCGATCGAATTGGAGCATTCGGGTGCACTTCGACACATTCCTCATGGAACGGAACCAGACGCTGTTCGAGAACGGCGTCGAGATCAATCTCACGGAAAGCGGCGTCCATCCGTGCACCATCGAGGAAATCCTGCCTCAGGAGGAGGCCCGGGCGCTCCTGCGCCTGCCGCTCGGCTATGGCTGGACCGATGGCAGGCCCGATCTCCGGCTGGCCATCGCAAGCTGGTATCCGGGAGCCAAACCGTCGAACGTGCTGGTGACCAACGGCTCGTCGGAAGCCACGATGATCACGCTCATGGCGCTGGTCGATCCCGGCGACAAGGTGCTCTTCGCCGTGCCCAATTTCATGCAGGTCGACGGGCTCGGGCGGGCGCTGGACATGGACGTCCAGAGGCTGCCCCTCATGGCCGACCAGGGATGGCAGGTGGATCCGGATGCTCTGCGCCAGGCAATCGCCGGCGGCGTGAAGCTGATCTCCGTGACCAATCCGGGCAACCCGACCGGAGCCGTGCTGTCGCGGCGCAGCCGCGAGGCGCTGATTGCAGCCGCCCGGGAGACAGGGGCTTGGCTCCTCGTCGATGAGATCTACCGTGGCGGCGAGATCGATGGAGCGGAAACGGAAACCTTCTATGGGGAATATCCCCGCGTCATTGTCACCAGCAGCCTGTCCAAATCCTTCGCCTGTCCGGGCCTGCGCCTCGGCTGGATCACCGGACCGGAGGAGGTGATCGAGGAGGCCGCCAAGCGGCAGGACTACACGACCATCGGCAGCGGCGTTCTGAGCCAGATCCTCGGCGCGTCGGTCATGGAGGCGAAGAACCGCGACCGCATCCTGGCCCGGGGCCGGGCTCTGCTTCGCGAGAATGCGGACATCGTCGGGCGCTGGGTCGAAGGGCGGAGCCGGTGGAGCTGGGAGCGCCCGGCCGCGGGCGGCATGGCCTTCCTCCGCTATGATTTCGACATGTCGTCCGAAAAGCTCTCCGAGGAGTTGAGGCAGGAGGAAAGCGTTTTCGTCGTCGCCGGAAGCTGGTTCGGCATCGAGAACCACATCCGCGTCGGGATCGGCGTCAAGACGGAGCACCTGATGGAAGGGCTGAACCGCCTCGACAAGTTCCTCTCCCGTCGCGGCCTGGCGTAAGCGACCCAATTCATCGGGAGACGAGTCATGGTTCCCCAAGACCACTTCCTGCGGGCGCGAGAGGATCTCCGGCGGCTCCTGGCGATCCCGTCGGTCAGCGCGCGGGGCGAGAAGCTGGTCGAATGCGCCGAGGCCGTTCGCGACCTGCTGGCGGAGGCGGGATTCCACACCGAGATCCATCCCGGACAGGTCGGCCCGTTCGTGGTGGGGGAATTCGGCAGCGGCCCCCTCACGGTGATGATCTACAATCACTACGACGTGCAGCCGGAGGAGCCTGTCGCCCTGTGGGACAGCGCGCCCTTCGAACTCTCGGAACGCGATGGCCGGTGGTACGGTCGAGGCGTCGCGGACGACAAGGGGGAGTTCGTCAGTCGCCTTGCGGGCTGGCGCCTGTTCCGCGAGCGCCATCCCGAACCGCTGCCGTTCCGGGTGATCTGGCTCGTCGACGGCGAGGAGGAGATCGGAAGCCCCTCGTTGGAAGAGTTCATGAAGCAGCGCTTCCAGAACGAGGCCGTCGATGTCTGCTGGTGGGAATACGGTGAGATCGACTCCAACGGCCGGCCGGTGATCCTCTGCGGCTTCAAGGGCGTCCTGGGCCTCGAGCTGCGCTGCCGGACCGCGAGGGCCGACCTGCATTCGAGCCTGGGCGCGGTGTTCGACAACCCGCTCTGGCGGCTCGCGGCCGCGACCGCGTCCCTGAGAGACAGCGCCGGCAGGATCACGATCAACGGATTCTACGACACGGTCCGGCGGCCGTCCCAGGATGAGAGCGACCTCGTCAGCCGCCCACCGTTCTCGCTCGAAAGCATCGTGCAGGCGACCGGCGCGCAGCGGCTGCTGCAAGGCATCTCCGAGACGAACTTCTATCACGCCCTGAATTTCGAGCCGTGCATGAACGTCAACGGATTCTCGGGCGGCTATTCGGGGGAGGGTGCAAAGACCGTTCTGCCTGCCGAAGGCTCGGTGAAAATCGACTTCCGCCTCGTGCCGGATCAGGACCCGCAGCACATCGTCGGACTGCTGCGCGCGCATCTCGACCGGCACGGTTTCCAGGACATCGAGATCGTCGTCCATGACGCGAACGTGAAGCCCGTCAGATCGTCGGCGGATCACTGGTTCGTCCGGGAGGCGAGGGAGCTTCTGGAAGCTCACTTCGGTCAGCCGGCTATCGTCCAGCCGAGTTCTCCCGCCTCCGGTACGGCCCATCCCTTCGTGGAGCAGCTCGGCGCCGAGATCATCGGCATCGGCCTCACCCATCACGGAGCCATGCTCCATTCACCGAACGAAAACATCATCCCGCAGCAATTCGCCACGATGATCGATTTCTCCGCAGCGCTGTTCGGTCGGCTGGCATACATCGCCGAAACGGAGATCGGCGACGTGCAGCGCCATCCCGGGTGACCGTCGTGTCTCTTGCCCACAGAGTTTCAAACTGATCTCAAAACTCCTGAAAGAAACGGAGCCGAAGCAATGAACAACAATGTCCTGGAAGCCGCTGCCCGTTCCGTGCAGGCGCGTCGCCGCATCCGCGATTACGTGTACCAGACCCCGCTGCTGCCCTCGCGCCAGATCGGTCGCGACACCGGCTCGTCCGTTTTCTTCAAGGCCGAGAACTTCCAGCTGACAGGCTCTTTCAAGATCCGCGGCGCGGCGAGCAAGATGACCTCGCTCGGAATCGACCGTGGCGTCATCACGGCCTCGTCCGGCAACCACGGGATCGGAGCCGCGCAGGCCGCGAGCCTGATCGGCCAGAAGCTGACCGTGGTGCTTCCCGAAACCGTGGCCCAGGCGAAGCTCCAGAGGATTCGCTCCTTCAACGTGGATGTGATCCTGCACGGGGCCGAGACCGGGTTGGCGGAGCTGCATGCCCAGAAGGAGGCGCAGGCCCGTGACCTCGTCTATGTGTCCCCCTACAACGATCCCGAGATCATCGCCGGCCAGGGCACCATCGCGCTGGAGATGCTGGAGCAGGCCGACCGGATCGACAACGTCTTCGTGGCCATGGGCGGCGGCGGGCTGATCAGCGGAATCGGCTCCGTCCTCAAGAGCTTCAGCCCGAACACCCGCGTGTTCGGCGTTTCGGCTCAGAACTCGGCGGCGCTCGCGGCCTCCATGGCGGCGGGTCGCGTGGTCGAGACCGAGCACCTCGACACCCTCGCGGACGCGGTCGCAGGCGGCGTCGACGAGGACAGCATCACGCTGCCGCTGTCGATTTCCGTCATCGACGAAGTCCTCACCTGCACGGAAGCGGAGATCAAGGCAGCCCTGAAGGACCTTGCGTTCAAGGAGAACCAGCTCGTGGAGGGCGCGGCGGCGCTCGCGCTCGCCGGCTTCTACAAGGTCGCGGAGCGCTGCAAGGGGCAGAACAACGTGGTGGTTCTCTGCGGAGCCAATTTCGATCACCACAAGATCATGGCCGTCATCAACGACTAGCGATTGCCCGCTCCACACAAGAATAAGAGAAACCATGGCAACTCTCGATATCGATTGGGACAGGCAAGGCCGGCAGGCCTCCTACATCCATGTCCCGAGCTCCACGAATGCCAGCGCCTGGCAGAACCTGCGCGTGCCGGTTTTTGTCATCCGCAACGGGACGGGACCAACGACGCTGCTTCTCGGGGGCAGCCATGGCGACGAGTACGAAGGGCCGGTCGCCCTCTCGAAGTTCGCGCATTCGGTCGATCTCGATGAGGTTCGGGGAACACTCATCGTCATTCCGGCCATCAACCTGCCGGCCGTCATGGCGGGGGCTAGGCTGTCTCCGCTGGACGGGCTCAATCTCAATAGGGAATTTCCAGGCAAGGCGCATGGATCCGTCACGCAACGGATCGCGCATTTCATCTCGACGGAGCTCGTTCCAAGGGCCGACAACGTCTTCGACATCCATTCCGGCGGGCGTTCCCTGCGCTTCCAGCTCTGCACCTTCATCCACGAGCAGCCCGAGCCCGAGCGCACCCGCAGCTTCCTGGAGGCCGCCGAGGCGTTCGGGGCACCGCTGACGGTGGTGATCCGGGAGCCGCATGCGGACGTGATGCTCGACGACGTGGTCGAGAAATCGGGCAAGCTCATGCTCTCCAGCGAACTTGGCGGGAGCGGCATCATCACGCCCGAGACCACGCGACTCAGCTATGACGGCCTGTTGCGGGTACTGCGCCATCTCGGCCATCTGCCGTCGTCGGGCGATGGTGCGGCGGCCGAAGTCCGGCCCTCACGGAGGGTCTCGGTGCCGGGCGCGGATTATTACGTCCACGCCGACGACAGCGCGCTGTTCGAGCCCGTCCTCGACCTCGGCGCTCCGGTCGAGCGTGGGACCGTCATCGGGCACCTGCATTATGTCGACCGGGTGGAGCGGGCGCCGACGCCGGTTCTGTCGCCCCGGTCGGGCCTGCTGCTCTGCGTACACGGGCAGGGGCTCGTCCATCGCAACGACACGCTGGTGGTGATTGCCGTGGACTACGCCCCATAGCGGCTTTGCACCCTCGACCTTTTCCTGTCCTCTTTCCGGAACCGAAGCTGTGAATTCCATCGCATTTCTCAACCTGCCGCAGATCGAGCAGCGTCTCGAAACCATCGATGTCGTCAGCCTGATGGAGAATGCGTTCGCGGCCTTTTCCAGAGGCGAGGCAGTGATGCCCGTGCCGGGCGAATTGCTCATTCAGGATCCGCCGGGCGAGGTCCACATCAAGTACGGCTACTTCAAGACCGGCGACACCTACGTCATCAAGATCGCTTCCGGGTTCTGGAACAACCCTGCCAAGGGCCTCAGCAGCAGCGACGGGCTTCTCCTCGTGTTCAGGAAGGAAACCGGCGAGCTGGCGGCCGTGCTCAACGACCGCGGCCGCCTGACCGATCTGCGGACAGCCGCAGCGGGCGCCGTCGCGGCCAAGCATCTCGCGCCGAGGGACGTGGATGCGATCGGCGTCATCGGGACGGGCATCCAGGCCGAGCTGCAGGTTCAACTGCTCCAGGCCGTCCGTCCGTGCCGGAACGTCGTGGTCTGGGGACGCAGCACGGAGCGCGCGTCCGCTTACGCCAGGCGGATGGAGGACAAGGGGTTCACGGTCGAGATCGCCCCGTCGGCGTCCGCCGTCGCCGACCGATGCCGCCTGATCGTCACGGCGACCGCGAGCCCGTCTCCGCTTCTGCAATGGTCCGACATCCGGCCCGGCACCCACATCACCGCCATCGGGGCGGACAGTGCCGAGAAGCAGGAGCTGCATGAGGCTATCATCCGCAATGCAGACATTGTGGTGACGGATAGCCGGACCCAGGCCATCTCGCGCGGAGAACTCGGACACGCCTTTGGAAGCGACCCGTCCGCGATGAAGCGGGTGGCCGAGATCGGCGAGGTCGTATCGGGCATCGTCAGAGGGCGGATGAGCGAGGATCAGGTGACGGTTGCGACCTTCTCGGGCCTCGCCGTTCAGGATATCGCCATCGCTTCGGCCGTTCTCGGCGAGTAGCAGGAGCGGGCGGGGCTGTCCTTGACCGTAAGCTCGGCTGGTTGAATGATGTATCGGCTTCAACTTCCGCCAGAGGGCGGTCGGAGCCGACAAGCGAGTGCCGCGGGAACCCGGTGGGAACCGCCTTTATCCTGAGGGTGCGTATTGGATTGGGATAAGATCAGACTGTTCTACGAGGTGGCAGAGGCCGGAAACTTCACCCGTGCCGGCGAAAAGCTCGGATTGAATCAGTCATCCATCAGCCGCCAGATCAGCGCCCTGGAGCAGGACCTGAAGGTTCCGCTCTTCCATCGTCATGCCCGCGGTCTCATCCTGACGGAGCACGGCGACCTGCTTTACAGGGCCGCCCAGGAAGTTCGCCTGCGCCTGGAGACGACGCGCCAGCGCCTCACCGAGACCAGCGAGCGGCCTGCGGGCGAGCTCAAGATCACCGCGACGGTCGGGATCGGAGGCATCTGGCTCGCCCAGCGCATCGGCGAGTTCCTCGATCTCTATCCCGAGGTGCACGTCCAGCTGATCCTGACGAACGACGAGCTTGATCTCGCCATGCGCGAGGCCGACGTGGCGATCCGCCTGCGCCGCCCGGCCCAGCCGGATCTGATCCAGCGGCGCCTGTTCACGATCCACTATCACGCCTACGCGGCCCACACCTATATCGAGCGGTTCGGCGAGCCCGAGAGCCTGGATGATCTCGATCGGCACCGCATCGTCTCCCTGGGTGGAGACCAGCCGGCCTTCATCCAGGATCTGCATGGATTGGCCAGCTGGGGACGCAACCCGAAGAATCCGCGCCCGAGCCACTTCGTGGTCAACGACAGTCTGGCTCTCCGGCACGCCATCGAGACGGGCGCGGGGATCGGCATGGCCCCGGATTATGCCATGAGCAGCAATTCAAAGGTGAAGCAGGTTCTGCGCGACGTGGAGATGCCATCCCTCGACAGTTATCTGGTCTATCCGGAGGAAATGCGTTCCGTCGCGCGCGTCCAGGTGTTCCGCGACTTCCTCGTGGCCAAGGCGCAGCGCTGGACCTACTAAAGCATTTTTCGGCGAAGTGGATCCGGTTCGCCGTCAAAAAATGCGGCGCAGCAAAGAAGAGAGCTGATTCCACGCGAGTGGAATCCGCTCTAAAGCATCGGCTGGCGCATCGCTCGGTGCTATCAGTCCCGCGGCACTGCGCCGTTTCCTGCTTGGAACCAAGCCCGCTTCTTTGCAAGCTGATTCAGGCTTCGTCGGAAGCCTTTCCTGACACGGCCGAATAGGCCTTTTGAGCGGGGGGCGTACCACCGTTGCGCCGGGCGTTCGGAATTGACGCTGGGTCGCTCCCGGAGCGAAGCTCGACCATGGCTGGCTGGAGGGGAAATCCATGATCAAGCGCCTGTTGGTCGGGACTGCAATCGTCTTGAGTTCCGGCCCAGCAATGGCTGACATTATCGTCGATCAGGCCATGATCACGGCAGGCGAGCTGCGCATCATCGGCCGGTTGAGCAAGCCGCGCCAGACGGTCATCACCCTTGACGGCGACCACCAGACGAAAAGCGACGCCACCGGGCGCTTTGCGTTCCGGGTGGTCTATCACCCGGACGATTGCATCGTCACGCTCCGGGCCGATGACGAGCAGCGTGAAGCGGTAATCGGGTTCTGTGGCCAGCGAGGTCCCGAGGGGCCGCGAAGCGAGGTGACGTCGCAGCAGGCTTCCATCGAGCAGCCACCGGTGCCAGGCCCGCAGGGTCCTTCCGGGCCTGCTGGAGCTCCTGGCCCGCAGGGGCCGCCCGGACCTCAGGGACCCGCAGGGCCGCCCGGACCCGCCGGCGCCGATGGACCTCCAGGACCTCCCGGCCCAGCCGGGGAGGCGACATCGAATGGACAGCCAGGGCCGGCGGGACCACCTGGCCCGCCCGGTCCCGAAGGACCTCCGGGCACACCCGGACCGCAAGGGCCGCAGGGGGTCGCAGGCTATCAGGGGCCACAGGGGCCTCAGGGTGCCTCCGGCCCGAAAGGAGAGCCCGGGGCGGCGGGGCCTCCTGGAGAAGCCGGTCCAGCCGGTCCTCCCGGGCCTGTCGGTCCTCAGGGGCCCGAAGGCAAGGAAGGTTCGCCCGGCCCCGCCGGCATGGCCGGTCCTCCCGGACCGCCAGGTCCCACGGGGCCTGAGGGCAAGGCGGGCAATGCCGGAACCCTGCTTCGCGTCCTCGTTCAGCAATGCGCTACCGGAGGGCGGTGCTCAGCCCGGTGTGACGATGACGAGTACCCCATTGGGGGAACATGCAACCGCGGCGACCAGTTCGCGATGGACGAAAACAGCGTCTATTGCTTCTCGGTCGACGAGAGCCAGAACGGCAGGCACGCCAGGGCGATCTGCGCCAAGAAGTAGGGGCTCTTCCGGCCGGGCTCATGACACCAGGAGCCCGGCTGAGGGCAGGGGAGACGAGCCTAGGTCTGCTTCCCCTCACGTAGAATCAGCTCTCTTCCTTGCTGCGCCGCATTTTTCTGGCGGCGAACCGGATCCACTTCGCGGAAGAACACTCTAGCCTGCCTGGATTCGGCAGGCATTCTCTCCTGTGCGGAGGCGTGACACGCCTCTTCCCGACCCCGGTCCATCGACGAAGGCATCGGGGTGCGGATCCGGCGCCCGCCGGAAACCGCTCTTCATGAAAGGCCGGAGCATCCTCAGCCCTGCCCGATCCTGTATGAGGGAGGGCTCTGCGGCTGTGAAATCCCTTTGGTTCTGCTCAACCATCGAGCACGAGTCCGCATTCGCGTCCGATGGTTTCAATTGCTGATCCGGAGCGGCTTTTCGGGCAAGACCGGTGCCCGATTCCACAGCCTATGCTTTATGCGGACAAAGCGGCCTTGATGACGAGCGCAAGGGCCGAGGCGGCAATCAGGACGGCAAGCGTCCAGTGACCTTTGAACATGCAATGTCCCTGTGATCTTCGATTGGGGCGGCGCAGCATGGTCCGCGTCGCCGCCCAAAGGGCAGGGTTCAGAGGGGGCGAACGTCAGCTTTCCGACTGTTCGTGGGCGAGGACTTTGCCGGACTCCGCGGAGGGCGGCTGGAGGTGCTCGATGGATACCCAATCCGTGCAGGCTCTGAGAATGGGAGTGAGATAGGCGCGGCTTCCCTTGATCTCCACGACCCGGCATGGATAAGCCCGTCGGTCCCCGGGCGGGCGGTAGATCACGGTTGCGCCGGGCTTGATGTCGTCGCTTGTCGGACGGGATGACGGCGCGGTCGCCGAGAGCTGCTCCTGTGTCCCGTTGTCCTGATAGATGGTGCCGGATCCCTGTTTGCTGGCGCGATGCCGCTCGAGCGCCTCGATGGCGACGCGAGCGCGATCCCGGTAACGGTCGGATACGACCCTCATCAAGGAACCTTTTTCGCGGCCCGGATACCAGGTGACACCGCCGACCTTAGCCAATTCTTCAGCGACGACTTCGATTTCCTCTTCAGTCATTGGCTTCGTTCCCTCAAGGACAGATCAGGTTTGACCAAATCTTGTGTAGATGGCCGCCATTGGCCTGACGCTTCTGATTGGTTTTTGCCCCCGGGGTAGTCTCTTGTTGCGATCGGCCTGGATTGGTTGGTTATGCCGACCGGAAGTCTAAACGCGTGAATTCGTGAGATTCTGGATTTGCTCCTGCAGGATGGCGAGCTGCTGGAGATACGGTTCCCGGCGCTCCCGATGCTGCGCTTTGAGCTTTTCGAGGATGCGGATGCGCAGGTTGATGTCGGGAGAGTTCTTGGTGATCTTCTCGCGCTGACTCTCATAATCATAGTCGATATCGGCCAGCGTGGACAAAAGCGACTGCAGTAGAGGCTGCAGGGACGGAGAATACATCCTCGCCGGAGGAGCTCCTCGTCCGGAGGGGGTATTATGTAATTGCGTATCGTTCATGAATATCCTGATTTCTGATTACGTTGTACTTGGAATGCTACTGAGGCCGAAGTACTCCGTCTGTTGGGAACCCGACAGAAAAACTGAAAATTTTTAGCTTTTCTCCTCTGCAACAATCACTGTTTTGTCACAAAGACGTGAAGCTTGAGCATATCCTCCAACAACGGTTACTGGTCGGGGCAACCAGCTTCGAAGGCGCCCGGGAGGAGCCTGTCGAAGTTCCTGCGAATGATGTCGTAGCATTCGCAAGCCGTCTCCTCGAGGCCAGCCCGGTCCGTGATCGTGATGAAGCCCCGGCCCTGGCTGATGAGGCCGGCCACCTGCAGCGTCCGGATGATGCTGCTGACCGTGGAGCGCTGCACCCCCAGCATCTCCGCCAGAAGCTCGTGGGTGAGCGGCACGGTGCTCTGGTCCGTGCGGTCCCGCGTGCTCAGGATCCATCGGCAACAGCGGGCCTCGACGCTGTGGACCGCGTTGCAGGCAACCGTCTGAAGGGATTGCGTCAACAGCGCTTCGGTGAAACGAAGCAGCACGTTGCGGATCTGTGGCCGATGAACGACCGCCCCATGCAGCCGCTCGAGGGAAATGCGTGATGCCGTGCCGGAAATTCGCGTGATGTAGCGCCCGAAGGACTGACGCGAGATCAAGGCGCTGACGAAGCCGAGCGCGGATTCCCGGCCGAAAACGGCGACCTCAACGGATCCGCCGTCTCTCAGGGTCGCGACGAGCGACACGATCGTATCGTGGGGAAAGTAAGCATACCGGACGATCTCGCCCGCCTCGTAAATGACCTTGCCCTTCGGCAGATCGACGATTTCGAGATGAGGTTCGAGCCAGGCGAAATCATCCGGCTCCAGAGCGGCCAGAAGCCGATTGGCTTTATGTCGGGACGTTCTCGAACCGCTCTTCATGGCAAGGCATCCCTCGCGACTCGCAGGCGCCAGATCCTCCGCAGGACATCGGAGCATGTGTGCAGGACAGCTTTGCATTTATAGGGATATATGCCTGTTCAATCCAATCTCCAGTTGTCAGAAGGGGGCAGATCCGGGAGCACGGGACCGGCCAAAGGCGGCGCACGCCTGCGGAACGCTTCGAGAGCAATGAAAATGCTCGAGGGGTTGAGAACTCTCGACCATGTGGCCCGAACCCTGTCACGGTGAGGATATGGAGCTTACGGCAACGCTGTCGAGCCCGATCATGGTAGCCACAAAGGATAGCGCTACTCCGAAAGCCGTCAGCGTGCCGCGGCGCAGCAGGCTATCCCCGGCGCTGAAGCCGCGCGCTTGCGCCTGGGAGAAACGCATTTACCCATTCGGGCGGATGGCGCAGCATGGCGGCGAAGCGAATCCATCGAGCCGAGGAGAACTTGAGTTGAGTGCGCAATCGTCTTCGCAACGGGACCGCCTGGAACCGTCCGATCTGGCCGACTGGTCGGGACCGGAGCTCCTTGAGGCCTATGCCCGCAAGCAGGTCTCGCCCGTCGAGGTGACGAAAGCCGTGATTGCGCGGATCGAGGCCTGCGAGCCTCGGCTTCAGGCTCTCTACGCGTTCGATCCCGATGCTGCCTTGAAGGCCGCGAAGGCTTCCGAAGATCGCTGGCTGAAGGGGGAGGCAAGGCCGCTCGACGGAATCCCGGCGACCATCAAGGAAAACATCGCCACGAAGGGGACGCCCGTGCCCTTAGGCACGGCGGCGCGTCCGCTCGTTCCGGCCGCCGAGGATGCGCCTCCTGCCGCCCGGCTGCGCGAGGACGGCGTCGTCATCCTGGCCAAGACCACGATGCCGGATTACGGCATGCTCTCGTCCGGCCTGTCGAGCTTCCATCCCCTGGCGCGCAACCCCTGGGACCTGTCCAAGAACCCAGGCGGCAGTTCGGCGGGGGCGGGGGCTGCCGCGGCGGTGGGCTACGGCCCGTTCCATATCGGAACGGATATCGGCGGCTCCATCCGCCTGCCGGCGTCTTGGTGCGGGGTGTTCGGCCTGAAACCCAGCTTTGGTCGCGTTCCCATCGATCCGACCTATTACGGGCGCGTGGCAGGGCCGATGACGCGCACGGTGCGGGACGCCGCGCTGATGATGAGAAGCCTTTCGCGTTCTGATGCGCGCGATCCCATGAGCCTGCCTTACCAGGATCTGCCCTGGCTCGATCTCGACATCGATCCCAAGGGGCTGAGGATCGGCGTGATGATGGAGGCCGGGGTCGGTCTGCCCCTCGATCCTGAAATCCGCGCGACCGTCGAGGCCGCAGCGAAGGCCTTTGCGGCGGCGGGTGCGGCGGTTGAAGAGTTGCCGCCCTTCGTCACCCGCGAGATGCTCGACGGTCTTGACGATTTCTGGCGCCAGCGGGCCTGGATGGACATCAGCGCCTTGACCGACGAGGAGCGCTCCCGCGTTCTGCCTTACATTCTTCAGTGGGCCGAGGGCGGCAAGGCGCTGACGGGAGCGGAGGTCTACAGCGGCATGAACCAGATGCTCGTGATGCGCCATGCGGCTGTCGCGGCGACCCACGGCTTCGACTTCGTGATCTCGCCCGTGGCGCCTTGCGTGGCCTATCCGGCGGAACTGGCGTCGCCGATCCACAATCCGGAGGAGCCCTTCGAGCATATCGGCTACACGGTTGCCTTCAACATGTCCGACCAACCCTCGGCCTCGGTCAATGCGGGCTTCACCCGGTCGGGGCTCCCCATTGGCCTTCAGATCACGGGACGCCGTTTCGACGACGTGGGCGTGCTGCGCCTGAGCCATGCCTGGGAGAAGATGTGCCCCGACAGGAGGCCCTGGCCGAAGCCGTAGACAGGCCATGCGGCCGTGAGTGGATTCCCTTCCCCTCCGCTTTCGCTCCGGCCGGGAATGACAAGGGAGAGCCGCGCCGTGTTATCTCCGGCGGCTCGCAAGAGCCGGGACGGGGATCTACGTTCTGGCTCGGCGTTATGGATTCCCTTCCCCTGCGATGGCTTTCGCCATCTCCGGCCGGGAATGACAGTGGGGAAACCCTCCGTGTCATCCCCGGCGGCTCAAAGAGCCGGGAAGGGGATCTACACTCACAGCTGCAGCGACACCGAGGATCGTGGCTTCGGGTTTTCCTGAAACCTGCGTCCTGCTAGAGAGCAGACATGACCTATAAAGTTGCCGCTCTCTATCAGTTCGTCTCCCTGCCGGACTTCCGCGACCTGCGGGAGCCCCTGCACCGCCTCTGCACGGATCTCGGGATCAAGGGAACGCTTCTGCTCGCCCATGAAGGGATCAACGGCACCGTTGCCGGAAGCCACGAAGGGATCGATGCCCTGATGGCCGAACTGCAGGCCGGGCCGCTGTTCGGCGGACGGCTCGACAATCTGGAGCTGAAGTTCTCGACCGCCTCCGAAATGCCCTTCGGGCGGATGAAGGTGCGGCTCAAGAAGGAGATCGTGACGCTGGGCGATCCGCAGGTCGATCCCAACCGTCAGGTGGGGGCCTATGTGTCGGCCGTCGAGTGGAACATGCTGCTCGAGACCCCCGGCATCGTGCTCCTCGATACGCGCAACGGGTTCGAGGTCGAGATGGGCACATTCGAGGGCGCGGTGGACCCGAAGATCTCGCGCTTCAGCGAGTTCAAGGATTTCGTGAAGCGCGAACTCGATCCGGCGAAACACAGGAAGGTCGCCATGTTCTGCACCGGCGGCATCCGCTGCGAGAAGGCGAGCTCCTACATGCTGGCCCAGGGATTCGAGGAGGTTTACCACCTCAAGGGCGGCATCCTGAAATATCTCGAAGACATCCCGAAGGCCGAGAGTCGGTGGAAGGGCGGCTGCTTCGTCTTCGACGAGCGGGTTGCCCTGGGGCATGGCCTTGTCGAGATGCAGGGGGCGGCCGATGAGTGATGCCGAGGACCTGAGCGCCCGCATCGATGCGCTCGAAGTGCGCGTCGCCTACCAGGACCAGACGATCGAGGACCTGAACCAAACGGTCGTCGAGCAGTGGCGCAAGATCGAGAGCCTCAGGCGTCAGCTCGCCGAGCTGCTCGACCGCGTCCAGGAGGTCGAGGACAGCGCCGGTCCGACGTCCAGGCCGGAGCCCCCGCCGCCGCATTATTGAGCCTGTTAAACAATGCGGCGCAGCCAAGAAGAGAGCTGATTCCACGTGGGTGGAGGCGGCTCGAGGGAGTGGATTCCCTTCCCCTGAGGTGACTGTGTCACCTCCGGCCGGGAATGACAGTGGGGGAGCCCTCCGTGTCATCCCCGGCGCGCAAAGCGCGGGAAGGGGATCCATACTCTTGCGCTTGTCCGTGGATTCCCTTTCCCTCCGCTTCGCTCCGGCCGGGAATGACAATGGGGAAGCGCTCGTTGTCATCCCCGGCGACCCGCAGGGTCGGGAAGGGGATCCGAGCGTTCCGTGTCTCAGACCTTCTTCACGAAGCAGGTCTTGAGCACGAGGCCTTTGATCTGGCCCGAACGGCACTCGATCTCTTCCTCGTCGTCGGTCAGGTGGATGTTCTTGA
This sequence comes from Microvirga sp., assembly GCA_050789065.1. Taxonomy (GTDB): domain Bacteria; phylum Pseudomonadota; class Alphaproteobacteria; order Rhizobiales; family Beijerinckiaceae; genus Microvirga. The sequence continues at coordinate 20,968 of JBOZRS010000104.1, forward strand.
ACACGGTTCCGCGTTTCAGGACCGTGGACGACCCTTTCACCTTCAGGTCCTTGATGACCTGGACTGAATCGCCCTCGTTGAGGGTGCTGCCGTTGCTGTCTCTCACAATCATGATGGTCCCCCGGCGGTCCATGCCGCCCTGTCAGGGCAGGGCATAGCCGCTCGGCTGGGGAATTGTCCATCCCGCGGCTGTGAAAAGAGGATGGCTAGTGCAACCGGAACTCCCCGTTCACGGCTTTCATCTCCGCGGGCCGGATCAGGCGCGCATGCGCCACGGTCACCGAATGAAGAGGGCCATCGAGCTTCTCTTCCCAGAAGGCGAGAAACTTGCACAGCACCGGGAAGTCAGGGAACAGGTCGTAGTCCTGCCAGACATATTCCTGCATCAGGGAGAGATGGTCCGGAATGCGGTAGAGGATCTGCGCGGTGGTGAGACCGTAGCCCTCAAGCTGGCGAACGAAGTCGGGTGATGGCGCCATGGAAGCCCCTCATGGTTCACGACAGGGGAATTGCAGCAGAAGCCGACATCGGCCGCAACAGAAATTTAGTTAATCAATACAAACTGTTAGCAGCATAGGCCCGTGGCTGCTGACAAGGTGGTTCAGCGCTTTTGGCATTCGGTTCAAGAGAGTGCCGAAAAATTTTTCGTCACCCTCTTGAACGGCGAAGCTTGCAAAACCAAATCATCGACCGCGCGGGGGCCAAAGCGGCTTCGCGCAGCTGTTAACGCACTGAAATCATTGGAGGAAGCTTCATGAAGTTCCGTCCTTTGCATGACCGGGTTCTGGTCAAGCGGATCGATGCCGAGGAGAAGACGGCGGGTGGGATCATCATCCCGGACACCGCCAAGGAAAAGCCTCAGCAGGGCGAGGTGATCGCGGTCGGTCCCGGTGCTCGTGACGAGAGCGGCAAGCTCGTGCCCCTCGACGTCAAGGTCGGCGACACCGTGCTGTTCGGCAAGTGGTCCGGCACGGAAGTGAAGATCGATGGCCAGGATCTCCTCATCATGAAGGAATCCGACATCATGGGCGTCCTGGAGCAGGCCGCCGCTGCCAGGAAGGCCGCATAAGGCCGGACATTTCAGAGTCACACATCGTTACGTCTCAAGGAGTGACGAAACATGGCTGCTAAGGAAGTCAAATTCTCCCTCGACGCGCGTGAGAAGATGCTGCGCGGCGTGGACATCCTCGCCGACGCGGTGAAGGTGACCCTCGGCCCGAAGGGCCGCAACGTGGTGATCGAGAAGTCGTTCGGCGCGCCGCGCATCACCAAGGACGGCGTCACCGTCGCCA
>JBOZRS010000105.1:0-50935 GCA_050789065.1 Microvirga sp.
GCAACGACGTGCTGACCGGCGGGGCGGGCAAGGACGTGTTCGTGTTCAACACCAAGCTCGGCACTTACAAGACGAACAAGACGCTCAACCTCGACACGATCACCGACTTCAAAGTCGGCCAGGACAAGCTCTGGCTCGACAACGCGGTGTTCAAGAAGCTCGGCAAGGGCAGCCTGACCAAGCCCGGCAAGCTGGCCAAGGACTTCTTCACCATCGGCACTAAGGCCCAGGACAAGAACGACTACCTCATCTACAACAAAAAGACCGGCGTGCTGTCCTACGATGCCGACGGCTCCGGCGCCGGCAAGGCCGTCGACTTCATCAAGCTGCAGAAAAACCTCAAGCTCACCGAGAAGGACTTCTTCATCGTCTGAGATCCCTGGCAGGCGCCCTTGCGGTGCCAACCGCAGCCGCGGCAAGAAACCCTCCCAGGCATTCTGGGAGGGTTTCTCATTTGGGTCTGCGCATCCGGCGTTCAGTGCAGCGCAGACAGGCGAAGGTCCCAATCATGGGAGACCCGAGAGGCATCTACCTCCAAAGGAGAGCCAGAGAACCTTTCGCAGTTTCCTAAGTTGCAGATAGATCCCGATCATATCGAGGCTTGCGCAAGAGCCGCTGTCCCGCTGGAGCAGGTTCGATGGTGCAGGATGGACACCAGCCGAGAGGGCCTCAGGACGATGAAGAACGCCAGCGTATCAAGGCCCATGTCAGGCAGGTTCTTCGCAGGCTGACCACGCGCGAAAGGCCACGCTCAGCCCCTGAGTCGTCCTGAGCGCGGTCCGGATCAGCCATCTGTCAGGTTCGAGCGCGCCATTAGAGCATTCAGATGATCCACGAGAGCCGCAGGCCGGACAGGCTTGGCAATGAAGACGGCCGATGGCGGCAGGTCTCCCGGGTTCGGGAAGGCCTTGCCCGAGATCACCAGCACCCCGACCTCCGGCCAGCCCTGCGCCACGAGGCGTGCGAACTCGAAGCCGTTGAGGGAGCCCGGCATGTCGACATCCGTCAGGACGGCGCTCACGTCCTGCCGCCGCCTGAGCGTCTCGAAGGCTTCGTCCGCATCGGAGGCCTCCAGGACCCAGAAGCCCGCCTCGCGCAGGATGTCGACCTGCGTCAGCCGAACCAGCGGTTCGTCCTCCACCAGGAGCACGACCGGCTGAGTGAGGATGGGACCGCGGGGCTTGAGCGTCATGATAGTAGGAACGAGATCCGCCGAACGGGGTTCCCGGCCCTGTGAGGCTTGAGAGGCAGCCGGTCAGGGCCGTTTCGCTTTCGTGGCCAAACAGGCCGTCGGAGTGGCGGATAGAGGGCTCATGCCCCTCCAATCGCTACGCTTGGGCCTGGGTCCAGATTTCGGGATCCAGGAGACCAGGTCCGTCCGGGCGAGGATGGTCACAACTGGCTGTCGAGGCACCGCTCGTCGATATCGAAGAACCGCAGGGCACCGGGGCACGGCGTGAACGGGAGTGGCCGGGCATGGCCAAGCACAAAGCCGTAAGGGCCGGTGAACCAGGGCGATGCGTGCTCAGTCACGCAGTCCACGATCTCCACCTCGCCGATGATCCCTCCCCGTGGAAGATCTTCCTTCTTCGGCAGACCGCCGCCGAGGGCAATGGCCCGGCACAGCCAGTGATCCGGATGGCGGCAGGCACGCTGGAAAACCTGGAAGTCCTCCTGCCGCACGGTCGCCGTGGCGTGGATCAGAACGCGTCCGCGGTGCTGGGTCGGCCAGTCGCGGTTCTCGACGTCCATGCCGGCGTGGAGGATCGCCCAGGCGAAAGGCTGTCGGATAGAGAGGGCAAGCGTCATGCGGATCCAGAAACAAAAAACCGGGGGACTACGTTCAACCGGAGTCCTGGTTCCCGACTCATCGTCCGGCCCCGCCTCCTCCGTGGATGAGTGAACAGCTCGTCCGGTCCCACGACGGTGTCACGGCGGGTATCGTTCCTCCAGCCGCGCCACGAGAGCTTTGAGGTGGTCCGGGACGGGCGCATCCAGTACGTCCTGATAGATGCTCCTCAGGGAGTGGCCGAGGATGAAGTTCACCTGCTCCTGCGAGAAAGAGAGGCTGTTGGCAATCTGTCTCTCAAGCTCGCGATTATTGCTCTGTATCATCGTTCCATTCCAATCGGCCTTCCTGCATGGCCTCGAATTAACCCATGTTAGTCCGAACTCACGCGCGCGTGATCGGTTTCAGCGGAGCAGTAGAATAAAGTTACGGCCACGTTTGAGCGGAACGGCAAGCCCGCCGGTGAAAGGCCGCCGGTGCGGCAAGAGGGAAGGAACAGCCCGAACCGAACTTTGACTTTGATCAATGGACCCGGCAGCCCCGGATCTAAGTTGTTTTCATGCCTTGCGGCAGTTCCGTCGATCGGTCGACGAAGACCGGGTCCCGCTCGATCCCACGCGATGGCGAGGATAGACGCCGGACGTTTTCGCCACCATCCCGAGAGAGCGGAAACAACAAAGCACGGTGACAGTAAGGGCGATCATGCGGAGAAGACCATGGCGACGATTTATGGAAATGATTGGCCCAACCTGTTGAACGGCACGTCCCATCGCGATGTCATTTACGGGTATGGTGGCAATGATGACATCTACGGCAATGGCGGGAATGACGACATCTATGCCGGGTGGGGTTACGACATCGTCTATGGCGGATCCGGCGACGACTACCTGAACGGTGGCGACGGTCCTGATGACCTGCACGGAGGCAATGACCAGGACTATCTTGTCGGCGGAAACGGCTTCGACTTTCTCTTCGGCGATTCCGGCAACGACGACCTGTATGGCGGGTCCGGTTACGACAATCTCTACGGAGGGTCGGGACTGGATTATCTGTCGGGCGGTTCCAGCGACGACCTGCTTGTCGGCGGCAAGGGAAGCGACACGCTCTCCGGAGGAAGCGGGGTGGATGTTTTCCTCTTCGGCCGCGGTGAATCGGGAATCACCAGCGCCACTGTGGACACGATCACCGATTGGAGTTCCGCGCACGACTGGCTCGACATGAGCATCGCCGCGACATCGAAGAATTATCGCGAGGCCAGCACGAGCGCGACCTCCATCGAGGCTGCGGCGGCGCAGGCTGAAGCATCCTTCACGAGCACGAGCATCAAGCACGTGTTCCTGTACAACTCTCAAACCGACACGGGTTACCTGTTGTCCGATCTCAACAACGACCACCGGTTCGAGACTGGCGTCATCCTGGCTCACGCGGGGCACGCTTCCGATATGAGCTATCACTACATCGTCTAGTCGGCTGACTGCCGACCAGTGTCCTGACTCCGGCGCACGAGAATGTCGCCGGAGTTTTCACTCCGGCCACCCCTCTGGCGACCAGCTCTATCACGCCCGGACGGTCGGATCACAGGATTTCCCGCAGCGTTCAATCGCTCCAGAAATCCCTCGGGCCCGCCTTGCAGCGGTAACCGACGAAGCAGCGAGGGGTATCAAGGCTCGGAACATAGGCAGGATCGGTATATTCATTGATCTCGCAGAAATTGCCGTCGCGCACGAACCGGTCATACGTATAGCCGCCTGTGCCGAGAACAATGGCGCCGTAGGTCTGGACGAGCCGCTGGCTCACGCCACAGGGCTGACCGACGGTCGACGGACGAGTCTGGGCTTGCGCTCCGGTTGCCACAATAAAAAGAGCCAATACGATCACGGCTCGCTTCACGATAGCCTCCTGCCTGTTCGCCTTCGCAAAGCAGATCGTCCCGAAGCCAGTGGTGGCGCTCTGCCAAACCTCGAAGGCAATTCCGGCGCAAGCCTAATGGTGCTGGGTAGGAGCGCCTTGCGTTTTGTCAAAGGTCCATGGGAACAGGGGCGGCTCGCGTTCTCCGCCGGACTGCCGACACATGGCCGCGAACGTGAGAACTTGTCCTGGAGAGCGGCATGGCAGGATCTCGAACCGGGATCACGTGAAGACGCAGCGCCGTTGCATCCTGGCGCCGAAGAGAACCCAGCAATCATCTCGCATGCAATGATGCCGCCGTGAGGCAACCCACACAGGCTCCGGGAAGCGGACCCGCATTAACGGCCCGTTTACTTTTCGGGCGCAGCCTTCTCCTGTGCCCAGTTGGCACGGTCGTTGTTTCCCCCTGGAACTGGCCGTGAAAGGCGGCCTACCTGGAGCGCCCGGCAGATGTGGCGCTCTCTCTTTGATGGCCCGGTCCCTCAGGTAAGACGGCGCACACCGGTTCAATCGGCGGATGCGTCATCGGCAGATAGAAGGACCTCTTACAAAGGAGGGCTTCGCATGCCCTCGAAAGCATCGCGCACACCCAACGGTACAGAGAGGAATGACCATGATCGTCCGCATTGCCGCTGCCATCAGTCTCCTTGCCGCGAGCACCGCCCTTGCCGCGCCTACGAAGCCGAAGCCCGCTGCGTCGCTCGTCATCACCAATGCCCGCGCAGTGCCCGCCACCGACGTGGCCATCGACGTCAACGGGCAGACGGTGCGGGTATCGAAGCCCCTCGCCCCCAAGGCGAAAGCTACCTTGAAGCTGCCGAAGATGTCGGGCTGCACGGTAGCGGTCGCGGCGGCCTTCGAAGACGAGACGACCGCCGAACTCGGCGAGTTCGACGTCTGCAAGGACAGAACCGTTCGCCTCACGGATTAAACGCTCGTGCGTTCGGACACCTCCGGTCGGATTGGGGTTGTCCATCAGGCCTGAGGAATGTTCGGCGCACGATGCCCATTCCTCAGGCGGCGCATCAGTGGAGACGAAAGCCGGGCTCACCTTTCCACGTGATGCATTCGGTTCCTGATTCAGGGCCTCTTTTCATGCAAAACCGGTGCTCGCTTTTGCGCTCGATGCTCTAGCGCATCGTGCGGAAAAGTGGATCCGGTTTTCCGCCCCGAACGATGCGCCAGCCCGAAGAAGGAGCATCGGAGCTGATCCCAAAAGTGGGTCTACTTTTGGGTCCGAGGCTCTAACGAGGGCAGACGTCCCAGAAGCCTTGGGTGCGCTGGGGATTGGTATAGTACCAACAATAGCCCGGAGCCGGCGCGGGCCCCGCATATGCGGCTGCGGCCGCTGCAGTCACGAAGCCGACCGCAGCGCCCGCCGCGATGGCCCCGCCGGGGCGCCACCAGTAGGAGGCCGGCCGACGCCATGCGCCCCGAGGCGGAACGGGTGGCCGGTAGCCCGGGCGGACCGCCGTAACGTGCCCCCCTGGGCCGCGGGCAACGGCGCCGTGTGGGCCGCGCGCGACTGCCCCACCTCGCGGCCCTCTCGCCACGGCAGCTCCGCGCATGTGAGCGCCTCCGCGTGCGCGAGCCGCCTCGACCAATGAGGGATAAGCCTTGAGGAGCGATCCGCTCGGAGCGAAAGAGCCTGCCAGTGCCGATGTGCCGGCAAACGGCGCAACCGCAAGAGTGACGACGAACCCAACGGCCGCAAGCGTGGGCTGAGCAGACAAGAGTTTGAACATATGCTTCTCCCTCGGATTGCCGAATCCTCGGGTGCTGAAGCTTTGCCGGCATTGACTTTGGTCAACAACGACGTCTGCAGATTGAAGGTTTGACACGGCCGATCAGGTCAGCATCCCCTGCAGATCCCGGATGTGAGCAGGTGATCGATCTCGCGGTTCATCCGTTCCATCTCACCATCAGCGACTGAATCGATGGATGAGAAGTCGTTGCGTGGATTGGAAAAGACATCCCTTTCGAGTTCGCGCTGCGTGGGGATCCGGATCTCTCCGGATGCGGTGATCCGATTGCTCCGCCCCTGCGACCAGACCGGAGTCGCCGCGATCAGGAAGCCGAGTGCAATCGCCATGAAACCCATCTTCATCGGCTGAACTCCCTCGGACGCGAAAAGACCTGCTGTCCGCGAGCAGGATAGAGCACGCATGGGTGGGCCAGCTTGATCGCCTGGGCCATTGTCTTTGACAGTTTGGGACAAATTGGATCCACATCTCGGCTCGATCAGCCGCCATGGCCGAAATCCCAGGAAATTGTCCCGTCCGGTCAAGTAAAGGCCTTCGCCGCGCGTGTAGGATGACGTTTAGGATGAACCGGCAATTCCGTGGGAGCGGTGCATGGCCAACGTATCGACGTCGCGTTATGAGCCGACTGACGCTTGGAATGGACGATGGTGGTTCATCGGCATGGGCATCGTCATGCTGGCGCTCGGGATCACAGGCTTGCTCATGACAGTCGCCTTCACGATCGTGAGCACCGTTTGGTACGGCGTGCTCCTGATGACCGCCGGCGCGGTCCAGACGCTCGAAGCCGTTGCCAGACCACAGGGGAGCGAGACCTGGGGATCGCGCCTCATTCGCGTCCTGGCCGGAGTGCTGTATATCGCCGGGGGGCTCTATGCCGTTTTCAATCCCATCAAGGCTTCGCTGGCCCTGACGCTCCTTCTGGGCATCGTGCTCGTCGCATCGGGCATAGCGAGGGCCGTCTGGGCACTCGTCCACGAGGCACGGCACTCCCGCGCCACGGTCATTCTGCTGGCCGTCCTCTCGATCATCTTCGGCATCGCCATCATCGGCCAATGGCCGCTATCGGGCCTATGGGCGATCGGCCTCTTTGTCTCATGCGATCTCGTTGCCGCCGGGCTGTCCTGGTGCTGGACGGGATTCGCGCTCGGTCGTGAGACGACATCGGCAACAATGCCGGCAAGCCTGCATCCGAAGGCTCACTGAAAACGTCGTCCTCAGGCAATCTCCTCGCCGTCGGTTGCGTCAAGTACGTGCACTCCACTGCCGCTCACGGGAGCCACCGTGCCGGCTGATTAACCGGAGACCTGACATGACACGACTATCCATCATCACCGCATCGGTCCTGACGCTCATCGCCCTTCCGCCTCTTGTGGGCACGATGACCTCCCCTGCCCTCGCCCAGGAGCACGATTGGAGCGACAACGACAGCGACATGGGCGACGGGGACGTGCGCGGCCTCGTGAGGGACTGGGTCCGCGACAATCCTGACCGGCGCGACATGCTCATGGACCTGCTTCAGGAGCGCCGGGACCGCCGCGCCGAACTCATGGACCGGATGCATGACCGCATGGACATGCGCGACCGGATCCGGGACCGGATCGCAAGTCGCTGGGAGGATGACGATCATGGCGGCGACTGGCGCAGCCGCCTGCGGGAGCGCATTGCCGAGAGGCGTGGCGGCGGCGGCAATTGCTACTTCCTCACCAGAAGCCTCAGGGACGAGGACGGAAGCCTCCTCGTCGTCGTTCGCAGGCGCGTCTGCCGCGACTAGCCCTGGCTCTGCCGATTGAAACGGAGGCGTGACATGAAAAAGATTCTTGTTGTGGCAGCTGGTCTGATGCTGGTCTCCCTGCCGGCCTGGAGCCAGAGTTCGGACGAAACCGACGACCGCGGCTCGTCCTACGGCAGACGGGATCGCGACCTTGAGGAACTTCTGCGCGGGCTCGGCGACGGAACTGCCGGGGGCGCTGGTCTGCGCCGCGGCGCCGGATTCCTGATCCGCAGCGGAGACGCGACCATGGCCGTCCGATGCGACCCGCGGGAAACCATGAGAGCCTGCGTGGAAGCGAGCACCATGCTGCTCGACCGCGCCCGCTCCGCCCTGTCGCCCGGAGGCAGCCCCGGAGCTCCCCCCGGCACGACGCCGCCCCGGTGAGGACCGGCGCTCCGCGACCGCGAAGCCCAGCCTGACAGTGATGCAGGGCCTCGTGCGGAGGATCGATGCCGGTTGTTCGCACGAGACCCTGATATCATGAGAGATGCCCCAGGCCGGGCTTGCCGGACACGGCGAGGCGCATGGCCGGCGGGTCGAAAATTCTGTTCTTTATTGAGAAAGGGATGGTGGGCCCGGCAGGACTCGAACCTGCAACCAGACCGTTATGAGCGGCCGGCTCTAACCATTGAGCTACAGGCCCTTCCGAGGAAGGCGCGCAATCGTGCCGCCGAGGGAACGCCCTTCGTCACCCCTTCCGGGGCTCGAAGGTCCCGCCCCGTCCGTCGCCGAGGGCTCGGGAAAGGGGCCAGCTTGGATTGCTCCAGACCCCCTGTTCCTGTCTGACATCGGCACATCCGTCAAGCCGCTTTCGCCTGGCCGGACCTCGGTTGCCGGCCGGCACGGCACCGCCGCCGGGGACCTTGACCTTTCGGGAAATCGACCATCTCTGCCTGCATGTCCCAGCCAAGGTGCCCTTTTACGGGCGAACCGAGCCGGGCCCCGCCGCCCCGGGCGGCTTCCCGCTTCCTCGATGGAAGGAGACCGCAATGGGACTGCTCGTCGACGGCGTCTGGCTGGACCAGTGGTACGACACGAAGAGCACCGGCGGGCGATTCATCCGGAAGGATGCGGCCTTCCGGAACTGGGTCACGCGGGATGGCTCAGCGGGGCCGACGGGCACGGGCGGGTTCAGGGCGGAGCCCGGCCGCTATCACCTCTATGTATCGCTTGCCTGCCCGTGGGCACACCGGACCCTGATCATGCGCAAGCTCAAAGGGCTGACGGAAATGATCGACATCTCCGTCGTGCACTGGCTCATGCTGGAGAACGGATGGACCTTTCAGGATGGGCCGGGCGTCATCCCGGACCCGATCCATGGGGCGCGCTACCTGCATCAGGTCTACACGGCGGCCAAGCCCGACTTTACCGGACGCGTCACGGTGCCGGTGCTCTGGGACAAGGCGACATCGGCCATCGTGAACAACGAATCGTCCGAGATCATCCGCATGCTGAACTCGGCGTTCGACGGGATCGGAGCAAGGCCCGGCGACTACTATCCGGAGGATCTGCGGCCCGAGATCGATGCGCTCAACGCACGCATCTACGATACCGTCAACAACGGGGTCTACAAGGCCGGCTTCGCCACCACGCAGCACGCCTACGAAGAGGCCATCCGCCCGCTCTTCGGCACACTCGATACCCTGGACGAGCGCCTGTCCTCGCGCCGCTATCTGTGCGGGGACCGGCTGACGGAAGCGGACATCCGGCTCTTCACCACCTTGGTGCGCTTCGATCCGGTCTATGTGGGGCACTTCAAGTGCAACCTGCGCCGGATCGCCGATTATCCCCATCTCTCGGGCTATCTGCGCGACCTCTATCAGATTCAGGGCGTCGCGGAGACCGTGAACATGGTCCACATCAAAGGCCATTATTATCAGAGCCACCGGACCATCAACCCCACCGGGATCGTGCCGCTCGGGCCCATCCTGGACCTCGACGCGCCGCATGGACGCGAGCGTCTGTCGCAGCCTTCAGGGAGCGGGCAGCCGGCGGATCAAGGCTTATAGACCTCGATCTCCTCCTCGAACCCGTCGACCCTGTGCGCCCCGAGCGGCGACGGGTCGCCCCACAGGTGTTCGACGAAGGGCTTGGACATGAGAAGCGGTTCGCCCAGGCGCTTGTTCAGGTCCGCGATGCGGCTCGCGAGGTTCACGTCGCGCCCGATCACCGTGAAATCGAGGCGATGGCCCGAGCCCACGTTGCCATAGGCGGCGTCGCCATGATGGAGCGCGATGCCCACACGGATCGGCACCGGAAAGCGTCCTTCGCTGTTGGCGGCCTGAATGCGGCGCAGAGCCTTGGTGGCAGCCGTCAGGGCCGATTGCGGCGCGCCGCCCGTGTCGTCGCCCTTGTCGCGCACGATGGCGAGGAGCCCGTCGCCCAGGTATTTGAGCACCTCGCCGCCTTCGGCCTCGATCGGCGGCACGAGGCAGTCGAAGTAGGTGTTCAGGAGTTCGACGGCACCCTCCGGACTCAAGGTCGACGAGATGCGGGTATATTCGCGCATGTCGGCGAACAGGATGGCCGAGCGGATGCGCGTCACCTGACCGCGCTGGATCGCACCAGACAGGATGGCCCGGTGGGGATCGTCGCCGACATAGATGCGCAGCACCTCGTCGAGCCGGTTGCTCGTGGCGCGCAATTCCGTCACGAGCGCGAAGGACGGAATGACCAGATGAAGGATCGTCAGCCCTCGCTTGTCGAAGCCCTCCGGCGAGCGGGTCGCAAACGAAATGCCGTTCTCGGCGCCGCTGGTAAAGTGGATTGGAATCGTCAGGTAATGACGATATCCCGCCTCCTTCAACTCCGGGATGATAGGGAACATGTCGTCCGGCGTCTTGTCGAGATCCAGGAGGAGCCATTCTCCGGTTTTGTTGACATGGGCGAACGGGCTCGCCTGATAAAGGATCTCCCGGCGCTCGCCATGCGGAAGGTAGCGCACGATGGCCCCCTCCTCCCGGGTCCAGAACCGTCCGATACCGGCATATTCCGAATGCAGCGCCTCGATTGCCGAGGCGACCCGGTCGAGGGGAAGGCCCAACTCGACCAGCCGCTGGATGAAGCCGATCAGGACCTCGTTCGCATCCTCCATGCGGGCGGCCACCGTCACGATCCAGTCGCGGAGCGCAACGACGCGCGAGAGGCTCTCCGGATCGAGGCTCCGGGCAAGGCTCAAGAGGTCGCCGGGGAAGGCGGATGCGGCGGGAGATGACGTCATAAGGCCAAGGTGTGTCGTCGGATCCGCTCCTTCAAGCTGCGACGGGCCATTCTCCGGGGCCCGCCGGTATGTGGCCAGGGCGGCGAGCTTTGACAGACGCCGGCCTCCGATCTAGAGCGAAGTGCGTCCAGCCGGCCCTTTCGGCCGGACCATGCCCCAGAGCCGAATCATGCCAACCATTGATACGCTTTTCGTCACGAAGGTCTACCGGGCAGAGCTGACCGGCACGAAGGCCGAACGCCTGACCGCCGAGCTCGAAGCCGCCTGCCTGTCCATCGCCGAGGACGACGAGGCGGGCCAGCGCTGGTGCGTCAAGAACGGCTATCCGGGCTACACGTCCTATGCCTCGCTCAACGACCTGCCCTGGCGGGTGCCCGTGTTCGGCGAACTGCTCAAGGAGATCGACAAGCACGTGGCGGCCTTCGCCAAGGAGCTGGAATTCGACCTTCAGGGGCGCAAGCTCGTCATGGACAGCCTGTGGATCAACATTCTCCCGCCCGGAGGCATCCACACGTCGCACATCCATCCGCATTCCGTGGTGAGCGGGACCTTCTACGTCACGATCCCCGAAGGAGCGAGCGCCCTCAAGCTGGAGGATCCGCGCCTTGGCTTCATGATGGCGGCTCCGCCCCGCAAGGCCAAGGCGAAGCCTGAAAATCGCCAGTTCGCCTATATGAAGCCCGTGCCCGGAACGGTGCTGCTGTGGGAAAGCTGGCTACGCCACGAGGTGCCGCTCAACGAAGCGGACAGCGAGCGCATCAGCGTGAGCTTCAACTACGCCTGGCAGTAAGGGGGCCGCTCAGGCTTCGGCCCACATGCGGAACAGATTGGCGCTCGTCTTCGCCAGGAGATCGAATTCCGGCGTCTTGCCGGATTGCGCGAAGAGATTCCGTCGCGCCGTTTCTAGATCGAACAGCAGTTCGCGCCGGGCGCTGTCGCGCACGTAGCTCTGCGCCCAGCCGACGGCCACGAGCCGCTCGCCGCGCGTGACGGCCGCGACCCTGTGCAGGGTCGTCGAGTCGTAGGCCACGAGATGCCCCGCCGGAAGCTTGACCTCCTCCTCGCCCGCCATGGACTCGATCACCAGCTCGCCGCCGTCATAGGTATCCGAATCGGCGAGGAAGAGCGTGAAGGAGACATCCGTCCGGATGCCGTTCATGAGCGGATTGTCCACATGGGAGCCGTAATGCTGGCCCTCCGTGTAGCGGCTGAACAGCAGGGGCGTCAGCGCTTTGGGTCGTGCCGCGAGGCTGAAGACCTCGTTCTCCAGAATGGCCTTCGAGACGCGCTCCCGCAGAAGCGCGAGGGCCGCCCCTTCCCGGGCCTGCTCGTTCTCCTTCACGAGCCTGGCGCTCCACCCTGCCGTGGCACGGCCGTCCTCGAACCGCATCGCGCCGAGCATGGAGCGGATCTCGTCGAGATCCTCTCGGGAAAGCACGTCCGCAATCGTGATCAGCATGGGAGAAGAACCTTTCCGGGTTGCCAGATCCTCGCATAGGATGTAGCTAAGCCCTTGTAAAGACTTGCAGTTTTTAAGTCTTCTAAACTGGCCGCCGGCAGCCTTGACCTGCCGAGGGGGAGAACACGATGAAGAAACGGAAGATCTGGGCGGGCCTGGGAACCGCCGTCCTGGTTGCTGCGCCGGCCACCTCACAGGCGGCGGTCCTGCAAGTCCAGTCCCAAACGGGGATCGAAGCCAAAGCCGGGCACGACCTGCTGCAGCTCGCCCAGCACAAGGGCCACGCTGGAGCGGCGGTCAAGGCCGCTCCCTCGCCGACGGCAGGCGGCGAAGGGGATGAGGGCGGAGCGGGCAGTGCCGCCACGCTCGAGCCCTCAATCCATCTCTATCGGGGCATCGAGCTGATCCGCGGGCACCTTCTGGTCGGCGGCGAGCTGGTGGAAGCCGGGCGCTGGGCCGATGCGCTCCCCCATTTCCTGCACCCCGAAGAGGAAATCTACGGCAGCCTGCGCGACGACCTGAAGACCTTCAAGATCGCGCCCTTCCAGGTAGCGCTGAAGTCCCTCTCGCAGACCGTGAAGGCCAAGAACAAGGAAGCCTATGCTCGGGCCCGCGCGGCGGTCGAGGAGCGCCTGAATGCCGCCGAGGCGGCCGTGCGCGCGACGGAGGAGAACGGCACCTACTTCACGCTCGAAACCATTCTGGAGGTGCTGCAGCAGGCCTCCGACGAATATGGCGAGGCGCTCGGCAAGGGCCGCATTGCCAACGTGGTCGAATACCAGGACGCCCGCGGCTTCGTCATGGAGGCGGACCGGCTCGCCGGGACGGTCATGAAGGACGTGGAGGCCAAGAACGCGGATGCGGCCAAGGTCATCCGGGCCAGCCTCGATGAGCTCAAGGCGGCGTTCCCATCCGTGTCTCCGCCGCCCCAGCCGGTAAAGAACGCCAGCCAGCTCCTGAGCAGCATCGCGAAGCTCGAGCTGCAGCTCGGCAACCTGCGCTGACGACCATGACGCGCGACGATCTCTCCCGGTCCGGCCGGCTGCTGTCGTGCCTTGCCGTCGCATTGCTCGCAGGCGGAGCGGCCGACAAGCCCGACGCCTTTGACGCCCGGCACTGGCGAGAGGTCTTCGCGCGTCCCGACCACGCACCCATGCCCCAGGACAATGCGACCACGCCGGAGAAGGTGCAACTGGGCGCAAAGCTCTTCGAGGATGTGAGGCTCTCGGGGAAGGGAGACGTGGCCTGCGCAAGCTGCCATCAGGCCGATCTCTCGTTCTCCGACGGTGTCGACCGGCATATGGGCCTCGACGGGCAGCCCCTCGACCGGCGCACCCCGCCGCTCTGGAACATGGCCTGGGGCCTGTCCTGGTTCTGGGACGGCCGGGCGGCGAGCCTGGAGGCGCAGGCCGCCGGCCCCATCGAGAACAAACACGAGATGGCAGGCAATCTGGAGCAGGCCGTCAGGACGCTCGCCTCCGATCCGCAGATGAGCCGGAGCTTCGCGGCCGCCTTCCCGGAGGATCCTACGGTCACGCGGGTCAATCTCGCCAAGGCCCTGGCTGCGTTCGAGCGCACGCTCGTCTCGCCGGAAACCCGGTTCGACCGGTGGGTCAAGGGCGACGACGAGGCGCTGGAGCCGGACGAGCTCGCGGGCTTCGCGCTCTTCGTCGGCAAGGCGGGCTGCGTCTCCTGCCATCAGGGCTGGCGCTTCACCGATGAAGCCTTCCACGACATCGGCCTCTCGAGCGAGGATGTAGGCCGGGGGCCGATCCTCGGCGTCAAAGCGGCGGACCACGCCTTCAAGACCCCGAGCCTGCGCGAGCGGGTCTGGTCTGCGCCCTACATGCATGACGGCTCGCTCGCCACCTTCGAGGACGTGGTGGACCATTATGCCGACAAGGTCGTGAACCGCCCCACCCTCTCGGCCGATCTGCCCCGGCGCATCGAGCTCAGCCCGAAGGAGCGCGCCCAGCTCGTCGCCTTCCTGAACACGCTCTCCAGCGACGACCCGCCCCGCCCGGCGAGCCTTCCGGCGAAGACGATGGCCTGGGGTGCCAGCGTTCAGGCGGTTGCGACATCGACCGTCAGCCAGAAGGACCGGCGCTTCACGCCGGGCGCTGTTCTCCTGAAGGTCGGCGAGGCTCTGCGGATCCTCAACGACGACACGCGGACGCACAATGTGCGCATCGACGGCCAGGGGATGAGCTTCAGCTCGGACGGGCAGAACCCGGGCGACACGGTCACCGTCGGCTTCGACCACGCCGGACACTACGACGTGATCTGCGGCATTCACCCGGACATGCGCCTGAGCGTGGACGTCGAGCCGGCGAAGGCGCCCTGAAGGGGCCTTTCCGGCAAACTCAGCGCGCGGGGCTCCGCTCGATCTTCGGCAGGAAGTAAGCCAGAAGCCCAATGGCCGGCAGGAACGACACGACCTTGTAGACAGTCTCGATGCTCGTCAGGTCGGCAAGCTCCCCGAGCAAAGCCGCCCCCAGGCCGCCCATGCCGAAGGACAGGCCGAAGAACAGGCCCGCGATCATGCCGACCCGCCCGGGCACGAGTTCCGTCGCATAGACGAGAATGGCCGAGAAAGCGGATGCCAGAATGAGGCCGATCACGACGCTGAGCACCGCAGTCCAGAACAGGTTGGCATAGGGCAGGACAAGCGTGAAGGGCAGCACGCCCAGGATCGAGATCCAGATCACGTAGCGCCGCCCGATCCGGTCGCCGATGGGGCCACCGAGCACCGTGCCGGCCGCGACGGCGCCGAGGAAGATGAAGAGATAGACCTGTGCGTCCTGCACCGAGACCTGGAACTTGGAGATCAGGTAGAAGGTGAAATAGCTGGTGAAGCTTGCCGTGTAGAAGTTCTTCGAGAAGACCAGCAGCATCAGGATCGTGATCGAGACGGCGATCCGCGCCCGCGAATGCACGGCCTTGGCTCCGGTTCCGCGAGGCTTGGCCTTGAGGTCCGCGAGCCTGGCGCGATACCAGCGCCCCACGTTGAACAGGACGATCATCGCCACGAGCGCCACGACCGAGAACCAGGCGATGCTGGGCTGTCCCATCGGCACGACGATGAAAGCGGCCAGCAACGGCCCGATCGCGGTACCGGCATTGCCGCCGACCTGAAAGACCGACTGGGCGAGTCCGTGCCGACCACCCGATGCGAGCCGCGCCACGCGGGAGGATTCCGGATGGAAGACCGACGACCCCATGCCGACGCAGGCCGCCGCCAGGAGAAGGAACGGATACGAGTTGGCCCGGGAGAGCATGAGCAGGCCCACGAGCGTGAAGCCCATGCCGACCACGAGGGAGAACGGCTGCGGCTTCTTGTCCGTGACGATACCGACAACAGGCTGGAGCAGCGAGGCCGTGAGCTGAAAGGTCAGCGTGAGCAAACCGATCTGGCCGAAATCGAGATGAAAGGCCTTCTTGAGGATCGGATAAATCGCCGGAAGGAGCGACTGGATCAGATCGTTCATGAAGTGAGATAGGCTGATCGCCGCCAGGATCGGGACGGCTACCCTCTCCGCCGCGGTTCGAGCGGGAGCGGCGGTCATGGCAGGCGATTTCATGTCCATGGGTGTTCTTTGCCACACGGCCGAGTCAGACCTCGGCTCCGATTATAGGGTTTCGAGCCGGCTATAGACCAGAAGGGCGCTCCCATCTCCATCCCATACTGCAAGGCAGGGTTGCCGAAAGGTCATTCCGCGCGACGGAATGCAACGGTCCCGTGCAAGCCGGGAGCCTGGGCTTTCCCGCCCCTCACCCTATCTACTCGCCCGACCCCCGACGGGTTCATTTCCCGATCAAAGGCCTGAGAGAGAGACCTTCTTCGATGCCGCAGCCGACCTGGCGAGACGTGGTGTTCTCGATCAAGACCTTCGGCGCGGCCATGCTGGCCCTTTACATCGCCTTCGCCTTGAGCCTGACGCAGCCGAGCTGGGCCATGTTGACCGCCCTCGTGGTCTCGCAGCCCAT
This sequence comes from Microvirga sp., assembly GCA_050789065.1. Taxonomy (GTDB): domain Bacteria; phylum Pseudomonadota; class Alphaproteobacteria; order Rhizobiales; family Beijerinckiaceae; genus Microvirga. The sequence goes on from JBOZRS010000105.1 coordinate 15,898, forward strand.
CGCCGGCATGGTCGTGGCGAAGTCGCTGTTCCGCGTGACAGGCACGGTCGTCGGCGCCGCCATGGCGCTCGTCCTCGTCGGGGCCTTCGCTCAAAGCGCCCCGCTGTTCCTGACATCCCTCGCCCTCTGGATCGGCGCCTGCACCTTCACCTCGGTGCTCCTGCGCGATGCTCCGGGCTCCTACGGGGCGATGCTCTCGGGCTATACCGCCGCCATCATCGGCATCCCGGCGGCCCTCGCTCCGGAGACGGCCTTCGACTACGCGGTGGGCCGCTGCCTCGAAATCCTGCTGGGCATCGGATGCGCCACGCTCATCAGCCAGATCGTGTTTCCCAGAACCGCAGGCGATTCCCTGAAGACCTCGGTCGATGCCACCTTGGGGGCAGCGTCCACCTGGGTCGGAGACGTCCTGCGCGGGAAGACGCAGGAAGAGCAGGCCCTCGCCGATCAGCGGCGCATGATCGGAGACGTGATCGCGCTCGATGCGCTGAGGGTCTTCGCCACGTTCGACACTCCCGCCATCAGGGCCAGCAGCAACGTCGCCCGGCACCTTCAGGAACAGTTGATCAGCCTTCTGTCTCTTCTCGTCTCGGTGTCCGACCGTCTGGCCCTGCTGCGCCGGCATGCCCCCGGGAAGCAGGAGGATCTGCGGGATCTTCTCGAAGATGCCGCCAGCCTGATCGAGAGGGACAACCCGCTCCAACCCCACGACGACATGAGGGGCGAGGTCCGCAGGCTCCAGCAGGAGGCGTCGCAGAGGCTTCCCTCCTTCCACGACATGGTGCGCGACCACGAGACCATTCTCGTCCGCAACATCCTGCTGCGTCTTCGGGACGTGCTGGGGACGTGGCAAAGGATCCTGGACCTGCGCGAGGGCCTGTTCTCCGGGCGGCCGATGCGGCTGCCCCGGAATGCGCCCTCGACGGCGCGCTACCGCGATCTCGCCCTCGCGGTCGTGGCTGGCGCCATATCAGTCACGGCGGTCCTGACGACCTCCGCCCTGTGGATTGCATCGGGCTGGCCCCAGGGAAGCTCCGCCGTCATCTTCAGCGGCGTGATCTGCAGCATTCTCGCGTCCCTGGACAATCCGGTGGCGGCGGCCACGAACTTCCTGCGGATGACCCTCCTGTCCGTTGCCGTCGCCGCGATTTATCTGTTCGGCATCCTTCCGCGGTTCGACGATTTCGCGTCTCTCACCATGGCGCTGCTGCCTTTCTACCTGCCGTTCGGCATTCTTCTTGGCCTGCCCCGCATCGGCACACAGGTCACGCCTCTCGGCCTCAATCTCGTGGCATTCTTAAGCCTATCGAATACGTCCACCCAGACGGACTTCGCCGCCTTCCTCAATTCGAGTGCCGCGCTCCTCGCTGGAGTCGGAATGGGCATTCTGATGTTCCGGCTGCTGCGCCCGCTCGGCGTCGGCTGGGCAGTGCAGCGCATCCGGCGCGGCGTCCTGCGGGATCTCGAACAGCTGGCTGGTCAGGACGGATCCATCTCCCGCGACAGGTTCGGAGGCCGCATGTTCGACCGGATCAACGCGCTCCTCTCCCGCCTTGACGCGTCGCAGCCGGACCAGCGAGCCATGATGCGGGGCGCGCTGGCAGCACCCCGCATCGGCTTCAACATCCTGATGCTGAAATCGGCGCGCAGGGATCTGCCCCGCTCAACCGCGCAGGCGATCGACAGGGTCCTGGCGGCCCTGGCGTCGCATTTCCGCAATCTGCGGAGCGGCAGGGCTACTCCCGGCACGTTTCAGGAGATCGACGATGCGGTCGATCTTCTTCTGGCGCATCCCTCCGGACCGGTCGAGAACATGCTGACGGCCCTCGTGGCGATCGGGAGCGCCCTTCACCACCACTCGGACTTCTTCTCGGTCGCCCGTCCCTCCCCGCTGCCGGCGGCCCTCCTTCGCCCGGAGGGCGCCGTATGATCAAGGAGGTCGATCTCTTCGGGATCTTTCTGCCGCCGATGCTGGTCTATGGGCTGGCGGCCCTCGTCGTCTGGTACGTCCTGCGCCGGGGCTTCGCCTGGATGGGGCTCTACCGTTTCGTCTGGCATCCCGCCCTTTTCAACACGGCGCTCTACGTCCTTGTCCTGGCCTCGTGCGTCTTCATTGTGTTTCGTTAGGATCCTTTCTCCGTGACCGTTTCACGAACCTTCAGATTCATCCTCACAGCCCTGATCGTTGCCTTGGCCGCGAGTGCGGCATGGTTCGCGTGGCAGGCCTATGTCCAGAACCCCTGGACCCGGGACGGGCGCGTGCGGGCCGATATCGTGGAGATTGCGCCCGACGTGTCGGGCACGGTCGCGGAGGTGCGTGTCAAGGACAACCAGGTCGTCAAGAAAGGCGATGTCCTCTTCACCATCGATCCCGAGCGCTACCGCTTCGCGCTGGCGCAGGCCGAGGCCAACGCCCAGGGACGGGAGCAGGAAGTGGGACAGCGCCGACGCGAACTGGAGCGGCGCACGCGGCTCTCCAGCCTCGCCATCACGCCGGAGGCGCGGGAGCAGGCCGAAACGGCGGTGCGCACGGCGGAATCCGCCTATGACCAGGCTCTCGCCGCCCTCAACACAGCCCACCTCAACCTCGACCGGACGGAGCTTCGCTCGCCGGTGAACGGGTATGTGACCAACCTGCAGGTCAATCCCGGCGATTATGCCACGGCGGGACGGGCGATGCTCGCCATCGTCAACAGCGACTCGTTCTACGTGGCCGGCTACTTCGAGGAGACGAAGCTCCGCAATCTTCGCGAAGGCGACAGGGCGACCGTGCGGCTGATGGGCTTTCCCGACGATCTCGACGGCCATGTCGAGAGCATTGCGCGCGCCATCGCGGATCGCGAGACGATGCAGTCCTCGACGGATCTGATCGCGAACGTCAACCCGACCTTCAGCTGGGTTCGCCTGGCCCAGAGGGTTCCGGTGCGGATCGCCCTCGACCGCGTACCCGATGATATCCGCCTGAGTGCAGGCATGACCGCGACGGTCGTGGTCGAGCCCGGAACCGGAACGCAACAGACGCAGCACTGAGATGGCTCTGGCGGCGCGGTGCCGAGAATGGCATCGGGCGCCTCAGCGTTCCTTCTCGTCCCATTCGTAGATCCGCTCGGGCCCGTCCGCATTCTCGACCGTGTCTTCCTCGACCTCGTGGAAGGTGATCCTGATCTGCGGCACCACGCTCTCGTCGCCCTGCTGGATGCGCTCGAAGCGCAGCAGGTCGTAATAGGCGCAGCGCGAGCGCCCCGGATAGGAGCGGCAGACCTCCGGACGCGCGTGATAGATCGTGCAGCCACGGGTCTTCTGATCGAGGAAGGTGCAGGTCTTCTCGAAGATCCTGTCCTCGACCCGCTTCAGGATGCGCTCGTCCTCGAACTCGACGGTGTAGCGCTGCCGGGCCTCCTCGAACGAAATGCCGAAATGCTTCGCCAGCCTGGTGATGTCGCGTTTCGTCACGACCACCCGCTCATAGATCGAGCAGCAGAAGGCCGGGCATTTATTGCAGTCGAAATAGACGCGAGGCTGATCGTCCTTGATGACCCGTTTGGCCATGAGGGCTCCTGATTGTGAACCGCGCTCCGACGAAGCAGGCCCGTGGACGGCCACGCTGGCGTATCGGCTGGAGATTTGTCGCTCCACGGCAATGACTTACGCGGCCCATGACCGTTGATCCGAACATAGTTCAGCGTTCGGCCAAGAAAAGACGCGCAGAGGCATGTCACAACTTTTTCTCATTCTGCCTCTAGCTCAGGTAATCCCAAAACAAGCCTGCTGGGCTAGGCTAAAAATATTGCACAAGGGGTTGCTTTCATGTCTCAAGCCACGGCCTACGAGCAGTTGATGCTCGAGCTGGTGAATGCCGAGCGCGCCAAGGTCGGCGCACAGCCGCTCGCGTTCAATGGCAATCTGAACGCTTCGACGGACGGTCATACCAACTGGATGATCGCCACCGACACGTTCTCCCACACGGGAGCGAACAGCTCGACACCCACCGACCGCATGAAGGCCGCCGGCTATGTCTTCAGCGGCTCCTGGGCCTCGGCGGAAAACATCGCCTGGGTCAGCACCCGGGCTCCAACCGGATATCAGGATGAGGTGCAACTACTGCACACGAACCTGATGAACAGCGCAGGTCACAAGGCCAACATTCTCAATGGATCGTTCCGCGAGATCGGCATCGGGTTCGACACCGGCCCCTATCAGAGCTGGGACGGGGCCTTCGTGACCGAGAACTTCGCCCTCTCCGGCTCGAAGGTCTTCCTTACCGGCGTCGCCATGGACGACCGCGACAGGGACCATCTCTACGATATCGGCGAGGGACATGCCGGTCTCACGGTGAAGGCCGTCAGCACGACGGGCGCCAGCTACACCGCCACCACGGAGACCGCAGGCGGCTACAGCCTGGCCCTGGCGGCCGGCACCTATCAGGTCACCTTCTCCGGCGGCGGCATCACGCCTGTGACGAGGCAGGTCACCATCGGCACGAAGAACGTGAAGCTCGACCTGGTCGATCCGACCGTTGCCACCGCATCGACGGCATCGACCGCGACGCCAGCTGTCAAGACATTCAAGGGCACCTCGGGCGACAACATCCTCAACGGCACCTCGAATGCCGACGTGCTCAAGGGTTATGCGGGCAGCGACAAGCTCTACGGCAAATCCGGAGCGGACAAGCTGGACGGCGGGACCGGCAACGACAAGCTTTTCGGTGAGGGCGGGAATGACGTCCTTCTCGGCGGCGCCGGCAGCGATACCATGACCGGGGGCAGCGGTGCGGACCTCTTCCAGTTCCGCGGCAAGTGGGGCTCGGACAAGATCACCGACTTCCGGGACCGGGTCGATCATATCGACCTGCGCGGTAATGGCCTGAGCTTCAAGGGGCTCTCCATCTCCCAGCGCGACGCGGATCACGACGGCCGGGTGGACGACGTGGTGATCAAGGCCGACGGTCAATCCATCACGCTTCTGAACGTGAAGGCCGCCCTTCTCGGCGCTTCGGACTTCCTGTTCTGATTGCGTTGAAGTGAAATCCGAAAAGGCGGGCTATGGCCCGCCTTTTTCATGTCTCGCATGCGCTCCCGCCTCGACCGGCTCCCGCTTCCGTCTGTAGGTTCCGGCGCTCTGCGGCTTGATGAAGAGCGTCGTGATTTCCGGATGCGCCGTCTTGATCTGCGTCTCGATGCGCGTGACGCACGACTCGATCTCGTTGGCCGTGAGTTCGTCCGCGAACTCGGCGCTGAGGGCCGCAACGACCTGCTGCGGCGCAAGATGGACCGTCAGGACGCCGTTGGCGCGCTCGACCGCAGGATCGGCCTGGGCGATCTCCAGGATGGCGGATTGCAGGCCCCGGTGGGCCGCCTCCCCGATCAGCAGCCCCTTGGTTTCCCTCGCCAGGACGAGCGCCGTGACGGCCAGCACGACGCTGATGCCGATGGACGCCAAACCGTCGAGTTCGGGCATCCCGAAGGCTTGCGCCGCCGCGACGCCGGCGAACGCGATGAGGAGACCGGCCAAGGCCGCGCTGTCCTCGAACAGCACCGTGAAGGTCGTCGGGTCCTTGCTCTCCCTGATGGCTTTGAAGTAGCCGACCGGCCCCTTTGCCCTGCGGAACTCCTTCAGGGCGATCCACCATGAGCCGCCCTCGAACAGGAAGGACAGCCCCAGCACCACGTAGTTGACCATCGGGTTCTCGACGGCCTCCGGATGGCGGATGTGTATGATGCCTTCATAAAGGGATACGCCCGCGCCGAGCGCGAAGACGAGGAGCGCGACGATGAAGGTCCAGAAATAGAGCTCCCGCCCATAGCCCAGAGGATGCGTGGGATCCGGCGGCCGCTGCGAGCGGTGCATCCCGTAGAGCAGCAGCACCTCATTCCCGGTATCGACCAGGGAGTGAACGCCTTCGCTCAGCATCGCCGAGCTTCCCGTCCAGGCGGCCGCCACGAATTTGGTGATCGCGATCAGCAGATTGCCGATCAGAGCGGCATAGACCACTTTCCGGGACGACTTTTGGGAGGCCATTCACACCCTGCTCCGACCACAGGATGAACGAACGAATCCAACTCCGGTTGCAGCGGCCTGCCGGACGGTGCGGTCGTCTTCAGCCCAGCATCAGCCTGAGCACGAGCGGAAGAAGCAGAGCGGTGACGAGGGCGTTGAGGCCCATCCCGATGCCCGCGAAGGTCCCGGCCAAGGAGTTGACCTGGAACGCCCGCGCGGTGCCGATCCCATGGGACGCGACCCCCACGGCGAATCCCCGCGCCCGCCAGTCCTTCATGCGCAGCGCATTCATGAGCGGCGTGACGGTGATCGCTCCGATTGCCCCTGTCAGGATCACGAGAATGGCCGTCAGGGCAGGATCTCCTCCGAGCGCCTCCGCGATGCCCATGCCGACGGGGGCGGTCACGGATTTGGGCGCGAGCGCGATGAGGATGGGCTTCGGGATGCCGAAGAGCTGCGCGATCCCCACCGCCGAGACGATGGCCGTCACGGATCCGGCCACGAGCGCCAGCACCATGGGCACGATGGCCCGCAGCACGATCTCCTTGTTCTCGTAGAGCGGCACGGCGAGCGCGACGGTGGCGGGACCCAGGAGGAAATGCACGAACTTCGCGCCCTCGAAATAGACCGGATAGGACGTCCGCGTTGCCCAAAGGACGAGGGCGATCATCAGCACGGAGGTCAGCACGGGATTGCACACCGGGTTCCGGCCCGTCGCCAGGGAGATGCGGTCCGCGATCACATAGGCCACGAGGGTGACGGTGAGCCAGAGGAGCGGCGTCTGGGAAAGATAGGCCCAGAGGGAGAAGGGAGAGGAATTCATGAGGCCTTTTCCCCATCTGATGCATCGACGGACGAACCTGTGAGCCGGGACGCGAATACGAAGGTCACCACGGTCACGATCAGGGTCACGAGCGTGGAAAGGACGAGCGCGACCGCAAGGCCAAGCCCGTAATCGGCCAGAACGTCGAGGCGCTGAACGATCCCGACGCCGGCCGGGACGAAGAGCAGCGACAGATGGGCCAGAAGCCCCTTGGCGGTCGCGTCGAGGGGCTTGCCGAATTCAGGAATTGCCTTCCGGATGCGATCCCGCAGGCTCAGGACGACCAGCAGGACCACCATGCCGAGAACCGGACCCGGAAGCGGCCAGCCGAGGCTGTGGGCGACGGTCTCCCCCAGAAGCTGGCAGAGCAGGATGATGGTCAGGCTGACGATCATGAGGGACTCGCGCGGATCGAATGCGGGTATCGCGGTATATACGCCTGCGGAGTCCGGCTGACAGAGGCGCGGCCCCGGCAACGGGGGCATTGCCGCAGGCTTGGCCGTATGAGAAAGCAGCAGGGCCGGAACAGGAAGCCCATCGCGCTCCCCTGCCCGGCTCGAGCGACAGGGTCCTGCATGAACGACACCTCACTTCTCCTGCGTCTGGCTGTCGCTCTGGCGATCGGCATGCTGATCGGCCTGGAGCGCGGCTGGAAACAGCGCGAGGAAGAGGAGGGAGAGCGCACGGCAGGCCTGCGGACCTATACGCTCGCAGCCCTGCTCGGAGCCCTGTCGGCCATTCTGAGCGGCTATACGAGCCCGATCTTCTTAGGAGTATCGTTTCTCGGCTTCGCGCTCGCCTTCGGCGCCTTCTCCTGGCTCGAGGCGCGGAGCCAGCACGATTTCAGCGTCACGGGCGTCGTCGCTGGGCTCATCACGTTCCTGCTCGGCGCCTACGCCGTCCTCGGCGACCTGCAGGTCGCCGTCGCCGCCAGCGTGGTCGTCACGCTCATCCTCGCCCTCAAGCAGCCGCTCCATACATGGCTGAGGCGCCTGACCTGGCTGGAGATCAGGTCGGTTCTCATTCTCCTGGCGATGACCTTCCTGGCGCTTCCCCTGCTGCCGCACCGGACGGTCGATCCATGGGATGCCGTCAATCCGGCGGAGATCTGGCTTCTGGCGATCATCATCGCGGCCATCTCGTTCGCCGGTTACATCGCCATCCGCATCATGGGAAGCCAGGCGGGCGTCGCGCTGGCCGCACTCGCCGGCGGCCTTGCCTCCTCGACAGCCACCACCGTGACCCTTGCCCGCATGGCGCGCGAGCATCCCGCCGCGAGCCCCCTGCTCGCAGGCGGAATCCTTCTGTCCGGGGCCGTGATGGTCGTGCGGGTCCTGGCGGTGGCGAGCGTTCTCAACCGGGATCTGCTTGTCCCCCTGTCGTGGCCGCTGGGCGCGGGCGGGCTGGTCATGGCAGGAACCGCCGGCTTCCTCTTCTTCGCCTATGGGCGAGGCAGCAAGGAGCACCCCCAACTCGATGTCGCGAACCCGTTCGATCTCGCAACGGCCCTGAAGCTCGCAGGGCTCATTGCCGTCATCAGCCTGCTGGCGAAGGCGATCAGCAGCTCCATGGGCGACGCGGGCCTCACGGTGCTGGCGGCGCTCTCAGGGATCGCGGACGTCGACGCCATCACGCTCTCGCTTGCGCGCCTGTCGCGGGACGGCATCGCCATCGTGACGGCGGCGCTCAGCATCGGCATCGCCGTCGCCGTCAACACGGTCGTGAAGGCCGGCATGACGTTCAGCCTGGGGACGGCGAAAGCCGGCTGGATCGTATCCGGCGCGAGCGCCGCCGCCATGGCGGCCGGAGCCGCGGCCTTCGCGCTTTTCAGCTGATCCGGTGGGTTGAATGAAAAAGGCGGGTCCGGGACCCGCCTTTCGAATGCGTCTCAGTTGTCCAGGAAGCTCCGGAGCTTCCGCGACCGGGACGGATGCTTCAGCTTGCGCAGCGCCTTCGCCTCGATCTGGCGGATGCGCTCGCGGGTCACCGAGAACTGCTGGCCGACCTCTTCGAGGGTGTGGTCGGTGTTCATGCCGATGCCGAAGCGCATGCGCAGCACGCGCTCCTCGCGGGGCGTGAGCGAGGCGAGCACACGGGTCGTGGTCTCGCGCAGGTTCGACTGGATCGCCGCATCGATGGGCAGGATCGCGTTCTTGTCCTCGATGAAATCGCCGAGGTGTGAATCCTCCTCGTCGCCGATCGGCGTCTCGAGGGAGATCGGCTCCTTGGCGATCTTCAGGACCTTGCGCACCTTCTCCAGCGGCATGGCGAGCTTTTCAGCCAGCTCCTCCGGAGTCGGCTCGCGGCCGATCTCGTGCAGCATCTGGCGCGACGTGCGGACGATCTTGTTGATCGTCTCGATCATGTGCACCGGGATACGGATCGTGCGGGCCTGGTCGGCGATCGAACGGGTGATCGCCTGCCGGATCCACCAAGTGGCATAGGTGGAGAACTTGTAGCCGCGCCGGTACTCGAACTTGTCGACCGCCTTCATGAGGCCGATGTTGCCCTCCTGGATCAGATCCAGGAACTGAAGGCCGCGGTTCGTATACTTCTTGGCGATGGAGATCACGAGGCGCAGGTTGGCCTCGATCATTTCCTTCTTCGCCTGACGGGCCTCGCGCTCGCCCTTCTGCACCATCATGACGATGCGGCGGAATTCCTGGATCTCCAGGCCCGTCTCGGAGGCGAGGTTGTGGATCTGCTCACGCAGGTCATGGATGCCGTCCTTCGCCTTGGCGACGAAGTCCTTCCAGCCCTTGCCGCCGAGCTTGGACACCCGCAGCACCCACTTCGGATCGAGCTCCCAGCCCTGGTAGTGCCGGAGGAACTCCTCGCGGGCGACGCCATGGCTTTCGGCCAGACGCATCAGGCGGCCCTCATGGGAGATGAGGCGCTTGTTGATGTCGTAGAGCTGCTCGACCAGGGCCTCGATGCGGTTGTTGTTGAGCGAGAGCGACTTCACGGCGGCGACGATGTCGGCCTTGAGCTCCCGGTACTTGCGTTCCTGGGCCGGCGTCAGCTGCTTGTTCTGCATGCGCTGTTCCACATGCTCGACCTGCAGGCGGCGCAGCTTCTTGTAGTTGTCGGCGATGGAGTCGAAGGTCTCGAGAACGCGCGGCTTCAGCTCGGCCTCCATGGCCGAGAGCGACACGTTGTTCTCCATGTCGTCGTCGTCGAGCTCGCCCTCGGGCGGGGTCATGCCCTCCTCGGTCTCGGCAGTCTCCTCTTCGGCCTCGCCGTCGCCCAGCGCGTCCACCTTGGGCGCGCCCTTGCCATCCGGGCCCGCATAGGTGGCCTCGAGGTCGATGATGTCACGCAGGAGCACCCGGCCTTCGACGAGTTCGTCGCGCCAGATGATAATGGCCTGGAAGGTGAGCGGGCTTTCGCAGAGGCCCGCGATCATGGCTTCGCGACCGGCCTCGATGCGCTTGGCGATGGCAATCTCGCCCTCGCGGGAGAGCAGCTCGACCGAGCCCATCTCGCGCAGGTACATGCGGACCGGATCGTCCGTGCGGTCGGTCGGCTCCTTGGCCGTGGTCTCGCGCACCGCGACGGCGCGGGTCTGGGATGCCTCGACGAGGTCGCCGCCTTCGGCTTCCTCCTCCTCGGCTTCCGGCTGCGCGCCCTCTTCCGTCTCTTCCGCCTCAACGACGTTGATGCCCATCTCGGAGAGCTGGCCGAGCACGTCCTCGATCTGCTCCGAGGAGAACTCCTCGGGAGGCAGAACCTCGTTCAGTTCGTCGTATGTGACATAGCCCCGCTTCTTCGCGAGCTTGATCATCCGTTTAACGGCGGCATCGCTCAGGTCGAGCAGAGGCCCGTCGCTCGTTTGCTCCGGAGCTGTCGTCTCGCCTTCTTCCCGTTCGGTCGCCTTCGTCGCCATGCTTTGCTCTACTCCGGCGCTCCGCTGTCTCCCGCAGTGAGACCCGCGATGCGCGAATGGGCAGCAGGACGCATGCGTCCCACCACCCGAAATTCATTCCCAACCATAAAACAGCAAGTCACTTGACTAACCGTTAACCATCCCCTGTTCAAACCGCCGCAACCACCCTCTGATTTTCCGCGCATCAGTGGTCCCGGTGGACCCCTCCGTTGTCCACATCGGCCTCGGCTCCCTCGACGGAGGACAACTGGTTCTGAACCTCTCGCAGCCAGGCGAGATTGGCCTCGTTGTCCTCTTCGGCGAGCGCACGCTCGGCGGCCCGAAGCTCGCTATGTAACGTGCGTGCGCGGCGATGCAAGGTGATGGCTTGCCTCAATGCGTCTTCAAGCCGCAAGGGATCCGCGTGTGGATCGAGCATCCAGCGGTCGCCGGGACGGACCAGGGCCGTCAGCCGTTCCGCCGCCTGCGCCAGTCCGGCCCGCTGGAGGCGGGCCTGCATGACACCGGCATCGGCGGGCTCCCCGCTTGCCGCTCCATCCAGCAGGAGACTACGCAACATCTGGGTTGAGCGTCCCTCAAGTTCAAGGCCCGCAAGGGTTTCTGCATGATTTTGCAACGTCTCGGGATGGGCCAGGAACGTACAGAGGATCATCGCCTCCCGGGGTGACTCGACCGAACTTCCGGCGAAAAGCGGACTGCGGGCGAGGAGCGGAGAGACGCTCAGACGCGTGCTGGGCAGCGTCGGCGAAGGTCCCCGGCGGTCCCGCCGCTGCCCCCCGCCATGGCGGTTGAAGCGTCCAGACCGGGAGTCGGGATTCAGGGCGGAAAGCCGCGTCTCGACCTCCTCCCGGTAGTACCGCTTGAGGGTTTCGTCGCGAATCAGTGCGAGTGATTCGCGCAGGCGCCGCTCCAGAGCCGCCCGTCGCTCGGGCGTATCGAGGGGGCCCGCTTCCATTTCCCGCGCCCACAGAATGTCCACGAGCGGCCTCGCGGCGGAGAAAACCCGCTCGACGGCGGCCTGCCCCCCGGCCCGCGCGAGGTCGTCCGGATCCTGCCCTTCGGGAAGGATGGCGAAGCGCAGGGACTTGCCGGCGGAGAGGTTCGGCAGGGCGAGTTCGAGGGCCCGATAGGCGGCCCGCCGGCCCGCCTTGTCGCCATCGAAGCAGAGGATGGGCTCGTCCGCCATGCGCCAGAGTAGGGTCAGCTGGTCCTCGGTCAGGGCCGTGCCCAGGGGCGCGACCGTGTTGGGGAAGCCCGCGATGCTGAGCGAGATCACGTCCACATAGCCCTCGACCGCGATCACCGTGTCCCGGTCGTGCACCGACTGCCGGGCGAGATGGTGGTTGTAGAGGAGCCGCCCCTTGTTGAAGAGCGGCGTGTCGGGCGAGTTGAGATACTTGGCCGGCACGTCGGCGCTCATGGCCCGTCCGCCGAAGGCGATCACCCGGCCGCGAACGTCGCAGATCGGGAACATGACCCGGTCGCGGAAGCGGTCGTAGGGAATCTTGATGTCCTCGCCCGCGATCAGAAGCCCCGCCTCCTCCATCATCTCGATGGGAATTCCCTTGCCGGCGAGGTGATCGCGCAGGGCATAGCGCTCCGGAGGCGCGTAGCCGATGCGGAAGCGGGCCTGCGTCTCGCGGCCGAGCTGGCGCCCGGCGAGATAGTCCCGCGCCTTGGCGCCGAAGCGGCCCTGAAGCGAGGCCTCGAAGAACTCCGCCGCCATTTCCATGACGTCGTAGAGGCTCTTGCGCTTGACCTCCTCCGCCCGGTCCTCGCGGGAAAGCTTGGGCAGGGCCACGCCCGCCTCCGCGGCGAGGCGCTCGACCGCCTCCGGGAAGGAGAGCCCCTCCGTTTCCATGAGAAAGGTGAAGATGTCCCCGTGCTTGCCGGAGGAGAAGCAGTGATAGAACTGCTTCTGGTCGTTCACGTAGAAGGACGGCGTCTTCTCCGCGTTGAAGGGGGAGAGCCCCTTCCATTCCCGCCCGGCCTTCTTCAGGCGCACGCGCTTGCCCACGACGGCCGAAACCGGCAGCCGGGCGCGGATCTCTTCGAGGATTTGGGGCGGGTAGCGCAAATTAAGCGGATTCTCCAAACCTGCTGCATAAACTAGGGCGGCAGCGCCGGAGAAAGAAAGCGAACGCTCAAGCTTTTCTGTGCCCGCAATCCACAGGGCGGCCCGGCTTTACCCAATCATCGAGGTCGTGCGGTCGCCAGCCAGCATTCGCCTCGCCTCGGCCGAGTCCCGGTCCATCTGCCGGATCAGCGCCTCGATGCCGTCGAAACGCTCCTCTCCGCGGATCCAGCCGACGAATTCCACATCCAGAGTCTGGCCGTAGAGATCGCCCGCGAAGCCGAAGAGATGCACCTCCAGGAGCGGCGCGCCGTTGTCGAAGGTCGGGCGCCGGCCGAAGCTCGCCACTCCGTCGACCGGCCTGCCCTCGACGGAGGCCCGCACCGCGTAGATGCCGTGCCGCAGGCGGCAATCGTCGGGAAGCCGCATATTGGCGGTCGGATAGCCGAGCACCCGCCCCCGTTTGTCGCCGTGGCGGACTTCCGCGTGGACGAACCAGCGGTAGCCGAGGAGCCGGTTGGCAAGGGCGATGTCGCCCTCCTCCAGAGCCTGCCGGATGGCGCTCGAGGAAACAGGTTCGGTGCCCTCGACCACGGCCGGGGCGATGAGGCATTCGAGGCCGTGCTCCCGGCACAGCTCCGCCATGCGGGACGGATTGCCCTCGCGCCCGCGTCCGAAATGGAAATCATGGCCGATCACCACGCCCGAGAGTCGAAGGTCCCGGGCCAGGAGCTGCACGAATTCCGCGGCCGTCAGAGCCGCGAGCTCCCTGTCGAAGCGCCTCACGAAGGCGCCCGCGAGGCCGAGCCGTGCCAGGATGGTGAGCTTGACGGGTTCGGGCGTGAGCCGGAACAGCGGCCTGTCCGGCTGAAAGAAGGTTCGCGGATGCGGCTCGAAGGTGACGACCGCGCCCGGACGGCCCGAGCCCAGAGCCATCTTCAACAGATGCTGGTGGCCGCGATGCACCCCGTCGAAATTGCCGATGGCCGCCACAGCCCCTTTCAGGCGATCGGGCACGGGATCGCCATCGCGACAGACCGCGAAGGGAGGATGACCTGGCTGGGAGGGCATATCGGAGGGCATCGGATCCAGGTTGGTTTCCAGCGGTCGCGACCCTGTCGAAATGCGGTCGCGCGGTCAAGGGAGGCGGAGACGTTCAGGCCGCCCAGGTGAGAACGTCCGTGATCGCCTTCGGCTGCACTGTCTGCCGGTCCACCCAATCCTGGATGTGGTGCGAGGCGAGCGGCCCCCGATGGAGCCCCAGCTCCTCCGCGTGGATACCGCGCGCGACGAGCAGCGAATCGATGCCGAACCCGGCCGCGCCCGCGATGTCGGTGCGGATCGCATCCCCGATGGCGAGCACCCGGTCCTTCGCGATGGGATGGCCGACGAGCCGGGCCGCGACCGAAAGCGCCCTCTCGTAGATCGGCCCATGCGGCTTGCCCGCGTAATAGACCCGACCGCCCATCTCCTCATACGCAAGGGCGATCGCCCCCGCGCAGGGAATGATCATATGGCCGCGCTCCACGACGAGGTCGGGATTGGCGCAGACCATCAGGAGGTTGCGGGCCAACATGGCTTCGAGCCGGGAACGGTAGTCTTCGACGGTCTCCTTCTCGTCGTTGTCGAACCCGGAGCAGACGACGTAATCCGCCTCCGCGATGGAGCCGAAGCGCACGTCGAGACCTTTGTAGATCGGCATGTCGCGAGGCGGGCCGATGTGATGGACGATCTGGTCGATGCGCTCCTCGATGGCGAGCCTCGTCAGGTCGCCCGAGGTGACGATGGCGTCGTAGGCCGTGCGGGGGACCCCGAAGCCGTCGAGCTGCGTGCCGACCGACGCCCCCGGACGCGGCGCGTTGGAGACGAGCACGACCCGCCCGCCCCGGTCGCGAAAGCGCGTCAGCGCATCGCTTGCGGTTCCGTAGGCCTTGATGCCGTTGTGCAGCACGCCCCAGACATCACAGAGGATGAGGTCGTAACGGTCGGCAAGGGATTCCAGGCCCTCGACGAGAGCGGGATTGGGAGCGGTGGTCATAAGGTCTCACAGGCTCTAGAGCTGCTTCCACTCACGTGGAATCCGCTCTCTTCTTTGCTGCGTCGCATTTTTTGACGGCGAACCGGATCCACTTCGCCGAAAAAGGCTCTAGGCATTTTCCGCAAAGGTGGGGCCGGTTTACGTCAGGAAAATGCGACAAGACAGGGTCCCGGAGCGGCTTGCCGCCACGAAGGCGCGAGCCGCTCTAGAGCCTCGGACCCAAAAGTGGCCCCACTTTTGGGATCAACTCCGATGCTCCTTCTCCGGGCTGGCGCATCGTTCGGGGCGGAAAACCGGATCCACTTTTCCGCACGATGCGCTAGAGCCGGGCGGGTAGGCCCTGGGGCCTCATAAGTCAACCGGCGCGCCGCAGCAGAGACTCGCCGGGGTCTGCGGAGGAGGATTGCGGCTGGGCAGGCGCACCCAGGACCTCGGCCCTCACGGCGCGCGGCGCGGAGAAGACGAATCCCTGCGCCATGGGCACTCCGAGCTCGATCAGGGCCGGGACCATCTCCTCGTGCTCGACGTGTTCCGCCACCAGCATGATGCCCTCGCGGCGCAGGGCCGTGGCGAAATCGCGCACGCCGGGCTCCGAGCCGATCCCACGCTCGTCCTCGCGCCTGGCGGCCGCGATCATCATCTCGGCCGGCAGCTTCATGAAGCGGATACCGAGATCCGCCAGAGACTTGGCCTCGAATGCGAGGTCCTCGGCGCCGTCGAGCGACATCAGCACGCCCCGCTCTCGGAGAGCCCCGAGGGCTGCCCTCTGGTCGGAATCGAGCCGGCTCCAGCTCGCCTTGGGGAATTCGAGAACGATCTTGCCCAGGGTCTCGGGCGAGGCATCCACCATCCCGACTAGGGACCAGAGGAAGCCCGGCTCGCAGACGGAGAGGGAAGAGAGATTCACCCCCACGATGGCTTTGCTGCCGCGGGCCACGAGATGGCGAGCCACGGCCATGGCCCGTTCCAGGATCCGGCGGTCGAATTCCGGTGCGCGTCCGACGCGCTCGATGAAGGGCAGGAATTCGGACGGGCCGAGCAGCGTCCCGTCTGCCATGCGCAGGCGGGCCAGGGCCTCGTAGAAGCGGATCTTGCGCTGCGGAAGAGCCACGATCGGCTGCAGGTGAAGCTCGATCTGATTGGTTTCGAAGGCCTGGGTGACGAGCCGCATGCGCCGAAGCTCGTCCTCGGTGGCCTTCCGGCCCGGCAGCAGGGACGGCTCGGCCTCGATGGCCGACCCGGAGGCCCGCTCCGGGGTTGAACGAGGCTCCGGCGCATTCGCGCGGGTTCCGCTCAGGCCGGTGCCCCTGGCTCGCTCGCCGCCCGCAAACCCCTCGGTCCCGGCGGTCTCCGGCGCGGCGGACCGCGAGGGATTGGCGGGCCCCCGCAGCTGATGCTCGAGCTTGATGAGGCGGTTGGCGAGAAGGACGTAGTTCGACGTGGCGCTGGAGGCGGCCTGCTTCGCGAGTTTCAAGGCTGCCTCGGCGCGAAGCCAGACCACGACGAGCGCCGAACAGGCCGTGACGCTCAGGAAGACGAGGATCGGCATGAGGATGCTGGCCCCGACCGGCAGGGCGACCGACCCAGCGGCGGCAGCGGCACCCAGCGCCACAACGAACAATTTCGTCTTCAGGTCTTTAACGGCATGGAGTTTATCGGTTGTGTTCGCCATGGGTGCCCCTGCCCTTTGTTTCGGCGATGAATGAATGCGAATCGGCAATGTAATGATGTTGTGCAAAGGTGCCTTCAACTACAAGCGCTCCGTTGCCGCAATGGGCAACTTTGCCGCTCGACCCTTGTCCACGCTCCCGGCCGCGTGTCCCCGCCGGCCATGACATGAAAGGAACAGTCTGATGGAAGAGCCTCGGAAGGATTTGCTCATGCAGGTCGAGGGAATGACCTGCCAGGGCTGCGTCAACTCGGTCACCAAAGCCATTCAGCGACTCGATCCGGCCGCCAGGGTCGATGTGGATCTGGAGCATGGACGTGTGCATGTCGTGACCAGGGCGCAGAGTGTCGAGGTGGCGCAGGCTCTTAACGCAGCGGGATATGATGCTCATGCCATGACAGGCTGACGCGAGGCTTGCGTCCGGCTCATGGGGTTCCTGCAAAGTTCCTTTTGCGACTGCTGATGCCGGCTGCTAGGCTGCGCCCGAATTTTCAACTCGGGTAAGGCCATGACCGCGCAGACATCCAGAGCCGCCAACGATCTCTCAGCGCCCAACGATCTGGAGGCCTGGTGGCTTCCGTTCACGGCGAACCGCTCCTTCAAGCAGCGCCCGCGCATGATCGCCCGCGCGAAGGGCATGTACTACTACACCCCCGACGGGCGTGAGGTGATCGACGGCGCCGCGGGTCTGTGGTGCTGCAACGCGGGCCACAACCGGGACGAGATCACGCAGGCCATTCAGGCCCAGGCGCAGGAGCTCGACTACTCGCCGGCTTTCCAGTTCGGACATGCGGGCGGCTTCGCGGTCGCCTCTCGCCTGGCCCAGCTCGCCCCCGGCGACCTCAACCACGTCTTCTTCTGCAACTCCGGATCCGAGGCGGTGGACACCGCCCTGAAGGTCGCCCTCGCCTACTGGAACGTGAAGGGCCAGGGCAGCAGGACGCGCCTGATCGGCCGCGAGCGCGGCTATCACGGCGTCGGCTTCGGCGGCATCTCGGTCGGCGGCATCGTCAAGAACCGCCAGTTCTTCGGCTCCCTGCTCGCCGGCGTCGATCACCTGCCCCACACCTACAACCGCGCCGAGCAGGCCTTCTCGCGCGGCGAGCCCGAATGGGGCGCGCACCTGGCGGACGAGCTGGAGCGCATCGTCGCCCTCCACGACGCCTCGACCATCGCGGCCGTGATCGTCGAGCCCATGGCGGGCTCCACCGGCGTGCTGCCGGCCCCTAAAGGCTATCTCCAGCGCCTGCGCCAGATCTGCGACAAATACGGCATCCTGCTCATCTTCGACGAGGTGATCACGGGCTTCGGCCGCCTCGGGACCGCCTTCGCGGCCGAGCGCTACGGCGTCATTCCGGACATGATCACCTTCGCCAAGGGCGTGAACTCGGGCACGGTCCCCATGGGCGGCGTGATGGTGCGCCAGGGGATCTACGACACCTTCATGAACGGGCCGGAACATGCGATCGAGCTGTTCCACGGCTACACCTATTCGGGCCACCCGCTCGCCTGCGCGGCGGCGCTCGCGGCTCAGGACATCTACCGGGACGAGAAGCTGTTCGAGCGCGCCAGGACCCTGGAGCCGGTCTGGGCCGATGCGATCCATTCGCTGAAAGGCCTGCCGAACGTGCTCGACATCCGCACCATCGGGCTCGTGGGCGCCATCGATCTCGCGTCGCGCCCCGACGCGGTCGGCGCCCGTGCCTTCGAGGCCATGGACCGCGCCTTCCAGGAATTCGGCCTGATGATGCGCATCACCGGAGACACCATCGCGCTCTCGCCGCCCCTCATCGTCACCGAGGACCAGATCGGCGAGATCGTCGACAAGCTCGCCAAGGTGATCAAGGCGGTCGCCTAAGGCTCAAAGCCTGCAAACTCTCAGGCCACCTGGACGCTGTTCAGGTGGCCTTTCAGCATCTGCAGCAGCTCGAACTGGACGGCACGACGCCGGTCCGCATCGTCTTCGGAGCTGAGAGAAACCGCGGCCTTCATCAATTGCAGCACGACGGCGGCCATCGCCTCACGGCGCGCTTCCGGAAATGGTTGAGAGGTGGAGGCGAGCAATCCGGCAATCTGCTCGCGCATCACAGCCCCTGTCTTGCGCTTTTGTTCTTTATCGATATCGCGCCGCTCCGCGAGGGCGCTGAAAGCAGGACGCTCGGCCAGGAAAGCCAGCAGCCGGTCGAAAAGCCTATCGGCCATATCGGCAGCATTCTGCCCCAGTACCTCTTGCCGCAAGCCCTCCAGCATGGACGAGAGGTCGGCGAGATAGGCCTCGTGCAGAGCCCTCGCCAGAAGCTCCTTGGTCGGGAAAAACTGGTAGAGCGAGCCGATGGACGCGCCGGCACGCGCGGCGATTTCCGTCATCGTGGCCGCCTCATAGCCCTTTTCGGAAAACACCTCCGCTCCTGCCTTCAAGAGCGCAGCCACGCGCTCTCGCCCGCGCTTTCTCTGGGGAATACGCGGAGCGGCATCGGCAGTGTCGCTTGAGTTTTGTGAGGACATGCTCATATATGTCATTTTTATGAGGTCATCCTCATATAATGAAATTCCAGCCCAGGAAACCCCTGGTCGTTCCTCTTACATCAGGACCAAGCCATGCTGAACGATCTCGATTCCCGCCGAGCCGCCCTTGTGATGATCGATCTGCAAAACTGGACCCTTGGCATGCCGATCACACCACACACAGCCTCAACGGTTGTTGGGAATGCCTCCCGTCTGGCCCAGAATCTGAGGGAGGCTGGCGGCACAATCATCCTCACCCGAGCGGCCTTCTCGTCGGGCTATGCCGATGCCCTGCACCAACCGGTGGATGTCGCTCTTCCCCTTCCTGCAGGCGGCTTGCCACCTGAGGCCCTGGCTTTCTCCAGCGACTTCAATGTCGAGCCTGATGTGGTCATCACCAAGCGCCAGTGGAGCGCCTTTCACGGCACGGAACTCGACCTTCAGCTGCGCCGCAGGGGCATCTCCACCATCATCCTGGGTGGCGTGATGACCAACTTCGGCGTTGAATCCACAGCTCGGGATGCCTGGCAGCACAGCTACTCGGTCATCGTTGCGGAAGATGCCTCCTCCAGCATCAATGCGGACATGCACCGCTTCTCCATCGAGAAGATCCTGCCCCGCGTCGCCCGTGTCCGCTCGACGGCGGATATTCTGGCGAGCCTTACGGCCCCGGCAGCTGCATAAGCCTTGCCCCTCCGGCGCGCACGGGTTAGGACGCAGCACGCTTTATCTTTATAACGGCTGCTGTTTAAACCATGTCCAAGGCCGACAAGATCAAGGCTCGCGCGCCGCGCGGCTTTGCTGACCGCACCCCCGCCGATCTTTCCGCCACCGAGCGCATGCTCGCGGCGATCCGCGATACCTATGAGCTCTACGGTTTCGAGGGCGTCGAGACCCCCTTCATCGAGTACACCGACGCACTGGGGAAATTCCTGCCCGATCAGGACCGCCCGAACGAGGGCGTGTTCTCCTTCCAGGACGACGACGAGCAGTGGCTGTCGCTCCGCTATGACCTGACCGCCCCGCTCGCCCGCTACGTAGCCGAGAATTTCGACGCCCTGCCCAAGCCCTACCGCAGCTACCGGGTCGGCTGGGTGTTCCGCAATGAGAAGCCGGGTCCAGGCCGTTTCCGCCAGTTCATGCAGTTCGACGCCGATACGGTGGGAGCCGCCTCCGTCGCGGCCGACGCGGAAATCTGCATGATGGCGGCCGACACCATGGAAAGGCTCGGCCTCAAGCGCGGCGATTATCTGATCAAGGTCAACAACCGCAAGGTGCTCGACGGCGTTCTGGAGGCCATCGGCCTCGGCGGCGACGAGCATGCCGACCAGCGTCTGATCGTGCTGCGCGCCATCGACAAGCTCGACCGTCTCGGCCCGGACGGCGTGCGCCAGCTCCTGGGCGCCGGCCGCAGGGACGAGAGCGGCGACTTCACGAAAGGCGCGGGCCTCGCGCCCGATGCGATCGAGCGCGTGCTCGCCTTCACGGCCGCCAAGGGTGCCGACAACGCGGCGACGGTCGAGAACCTTCGCAGGGTCGTCGGCTCCTCGGCGCGGGGGCTCGAGGGCGCCGGCGAGCTCGCCGAGATCGCCTCTCTCGTGGCCTCCTCCGGCTATGAGGATCGCGTGACCATCGACCCGTCCGTCGTACGCGGCCTCGAATACTACACCGGCCCGGTCTACGAGGCCGAGCTGACCTTCCAGGTGCAGGACGAGGACGGACGCCCCGTGCGGTTCGGCTCGGTCGGCGGCGGTGGGCGCTATGACGGCCTCGTGGGCCGCTTCCGCTCCGAGCCCGTTCCGGCCACCGGCTTCTCCATCGGCGTGTCGCGACTGCTTTCGGCGCTGCAGATGATCCGGAGCCCCATCGTGGCGGACGGCCAGATTCCAGGGCCCGTGGTGGTGCTGGTGATGGACCGGGACCAGATCGCCGCCTACCAGCGCATGGTCTCCACCCTGCGCCAGGCCGGTATCCGCGCCGAGCTCTATCTCGGCTCGTCCGGCATGAAGGCGCAGATGAAATATGCCGACAAGCGGCAGAGCCCCTGCGTCGTGATCCAGGGCTCGAACGAGCGCGAACGCGGCGAGGTCGAGATCAAGGACCTGATCGAAGGCGCCAAGGCGGCCGAGGCCATCGCCTCCAACGCCGAATGGAAAGCCGCCCGCCCGGCCCAGTTCTCGGTGTCCGAGGCCAAGCTCGTCGAGGCCGTGCGCGAGGTGCTGGGACGGCATTTCGGGCCATAGCTATAAGGTTAGGCCCATCCCTCCTCTCCCCGTTCGGGGAGAGGAATTCCGGGATCGCATCGGCGTCTTCGCGGCCGTTGGAACTCCCATGCTTTCGTCCGGGTTGTCCTTCAAGCTTAACCATCAGGAGACGATCATGGCGAAGGCCAAAGACAAGAAGAGTTCCGGCAAATCGAAGAAAAGCACGGGTGCAAAGCTGGCGAAGTCCGTCAAGAAATCCGGCTTCATGGACCTGCTCAACTCGGATCTCGGCCGTGAGATCCTGGCCGATGCCCTGATCGCGGCTGCGGGAGCCGCCGCCGCCGCCCTCACCAAGACTCGCGCCGCCAAGCAGGCTGGTGCTGCTGTGACCAATGCCGGCTCGCAGGCCGCCGGGGCCACGAACGACGCCATGCAGACCGCTGCCGGCGCCGTGGCCGGCGTTGTGACGGAAGCCGCCCGCCAGTTCCTTCCCTCCTCCCTCGAGCGCGAGGAGGACGCGGGCGTCAAGAAGGTCAAGTACGTCCACCGTTCCAGCGACCACAGCAAGCGCAAGACGTCGAAGGCGAAGGACGAGAAGGCGGAGAAGCACTGAGGCTCCCTGAGGCGCCCGCGCCCGGAGCTTTTTCGGCGGGCTTTTCCCGTGTGCATGGCCGGGCACGTCCGGCCCTCACGGGAAGAGCCGCCTCCGTTCACTCTCCTGTCCGAAAACGGTCGCCTTCCTGGCCCGGCATTGCTAGAGAGCATGCCAGCAGAAGGATTGGGCAAGGCCAGTGACGGAGACGGATGCCATTGTTGCGCTGATCGCGCTTTTCGAGCGCGAGGGCTATGCGCGTGTCGAGCCGCCGGTGCTGCAGCCGGCGGACGTGTTCATCGATCTGTCCGGCGAGGATATCCGGCGCCGCATGTTCGTGACGCAGGATGCCTCGGGGACGGAGCTGTGCCTCAGGCCCGAATACACGATTCCCGTCTGTCTTCAGCATCTCGAGCGTCGGGGCGCGCGGCCCTCGGGCTATGCCTATGGCGGCCCGGTCTTCCGCATGCGCCCGAACGAAAGCGGCGAGTTCCTGCAGGCTGGTCTCGAATCCATCGGCCGGTCGGATGCCTCCGCGGCCGACGCGGAAATCCTCGGCCTCGCCCTGGAGGGCCTGGAGCAGATCGGTGGCCCGGCCCCTGAGGTGAAGCTCGGCGACATGGGGCTGCTCCACGCCCTCATCGATGCGCTCGGCATCGCGCCCGCAGCCAAGCGGCGCGTGATCCGGGCCATCGTGTCGGGCCAGGGGCTGGGAAGCCTCGGCGAGCAGGATAGCCTGGGCCAGCAGGAGCATGCGGGCCTTCTGGCCGCCATCGAGGGACAGGCGCCCCAGGCCGCCAAGGCCTTCGTGGAGGATATTCTGTCGATTGCGGGCATCGCCAGCGTAGGCGGACGCAGCGCGGGCGAGATCGCCGAGCGCTTCCTCGCCCGAGCAGCCAACCGGAGCGGCCTGCCGGACGAGGCGCGGCAGGTGCTGGAGCGCTACCTCTCGATTGCGGGCGATCCCGACCAGGCGGTCGGCGCCGTGCGGAGCCTCGCGAAGGATGCCGGCCTCGACCTCGACGCAGCCCTCGTGGCCTTCGAGGAGCGCACCGGCTTCATGGCGGCGCGCGGGCTCGACGTGAGCACGTTCTCCTTCTCCGCCACCTTCGCCCGCAACCTCGACTACTACACGGGCTTCATCTTCGAGGTGCAGGACCCGGGCCGGAGCGACGGCAAGCCGATCGTCGGCGGCGGGCGCTACGACCGACTCCTGGAGCATCTGGGAGCCGAAGCCCCCATTCCGGCCGTCGGCTGCTCCTTCTGGCTCGATCGCATCCTGGGGAGGCCCTGATGACCGATTCCCCTCTTATTCTTGCGGTTCCGTCCAAGGGCCGCCTGCAGGAGAACGCGGCCGCGTTCTTCGCCCGCGCGGGGCTCGTCTTTACGCAGTCTCGCGGCGCGCGGGACTATCGCGGCACGCTCGCGGGCGTGCCCGATGTGGAGGTCGCGTTCCTGTCCGCGTCCGAGATCGTGAACCAGCTGGCCACCGGCTCGGTGCATCTGGGTATCACGGGCGAGGACCTGATCCGCGAGCAGATTGCCGATGCGGACGAGGCGGTGGAACTGCTCACGCCCCTCGGCTTCGGCCACGCCAACGTGGTTGTGGCCGTGCCCCAGGCCTGGATCGACGTCCGCACCATGACCGATCTCGACGAGGTCGCGGCCGATCTGCGCGCGCGCCACGGGCGCAAGATGCGGGTCGCCACGAAGTACGTGAACCTCACCCGCCGCTTCTTCGCCGAGAAGGGCGTCGCGGATTACCGGATCGTCGAGAGCCTGGGCGCCACCGAGGGTGCGCCGGGCGCCGGATCGGCGGAGCTGATCGTGGACATCACCACCACCGGAGCGACGCTTGCGGCCAACGCGCTCAAGATCCTCGACGACGGCGTAATGCTCCGCTCCGAGGCCAATCTCGTCGCCTCCGCCCGCGCGCCGTGGACCGCCAGGGCGCGTGCCGCCGCGACCGCGGTTCTGACGCGCATCGCGGCCGAAGAGGAGGCGCGGACGAGCCGCGAGGTGCGGGCCGCCCTCGATCCCGCCCGCGCGTCCGCGCTCCTGTCGGTCGTGCGGGATTTCGGTGCCTCGCTACCCTATGGCGGCGCCCTGGGCCGGGAAATCGTCATCCACTGCCGGGCGATGAATGTGTTCGAGATCGTGGCGGCGCTGCAGGGGATCGGCGCGCAGGATATCTCGGTCCGCACCTTCGATTATCTGTTCCGGCCGACCAATGCGCTGACCGAGCGGCTTCTGAAGCGGATCGGCTGAAGCATCTCCCTCCAACCCCGCCGGCCCTGCGGGCCGAGGCTCCTGTGCACTGCGTCACCCACGATGCGGCGAAGTCCACGCAGGGCGTTGCCTCCATGGTCAAGGCCCCTTATGGTTCCGGCGTTTTTCGATGAAGAGGTTCCCATGAACGCCCTTCGACTTGCGACACTCCTGGCAGTCTTTGCCGTGGCTTCCACGGCCCAGGCCCAGACGGCGGCGACGCTCGGTCGGCCCGCCGGTCCGACGCGCCAGGTCGACACCAAGGTTCCGCAGCCCAGCGAGAGGGACAAGGTGTTTCCTCTGGGCTCTTCCTGGGTGGCCGTGGCCCTGAACGGCAAGCCCTTCGGCGGCGACCGCCCCAGCTTCAAGCTCGACGACCAGTTCCGGGCCACGGGCTTCAGCGGCTGCAACAATTACTCGACGACTGCCTATCCCCTGCGCGAGCAGGGCCTAGCCGTGGGTCCGTTCGCGCTGACGAAGAAGTCCTGCGACAAGTCCATCATGGCCGCCGAACAGGCCTTCCTCATGGCGCTGCGCACCTCGGCCAAGTGGCAGATCGAGGGCCGGAACCTGGTCATCCGCACCCAGACCGGCGAATTGCGGTTCGAGCGGGCGCTGTAAGGCGCACTTCCCGGACAGGTGTCCCAGGCCGGCCTCGCGCCGGCCTTTCCTTTTTTGTACCCCCTGTCATTCCCGGTCGAAGCGTGGCGGAGGGAATCCAGAGCGCCACGCTTGTGAGTGGATCCCCTTCCCGACCCTCCGGGTCGCCGGGGATGACACGGAACGGTTCTCCCTTGTCATTCCCGGCCGGAGCGCAGCGGAGGGGAAGGGAATCCACGGACACGCACGGCGCTCTGGATCCCCTTCCCTCGCCTGAGGGAGGACAGGCCGTTACTCGGCCGGCTGCGGCGCGGTTTGATCGACCGGGACGGAGACGCCGCTCTCCATTCTCTTCATGGCGATGCGCCGGTCGTGGAAGGCGGCCAGGGTCGAGCGATGGCCGATGGACACGACGGTCGTCCCCGGCAGCTTCTCCTTGATGGCCTGATAGATCTCCGCTTCCGTCGGCTCGTCGAGGGCGGCCGTCGCCTCGTCCAGGAACAGCCAGTCGGGCTTGGCCAGGAGCGCGCGGGCGACGGCAAGGCGCTGCTGCTCGCCGAGCGACAGGGTCTGTCCCCAGGCCCGCTCCTCGTCGAGCCTGTCCGCGAGCTGCGGCAGCTGCGCGGCCACCAGGGCATCCTGGATCGCGGAGTCCCCGTAGGCTCCCTCGACGCCCGGATAGGTGACCGCCGCACGCAGCGACCCGAACGGGATGTAGGGCCGCTGCGGCAGTAGCATCATGCTGTCCCCATTCGGGATCGCCACCTGCCCCTCGCCGAAAGGCCAGATGCCGGCGATGGCCCGGAACAGGGTCGATTTGCCCGATCCCGAGGGGCCGGCGAGCAAGGTCCGCTCGCCCTGGCGGAACACGACCCCATCGGCATGCAGGAGCGCCCGTCCGTCGGGCAGGCTCAGGTCCATGCCGCTGAGGCGCACGTCGCGGCCTGTCGCGGGGACATGGGACAGCCTGCTCTCGCCCCCAATCCGCTGAGCGGAGCGGATCGCGCCCTCGAAGGTGGTGAGTCGATCGAGTACGGCCTTGTACTCGGCCAGCGTCGTATAGATCGTGATGAAGTAGGTGAGCGCCGATTCCACGCGGGAGAACGCGCCGACCACCTGCTGCATCTGGCCGAGCGTGATCTTGCCGATGAAATAATAGGGCGCGGTCAGGATGTAGGGCACCACCACGTTGGCCTGGAAATAGGCCGCCGTGAACGTGTTGAGCTTGATGAGCCGCACCACGATCCGCATGTAGTTGTCGACGATGCGGGCGAAGCGCTGGCTGAAGCCCTCCTCCTCGGCCCGCTCGCCGTTCAGAAGCGCCACCTGCTCCGAATACTCGCGCAGGCGCGCCAGCGAGAAGCGGTAGTCGGCCTCGACCTGTTCCTGCTGGAAGTTCAGGCCGATCAGCTGACGCCCGATGATGTGGGTCACCCAGGTGCCAAGGATCGCGTAGGCCACGCAGATCCAGACGAGCAGGCCCGGCACCTCGACATTCGTCCCCGGGAAGGTGAAGCCGCGCGAGATGCCCCACAGAATGGCGATGAAGGACACCAGGGTCGCGGCCTGATTCATCAGGCCGATGGAGAGGGAATAGGTGTTCTCGACGAACTTGCGCAGGTCTTCGGAGATTCGCTGGTCCGGGTTGTCCGCGCCCCGGCCGATCAGCTGCATCCGGTAATGCGTGCCGTCTCCGAGCCACTCGCCCACGAAATAGGTGTTGAGAAAGGCGCGCCAGCGGATGATCAGGACGTTCTGCAGCAGCACCTCCGTCAGGGCCGCCACGACGAAGACCGCCGCCAGGGGCGTGAAGATGATGAAGAGCTGGTACCAGAAGGCTGCCGCGTCCTTGGCCTCGAGCGCGTTGAACATGTCGCGCGAGAAGAAGTTCAGGCGCACGTTCAGGGCCACCTGAGCCAGGTTGAGGGCGATCAGGATGGCGACGAACCAGGTTCCGATGGAACCTTCGCGTGCCCGCACGAGACCAATGAACGGGATCCGGATGAGGCTGTCGGCCTGGGAATCAAGGTAGAGGTCGGTGATGCGGCAGATCGTGCGGATCACCGGCACGCGGGACAGGCCATAGATGAGCGCCGCGAAGACCGTCGCCCCGAGGGCGGAGGACGGCGGCGGGACATAGCCCGTATAGTCGCCCGTGACGAGGCCGAATGCGGCTCCGAGGAGGAGCAGGACCAGCACGAGGTGGGTCGCCGACAGCATCGCCAGGAAGATGCGCAGGAATGTCGGGATATGACGGCTGACATAGACGATCCCCGCCAGGGCCAGGGTCGACAGGGGGAGGTAGAACGGAACCTCCACGGCTCCCGACAGGGAGCCTACCAGAACACCCAAGCCCAAAATCGCCAGCGCAACGCTCGCCTTGACCATACTCATCTCCTGCCGAAGATCCTTCTCCGGCTGCATAGGAACATAGAGACGCCCGATCAACCGCGCATGTGGCGAAAGCAAGGAGAAAGTCTCGCCCTATGGAGGCTTTGGCGATCTTGTGACCGGTTTCGGCAAACCCATCTAAGGGCTTTCCAGCATGTCATTCCGTTCTTCAGAACAAATACTCCTGTTTAAAGAACGAAAAGGTTGACATAAAGAACGAGTTGGCGCATGTCTCGCCACCTGCAAAACCAGACTGGCCCTGAAGGCGCCCCTATGAACGCCCCTGTTGGATATTTCGGCAATCTGCCGCATCAGCGTCTCGTCCCGGCTGAGCCGATCGTGCGCCTGGAGAAGATCTCGAAGGTCTTCGCCGGCCGTGATGGGCAGCAGGTCACCGCTCTGCGCGAGATCGACCTGGCCGTGCCACAGGGCTCCGTCCTCGGCGTCATCGGCCGTTCAGGTGCGGGCAAATCGACCCTGATCCGTCTGGTGAACGGCCTGGAGAAGCCATCCTCCGGGAAGGTCATCGTGGACGGGGCCGATATCGCGGCCCTGCCGGAGACCGCCCTGCGCCATGCGCGGCGCTCCATTGGCATGATCTTCCAGCACTTCAACCTGCTTTCCTCGCGCACGGCGGCCGAGAACGTGGCCCTGCCGCTCGAGGTGGCGGGCTACGACAAGGCGTCCATCAGGACGCGGGTCGAGGAGCTGCTCGCGCTCGTCGGCCTCTCAGACAAGCGCAACCGCTATCCGTCGGAGCTCTCCGGCGGCCAGAAGCAGCGCGTCGGCATCGCCCGGGCGCTTGCCACGAAGCCCAAGGTTCTCCTGTCCGACGAAGCGACCTCGGCGCTCGATCCGGAAACCACCCGCTCGATTCTCGATCTGCTGGCCCGCATCAATGCGGAGCTGGGCCTGACCATCATGCTCATCACGCACGAGATGTCCGTGATCCGCGACCTGGCCAAGGAGGTCGCGGTGATCGAGGGCGGGCGCATCGTCGAGCAGGGCGATGTCTTCGAGGTGTTCACCCGTCCGCAGCACGAGGTGACGCGGTCCTTCCTCGCCGATGAAGCCGGCCGGGCTCTTCCGCCCTACGTGGCAAGCCGCCTCCGGCCCGAGGCGGCGCCCGGCAGCCAGGCGGTCATCCGCATCGGCTTCCGCGGCCCGCACGCAACGGACCCTGTGCTCGCGCGGCTGGCCCGCGACCTCGACATCGAGCCCAACATCCTGGCGGGCTCCGTGGACGAGATCGCCGGACGCCCCTGGGGCACCCTGGTCATCGGCGTGCCGGAAGCCTCGCTCGCCACGACCCTCGATTTCCTGAAACAATTTGGTCTCGACACGGAGGTTCTCGGCCATGTCGCCTGAGATGATCCGCCTCATCGCCAGCTCGACGGGCGAAACCCTCTACATGGTGGGCGTCTCGGCCCTGATCGCCACCCTGCTCGGCCTGCCGCTCGGCATCTTTCTCGCGACCAGCGGCAAGGGCGAGCTTTTCGCCGCACCCTGGGTCAACCGGATCCTCGGCGTCGTCGTGAACGCCGCTCGCTCGACGCCCTTCATCATCCTGGTCGTCGCCATCATCCCCTTCACCCGCCTGATCGCAGGCACGTCCATCGGCACCAATGCCGCCATCGTGCCCCTGACGGTGGCCTCCACACCCTTCATCGCGCGCCTCATCGAGGGTGCGATCCGGGAGGTGGACCAGGGGTTGATCGAGGCCGCGCGCGCCTTCGGGGCGAGCCCGCTGCAGATCGTGTTCAAGGTCCTGATCCCGGAAGCCCTGCCCGGCATCGTGCTCGGGCTGACACTCGCCGTCGTGTCGCTCCTCGGCTTCTCGGCCATGGTGGGAGCGGTGGGCGGCGGAGGCTTGGGCGATCTCGGCATCCGCTACGGCTACCAGCGCTTCATGCCCGAGATGATGCTCGCCGTCGTGGTCGTGCTCATCGTCCTCGTCCAGGCCGTGCAGAGCATCGGCGACCGCCTCGCACGACACCTCAACAAGCGCATCCGCCACGGCTGATCCGCACCCGAACGTTCTCGTAAAAGGAGTATCCTCATGTCCCTGAAGAAGCTGGGCCTCGCCGCCCTCCTGTCGCTCGCGGCCCTGCCTGTCGCGGCGCAGAACCAGACGATCCGCATCGGCGTGACGCCAGGCCCGCATGCGCAGATCCTCGAAGCCGTGAAGCCCATCGCGGCGCAGAAGGGCCTCGACATCAAGATCGTCGAATTCTCCGATTACGTGGTGCCGAACGAGGCTCTCGCGTCGGGCGAGCTCGAGGCCAACTCGTTCCAGCACCAGCCCTATCTCGACAACCAGAAGGCCGACCGCGGCTACAAGATCGAGACCGTGGCGCAGACCGTGAACTTCCCGATCGGCGTCTATTCGAAGAAGCTGAAGTCCTTCGACGCCCTGCCGGACGGCGCAAAGGTCGCCATTCCGAACGATCCGACGAACGGCGGCCGCGCGCTTCTCCTGCTGCAGGACAAGGGCCTTTTGAAGCTGAAGGAAGGCGTGGGCTTCAAGCCGACGATCCTCGACGTCACCGAGAACAAGAAGAACCTCAAGTTCGTCGAGATCGACGCCGCCCAGGCGCCGCGCGTGCTCGACGATGTGGATGCTGCCGTCATCAACACGAACTATGCGACCCAGGCCGGTCTCGACCCGGTGAAGGACGCCCTGACCCGCGAGAACCCGAAGGGTCCTTACGTCAACGTCATCGTCGTGCGCAGCGAGGACAAGGACAAGCCCTGGGTCAAGACCCTCGTCGATTCCTATCACACCCCCGAGGTGAAGAAGTACGTCGAGGAGAAGTTCAAGGGCGCGGTCCTTACGAGCTGGTAAGCCTCTCTCCTGCGTAGCATCCCGACGAAAGCCGGTCCCTCGGGCCGGCTTTTTTCATGACCCTATTTCGGGCGCGGCTCGCGCAGGCGCTCTCCGGCGGAGACGGATTTCCCTTCCCGCTTGGCCATGACCGCCTCGAGCAATGTCCACGCGGCATTGCGCACCTCCGCCTGAAGATCGACATCGCGGTCCAGTTCCTCGTGGCTCGTCGCATAGGGCTTCCAGTAACCAATATAGCGGTCGAGTTCCGCCAGCCCTCCCGCCGGCTCAAGCTCCATAGCCCGCAGCCAGTCCGACAGGCTGCGGCGGACGCCCCCTGCCCCCTCGGTGTCGCCATGTACCACGACCGAGAACACGCGCCCCGCCAGATGCCGGGGGTAATCCCACCCGTCGAGTTCGATCTCCTTGGCGCGCTTCGCATCCTTTCCATGGGTGCGCGTCGGGTCCGGGTTGCCGCCGTCGGCGCAGACGAGCCGGTCCATCATCAGCTTCAAGGGGGATGAGACCTGATACCAGTTCACGGGAGTGACGATCATGATTCCGTGGGCTGCGACCCACATCGGATAGATCTCGTTCATCCAGTCCTGCGTCTGTCCGAGCGAATAGTTGGGATAACAGGAGCATGGCCAATGGCAGAGCGCCGCCGCCGTCGAGAAGCAGGCCTTGCAGGGGTGGATGTGCCGGCCGTACTCGGACGCCAGACGGTTCAGTTCGAGAACCTCGACTTCGACGTTCTCGGCGCTCGCCAGAACCTGCCGGGCGATCTCCATCAGGCGATAACTCTTGGACATCTCACCCGGGCAGGTATGCTCGCTGCGCGAGGAGGCCGTGATCAGCAGGAAACGGGCGGGGCTGCCCGGATCCACATGACGCCTCTGCGCCGCCTCGACAGCCTCCCGGGCGGCGATCCAGTCGACCGCGAGATCGTAATCGGGATCGGCGAACCCCGGACCCGCCTTGCGGGTTCGCGGGCTCTTGCGATGGTGGCTATAGGCGTCCCAGGCCGCATCGGCCAGCCGCCGAAGTTCGTCCCGGAGCGGATCGAAGGCCTGATCCTGGAACTGGCTCAGGAAGCGCCTGCGGAACTCCTCTTCGCTGAGGGTCGGATCGGGTGTTCCCTTACGCGCTTCCGGGGCCGTCAAGGCGTGCTCCTGTTCGAAGGGGAATGCACAGGCTCATGAACGTGGGCGCGAGTCCGATGGTTCCGCCAGCTCCAAAGACCTCCGGTTTGTCTCTTCCGGCCCTGGCCCTAGTTTTCCTTGCAAACTCACGGGTTAGCCAAGGAGCAGCCGATGTCGACCATCCCCACCGTCCAGCTCAACGATGGACGAACGATGCCTCAGCTCGGGTTCGGTGTCTGGCAGGTTACGAACCACGAGGCCCAGTCTGTCGTTACCGAGGCTCTGGAGGCCGGCTATCGCTCCATCGACACGGCCGCCATCTACGGCAACGAGGAAGGGGTCGGCGAGGCGATCCGCGCCTCGACCATCCCGCGCGAGGAATTGTTCATCACCACCAAGCTCTGGAACAACAGCCACGACCACGAGGCGGCGCTCGCGGCATTCGATCAGAGCCTGGAACGCCTGAAGCTCGACTTCGTCGATCTTTATCTCATCCACTGGCCCGTTGCCGGGAGCGAAGCGTATCTTGACGCCTGGCGCGCCCTGATCAAGCTCAAGGAGGATGGGCGCGCGAAATCCATCGGCGTCTCCAACTTCATGATCCCGCATCTGCGGCGCATCATTGCTGAGACGGGCGTGGTGCCGAGCGTCAATCAGATCGAGCTGCATCCCCGCTTCCAGCAGAGGGAGCTGCGCGTCTTCCACGCCGGGCACGGGATCATGACGGAATCCTGGAGCCCTCTCGGGCAGGGCACCCTTCTCACCGACGAAGCCATCGCGGCGATCGGGAGCAAGTACGGCAAGTCGCCCGCTCAGGTGATCCTGCGCTGGCACCTCGACAACGGCCTGATCGCGATCCCGAAATCGGTCACCCCCTCCCGCATCCGGGAGAACATCGACGTGCTCGACTTCAAGCTCGACGCCGACGACATGAGCATCCTCGAAACCCTCGACGACAAGGGCGGGCGCGTCGGTCCGGACCCCGAATTCTTCGCTTGAAGCCGGCGCCCGGGGCGTCAGCGGCCTGCCGGATGGAAGCTGCCGGGGGCGCCGAGAGGCTCGCGCAGCTCGATCCTGTGGCGGCCGTTGTCGCGGATCTGGGCAACCCGGTAGCTGCCGTCGAGCGTATCTTCGGGAGCTTGAAGGATTTCCACGCCCTTGGCCTCCAGGCTGGTGACTTCCGCATCCACGTCCGACACAAGAAGGCTGATGACGGGATGCCTGGTCACCTGGACGCCACCGGTATCCGAGGGGTCCTGGGGTTGCGGCAGAACGTGATCCGCCTCGGCGATCTCCATCAGGAAGCCATTGCGTTCCAGAACCGCGACCCGGCCCGGAACCAGGCTCTGGGTCGAAATCAGCCGGAAACCGAGCTTGTCCTGATACCAGCGTACGCTCTCGTCGAAATCGGGGGTTCTGATCGAGGCCGATTTCGGCTGCGCCGCGGAGATCGGCTGGGACTGGGCGGAGAAGGCGATCCCGAAACAGGGCACCGCAAGCTGCGAGATCAGAAGGACAGACAGGAGGCCTCGCCGCAACCCGGCAGAAAATGATCGCCTTGCACTCACTCGGGAATCCTCGCTTGGCCGCACAATTGAGCTGGGCATTACCATGAACGTTTGGCGGGCCGGATCGTTCTTGAGCGACGCCGACAAGCCGAACCGACGCTCACTCCTGCATCAGCTTCATCAGCAGGGATGCCAGCTGCCCGGCCTCCTTGTCGGTGAGCTTTGCGCCGATAAATCGTTCGATGGCCGCGCCATAAACGCCCCACATGCGCCATTGGAGCGCCTTTCCCTCGTCGGTGATCTCGACAAGCTGGCGGCGCTTGTCCCCCGGATAAGGGACTCGGCGCACCAGTCCCTCGGCCTCCATGCGGTCGAGAAGGCGAGAGAGGTTGTACTGCTCGAACAGCACCGCCTCCTCGATCTCCTTTGGGGTGAGGCGCCCGTCAGGGCCTCGCTTTAGCTCAAGCAGCACATCGTACCATTGGAGAGAGGGAAAGCCGGCTTGTTTCAGCTCTGCCTCGATCCGCCCGACCAGAATTCTTTGCGTTCGGATAAGACGGCCCCAAGCCTTGATGATAGCGGGCGACGGCTCGTGCGGCGGCTTTTGCATTACGGCAAATCTCGTCTTTTTCTTATGCAATTGCATCATATTTGACAGGCTTATGCAAGCGCATATAAATGCCTATGCACTTGCATGGAGATTCCTGATGTCACGTATCGGCCTATCAAGCACCGCCTATGGTGCTCTTCTTCTCCGGGTTTCCCTGGGTATCATGTACATCGCCCACAGTGTCATGTTGAAATGGATGACCTTCGGGCTTGCCGGCACGGCGCAGTACTTC
This sequence comes from Microvirga sp., assembly GCA_050789065.1. Taxonomy (GTDB): domain Bacteria; phylum Pseudomonadota; class Alphaproteobacteria; order Rhizobiales; family Beijerinckiaceae; genus Microvirga. The sequence continues at coordinate 49,261 of JBOZRS010000105.1, forward strand.
GAGTCCCTCGGACTGCCTGCCTTCCTGGCTTATGCCACCTTCTTCGCCGAACTCATCGGCGGCGTTCTGCTGGTTCTCGGCATCCAGAGCCGTTGGGTAGCGCTCGCGCTGCTGCCGGTGCTCCTGGGTGCCGCATGGGTTCACAGCGGCAACGGCTGGGTATTCTCCGCCCAAGGCGGCGGCTGGGAATATCCCGTCTACCTCATTGTCCTCTCGGTCGCACAGGCTCTGCTCGGTGACGGGGCTTACTCCTTGAGCCCGTCCCGCCCTCTGCCGCTCGTCTCGTCCAACGCCTCGCTGAAGCTCGCAGCCTGATCCTCTTTTTCACAACGGAGAAAACCATGAAGCTCTACTACGCCCCTGGCGCCTGCTCGCTCGCCGCCCACATCGTCGCCCTTGAGGCGGGTCTGCCCATCACCCTGGAGAAGGTCGACCTCGCGACCCGTAAGACGGAAACCGGAGCAAACTTCCTGTCCATCAACCCGAAGGGCTATGTGCCGGCGATCACCACGGCCGACGGCCCGGTGCTGACGGAAGCGGGCGCCATCATCCAGTATCTGGCGGACCAGCGGCCCGATGCTGCCCTCGCTCCAGCTAAGGGCACCCCGGAACATTACCGCCTGCTGGAGTGGATCACCTTCATCAGCTCGGAGATTCATAAGGGCTTCGGTCCGCTCTGGAACCCCGCCACGCCCGACACCATGAAAGCCGCCACGAAAGAGCGCCTTGCCGCCCGCTTTGCGTATCTCGACGAGACTCTCGGCACGCAGCCCTTCCTGATAGGCGAAAAATTCACGATCGCGGACGCCTATCTGTTCACCGTCGTGAACTGGACGAACTTCCTCAACGTCGATCTCTCCCCCTTCCCCAACCTGCGGGCCTTCCAGGATCGCATCGCATCCCGCCCGAAGGTACAGGCAGCGCTTGAGGCCGAAGGCCTGAAGAAGGCCGCGTAAGCCTCTCCACGAGTCCTTGTCAAAAGTGAAAAGCCCCGGAGTTTCCTCCGGGGCTTCTGTCTTTCTACGCTGCGCGGGGACTTAGAAGTCCATGCCGCCCATGCCGCCGCCCGGCATCGCGGGAGCGGCTTCCTTCTTCGGCAGCTCGGCGACCATGGCTTCCGTCGTGACGAGGAGGCCGGCGACCGAGGCCGCGTCCTGGAGAGCCGTGCGGACGACCTTCGCCGGATCGACGATACCGGCCTTCAGCATGTCCACGAACTCTTCGGTCTGGGCGTTGAAGCCGAAGGTGTCCGACGAGTTGTCGTTGATCTTGCCGATCACGATCGAGCCTTCCACGCCGGCATTCGCGGCGATCTGACGGATCGGAGCCTCGAGAGCGCGCAGGACGATGGTGATGCCGGCCTTCACGTCGGCGTTGTCGGTCGAAAGCTTTGCAATCGCAGCCTTGGCGCGGAGCAGAGCCGTGCCGCCGCCGGGAACGATGCCTTCCTCGACCGCCGCGCGGGTGGCGTTCAGAGCGTCGTCGACGCGATCCTTCTTCTCCTTCACCTCGACCTCGGTCGCGCCGCCGACGCGGATCACCGCGACGCCGCCTGCGAGCTTGGCGAGACGCTCCTGGAGCTTCTCACGGTCGTAGTCCGAGGTGGTCTCCTCGATCTGCGCCTTGATCTGACCGACGCGCGCCTCGATGTCCGCCTTCGAACCGGCACCGTCGA
>JBOZRS010000106.1:0-46261 GCA_050789065.1 Microvirga sp.
CGTCGAGCTTGCCGCTCGTCATGCTGGCATCCTCCTCCCGCTTGAAGTGCGTGAAGAGGCGGTCGCAGACGTTGGCCCTGAACGACACGGCCGGAACAAACATCCCGGATTGCATCATGAGCTGAGCCTGCCCGACGCTACGCAGGAAGGTCGACTTGCCGCCCTGGTTGGCGCCTGTGACGACCACGAGCTGCTTGCCGTCCGCATCGACGTCATTGCCGACGACCTTCCGGTCCAGCCTCAGGGCGAGAGACACGTCGTAAAGGCCATCAAATGAGAGCCGGCGCTCGCTGAGCGAATCGGGATGCGGGAAGGACGTCGGCTCGCCTTTCCTGGACAGGCTCTCGTGCAGGTTGAGGCAGCCGACGTAGAACGCCAGCTCGGTACGAAGCATCGAGAAGAAGGAAAGGATGTGCTCGTTCGATTGGGCGAGCGCGTTCGCGACGAGGCTGATCCCCCGGTCCCGTAGCTCCGACAGGGCCCTGGACCCACTCTCGTCCATGGGGTGAAGGTGGTAGGTGTATGAGAGCGGCTGCGGCTCGAACAGCCAGTCGAACCAGCCCGGCTCCCGCTCCGGCCAGAGGAGCGTGTAGTCCCGGGCCTTGTTCCCCGTTCCCAGCTCCGCGCTGACCAGGACCCCGCCGCGGAAGTTGACGCGCCTCAGGTGCTCTTCGGCCTCGGTGAAGAAGTCGTCGCCGAGTTCCCTGCGGAGCATCCCGAAGAAGGTCCGAAAGCCCTCGGAGCCGAATTTTGCCGCATGTTCGTCGGCGAACCTCCTGAGCCGCTTGAGCATGCCCAGGAACAATTCCAGGACCTCCCGCGATCGATACAGCACGGTGCCGGGATAGGTGCTGAGGAGGCCCCAGTAGTTCTTCCGCTCCTTCTCGATGGCCTCCACCGCAAGGGCATAGATGCCCCGGACGACGGCGGCGTTGTCCAGACAGTCTTTCAGGATGCCCTGGCGGTACAGGATCGCGTCGGGGCCGTTCTCCATGCCCGACAGGACGGCCTTTCGGGCGACGTCGAGAAGGAAGCCGTCACCGGACGCCATGGCCGCGAACAGCGTCTCGAGCTCGAGATCCTGCGTCAGCGCCTCGGCGCTCGACGGAAGCTTGTGATCGGGATCGAAGTCCCGGTTTCTGTACAGGAGGAATGCCTTCATGGATTAATCCTCTCCAGAAGACAGCGGTAGGTCAGCCGATGCCTCTCCGCGAGCGACAGCGCGTAGGCCCGTCCGTCAGCCGGGCGCCGTACGATCCTGTAGGTGCGCTCGGCCGGGTTCTCGGGAACGACCGTGCTGACCATGCTGACCGTCTTTTCGTTGAAGGACGCGAGCTCGTCGATGAACGTGACCCAGACGCTCAGCACGTCGAGAGCGGCGATCCGTTCCATGATCCTCCCGCTCAGGAAGACCGCGTCCTGCAACGTCGTCGAGGTGAAGATCTCGTTCATGATGACGATGCTGCGCGGCGTGCAGCGACCCAGGATGTCGTTGATCCTGACCAGGTCGTCCTGGAGCTTGCCGCGCAGGTTCCCGATTTGCTCTTCCTTCTCGAAATGCGTGAAGAGGGCGTCGAACAGGACCAGCCGTGCCTCGCGGCCGGGGACGGGGCAGCCGAGACTCGCCAAGTAATGCAACTGCCCGAACATCCGGGCGAAGGTCGTCTTGCCGCCCTGGTTCGGGCCGGACACGACGACGCGTTCAGGCCCCGTCAGGGCAAAGTCGTTTGTCACGACGGGGGTGTTCTCGCGAATGAGCTTGAACGCCAGGGCGGGATCGAAGCCCTCGCGGCTGAGGACGTCCTTGCGGTCGGTGACGACCTGCGGATAGCAGGCCTCCAGCCCGGCCCGGCGGAAGCCCCCGACGTAGTCCAGGTAGGCGACGTAGAACTGGATCTCGCGGTCGAAGGCCGTGATTGTCCCGTCCTGGAAGTCGGCGTGACGGGCACAGTAGGCATCAAGGGCCTGAAAGGTGTCGGGATACAGCCGGGCGACCCGGTCGAGAACCGCGGCCTCGACATGGTTCATGTCAGGTCCGTCCAGGAACTTGCCCCGGTAGTCCTTCGCCGCGCCCTGCTTGAACCGCTCGAAGGTCTTCTCCACAACGGTGCTGTAGTCGCGTTCGTCCCGGTACTTGCGGACGTTGATGCTGCTGCCCCGGATCAGGAGGCAGTACTTGACCTTGGACAGGTCGGCCTCGAGGCGCCTGGTTTCCTCCACCAGGGTGGCGAACTGGTCCGAGGCGACATGGCTCGCCAGGTAATCACGGAAGCACGACAGCCCGCGCGAGTCGAGGTCCGCATCCGTCAGGCCACGCGCCAGGCTGGCGACGACGTCACAGTATAGCTCCACCGCGTCGAGAACGCACCGTTCCTTCTGGAGCCTGTAATACAGCTTGCCCGCCTGGACGAGGCGCTCGCGCACCGTTCGCATCCCTCGTGCGAACGCCTGTACCAGTTCCATCACGTCCTGCCGTTCGAGATCCCACATCACCTCGTGGCGGTACGCGACCGTGGCGACATCCGTGAGAGGCCGATGGAAGAACGGCTTGAGGTCGTACTCGTCCCGGCCCGCCGTGATCGCCGCCACGACCTGGTCAAGGTTGAGATCGATGAAGAACTCCGGTGCCTGGGCGGGTCCTGTGGCCGATTCTCCCAGGATGCTGCGGAAGGTCTCCGTCTGCGCGGGTGGAGACGTATCGAGGGCGGATTGCCAGCCCGCTGCGGTCTCGACGGGCTTATCACGCAAGGCGCTGATCGTTGGGGTCATCGCGAACTCCCGCGAACATGTTCCATTCGCAGGAGTCATCGGCTCGATGACGAGCGGTTATGGCGAACTCCATCGCCAGACGGCCGGGAGCGGTCGTTGCCGCGCTTGGCCTCTCCTATAGAACACGGCACGGAGGTCGCGGGTTCCTGCTGCCCCGCACGGGCTTTGACGCCACATCCGGCGGGGAATAACGTCAGGCCAGGAAGTCGGGCCGCGCGAGGCTTGGGAGATCCGGATGTCGGAACGCTCTCGCCGTGACCATGATCCGGGCTGCGTCTTCTGTGCCGTCGACGCGGCGGCCGTGGTCGCGGCCAACGACTTCGCCTTCGCGATTCGGGACCGCTCGCCCGTCACGCCGCTCCATACCCTGATCCTCCCGAGGCGCCATGCGCCGACGTACTTCGACCTGACCGAGGACGAACAGCGGGCCATCGACCGCCTGCTGGTCCAGCTCAGGGACGGGATCCTTGCCGTCGACGGCACGGTCGAAGGCTTCAACATCGGCATCAATGTCGGCGAGGCTGCCGGGCAGACCGTCTTCCATTGCCACTACCACCTGATCCCGAGGCGGCGCGGCGACGTCCCCAACCCACGGGGCGGGGTACGGGCCGTCATTCCGGGCAGGGCGGATTACTGAAGCAACTGTTCCATCCGCCTGCTCGCGGCCGGAGGGCGGGTGTGACGCCGTCGGCTTTACGCTAATGTTCTGCCCCTTCCGTCCTGCTCGCGTCGGCAGGCGCAGCTCCACGAAGGAAACGGTATGCTGGCGCTGGTTGCGGTCATTGCCGCCGTTTCTCTCCTGTACGCCACCGTGGGACAGGCTGGCGGCACCGCATTCGTCGCCGTGATAGCCTTTGCCGGGCTTCCGGCTTCCGAGATGCGTCCGACCGCTCTGGTCCTGAACATTGCCGCGGCCAGTTATGCGACCTGGCGCCTGCACCGGAAGGACATGATCGATTGGCCTTTCTTCACCCGGATCGCGGTTGCGTCGCTGCCCGCCGCCTTTGTCGGGGGCATGGTGGTGCTGGAGAGCAAGCCCTACTTCGTCCTCACCGGTTCCCTGCTGATCATCGCGGCGGTCCTCATGGTCTTGAGGCGCAACGCCGGCAATGGAGTGGATCACAAGCCCTCACCTTGGCATCTCAGCGTCGCGGGCGCGGGCGCCGGCTTTCTTTCCGGGGTCAGCGGAGTCGGCGGGGGTGTGTTTCTCGCGCCCCTGCTCATCGTTCTGGGATGGGCCTCGCCCCAACGAGCGGCCTACCTGTCGGCTCCGTTCATCCTGTTCAATTCTCTGCTGGGATTCGGAGGAGTCTGGATCGCCGGGCAGGTACCCGCGCCGGCCACCATCGTCTACGGTGTCGGTGCGTTGGCGGGGTCGATCGTTGGCACAGCCATCGGGTTGCGATGGATGTCCGATCGGGCCACCCGGTACGTGCTCGCGGCCATTCTGCTGTTCGCAGGCCTCCGCTTGTTGTTCCGGTAAAGGCCGAGGCGATCTGTATCATGCCGCTGCCCGATGCTCCTCCCGCGCGGCCGTCCACACCTCCCTTGCCGCGTCCGCGTTCATAGCCGCGATCCCGAGCCCCACGATCAGGTCCGGCCAGGCCGAGCGCCAGAGAAAGGCCGTCACGAGGCCCGCCGCGACGATCGCCACGTTGGCCAACGCATCGTTCCGGGCCGACAGGAACGCGGCCCGGGTCAGGCTCCCGCTGTGATGGCGGTAGCGGGCCAGCATGAATGCACACGACAGGTTGACCGCAAGCGCCCCGAGACCCGCGAGCGAGAGCGCGGTCGGCTCCGGCGCCACCGGGACGTTGAACTTGTCCCAGGCCGTCCAGAGGGTTGCCAGGCCCGGCACGAGCAGGATGCCGGAAAGCAGCATGCCGACCCGTGCCCGGCTGCGGGCGCTCCAGCCCAGCGCGGCGACGATCAGGAAGTTGACCGAGGCGTCCTCGAGGAAATCCATGCTGTCGGCAAAGAGGGAGACGGACCCGATCGCCAGGGCGACGGCGAACTCGACCCCGAAATAGCCCAGGTTCAGCAGGGCGACGAGCTTCACCGTGCGGCCCAAGGCACCGCGCACGGCATCGGGGGAAAGCGACGTCTGATCCATTTACGCCTACGTGTTCCAGTTGATTTGTAACCGTCGTTACATAATATGTGCGACATGGCTACGGAAAAATGGCTCCTGCTCACCTACAAGGTTCCTCCGGACCCGCCGCGGCGCCGCGTCTCCCTCTGGCGCAAGCTGAAGGGACTGGGGGCGGTCTACCTCCAGAACGGGGTCTGCCTGCTGCCGCGGACCGACGAGCACCTGCGGGCTCTCAAGGTCGTCGAGAACGAGATCACCGAGATGGGCGGGGAGGCCGTCTTGCTGGAGAGCGTTCCCTTGGACAAGGGGCAGGCTGACAAGGTCGTGGCCCGCTTCCGGGAGGAGCGGGACGAGGCCTATCGCGAGTTCCTGGGGCGCTGTTCGGACTTCGAGGCCGAGATCGCCAAGGAGACGGCGGCCCGGCATTTCACGTATGCTGAGGTCGAGGAGAACGACGAGGATCTCAAGAAGCTGCGCGGCTGGCTAGAGAAGATCCGCAGGCTCGACTTCTACGGTGCCCCGCTCGCGGCCGAGGCAACGGCACGCCTTGGCGAATGCGAGGCCTTGCTCGACGCGTACGCCCATCAGGTCTTTGCCGCGCAGGACGAGAACCGTCCCGACCCGGCCGGATCCGCCAAGGACTGAAAACACGCGATCCCACCCCAGGGCGGCTTGACAGCCTCGGACCCGATGCCGTATCGACCGCCGCGGTAATGGATTCTGCCAGGCCCCGAGCCGAACCGCCTTCCTGACAAGGCTGATGACTCCTACTCGATGCGCGTGAGCGCTGGGTAAGGAGTCGTGTGTCCATGTGCCTGTCCTTTCTTGAATCGTGCAAGTCCCCGTTGGCCCCTTCGTTCGGGAGGGCCGGACGGTGAAGTCCTTGCTGTCGAAGCCCTTCCATCGTGCGGCCGCCGTCCTCCGGTGGCTCGGCATCGTCGTGCCCATGGCCGCCACCGTGGGATCCCTGTGCGCGCTCTTCCTCTGGAGCCTGGATCGGGCGACCGAGGCCCGGTTCGAGCATCCCTGGCTGCTGTTCGGCCTACCCGTTGCGGGCCTGTTGGTCGGGCTGACCTACCACTGGGTCGGCCGCTCGGCCGAAGGCGGCAACAACCTGATCGTCGACCAGATCCATGAACCCGGGGGCGGCGTGCCGCTCCGGATGGCGCCTCTCATCCTGGTCTCCACCGTCGTCACGCACCTGTTCGGCGGTTCCGCCGGGCGGGAGGGAACGGCCGTGCAGCTCGGAGGCGCCATCGCAAGCGGCTTCTCGACCCTGCTGGCGCCGGCCGAGGTCCGCATCCTGCTGATGGCCGGGATCGCCGCCGGGTTCGGCGCGGTGTTCGGCACTCCCATCGCCGGGGCCATCTTCGCCCTCGAGGTGCTGGCGATCGGGCGGATCGAGTACTACGCCCTCATCCCGTGCCTGATCGCGGCCGTCGTCGGGGACTGGACCTGCCACGCCTGGGGGATCACGCATGGCCACTACCACGTCGCCTACCTTGCCGATCCGGCGGAGGCGGCCGCGACCTTCCACATCGAGCCGATGCTCCTCCTGAAGGTCGCGGTGGCGGGCATTGCCTTCGGCCTCGTCGGGCGGCTGTTCTCCGAGCTGTCGCACGCGGCCCAAGGATTCTTCCGCAAGGTCATTCCCTACGGCCCGCTCCGGCCCTTTGTCGGCGGCCTGCTGGTGATCGCCCTCGTCCATGCCCTCGGCACCCGCGAGTACCTCGGGCTCGGCGTCTGGTCACCCAACCCGGCCGACATCACGATCGCCGGGTTCTTCGACCCCGGCCGGACCGACTACTGGAGCTGGCTTCTGAAGATCGTCTTCACCGTCGTGACCCTGGGCGCGGGGTTCAAGGGCGGGGAGGTGACGCCGCTGTTCTTCATCGGCGCCGCGGTCGGCCATACGCTCTCGCACCTGCTCGGGGCGCCCACCGACCTGTTCGCGGCCCTGGGATTCGTGGCGCTCTTCGCGGGCGCCGCCAACACGCCGCTGGCTTGCACGATCATGGGCGTCGAGCTCTTCGGCGCCACCCATACCGTCTACCTCGCGGTCGCCTGCTTCCTCGCGTACCTCGCGAGCGGCCATTCCGGCATTTACCTGTCGCAGCGGGTCGCGGTGCCGAAGACCGGGCGCGGCTCCATCCCGCCCGATGCATCGCTCCGCCAGGTGCGGGAGCTGCAATCGGCCAGTCTCGTTCCCTTCATGCCCCGCCGGTCGTCCCCCGCACCGCGGGCGAACGCCCCCATTCCATCAACGGAGACCCCCCTCATGGCCTTCCCGCACATCGTCATGCCGCAGGACATCGGCATGGTCCGCATCTACCTGAAACCTCGCGACAAGGCGCCCGGGGCCAAGGGATTTCTGCGTCCTCGGCCGCCGCTCTATCGGGAACTGGTCCTGGCGGCCAAGGCCGACGGGATCATGAACGCCGTCGCCCACCACACCCACTACGGCTACAGCAATCACGGCAAGCCCCAGGTCCAGGGCGCGGAGGTCAACAATCCGGACCTGACCATGTGCGTCGAGCTGATTGGCGACCGGAACCAACTCGAGACCTTCTGCCGTCGGCACGGCGATCTCCTGAAGAACAAGGTGATCATCTACAAGCACCTCGAGCATTGGGCGATCAGTGAGGGCAGCGCCAACTCCGACGCAGGGGCACCCCTGTCACGTAAGGCAGGCTGAACCTCTCCGGGTTCGGCGAAACAGGAGAAACCTGGCATGAAGTCGCTCCTTCTCTCGTGGCAGCTCTGGGCCTTGCTCTCGGCGGCCTTCGCGGCCCTGACGGCGATCTTCGCCAAGGTCGGGATCGAGAACGTCAACTCCGACTTCGCGACCTTCATCCGCACCGTCGTCATCCTGTGCACGCTGGGCGCGATCCTGGTCGGCACGGGTCAATGGCAGCCGCTCGGGTCGGTATCCGGCCGCAGCTACGTCTTCCTCGTCCTCTCGGGTCTGGCGACGGGCGGATCGTGGATCTGCTACTTCCGCGCTTTGAAGCTGGGGGATGCCGCCCGCGTGGCGCCCATCGACAAGTTGAGCGTCGTCCTGGTCGCGCTGTTCGGGGTCGCCTTCCTCGGCGAGCGGCTGTCGGTTCCCAACTGGCTCGGCGTCGCCTTCATCGCAGCCGGAGCAGTGCTCGTGGCCTACAGGGGGTAATCGTGGCGATCCTTGCCCCGGCATCGTGCCCCCGTTCCGGCTCTCGTTCCCCGGGCTTCTTCCGGCCACGACCGTCGTGTCGCCTGCGGGTCGTCGGTCCGGCAGTCCGCGTTTGCTCCGAAGGCTTCCGTCTGCTCTGCCTGATGGAATCACCGCCGTCATCATCACCGCGTACAGCGACCATTTCGTTCCCTGGCGGTGACACAGCAGGTTTAACGAGGTGCTGAACATGAACACCACAAATCCTATCAACCGGCTTGCTCGCCTTGGGCGCAAGGAGGTTGGCGCGCTAGCCGCACTTCTGGTGATCGCTGGACTGGTTCTGGTGTTCGGGTACCTGGCCGAAGAGGTGCTCGAAGGCGATACGTCCAATTTCGATTCCAACATCCTTATGGCCTTCCGCACGAGCGGCAATCCCGCGGATCCGCTTGGTCCACCTTGGCTTGAGGAGATGGGGCGTGACGTGACGGCGCTCGGCAGCTTTGTGTTCTTGGGGTTCCTCTCCGGCGCCGTGGTCGGGTACCTGCTGCTGATCCGCAAGCGCGCAGCCGCTGCCCTTATGGCGGCTTCCGTTCTTGGGGGCGTCCTGATCAGCACCCTTCTGAAACTCAGCTTCGACCGGGCGCGTCCTGAGTTGCCGCATACCGCACGCGTCTTCACGGCAAGCTTCCCGAGTGGTCATGCAACCCTTTCTGCCATTACCTTTCTGACCCTTGGAGCTCTTCTGACGCGCATCGAGACGGACAGGAGGGTCAAGGCCTATTTCATGGGGTTGGCCGTGTTTCTGACGATCATGGTCGGCCTGAGCCGCCTTTATCTGGGTCTGCACTATCCGACCGACGTACTCTCCGGATGGTGTGTCGGGGCCGCCTGGGCGATGATTTGCTGGATGGTTGCGCTTTGGCTTCAGCGGCGCGGTCAGGTCGAGCCTCCCGGCCCCGGCGCTGCGCCACCCAAAGGGCCTTGAAGCGTGTATCATCTGACAGGTTACAGGCCCGGGGCATGCCCGAAGATGTTGGCTTCAATGATATGACCCGCAAGGTTGTGGCCCTCAACAAGCGGGGCGAGGAGAAAGCCCATGAGCTCGTGTTCAACCCTGAGGACGATGATTGCAGGCGTCGTGGTGTTGTGCGGGGTCCCGCTGACAGCCTTAGCAGGTCAGGTTTCGGTCAACGTGCAAGGCGGGATTGCCATCCAGGGCTACGATCCTGTCGCCTACTTCATTGCCGGGGAGCCGCGGAAAGGCCGTTCCGGGATTTCCGCCGAGTACAAGGGAGCGCGGTGGCTGTTTTCAAGCGAAGCAAACAAGCGTCGCTTCATGGGAAAACCAGAGCGCTTTCTCCCGGCCTATGGCGGCTACTGTGCTTACGGGATTGCTCAGGGACTCCTCCAGAATATGGATCCGCGATCTTGGACGATCCTCTATGATCGTCTTTATCTCAACTGTCCTGAGCCGATCTATGACCTCTGGCTCAGTGACCCGATGTTGTACATCCGCCAGGCCGATAGGAATTGGCCCCGCCTGAGCGGGCAGATCGGCGTGGGGCTCCAAGCGAAGCCCAGCAAAGATCCCGCACTCAGCGGCAGAAGTCTTTGAGGGAAAGGCTTTTCACAAGCTCATCATGATGCCGGGCCTCACGACTGCTGATAATGGTACTACTCAGGGTCAAGCTCCTTTTCCCAGAGGGCATCTCTATGAGAGTCTGACGGGTCTGTTGCGCCGGATCGATTTGAGGGCGACCCTGCTCAATGGTCTGCTGACCTTTCTCCTGTTCGCAGGATTGTGCTCCACGAGCGTCATCAGCAGATCCTGGACGAGTTCCCGAACCTGAAGGGCTGGTTCGAGCGAGTGCGGGAGCGTCGCGACTGTTCGCAGATCAAAAGGGCGAGCCGTGCCATAAACCGTCCAGCCGTGACGGAGGAAGGGAAAAGCTCTTGTTCGGGCAAACCGCAGCCGACTTCAGGCAGCAGGGCTGCCCGTTGTTGTCTCCAGCAGTTGCCCTAGAGGTGTTAGAGCTTGTCTTTGCGCTCACCGGTTCTTTGCTCAAATTGGCGGTAAACAGCCTCAGTAATGTCAAGCAGGCGGCTGCGATCGACTTTCGCCGTCACCACATAGGACAAGCCTTGGTCAACCCACGAGAACGCGGCGACGTCACCCTGTGCCTCGAACCGGAAGGCGGTCTGATCGCCCGCGCCACCGGGCCTTACGTAGAGTGTCAGTCGGGTGCCTTGATCGTCATCGTACATGAACAACGCAGCCGGCTTCTCTCCGGCTGGCAGCAGGCGTCCGCCCATCAGCCGGAAGCCTTGCTTCGTCAGATCGGGAGCTGACAGCGGCCGGCCGAGGCGCCGGGACAGCCACTGAACCAGGTGAGCCTCCTGATCGGAGCGCACCTCAACCGGGTGAGCAGTCTCGACCACAAAGGTTCGGTAAGCCGTGATTGCATCCACAGCTGCCACATCTGGACGTTGCTGGCTGGGGAGAGCAGGGCTGGATCGCGCAAGCCATTCGTTCGCCGCCCAGCCGACACCTCCTCCGACAGCCAGCCATGTCACCGCCGCCGCCACGGCGCCGAGGCGTCGCCGCGCTCTGCTACGGCGCTCGGTTAGGATGTTAGCAACTCTCAGCCGCGCCGGGATTGGTTCGCTCACCTTGAACGTCAGGCGAGCACGAAGCATCTCGCGCTGATCACGGTCCGCAACCATGCGAGATGTTTCCGCTTCATTGTTCCTGAGATAAGCTTCGACACTCTCTCTCAGCTCGGGCGCGAGGCGGCCGTCTACATAGGCCTGGAGATCATCTTCGCCAATCGGGCGCCGACCTGTCATTTGATCCTCCGCAAAACCATTGTTCGGCCCGTTTCCATGTACTGCCGCAACTTTGCCCGGCCGCGGCTCAAGCGGGACATGACGGTGCCGACCGGTACATCGAGGACTGATGCGACCTCCTCGTACGACAGGTCCTCCACGCCGACCAGGAGCAACACCGAGCGCTGCTCTTCCGGCAAGGTATCAAGGCCGGCGAGGATATCACGCGCACAGAGTGCCGCTTCCTGGTGGTCCGTGTCGGATGGCACATGTTCTAGCGCCTCCTCTCCGACATGAGGGCGGTGGCGGGTCCGCTGGCGCACGAGGTTGAGAAACAGGTTGCGTTCAATGGCAAAGAGCCATGCTTTGAGATCGCCGTCCCGGCGCCGCAAGTGCCACCGCGAGATGGCCCGCTCAAGGGTGTCCTGAACGAGATCGTCTGCAGCATCGTCGTTGCGCAGGAGCGCCCAGGCATACCGGCGGAGAGCCGGAATGTGCGGTTCGAGCAAGATGGCGATTTCATCCACAAAGCGGCTCCCAGGCAGGCTAACCGGGTAGGCCGCTGTCTGCGGCCCACCCTGCGATATGCGACGCAATCAGGGTGCCGCGATATGCCAGGTGTTGTTGTTGACACCGTCACCAGTGACATCGCCGGGCTTAGTATCCTTGGCCCAGGTATACAGCGGCTTGCCCTTGTAGGCCCACTGCTTGGCGCCGTCGTCGCGCGTGACGACGCTCCAGTCGCCCGAGGCTTTTGCGTCGGAAGCTGCCATCAGGGGTGGCCAGTTGGTGGCGCAGGCGCCGTTGCAGGCCGACTTGCCGGTACTATCCTTGTCGAAGACGTAGAGGGTCATCCCTTTGGCATCGACGAGGGCCTTGCCCTTCGAGGTCTCGGCCACTTTGGCAGGCATGGCGCTCTGCGCCATGGCGGTGCTCGCGGCTCCAAGGGCGAGGGCAATGATTGCGGTTTGTACGAAGTTCTTGAGCATGATGGTTCTCCCGGGTCATTCATGACCACAACTGTGAGACCCCAAGGGACAGGATTTATTCCGCACATCCTAAGCCGGGACGGCATCACGCCTTCGTGATGATCCGCGCCGCTCTGGTGCGGAATGAACGGAGGTAGTCTCGTGTCTCTCGCTGTATCCCCCTGAGCCAAGGAGAACCGATGCGGCCTTTGACCCGATTAGTCCCGCTCTTTGTCCTGGCAGGTGCCCTTAGTTTGGCACACGCACAAGATGGTCACCAGCACCAGCAGCCTCCCTCGACGAATGCACCAGCAGCGCACCTGGCTGACCAAATGTTCGATGCCTTGATGACCCAAGCCATGGATCGCATGCACGCCGCCATGTCGACCGTGCCCCGCAGCGGCCGGCCCGACCATGACTTCCTAGCCGCGATGGTGCCGCACCACCAGGGTGCGATCGACATGGCGAAAGCCGTGCTTCTTGTCACACCAGATCCTCGGGTGCGTAATCTCGCGCAATCCATCATCACCGAGCAGCAGTACGAGATCGACCTTATGACCCGCATGCTCGCCGACACTGCGAACCAACGCCCCTCTACACAGGAGAACGCCCCATGAAGCGCCTTGTCACCCTTTGCACTCTTCTCATGGCCTCCACGGCGGCAGTCGCGTTGCCGAGCGACCGCGACCGCGTCTATACGGCCGATCAGAACAGCAACACGGTCTCAGTCATCGATCCGGCCAGCAACACATTGCTCGGGCAGATCCGGCTCGGCAACCCACGCCCTGATGTTCTGAGCCCGCTCTACAAGGGCGAGGTCAACGTGCATGGCCTCGGCTTCTCGCCGGACCATAGGACGTTGGTAGCCGTCTCAACCGTGACGAACTCGGTGACTTTCATCGACACCGCTACGAACAAGGTAAAAGGCATCGCGTATATCGGGCGCAATCCGCACGAGGCATTCTTCACACCGGACGGAAAGCAGGTCTGGGCAACTGTACGGGGCGAGGACCATCTCGCGGTCATCGATGCCGCGACCTACAAGGAGATTAGCCGTATCCCGACCACGAGCGGGCCCGGCATGACGATCTTCTCACCCGACGGCAAGCTGGCGTTCGTTTGCAACAGCTTCAACCCGCTGGTCGAGGTCGTGGATGTCGCTAAGCGGGAGGTGATCAAGAAAATTCCTGTCACTTCGCCGTTCTCGCCCTTCATCCAAGTCACACCGGATGGTTCAGAGGTCTGGCTCACCCACAAGGATGTCGGCAAGGTCACCCGCATTGATGCAAGGACCCTTGAGGTAAAAGGCGTAATCGACACAGGGCCGATCACGAACCATCTGGCCTTTGGCCAGGGCGGGGGACGGACCCTGGCCTATGTCACCGTTGGAGGTGAGAATGCCGTGAAAGTCTTCACGATTGAGGCTTCTCCCGCGCTTGTGAACACGATCCCTGTCGGGGCGCTGCCGCACGGCATTTGGGCCTCCAGTGACGGCAGCAGGATCTATGTCGGGTTGGAAAATGGCGATGCGGTCGACGTCATCGACACGTCAACGAACTCGGCCATTGCGCGCATCCCAATCGGTCAAGCGCCCCAAGCCCTTGTCTTCGTGCCCGCAGCGGTGCCCTCACGCGAGGATGGACGGGCCAACCTCAGCCCACGTCCCAGTGGGCCTGAGACTGTCAATATCGCCCTAAAGGCGCCGCAAGGCGCAGAGGGCGCAGGGTCCGTAGTCTCGCGCAATCTCGGACTGGTCGATGTCCTGGAGGTGAGCGTCTCCAGGTTGAAGCCGGATACGGTATATCGCGTGTTCCTGGAGGGACGTGACGTGCCCGTGGCCGTTCTGAAGACCAATCCCAAAGGCATGGGCGTGGTGTCGGCCACAGGGCCGACGCGCGAGATTCGCCCGGGTGCGTCAGGAGGACCAGCCAGTGCTGGGACCCGCGTGATAGTCGTTGAAGGCGAGCAGGCGCCAGCCAGCACGACGCCTGCTCTGATCGGCGGGTGAACTGGAAGTCAGGGCAGGTTTCGCGATCTGCCCTGTGCTTGGCTCGGGTCAGTACGTCTGAGCGAGATAGTCGCTGATTACTTTCGCATCCGCCTCATCGATGGGTGCGCGGTAGGTCTTGATCATCTTGGTGACCTCGGCCTCCCAGAAATCTTTTCCCTTCTTTGGGGGTTGCATGGAAATGTAGTCAGCCGAGTGACACGCAGTGCAATTGTTCTGTGCCGCTTCGACGCCCGGTCCGGGTTTGAAGGTCGCGGTCTCCCCGGGCAGGTCATACGTCCGGGGTTTTGCGGCGGCACCGTAGACCGCCAGCATGAGGAAACCACCGATTGCTACGGCGGCAACGATCGTCTTGGCCATGATGCTGCTCCCCCTCATGCCGCTTGGACACGCACCGTCTCGACGACGTTGCGCATGTAGCCGGCCGGATTCCAAAGAGGCTCCATCGGCTGTGACTGCCCGATGCGGTTGATCGCCCGCACCTTCAAGTCGTGCGTTCCGGCCGGAAGCCTGATCATCGCCTGCCATTCCCGAAACGAGTATTTGCCCAGATCCTGCCCGAGCTGCGCTGCTATCCAGGTCTTACCGCCGTCACCTGAGAGCACCACGTCGGTGATGCCGTAGCCGCCATCGAAGGCTATGCCCCTGACAAGCGTGTCTGCCCCAGCTTTCACCATGGCGCCGTTGGCCAGACTGGTGATGAAGGATCGAACATCGTAACGGTTGATCGGCACTGAGGCCAAGGCAGCCTTTCCGGGTTCGACACAGGCACAGGGATTGTCCGGAATGCGATAGGCGGTCTTCATCCAGAACCCGTCAAAGACATTGTCGACGACGGTGATCTCGTTGAGATGCTTGACCCAGTAGGTGCCATAATAGCCAGGCACCACCAGCCGGACCGGATAGCCGTTGAGCCAGGGCAGCTCCTCGCCGTTCATGGCGTAGGCGATCATGACCTCTCCATCCCGTGCGTGGTCGATGTCGAGCGCTTTGACGAAGTCAGGCGTTTCCGGAACGACGGGCCCATCGAGACCATTGAAGGTCACCTGCCGGGCCCCGGCCTGCACACCGGCCCTGTCGAGCACTGTCTTGAGCGGAACCCCCTTCCAGCGCGCATTGCCCATGGCGCCATTGCCTAGCTGGCCGCCAGCCATACGTGGATCGAAGAAGCCGCGACTGTTGCCCGAGCACTGGTTTACGGCCACGATCTCGACGGCATCGAGGCCTTTGAGCTCAGCCAGCGAGAGGGACAGAGGCCTGTCGACCTTGCCCTTGATCTCGATCCGGTAGGTATCGGGGTCAATCGAGAGCGGGAGATCCGCGAGATGATACCGCACGAAGAAGGCGTCGTTCGGCGTGATGACGCCTTCATTGAACACTGAGAACGGCGTCTCAAGCTGCGGGGGCCGCGCCGTCATCTGGATCAGCGGCCGCTTGCCCGGATACTGCACGAGAGCACGCTCGCCGTTGCCGAACGGCAGGGTGATGGCATCGGCAGCCGTTGCCTTGAGCGACGTAGCCAGCGTGCCGCCACCAAGAGCCAGCATCCCGGCTCCCGCACGCTTGAGGAGTTCCCGTCTATCGAGCATGAGCGCTCCCTCTCCCTTTGATTGTTGGTCGGCGCCCATCATGACTCGGCGGGCGATCCATCGGACGGGAGAAGAGACGCACAGAACCGTCGGTTTATTCGTGTGGTCCCGCAATAAACTTTGCATCAGCCTGTGCAGGGCGGACCGAGTTCGGCGCTGTGGCCCAGCGCGACACGTACCTGGTCCGGGTCGCGTTCTCGAGTGAGGTGCTCCACAGCACCAGCCAGCGTTGCCAAGCGAGCCTTGTCCATACCGTGAGCAAGGAGCACGAAGCCCGTGCCGTCGACTTCCCACAGGACCGTCTGGATGTCCCCGCCTGTCCCATGAGGCTCCCCTGCGACATTGGCGGAACGACTGATCCAGAGACCCACGCGGCAACCATGCGGACCCTCATATCCGAGGAGGACGCCTTGGCCGGAATCCTTTTTCGGAACCATGAGGACAAGCCGGAGGTGGGCGGCTCGAAGATCGGGGGGAGAACCCTGCCATGTCCCGACCTCAATCGTACCTGGCTGGGGCGCACCGGCAGGCGCGGCCCCGACAAGCCAGCTCCGGTACACCTCGATGCCGGTCTCAACCTGGTCCGGTGGCTTGGAGAGGTCGACCATCAGTCCCGCGGCAAGCAGGAACAGGGCCGCGCCAGCGGCTGCCATCCCCCAGGCAGCCCGAGGGGAGGGCGCAGAAGTGGGCAGGGGTTCGGCACTGCGCAAGGCCCGAGCCGTGGTGTCCTTCAGCCGGGACAGGGTCGCGATGCGTGCACGCAAGACCGGATCCTGCGCCGCACGCTCGGCGATGGCCTTGGCCTCTTCCGGAGAGAGTTCGCCGTCCACATAGGCATTGATTGCGTCCCAATGCATCAGCGGAGCTCCCGGCGCTGGCACCGAGCCGGCTCGGTAGCGATGGCCGCCAACATGCGGGAGCGCGCCCGGTGCAGTCGGCTCATGACCGTGCCGGTTGGCACCCCCAGGATGATGGCGGCCTCCCTATAGGTGCGGCCTTCGACATCCACAAGCGTGATCACTTGCCGGTCGGCCGTGCAAAGTGCATCCAGCGCCTGACGCACCGCGACCATTGTGATCAGGTCATCGTCAAAGCACCAAGTCTCCTGGCCCTCCTGTTCAAAGGCTTCATGGCTCCTGACCGCGCGTCGGCGGGTCTGATCGATCCAGACGTTGCGGACGACCTTAAAGAGCCATGCAAGGGCCGCTTTCTCGTCCTGGGGGCTCTCTCGTGCAGAAAGGGCGTGAAGGGCCGACTGCTGCACCAGATCGCGTGCCGTATCCGGCTCACGGGTCAGCCTCAGGGCATAGCCCAGCAGCCGGGGCCAGACTGAGACAAGAAACGCGTCAATTGAGCGGGTCAGGGCAACACGGGCTCCAAGGCAAGCAATCCTAGCACGGTCACTTGGCGCGTCACAGGCTCTTGTGCGGCGGCGTAAGTCGCTACCATGCCGGACGTCACTCTAAAGGGGAGATGAGCTCTTCGAACGCCTTGGAAGCCTTGGTCCGATAACGCTCCTTGTGGCGAAGCATGGTGAATGTGCGCGGGGTCAAATCAAAGCCTACTCGGACGAGGCGCCCGGCATCGAGGTGCAGTGCTGCCACCATCTCTGAGACTGCCGTCGCACCAATCCCGCTCTCGACCGCGGCCCGAACCGCCTCGTTGGATGGGAGCTCCAGGGTAACCGTCAGCGCTTCCGGATCAGTGCCATGCTGCCGGAGTGAAGCCTCAAACACGGAGCGCGTGCCCGATCCTGGCTCACGTAAAACCCAAGCAGAATCCGCAAGATCCCGGGCGGGGATCGGCCGCCCGTGCGACCAGGGATGCCCAGGGGAAACAACAATGATCAGGTGATCGTGCGCGACAACGCGCGACGACAGGGCAGGAAGATGGACCTCGCCCTCTACGAACCCGAGTTCCGCCGAGCCGTCGAGAACCGCCTGTGCCACGGTTTCGGTGTTCCCCACCACCAGTTGGATGTCGATGGCCGGATACTGTTTCCTGAAGCGAACCAGGAGTGCCGGAAGCCAGTAGCTCGCAATGGTCTGGCTTGCCTGGATGATGAGGCTGCCGCGCTTCAAGCCTCCAAGCTCCGCGAGCGCGAGTTCAGCGGCCTGGGCGCGAGCAAGCGTCGCGCGGGCTTCATGGAGAAAGATGCGTCCGGCCTGGGTCAACTCGATCCGGCGACCGACGCGGTTGAACAGGAGGACCCCGTGGCGGTTCTCAAGCGCCTGAATCGCCGAGCTAACAGCTGAAGGGGTCAGACTTACTGCCAAGGCGGCATTGGTCAAATGTTCGCGTTCGGCCACTGCGACGAAGATTCGAAGCTGTTCGAGTGTCATGGCTGTCGTTCGATCCAGTCGAACAGAATCTACCATATTTTGAAATGGATCAAACAGACCCACAGGAGCATATCACTGGGCACAGTAATCAACGTGAGGTCACCCCCATGCTCAGCCGTGGCGAAGGCGCACTACATGCCAGCCTGCCAGGACTTGGTCTCTGCATTGCTGTCACAGTGGCCGCCCTGATCCTGGAATTCCTTGAGGTTCGTTTGTTCGGGAGAGCTTGGCTGGAAAGCCTTGTCCTTGCAATCCTCCTCGGTACGGCCGTTCGAACGTTCTGGTCTCCGGGCGACGGTTTCCGTCCCGGTATCGCATTTGGGGCAAAAACCTTGCTCGAGGTGGCGGTGGTGCTCCTTGGCGCATCTGTAAGCGCGGGTGCCATCATGGCCACGGGTCCGGTCCTCGTCGGCGGCGTTGCTGGCGTAGTGATGGTAGCCCTCATCATCAGCTATGGCATCGGGCGCATCTTAGGCCTGCCGCACAGGATGGCGGTGCTGGTCGCCTGCGGGAACTCCATCTGCGGGAACTCGGCCATTGCGGCAACGGCCCCCGTGATTGGCGCGGACAGTGATGACATCGCCGCGTCGATTGCCTTCACGGCTGTGCTGGGAGTGGTTGTCGTGCTTGCGCTCCCGTTGCTCGTTCCGGTTCTGGCACTCTCTCCGATGCAGTACGGCATCTTCGCCGGCTTGACAGTCTATGCCGTCCCGCAGGTTCTCGCTGCAACCGCCCCGGTTGCAGCCCTGAGCATTCAGATCGGAACGCTGATCAAACTGGTCCGTGTCCTCATGCTGGGGCCTGTGGTTCTGGTCCTGGCCTTGGTGAGCCGGCGTCCGGGTGGGCATCGGCCGAGCCTACATCACCTCGTCCCATGGTTCATCGTCGGCTTCCTGGCTCTGATGGCGCTGAGATCCTTCGGATTGATCCCGCAAGCAATCCTGGCTCCGATGGCTTCACTTGCCAGCATCTTGACGGTTGTCTCCATGGCAGCGCTGGGCCTTGGGGTCGACGTCCGGGTCGTGGCCCGGGCCGGCGGACGCGTGATCGTGGCGGTCATCCTGTCTCTTCTTGCCCTGGGCGGCATCAGCCTGGCATTGATCCGTGCACTCGGCATCGTCTGATCTGCACATCTGGAGCACCACGAAAAGGCCCGCACCGGGACTGTAGTGACAGGCACACAGGCTGAAACACGAACCGAGCAACGCATCAAAGGTTTGAATCGAAGGTTCGGAAAGTGGATGACCTAGCCTCCTGCATACTGGCCCCGATGCATGGCTCCACCTTTGCTGGTCATGTGGCCGCACTTTTCGTGATCTTGCCAGTACCCATAATAAGTGCCTACATGCCGGGATATCGTCGACGGCGCTGCCATGTTGGGAATGGCCTACGGCGCGTGCTTCTTCACGCAAGCCATGGGCCGTCTGGTCTGACGGCAGGCCCGTCAGGGGGAGCGGGATCGCTCGAGCCGGGCGAGCGCAAGTCCGCGGCCTGCCAGACGCAGATGACGATCACGACCGTCGACAGCAGGATGTAGAGGGACACGCGCTCCAATGGCTCCGTCGCCGTCTGCTCCATCAGGATGTGGGCACCGATGAAGACGCCAATCGTGATGGTGGTCCCGATCAGTCCCGGTCCGTCGGCCCATCGCTTGTGGACGCGCAAGGATTCGCGGATCCTGTCCTTCTCGTCCATGGCGGTCCTCCTGGCCGTGGTTGCGAGGTGAACGGGATCAGGGCTTGGGCCCGGTCGGCGGAGGCGAGCCGGCGGCCAGCACGCCGTCCGTGCCGTACTGGAGCACCTGCACCTTCTCGAGGGTAACCAGGCCGCTGCCCATCAGGTCGTTCAGGGCGGGCAGGAAGCCCTCGATCTTCTCCTGGCTGTCGACGATCTCGATCACGATCGGCAGGTCCTCGGACAGGCGCAGGATCCGGGTCGTGTGAAGTCTGCTCGAGTGTCCGAAACCCATTGGCCCACGCAGGATCGTGGCGCCCGCCATGTGCATCTCGCGGGCCTTGAGCACGATGGCCTCGTAGAGGGGGCGGCCCTGGCACTTGTCGTCCTCGCCAATGAAGATACGCAGCAGCATCGCGTCCCGGGGGATCTGCATGATCAGGCTCCCTTGAGCTGGTTGAGGGACGAAGCGGCAGCATGTCCGACCCAGACCGCCACCAGGCACAGAAGAAAGGAGAGGCCGATGTTGCCTCCGGCTCGCGCCATCTCGCCATCCCGGATCAGGGCGAGCGTCTGGAGGCTGAAGGACGAGAAGGTGGTGTAGCCGCCGCAGAACCCGACCATCACGAACTGCCGGGTCTCGGTGCTGACGAACAGGCGGCCGTCGGGTCCGGTGAGGGTGGCGAAAAAGCCGATGATGAAGGAACCGACGACGTTGACGGTCAGGGTGCCCCAGGGGAACGTCTCGCCGAAAAGGGTGGCAACGAAGCCCGAGCACCAGTACCGGGCGCCGCCGCCGAGGGCGCTCCCCAGCATCACGTAGAGATACAGCACGGGCATGCCCCTCCTTGCGTCCCGGCCGAGCGGGACGACCATCATTTGATGACCAGCACCTGACACGGCGCGAGTTCCACGAGCCGGTCCGTGGTGCTGCCGATGATACGGTTATAGAGCGCGGAATGGCCCATGTAGCCCACCACCAGCAGGTCATATTGAGTCGGCGCCGGAGAACTGACCCCACTTGAGGGGAGCGCAAACCCCGGGTTTAACGACGCAAAATGGAAATCCGGTGGGGTCACGATTGGCGCCGATGGTGACCCCGCTGACGCTATGAATTCGTCAGCGAGATCATGCACCTGATGACACTCAGCTCAAGGGTTAGCGTTGGGTGCTGATTCACACATAATGGGCCACCTCCGCAATCGCCCCGGCCATTTCGACCCCTGTCGGACGGCCGCCCACCACCACGAAGGTGAGAAGCCGCCGCTGCTCCTCGCGAGCCTGGATCAGTTCCGCCCGTTCGTAAGCCAGCAGAATTCTGCGCCGAATCGCGGTCGCGTCCTCGATCTGCTTCAGCCCTGGGGCTGCGGCGGCCCATTCCGGATGACCGAAATAGGAGTGCGTCGGGCCTGTAGCGAGGACAAGGTGTTCATAAGGAATCGCCTCCGACCCGGCATGTACCAGCCGCGCATCGGGATCGATGCCGGTGACATCGGCCATCAGTACGGTCGTATTCTTCTGGCGCCGCAGGATGCCCCTGATCGGCCAGGCGATGTCGGCGGGCGACAGGGCCGCCGTCGCCACCTGATAGAGCAGAGGCTGGAAGTAATGGAAGTTGTGCCGGTCGATCACCGTCAACTCGACGGGGGATCGCCTCAGGGACTGGGCCGCCGCCAGCCCTCCGAACCCGGCACCGATCACCACGACCTTGGGTCTGCCTGCTGCCATCGCCTCTTTACCCTTGCTGTGCCTTGCTCAGCCGCCGTATCAACAAGCGGATCCGGGCGGCTGTTGGGCATAAACAGCAGCAGATGAGGTTGTTCCGAGCACCGGGCTTCGCCGCAAACAGCATCGTGTTCCGGTAAGGCACAAAGAGCCTCCTGCGCTGACCCATATTTCCATTGTCGGGAGCACGCATCTTTGGCTTCGATCGGCGTGACCGGCATCATATCTGTCTCTTGGTGACCATTGGATCAACGCCCGCTGCTCGAATAGCCTGATCACGCCGAAGAAACTCGGCTTATCGAATCTGAACTGCTTGAGACGGTAGACCGCTGGACGGCATCGAAGCACCAAGCCTCAAGCTGCTCTAAAGATGTAGCCGCCGATGCACCTTCCTCGCCTGCGAAGGCATGCCACCCGGGAAGAAGCGTCCTGTTCACGGCAATAACCATCGGGATCTCGGCGGCTGCCCCTGCACAGATTTCCCCGATAAGCCCCTGGCCTTCGCACTCCTGTCGACCGAAGCGGTTGATGAACAGAATATCCGGCTTCGATTCAATCGCCTCGCGCACCCAACCTGCTGCCACAGCAAGACCGGAAGGATCGAGACGGCATCCTCTTGCTTGCGCTCCCCGCCGCTCAAAAGCCTGAACCTGCCGCCCGGTCGCTATGTCGTTTAGAACCAGAGAGGCGCAGGAGCGATCGTTCCCGGAACTGCCGTTCTGCAGAAGGCCCGCCACACGGACGCCAGCGACCTGCAACCGGAGAACTGCCCTGGCGATCATCCCATCCGGTCGCCAATCTTCGTCGTGTACAACAAGACAGATGCGGCTCCCGGTCAAACGCCATCTCCTGAATCAGCTAAGTAGGACGATCTCGCAGCGACCCGTTTGACCGCTGACCGCGGCCAACGGGCCTGCCCGAACGGCAGCAACAGTATGAATAGAGGCTGCTCGGGTACGGCTTGGATCGGGCAGCAATAAGGACACGTGGCAAATCCCTTTCGCCTTTGTACTCGTTCACCTTAGCTCCTTTCCGGGTGGAGCCATCGTCCAGCCTCTCCAAAGATCGTGACGAGAGCGACACCGATGATGATCACCACCACAGTCTTCATACTCGGTGTCAGGCCACCCAAGGTCAGAAGCATCGTGGTCGCCGCGGCCGGCGGATGCTCGGCCCTCAGAAGAGCCTGGCCTGCAATCGTGAGACCCACAGCCAGGGCCGTCGCACCGACCCGGCCGAACTCCAGAACTCCGCTCGCCATCGGCGGAAGCTCGTGCTGTGCGCCAAACAGGAACAGGGCGGCAAAACCAGCTACGATCCCAAGCAGATGACCCACAATCGTGTTCCAGGGCCGGGCCGAGGGCTGGTTTGGCGTGACGGTCTGGAGGAAGATCGTCGGTCCAAGGCTCGGAAACAGCCAGGGCTGGCGGACCCACATGCCGATCCCGCCCACCAATGCCATCACCACGGCCGACGTCAGGGCAGCATAGAGGACGGGCGCGAGCTTGCGCCACCTCCTCATGAAGGCACGACCAACACCTGCGGTGCCGCCTGCTTGGCCCGGGCAAGCAGCCATTCCCGCTGACGCTCGTTGTGCAGCCGGATCCGTTCCAGCGTGTCGCGGAAGTCCTTGTCCCGCAGGGCCGTCGCTGCCTGCTTGAGCACTGTGACGGAGATCAGGCTCTCGTTCACGAGCAGGAAAAGATCGTGCAGATCCCGAAGCAGGTTGAAGCCGGTCTGGCTCCGTTGCACCAGCAGGGCCTTGTCGAGCCGCTCCGGCTCGCCCTCCTGCCGCTCGCCGTACTTCTCGATGTAAGGCGTCAGTGCCGTGACGGCGTCCTGAGACCAGGAGCCCATCAGGGTGCATTCGCCGACAATGTCCGGTGTATCCGGGTGCGTGCCCTTGACCTGATCGAACGCTTTCACCAGTCGCTGCTCGCTTTCGTGCAGCAGGCCCAGGTAGTCCGCAAGGTGGGCGCGAGGTTCGCTCTTCAAGCCTACCGCCTCCGCAACGCTCCCGGCAGCGGATGCGACGGCATTGGACACCGACGAGATCATACCGGCTGCCTTGCTCGCTCCACCTGCCTGCTCAGGATGCAGGTCGACCGTTTCCGGCTGATCCGTGGTGGGCGCCTCCACCTTTTCGACCTTGACTGCCGCATATTTGAAGTGGGGCTGCTTGCTGATGGGATCCCAGGCGAAGATCGTCAGCTCGTTGGCGGCCCGGGCCCGGCCCGGCTTGTCCCAGTAGCCAAAGTGGAAAGGGATGAAGACATGGCCCGGCTCAATGTCGCCGAGCTTGGAGCGGGCTTCGGCAACGCCCCTCCGGGAGGTAACGCGAACCCAGTCGCCCTCCGCAATGCCAAGCCTTTGAGCATCCTCATGGCCGATCTGGACGTAATCGTCCGGGGCTGCGTCATGCAGAACCTTGGACCGCCCAGTCTTGGTGCGTGTATGGAAGTGATAGACCAGACGCCCAGTTGTCAGGAACAAGGGATAATCCTCGTCCGGCTCCTCGGCCGGAGGGAGATAATCGGTCGCCTTGAGGATGGCGCGGCCATTGGCGCCGAGGGCGCGGAACTTCTCCGCGTCGTAGGGAGCGCCCGTGTCGAGATCGT
The DNA here is from genome assembly GCA_050789065.1 of Microvirga sp. Lineage (GTDB taxonomy): Bacteria > Pseudomonadota > Alphaproteobacteria > Rhizobiales > Beijerinckiaceae > Microvirga. The sequence goes on from JBOZRS010000106.1 coordinate 23,763, forward strand.
CCCCGTAGGACTCACAGAAGTCAGGGTCGGTGGCGAAGTTCAGGTCCGTGTAGACCCGAACGCTGCCGTCCGGATGCTGCTCATTGCAGGGCCATGGGATTCCCGAGCCGCCGGTCAGCTTAGCGTAGGAAAGGCCCGTGTAGTCGCAGGGACGCCCACGGGTGCACTCCCGCCAAGCGTTGAAGGCGCCTTCCGAATCGGACCACTTGATCAGCGGCGCTCCATCCTTGTCGTGAAAATCCATGCGACGGGCGTAGTCGATGAAGATGTCGAGATCCGACTTGGCTTCTCCAGGAGGCTCGACAGCCTTGTGGCTGAGGTGAACCACCCGGCTGACGTTCGTGGAACACCCTGTCTTCTCACCCCAGAGCGCCGCCGGGAGCACAACATCGGCAAGCTGCGCCGTCTCGGTCATGAAGGCATCGTTGACCACGACGAAGAGGTCGTCCTTGGACAGGATGCGGCGGATCCGGTTGAGGTCCGGCATCGACACGGCCGGATTGGTGGCCTGGATCCACAGCATGCGGATCGAGCCTGTTTCGCAGTAGCGGAAGATCTGGAGCGCATGGGTCGGCGGCGCCCAATGCGGGATGATGTCGGGCTCCACGTTCCAGAGATCGGCCAGCTCCTGGATGTGCTCGGGATTGGACCAGTTGCGAAAGCCGGGCAGGTCGCCGTCCGCTCCGGTCTCACGGGTGTTTTGCGCGGTGGGCTGGCCGTTCATTTGCAGAATGCCGGCGCCGGGCCGGCCGATCCGGCCGAGGATCAGGTTGATGTTGTTGACCTGGCAGGCTGCGGCGGTCGCTTGGTTGGACTGGTAGACACCCTGGAGGACGGTGGACAGAAGGCCTTTCGAGGTGCCGATCATCTCGGCGGCCTGCCGCAACTGAGCGGCTGGCACGCCGGTGATGGACTCCACCCGCTCGGGCGGATAGGCGGCCACGATACGAGCCAGATCGTCGAACCCGATGGTGTGCCGGTCGATGAAGGCCTGGTCTATGTAGCCGCCCTCGATGAGGAGGTTCTGAAGCCCGTTGAGCAGAGCCATGTTCGTGCCGACGCGGGGTGCCAGATGGACATCCGCCTCTGCGGCCGTGGCAGTTCTTCGTGGATCGATGACGATGAGCTTCGGCGGATTGGGCGCACGTCTGCGGTCGAGGATGCGCATCCACAGGACTGTGTCGGTGCTGGAGATGTTGTGACCCACATGCATAATGCAGTCGGTCACGTCGATGTCCTCGTAGGCGCCGGGCTGGCCGTCGGAGCCGAAGGTCTCCTTCAGGGCCGCAGCGGAGGTGGCGGTGCAGAGCCGGGTGTTGCCGTCCATGTGCGGGGTCCCGAGCCCGGCTTTGCCGATGATGCCCAGGGTATAGTACTCCTCCAGGAACAACTGGCCGGAGGTGTAGAAGCCGATGGCCGAGGCCGTGTAGCGGTCGCGGATGTCATTGGACTTGGAGACGATGAGGTCCATGGCCTCGTCCCAGCTTGCAGGTTGAAGCTGGCCGTTGCGTCGGATCAGGGGTCGGGTGAGGCGGTCCGGACTGTTGTTGGCCACCCAGCCGTTGAGGCCCTTAGGCCCGAGCCTGCCGTGATTGACTACGTCGTCTGCTCGGCCACGGACGCCAACGATCCGCGCATCCTTGACGGCAATATCCATGCCGCAGCCGTTGGAACAGAGCACGCAAGCGGCCTGCACCCAGCGGTCTGGCTCCTCGTCAACCCGCTCGTCAACCCTCACCGGCCATTCTTCCCCGGCAGCGTGAGGCGTGCGCTCTCCCCATACGTCAGCGATGCTGTCACGGGTGCTCTTGAACATGGGGGCCTCGTGGGATCTGGCAGGGCAGGGTGCCTGAGCTTGGCGAGCAACATCAACTATCGGCACTGCCAATAGTTCAGGAGCGACGGAGTTGAATCCCGTTCGCTTTCCTGGGATGACTGCCTGAAGGCCAGCTATCGGCTGCCGAGATGAACCGCGCCAACGGGCAGTATCCGCCAAAATCGGCTGACCCCAGACCGATGGGAAACTCGACCGGCCTCGGGACGGCAGCGCCTGTGACCGAGATCGGCTTGACGGGTTCAAGGCAACACGACCATGACCCTCGCCTGGAACCTGAGGCTTCCGCCTGCGGTTGGATCAGCGATGCGGCTCAATCCTGGTCGTATAGTCCAAGGACTTCACACACCATGACCCGCACGCCTCAGGCGCACCAGGAAGGTCAGAGCCCCTCCATGATGTCAGTGGTCGGGACCATTCGCCTGGGCTGGGCCTTGCTCTGGCTTGTGGCCGGCGGATTGCGTGAGCGGCGGATGCCGGACGTCTCGCGTTCGAGGCAGCCCAAAGGCACCACCGAGAAGTCCGCCGGGTTCGGCGGGAAGCAGCACGCTCCACCTGAGGCTGCGGAGGAGAAGGGGCGAGGGCGCCAGGCCAATACGCCCATACAGATTCCTCCTCTTGGCTGGAAGGACATCCTGTGGCGCATTTATGGGAACTTCGGTAAGGACCGCATCATGTCCGTGGCCGCAGGCGTGACCTACTATGCATTACTGGCCATCTTTCCTGCAATCGCCGCCCTCGTGTCGGTCTACGCCCTCTTTGCCGACCCTGTGACAATCCAGAACCACCTCAATGCCCTCTCGGGCGTGCTGCCGGGCGGCGCGGTGGAGATCATGGGCGAACAGGTAAAGCGTATTGCCTCCAACGGCGGCGGCACCCTCGGCTTCGGCTTCATTGTCGGTCTGGTCATCTCACTCTGGAGCGCCAATGCGGGCATGAAGGCCGTGTTCGATGCTCTCAACATCGCCTATGATGAGGAGGAGAAACGAAGCTTCATTCGCCTCAACCTGCAATGCCTTGGCTTCACCCTTGGGGCGATTGCGTTCGTGCTGGTCGCCCTCACCGGGATCGTGATTCTTCCGATTATTCTCAACCTGCTCGGTCTGGGCCGTGGGCTCGAGTGGCTCCTCTCGCTGGCCCGCTGGCCGCTTCTTCTGACCGTGGTGGTCACAGGTCTTGCGGTCATCTACCGTTACGGCCCAAGCCGGGATGAAGCCAAATGGAAGTGGGTGACACCCGGCGGCCTTGTGGCCACCGTACTGTGGCTGATCGGCTCGATCCTGTTCTCGTGGTACGTGGCCAACTTCGGCAGCTACAACAAAACCTACGGCTCTCTGGGAGCAGTCATCGGCTTCATGACCTGGATCTGGCTCTCGAGCATCATCGTGCTGCTCGGTGCCGAGCTCAACGCAGAGATGGAGCACCAAACCGCGCAGGACACCACGGTTGGTCCGCCCCAGCCCATGGGAACTCGCGGTGCTACCATGGCCGACACTCTCGGTGTGGCCAAGGCTTAAGGGCAGGCCGGCGAGGCCTCCACTATTCCCCTGTCGCGATCGCAACGAGCCCGGCGGTGGCCGCGGCATACAGGACCAGGACAGCCAGCGAGTCCACGCCCATGCCGAACACCCGCCGCTTGGGCCGGAAGATCAAACCGTAGATATAAATCGTGGTCAGCAGAACGCCGAGGGCGGCCAGGTAGATGTCGGTCTTCTGCGCGTGCGGTAGAACCGCCTCGCCAGACAGAAGTGTCGCGACCAGGAATAGCACCGGCAGGAAGGCATTGCCGCCGAAGATGTCGCTGACCGCAAGCTGGTAGTCCTTCAGCTTCACCGAGGCGAGGCCTGTCGACACCTCGGGCAACGATGTGGCCGCAGCCAGCACGGTCGCGCCGAACAGCACTCCGCTCATGCCGATGTGACCTGCAATCGCATCGCCGCTTCGCTCGAGCACGACACCCGCCACAAGGGTCACGAGGGCGGCGGCGCCGAACACGGCGCCAGCATGGGTGGTTGACACCGTCTTTCCGGCAGGGCTGTCCGTCTTGGCTTTCTGGGAGTGGCCCTTGGGGTCGGGCTGTGTATCAGGAGCGTCGCCGGCGCTGTCGTGCCAGGGCAGCCCTTTGCCCGCCCGGGAGACCAGCCAGACGCCCACGATCCAGATCAGGGTAATGAGAACCGCGCCTGGGGTGAGGCGAAACGCAATAAGTGAGGCCGGCAGTTGCGTGGCCATGATCGAAACGATCAGGACCGCGATCACCAGCACGCCCTCCAGGACCAGCGACAGGCTGGCGGCGCGGTAGGTCAGAGGCGTTCCGCCGCGGGTTCCGAACACGTCAAGAATGACCAGCACGACCGTCTGGATGGCAATGCCGCCCAGGATATTGCCCACCGCCACGCCGAGGTTCCCGCCCAAGGCCGCGCTGACCGTAATGGCGATTTCCGGCAGGTTGGTTGCAATGGCGAGCAGGATGACCCCGCCAAGGGCCTGCCCGAGGCCGAGCCTCGTGGAGAGGATGTCGGTCATATCGGAGAGCTTGATGCCGGCGATCCAGATGGCGCCGGCAGCGATCAGGAAGATCACGAAGAGGACAGGAAGAGACAAGCTCTCGAACATCAAAATCTCCTCACGGGGTCACTGCAGCTGCCATAAAAAGGCCGCTCTCCCCACGAGGCAGGCTGAACGGTGGGGACGTTACAAACTCAAACCGGATCAGCCCTTCTTCAACCCCGATCTTGCCGCTTGGCTCGAGTACGACGAGCCGTGCGCCGGAGGCATCGTCGAGCCCGGCGCCACGCAGGGCCTCGCCGAGGTCAGCTTCGCTCACCGCATGGCGAATGAGAGTGCGATCATCCATGTGGCCCCGCTCGCCGAGCCGGATGGAGCGGCCCTCGAGAAGCCGCGACAGGCGCGGCGACCGAGCGGCCGCATGTGCAAGAACCCAGTGCAGGAGCATCAGCAGGGTCGTGGCCGCGAGCGTGCCCCACAGGGCTGCACTGCCCGTCAGTGCCCGACTCAGGTTCGAGCCGATGATGATCGACACGATGATATCGAGCGCCGCCCACTTACCGAACACGCGCCGGCCAGCGATCCGGACGAGAGCAAGGCCGTAGAAGAAAATCAACGCTGCCCGTGCACACTCCTGGGCCCAGGTAACGTGACCCGTGCTCCCGAACAGATCGTCGAGCGCCATGAGTTGGCCTAGCATTCTGGTGGGCAGGCATTGTGGTCGCCATGGCCGGGCGGCGCTTTGGGATGAAGAGCATCGGTCATGGCAGGGCTCCTGTTGGAAAAGCAACCCTCAGCCTCGAGAAAGGTTCAGCACACCCCGGAAGGGCGTCCGCGCAACAGGATGCTCTTGCGGCAAGCGCTCTTTTGGGCCTCGTTCACCTGAGAGCACCCTGTGCGGTCCTACCTGACCGGCGGGCAGTCGCAGGATGAGGAGCACGTGCCTTCTTGGTCGGCGTGTGCGTGCAAACGTTACCAACACACCTGAGGACCTTGTTATGCGGAGGGGCAGCGCCAGACCGTGAGGGTTACCCACGTGCCGGCCGACCACGAGGTCGACATCGCACGGGAGATCAGGAGCGGGAATGTAACGACTGTACCGGTGCCGAGGAGAGGTGCTCGTGCTCGAATACCACCTGGTGCTTAGGGGCCTATTGATCATTGCCAAGGGCCGAAGTCGAACACTTTCTCCAACCGCGACCTAGTTCACACGACGAGGGGCGAGCGGATCATCCTCGGCCGGCCAGCCTTCCCGCTGCCAACGGCGGCTCTCATCAGCTTTCTCCGTCCGGTCGTGCAGAAGCACCACGTTGGTGGGGAAGGGCAGGTCGATTCCCGCCTCGCTGAGGGCGCTCTTCATCGCCCGGATCACGCGGCCCTGGGTGCGCACCACCTCGGAGCGCTTGGAGTGGGTCCACCACCGGACGCGCAGGTTCACAGACGAGCCGTCGAGCTCCCAGGCGAAGGCCTCCGGCGGCGGGTCCTGCGCCACGCCCTCGACGCTGCGGATCGCATCGAGGATGACGTCGCAGGCGCGGTCGATGTCGTCGCCGTACCCGATGCCCACATCGTACTGGCTGCGGCGCAGCGGGAAGGCAGTGTTGACCGTCACGGCATCCGTATAGACGGCGCTGTTCGGAATGATCACCCGACGCCCGTCATAGGTCTTGATCAGGGTCGCCCGCGCCTCGATGTGCTCGACCGTGCCTCGTGCTTGCCGACGATGATCTGGTCGCCCTGCCGGAACGGCTGTCGCAGGAGCAGCAGCAGGCCGGCGAGCCAGTTCTGCAGGATGTCCTTGAACGCGAAGCCGATGGCGATGGAGCCGATGCCGAGGGTGGAGAGGAGGTCCGCCGGGCTGATCGACGGGAATACGATGGTGGTGACGACAAGCAGGCCCAACCCGATCATGCCCCAGTGTGCGGCTCCGGCCAGTATGGCTGCGAGATCAGACTGGCTGCGCCGCTTGAACATCCGCAGCACGGCCCGGCGCGCCACGACGGCGGCCACCAGGAAAAGACCGAAGACGACAAGGGCAATGCCAAGGTTAGGGAGGGTCCACCAAAAGCCCTCGATGCGCTCCAGGGTGGTTCCGGTAACAGCTTGCAAGGAAGCCTCCACAGACCGGAGAAACCGGGCGAACGTGGAGGCAGCGCGTTGGGTTCCTCAGAAATACCCTGAGGCCTGTGAAAAACGTCCTGCCGTGAGCGGCAAGCCCCGTGCGATCTGGGAAGTGGAGACTTACATTGTAAAGGTCGCTGGTCGTTTCCGGAAGGCGCGGTTGCGCTGCGAGGCGCGTTTAAGCCGAAGCCCGGTGTCCTCGCGGCTTCCTGCAGGGCGTCCTGCACAGGCCCGGGCCGTAACGATCACGATAGCCAGCAAGGCCAGGGCTGGCGGTAGGCCCCACCATGGGTTTGATGGTGACTGCCTTGTGGCTACTCTTTGTCCGTTGGTCGATTGCGGCATCGTATGCTGACTGCCGCTCATGACCTGCCTCCGTTCCCCGTAGCCCGCAGCCACAAGATGGTGCTGGGTACCCGGCATTCGGTCTCCGGTTCTCGCAAAGATACAGTGCACTCATCAACGCCATGGTCCACGTCCCGGGTGGCCTGGTTTCGCTTGAACAGGGATTCAACCATTTTAATCCCAGAGCGTTCCTGTAGTGACTCTGTTGGACTGCGAGGCTCAAGGGATGTTCGCGAATGCTACGAGGTGGATGCGTTGGGGCAGCACGCTAGCCGGAGCCGTCGAAGGACACGCGCTTCGCGCAGAACCGCATGCACCGTCCTCTAAGACATCCATGTGAAGGAGCACTATCAGGGACCCCGCACTCGAATGTGACCATACCTGCGAGGAGTGATTGAAGCTCACGCTGGACTGCGGCGTCACCGGAAGGAATAACATGGCTCGCCAGCCCAATGTCCCCAGGTTTGATAAAGCCGATGTTCTCGACCGCCTGGGTCGAGCCTGGTCCGCATTATCAAGCCCGAAGTGGCAGGCAAGCAATCCGGCTCGAGGACAGGGGGCTGTCACAGCCCTCGTGATCCATCAAATCTATGGCGCCGAAATCCTGAAGACCCCGGTCAATGGTCAGGAGCATTTTTATAACAGCTTTGGTGGTGAGCGGATCGACTTTACCGAATGTCAGTTTGACGGTCCCGTTGACTACCTCGATCATCCCTCGAGCCGAGATGAGGCTCTCTTCTATGTGACAGCTGAAGAGTATGAGCACCTGTTGGTAGCCTTTCAAACGCTGTAGCGTCGGTAGCCTTGGCCGAAACCGTCGAAGCCGTCGGGTGCTACAGGCTCAACAGCCGGCAACCCCATCGCAACGACGTTGGCCTGCGTCTATCTGCTGTCGCGTGCTCTCCTCTATGCCGGACCGCGTTCTTCAATTCTGGTAGCGGTGAGCGGAACACGAGTGCCATGGCTCCGTTGGTTTCAGGTTCTGAACCCGCAGGAGAGGCAGTGATGGCCCACCAAGACCCGAAGACCAAGAATGACGGCTCCCAGCCAGGGGTGCTTGGTGATCAAACTGAGGAGCAAAATCTGAACCAGCCCGGGAACCCTGATGCTCGCATCACGGAAGATGAGGCTCAAGAAGCATTCGACTCCGATAAGAACTCGGATGCATGATCAGTCTTAGCTGGACACCCCCGGCAGAATGACTGCCGGGGTTACCAAGCTGGCATGAGCGGCTTATCTTCAAAGGCTTGGTAACAAATTCAACATCAGCTGTTGACTGCCCATGTTGCTGGCTTTTGATCTGGTCTTCGCAGGGCTCCCCCGCTTGTTACAGGGTCAGGAGCAGGGCGGCATAGCCAGCCATGCCTGCGGCAAAGGCCCAGAAGCGGCTTTGCCGCTCGCTCGGCACCTCCTCCTTGAGCACGTTCAGGATAACGCCTCCGGCCAGGAAGGCCGTGAGGACTGCTATCGCGGCTTCTGAGATTTCCGCGGCGTATCCAAAGGCCAGCCCGATCAGCACAGACCCTGCGAGCACCCAACGGCCTATGCGGCGGTAGGGGGCCTTGTGGTCCTCGTTGAGCCCATAATCCGTGACCAGAAAGTGCAGGGCCATCGCCACCGCAAAGAACAGCAGGGCCGGGAGCGTCATGACCTCCCGATGAAGCAGCAGATAACCAATCAGAGCATTGTAGATCGCAAACGAGCCCATGTGGATCCAAAACACCTTGGGGCTGGTGCTCGCCTCCGCCACCTCGCTGTCGCGGCCCGAGTGCACGGATGCTCCCTCCCGTTTGGAGCGGGACGTCTTGGCGAGCCGGTCAAGCCCATAGAACACCGCTAATCCCGCCAGAGCGATCAGGTAGACGTGCCGTTCGGCGAAGGTCTCACCCGTTGTGACCCGGCTGACCTGCTCCTGACCAGCCGCGAGTTCCGGAAGAAGATGGACGAAGACGTAAGCCACGGACACGCCTCCTGCAACGGACAGCCAAATGCTGCGTGGCGTCCCGTCGAGGAAGCGCAGAGAGGGCGTGATCACATGAATGACGGCCAGCAGGACAGCCGCAATCAGAGCCACAAGCGCAAGAGATATCATTCCTGAGCCTTTCAAGCTGACTGGCGTTTGGGACATAGAGTTCGCGAAGTGGGCATTCACTAGAGTGCGCTACCGACAACGCATGAAGCGGCGAAAGGTCCAGCTTGCTCTCTCATGGCGCGTCCCTCTTGCGTGAGTGAGTTCAGGAATGCTCTAAGACTGCCCCACATCGGTCCCCTCGGAGCACATCCTATGACAAGCCTGGTCCTTGAGCCCCTCAGCACCTACCGCTCCTATCCACCGGATGAGATGGTTGCGCGGGCTCGTACCTTCTATGAGGACATCAAGCGCCGCCGGACTGTGCGGGACTTCTCCGAAAAGCCGGTGCCCCGGGAGGTGATCGAGTATGCCCTCCGGGCTGCCGGCACGGCACCCTCTGGTGCCAATCTCCAGCCCTGGCACTTCACCGTGATCACCGACCAGAGCATCAAGCGGCGGATCCGGGAGGAGGCGGAGGTGGAGGAGCGCGAATTCTACAACGGCCGTGCCCCCCAGGAGTGGCTTGATGCCCTGGCACCTCTGGGCACCGATGAGCGCAAGCCCTTCGTCGAGACTGCTCCGGTTCTGATCGCCATCTTCGGGCAGCGGTCAAGCGAGGGAGCTGACGGGCGCAGGGTCAAGAACTACTACGTGCCCGAGTCGGTGGGGATCGCAACAGGGTTCCTGATCGCCTCCCTGCATGCGGCAGGTCTTGTGATGTTGACGCACACGCCCAGTCCAATGGGTTTCCTCAACGAGATCTGCCACCGCCCGGAAAGCGAGAAGCCCTACATCCTTCTGGTTGTCGGCTACCCGGTGAACGACTGCACGGTTCCCGTCCACGGTGGGATCAAGAAGCCCCTGGAGAGGATCGCCTCCTGGTTGTGAGGATGCGCTTCAACAAGCGCGAGGATCAGCCATAAGCCTTGAAGCATGAAGCCTCCTCACCGAGCTGACCGAGAAGACGGCCTCTCCACAGTGCCACCGGATCCTCGGGAGCCAGGAGGGTCACCTCACTGACACTGCGCGCCCACATGAAGGCTCCCATAACAGTGTAGTCCGCGTAAAGAGGAGCATCTCCGCCGAGATAGGGCTGGCTCTGCAAGGTTCGCCGCAGAGGCGTGAGGACACGCTTCAGTTCCTGTAGGGTCCGAGCGTGATCGGAGCAGTACTCCTCCAGCGTCGTCCCGAACCGTTTCTCTCGGCTCTCCCGGAAGTAGCCCTTATCCTTCTCGTGCAGGTGAGCATGAATGTCGCTCGCCAGCAGACGAATGAGCGTGCCGTGCAGCACGGTATCAGTCCAGTTCACGTAAAAGCGCGACAAGGCCTGCCCTGCCGATCCGCCAAAGAGACAAGGCCGGTTTGAGTGGGCTTGTTCGAGATAGCAGGCGATGGCCCAGGAGTCCGAGACCACGTTGTCTTCATCGACCAGCACCGGCACCTTGTCCTGTCCGGAAAAGGCGATCACGTCCTTGTCAGTAAAGCGACACGCCACCGGCTCAAAGTCGAGTTGCTTGTGCTCCAGGGCGAAGCGGATCCTCCAGCAATAGGGACTAAAGCGCCGGTCGTCCTCGGCTCCTGCGAGTTCGTAGAGCTTGATCGTCATGCCTGGAGATCCAGTTAGGGGTGCTTCGAGCAGCGACGTTACAGCCCAGCACGGGCAACTGCCAAGGAGGGCAGGGAATGATCGAGCTATACTATTGGCCGACACCAAACGGGCACAAGATCACAATGTTCCTGGAGGAGATGGGCCTCCCCTACGAGATCCGCCCGGTGGACATCAGCGCCGGTGACCAGTTCAAGCCCGAGTTCCTGGCGATCTCGCCCAACAACCGCATGCCGGCCATTGTCGACCATGAGCCACCCGGAGGAGGGGAGCCCGTGTCGGTGTTCGAGTCGGGGGCGATCCTGGTGTACCTGGCCGAGAAGACGGGCCGCTTCCTGCCCATGGATCTGCGTGGTCGAAAGGCGGTGCTGGAGTGGCTGTTCTGGCAGGTAGGCGGTCTTGGTCCCATGGCAGGACAGAACCACCACTTCGTCCAGTATGCTCCCGAGAAGATCCCATATGCCATGAACCGTTACGTGAACGAGACGAACCGCCTCTACGGCGTGCTTGACCGGCAGCTTGCCGGCTGGGAATACATTGCGGGCGAATACTCAATTGCGGACATGGCCTGCTATCCCTGGATCGTGCCCCACGAGCGCCAGCAACAGAACCTGGATGAGTTCCCGAACCTGAAGGGCTGGTTCGAGCGGGTGCGGGAGCGTCCTGCAACTGTCCGGGCTTACCAGAAGGGCGAGCCGTACATGAGCCGCCCCGCTGTGACAGAAGAAGGCAAGAAGATCCTGTTCGGGCAAACCGCAGCCAACCTCAAGCAATAAGCTGAACAGTATGATCCAGCACGGGCTCAGGGCGCTGCCTTTACGGCAAGTCTCGCCAGCTCGGTTGCCCCTCGGTGGACCTCCTCATCGGCATAGTCGGTCGCACTCGTCTGAACGGGCGAGACCGTGGGCTCCAGGAGGCGGTCACCCTCAATGGGAAACGTGTAGGATCGGCTATCGCGGTCAGAAATTGGGATCCCTAGGCGGCCATGCTCCGGAGGGCCTCCAGGCAAGCCTTGTCGCAGCGGCGGCAGTGCTCGTGCATGCTGGCGTGGCGCCCGCCTTCCTGGCCGCACAGGGGGTAGGAATCATTCATGGCTTCGCTCCCGGGGAAGCGTTCCCCTGGTGTGATGGCTTTAGGTGTCCTGGTGTGGCCACGGCAAGCAATAGGGGGCGTGACGCGGTCCCCGAGCCAACATGCGGGAGGAGGATAGGGTTCCTGGGCCAGGCTGCGGCCTTGCGCGGTACCAGACCACATTAAGGTGCTATCGCATTATGCCGGGATTGGAGGAGAGGCACGGCGGTATCGCAGCCGATCCGATCCTGCGCATCCGCGCCTGCGGCGCATGGCAGGGCAGGGGCAAAGTCTTATCCGTCCCTCGCTCTCCCAGCTTAGCTGTCTCCGGCGGAGCGCTGGGACCGCTGGGCCAATGGAACTTGGCATGAGACGTTCCGTTGAGGATCGAAGGGCCGCATTGAGGCACATGGCGCATCGGCTCTGTCCTTGCATTCGCGATGCCGCTCACGTGGACGCACAGGGATCAGCGCTCGTCAGGTTGCATCATGGGTAGGGAACTCAGCTACATGCCGGCTCGCCGCTCCGCCGTTCAATGGGCGGCGCAACTGGCAGCTGGCGTTGTCGATGCGGCCGATGCCATCGAGGAGACGCTAGCCGCCGTCGATACCTGCGACGATCCGGCCATCTTCACACTGACAACACCCGAGCGGGCCCGCACGGCAGCACGAGCCGCCGCAGCTCGGCAGCGGGACGGACGCTCCCTTGGATGGCTCGACGGCGTGCCCATCGCGTGGAAGGATCTGTTCGATCACTCGGGCCTGCCGACGACGGCCGGATCCCGCCTTTTCGCGGATGCTCCGCCGGCCGTTGCTGACGCGGCCATCGTCACGCGACTTGAGGCAGCGGCATGGTCAGCATCGGCCGGGTCAACATGACGGAGTTCGCCTTCTCCGGGATCGGCCTCAACCCGCACTATGGCACCCCGGTCAATCCGCACGGGCAGCGCCGCGTCCCGGGCGGCTCCTCCTCCGGCTCCGGGGTTGCGGTCGCACGAGGTCTGGTGCCGGTCTCCATCGGAACCGATACCAGTGGGTTCCGTTGCAAATCTTGCCGCGGGTCGAGTGACGGATGGGCGGGCCCTGACTTCAACCAACGGCGCTGAACAGAGCCTCAATGAAGGTGCTCTGGGCCCTCATGTCGTTGGCTGGTGCGATCGCAACCTGCCCCTTTCGGATCATGGCCATAACCTCATAACCGGCAATCGTCCGTAAGGCTGTCTCGAAGCTCTTGAAGCCGAGCCCAGGTCGGACCAGGCGCTTGATACGCCGGTGGTCCTGCTCGACGATATTATTCAGAAATTTTACCTGCCGGAGTTCGGCAAAGCGCCAGAGTTCTCCATTCCGTTTCATGACGTTCACCGCAATGGGTTAGGCGGCGTTCTTATCGACGGTGATGGTTCGCGGATTGGGCGTGTGTAGCTGCCCTAAAGCCTTGCGGAAGAACTGTCGGGCGGCAGCCGCATCCCGCTTGGGCGAGAGCAGAAAGTCGATGGGTCTGCCCTGCCGCATCAACAGCACGGTACAGGTACACCCACTTCCCCTTCACTCGGACATATGTTTCGTCGACTCGCCAGGAGCCATTGGTCATACGAAGATGGGAACGGATGCGCTTCTCCAACTCCGGTGCATAGGCCTGGATCCACCGAAACAGGGTCGTGTGATCAACCTGAATGCCTCGATCGGAGAACATGCGCTCGAGATCGCGGTAGCTGATCGGAACTGCAGGTACCAGCGGACCGCCCACAGGATGATCTCCGCCGTGAATTGCCGACCTTTGAACAGGTTCTTGTTACTCTGCTTCACCGCTAACCCCACTTGCTACTCTCATCCCGTAGCTCAGGCAGAGCAAGCTTCAAAGCTGCAACAGAACCGTTTCGTACGTGTAGGCCGGCGCGCCCCAGGCCCGACAGCTCTCCTGCTCAGCGGGATCGTCGGTCGGGCTAATGTCCAACTGGAAGTTCTTGATCACCCGGTCGGTGCCGAACATCCCGAAGATCGTCTGGCGGAAGAAGTCCCCGTCGTCCCGCGGGCTGCCCGGCCGCAACTGCACCCGGATGATCCGGCGCTGCGCGACCTCGCTTGGTGGCGTGGCTTTCCCGGTCGGGTAATTCGACTTGATCTCGATGCTGTCGCCCACCACGCAGGACGTCGCGGTGAACCGCAGGTTCCAGCCCCAAGGGATTTGGTCACGGCCGACCTGCTGGCCCTGATCGTCGATCTCGTTGATCGCCCAGGCGTACAGACCCTTGTGCTCCGGCATGGTGTGCAGCCGTAGCCCGCGCTCCAGGTGAAAATCCACTGATCGCCCCTCGGCCCTATTTTCCAGGCACCTTGCCAACGCCGCCAAGTCCTGACAACTCCCAGCGCCTGCCGCGATTGTGGAAGGAGGGGCGGCCTGACCGACGATCAGATCCGCAAGAGCTTGGAGGAGCTGTCGACGGACGCATCATGCTGGCGGCGGACCCGCACCCGGCTACCGCCGAGGTATTGGGCTTCCCGCCGACAGACGGCATCCTCCTCGCCGCCTGATGGCCGCAATGGGTGCCAGGAGTGTATGCACTCCCGACACACCTGACACTACGCGATCAGGAGCTCCAGCTCCCGGGCCTCCCGGACCGAGTGCCGACGGCTTTCCTTGACCGTGTTGACCTCAAGGGTAGCCGTGGCCGTCTCGAGCAAGCCCTGGTCCAGCTCATAGCCTTTGCGGGCCTCGAGCCAAGCGAGGACGTCGGCAAGGTGCCAGAGGGCAGCAGACCCCTCGTGAACGGGCAGCGGGAAGTCGCGGTTGGCGACCATGAGCTTGCGCATGTTCTGGCGGGTCACGCCCATGTAGTCGGCAATGTCCGACAGGCCGACGAGATCAGGGCCGGCCTCGACGAGGACCGCGCCAGGGATGGCGGATTTCACGTCAGCGAGCGCGCTGCGCACGGCTTCCTGTGCGGTCTCCGCCTCGCGGCTGAACTCGAGTCCGAGACGGCCGGGGGTGCCGGTGCCGATCAGGGCGTCGGTGCATCCGGCCTCGCCGAGGCGCTCCACGAGCGAATCCATGTCCGTCTCGCTCTCCGGGAGACGGTACTTGAGTGTGAAGCTGTATTCCATCATCACTTCAATCCTTCTCGGCGTTCTTCTTCTCGCGTTCAGCCTTGTGCATCGTGCAATTGTCGACGACCCGCCTAATCTGCTTCGCATGGGTCCCTGGGTTCTTGGGGGTGCTCCATACGCTTGTGATGCAGAACTCTCCGCATCGGCATTCATCATCGTTGTAGGGGCAGTAGATCTTGCCCCAGGCGTGACTTCCGCCCAACTCTACGCGCCAGCCGTTGGCCTCGGCATGTCGAAGCGCTGCCTCGACGTCCTTATCCGTGTGACGAGTCCTCGCCATCTGGTCCTGTGCCTCGAAATATGCAGGGGGCCAGACGGGTTGTCAACTGACAACCTCGCTTGGCGTTCCATCGAATCCGCCTGCCATAGCGAATGGATTTCCCGACGTCATCACATCCGGGCAATTTTCGGGGGTATGCACTGCTGACACTCACGGCACCTGCCGGGTGTCGCCGCCTTCACGCCCGTCAGGAATGACCTCCACGCATCCATCCGGCGCCAGCCGCACCCTCGACGAGTACCATCTGGCCGCTCCTGGACGATAAGGCCAAGACGAACGTCACAAGAGTCCGTGGGGACAACTGCTCTCGTCACAAGATTCCCCTCCGGGCAACCGTTTCCGTTTCGTCCATAAAGATCGGCGCCAAAACGAAGGACGCCACATGTTCACACTGACCAGGGACCACGGGCTGACGGCCGAAACCCGTCGAGATCTCGACGAGGAGATCGGTAGGATCGAGGGGCTGCTCGCTGACTTGAAGGCACTCCGGGCGGGCGCGGTGCCGACGGAGGACAGCATGCTCAAGGACGCACCTGTCCTGGACCTCTGGAGCCGGGCGCAATTCCCAGTCGATTGTCTCGTTGGGGGCGTCGCCGGCCATCCCCGACTCCCTGGCAACGGACGCCCAATCCGGACGTCGGATCTCTGGATCATGTCCGAGGACCATTCCTGCGCGCGCACCCTCAGCCGCTGGTATCGCCTGGGGCGGCCGTACGAGAGCCTGCGCGAGACGGAGGTGCTATCATGACCGAGGATCCCATGCCGGAGAAGCCCGGGCATATCGCTCGGACCAAGCACTTCCTGACCGGGCACCGCCCGGCCGCGGAGCACGAATACGTCGCCCGCATCGGCCACATCCTCACCGGACGCTCGCTCCCAACGACCGACGAACTCATCCGCCTGTACCCCTGGCTGAGCGACAGCATCTATCTCGACGCAGGCGAGTGGGCCACCCATCAGATCACCCGCCTCAACGCGACTCGCGTGCCCGATCTACAGGTGCTCCGCGCATTCGAGATGCTGCTGGACGCCGTGAAGCACAAGCAAGCCGAGGCCTTGGACGGGGCCGCCTTCCTGCTGATGCACGCGCTGCCGAAAGACGACAGCGATGGGCGCCTCCGTTGCCTGATCTACCGTGCCTCCCTCGGGAATTGGATGAGTCAGGTCGCGGTCGCCGAGAACGCCGCGGCGGCACTCGTGGCGGCCGCGGAGCGGGCAGCGAAGGGTGAGGAGCCGGGGCTGGCTAACCGCACGCTCGCATGGTCGGCGCTGGGCTGGCTCGCCGCCCTTGCTTCGCGGGACGAATTCGAGCCACTGGCGGCCGCCCGGCCGAGGCCGCTCGCGCTGCTGGCCGACACGGCACAGGCGTATGGCCGGATGGTGGTGGAGTGGCTTGAGGAAGAGGCACCCGATCCCGATGTCCACAAGCGGGAGCTGATCCGCAAGGCCGGCGGCGGGCTGGGAGAGGAGCTGGCCGCCAATTGGCTCGACATGCCCGTCGACGACCTGCGCCGACACGCCGATGCGGGGGACGTCCTTGCCGTCAACTTCGGTGGCCGGACAATTTACCCGGGCTTCCAGCTCAAGAACGCGATGTCCGTTCTGACGATGCGCGAGATCCTGTCCTTGCTGCCGATCAGGGATCCATGGACGAGACTGGAATGGTTCGTGACGCCGGATGAATCCTTGGGCCTCAAGAGTCCGATCGAAGCCATGCAATCCGGTCGGCCCCGGGAAGTCGTCGCTTTGGCTCGATCATTGAAGGACAATCCACCAACATGATGTCTTCCACCTACGTCCCGCCTCTTGCCCCGCTGGGTCTCGCCGTGGGCCTATGGCTCAACGACGCCAAGACCCTCCTGGCCATGCTCCGCGCGATCCCAGTGCAATGGGTCACGCCGGAGGACCGCAGCCTGTTCGACGCCGCGTGCCGCGCGGCGACGGCGCTCGCCCAGGCCGCGATCCTGTTCGAGCAGCCGGGCGACCCGCTGCGAGCCGTGATCGATCCGGCGTTCGTCTCGGAAGCCCGCGCGGCGTCGGCCGCGCTCATGGAGGTGGTATCGATGCCGTGGCCAGAAATGCCGCCAGAAGACCACAGGCACGCGAAAGCAGCGTACAGAGACTTCGCGGCGGGCATGGAATTGCTCGCGGAGGGCAGGGTTCTGCGGCCGGACGTAAACAGTTGCCTCACGAATCTCACGAAGGTGATCGGAATGATCCCGGGGCATCGAATCGCGTGGACGTTCGATACGCTGCCAGATTGGCGCTGAGGCACCGGATGCCATGGACCTCTACTGGATGAAGACCTCGGACGCCTGGCCCGAGGACACCGCCTGACCCGAGACGCAATACACTCTCTTCGATCCCGGCAAGCCTTACCGCGAGGGCGACGGGCCATGCCGCGCTCCACGACGCCGAGGTGGTCGAGAACGTGCGCGCGGCCCTCGCGATGGCCGTGTAGCCGGGTGACCATTCCTTCAATGGATGGAGCAATCAGACCTGACGGGAGCCCTGATACCGGGCAAAGGTCTTCTGGCCCGATGGACCGAACAGCACGACCTCGTAGGTGTCGTCCTCGACGCCCTTCACCTCCATCCCGGGCGAGCCGACCGGCATCCCGGGAACGGCCAGCCCCTTGGCCTGAGGCTTCTCGGCAAGGAGGCGCTTGATGGCGTCCGCGGGGACATGCCCCTCGATGACGTAGTCGCTAACCTCGGCCGTGTGGCAGGAGGCGAGGTCCTGGGGCACGCTGAGCCGGACCTTCACCCGGTTGATCTCGGGTGTTTCCCGAACCTCCACCGGGAAGCCCGCAGCGCGGATATGGTCGACCCAGCCGGAGCAGCATCCGCAGGACGGATCCTTGCTCACGACGACCTTCGGCAGCCCTGTCTCGGCAAAGGCGGGCTT
Source organism: Microvirga sp. (assembly GCA_050789065.1). Lineage (GTDB taxonomy): Bacteria > Pseudomonadota > Alphaproteobacteria > Rhizobiales > Beijerinckiaceae > Microvirga. The sequence continues at coordinate 41,610 of JBOZRS010000106.1, forward strand.
CATGGCCAGGACCGCCCCCGTGGTGCCGAGAACGGTCAGGAAACGGCGGCGGTCGAGCATGGATTCCTCCTTCAGGCTGTGGTCGGGGTGTAGCCCGCCTCGGTCACGAGGGCGTTGATCGAGCTCAAATCGGTGCTGCCGCGGACGGAGACAAGCTTGGAGGCGGGATCAGCCTCGACGCTCGTGCCCGGCAGGCCCGTCTCGATGCCCTTCTTGATCGTGCCCGCGCAATGGCCGCAGGTCATGTCCTCGACCCGCAGGGTATGGGCGGACGGGTCACGGTCGACGGCTTGGGTGGACTGGGTCTGGTGGGTGCTGCATCCGCACATCGCGGCATCTCCGTTTCGTGGTGGCGATGGTCGAACCATGCACCTTCCCACGATGGCAAGGTCAAGCGGTCGTTTCGCGGGACCGCCAAGGAGCCCATTCCGGCACCGGGAACCCATCATGCGGGCATTCGTTTCCGCCATGACCCCTAGGATGGTGCCGTGGCCTGCCTTCGCCTCATGCTCCGCTGCCTGCTGGTCGTGACGCTCGGCCTCGCGAGCGCGCCGCTGTACGCGGTCGCCCAGGCTGCGGACGGACCGATGGTCGCCCAGCCCCACCATGGGCACATGGCCCAGGTTGGCCAGGAATCCCCCGACCATGACCATGCGGCCCCGGCCCGGCCCCATGCGATGGGTCAATCCTGCTGTCATCCCGGCTGCGTGATGGCCGTCGTGCCGGGCTTCGCCGACCTGGCGACCAATCCCTTGCCGTGGATTGCCATCCCGATCCCCGGCGACCCGGGAGTGGCACCGATTGCTCCCTCGGGACCCGATCGTCCACCGAAACAGGCCTGAACCAGGGGACGGAGCAAGCACGCCTCGGCGTGGAACCCGTTCGCCATGAGACATGGCCCGCCGGCGCGTCGGGCGCCGTGCCCTTGCGGGCCGACAACTCACCGCGCCTGGAATTCAGGAGATACCCTATGCACCAGATGTCCAAGGAGATGCAGTCCTGCATCGACGAGTGCCTGCGCTGCTACCGGACCTGCCTCGGCATGGCGATGACGCATTGCCTCGAGCAGGGCGGCAAGCACGTCGAGCCCGGCCACTTCCGCCTCATGATGGCGTGCGCCGAGATCTGCCGGACCTCGGCCCACTTCATGCTGATCGGAACCGAGCACCACAAGCACACCTGCCGGGAATGTGCCGAGATCTGCGAGGAATGCGCCAAGTCCTGCGAGCAGGTCGGCGACATGCAGGAGTGCGTCGACGAGTGCCGCCGCTGTGCCGAGAGCTGCCGCCGGATGGCGGCCTGATCCCCATCGAACCTCAAAGGAGAACCGTCATGAACACCCGTATCCTTCCCGTCCTGGGCACCCTCGCCAGCCTTGCCGCGTCCAGCGCCATGGCCCAGCAAAACCAGGGCGGCTCCATGGCCGGGCAACCGCAGCAGACCGCCGTCAACCTTCCGGAGGCATGCCGCACCGCGGCACAGGCCGGCGCCCCGGGCGACATGATGCAGAAGATGCAGAACACCATGTCCCAATCCATGCAGAACGAGTAGAACGACATGCAGGGCATGATGGGCCAGATGACCGAGACCCAGAAGGGACTGCACGAAGCCATGATGAAGATGAACGGCCCGATGATGACCGGGATGATGGCCAAGGATGCCGACGTGGCCTGGATCTGCGCCATGATCCCCCACCACCAGGGCGCCATTGACATGGCCCGGGCTGGCCTGAAGGGCGCCGACAACGCCGAGTCCCACAAGATGGCCGAGGAGACGATCCGGATGCAGGAGCAGGAGATCAGGAAGCTCGTCGCCTGGGTCGAGAAGAACGCCCAGAAGGAGAACAAGAACGAGACGACCGGCTCCACGAAGTAGCCGGATCCCGTCGACTGATCGAACGTGGGCCGTTCCTGGCCACGGCAGGGAGCGGTCCACGCTTGCCGACAAGGAGGACACCGACATGTCCAAGTACGTGCGCTTCGGCGCGATGATCGCGACGTCGACCGTCGTGATGTTCGGGCTGATGTACCTGAACGTCTACAGCCTCGACCATGTCTACTTCAGCCAGACGCGGGCCTACATGGCCCTGGTCATGGGGGCGACCATGGCCATCATCATGCTGGCCTTCATGCTCGGCATGTACTCGAACACCAAGGCCAACCTGGCCATCTTCCTCGGGAGCGTAGTGGCATTCGGCGTGGCCCTCTACCTCGTGCGCAGCCAAGACACCGTCGGCGACGTCGCCTGGATGAAGGCCATGATCCCGCACCACTCCATCGCGATCCTGACGAGCGAACGGGCCAACATCACCGACCCCCGCGTCAGGAAACTCGCCGACGACATCATCAGCGCCCAGCGTCGGGAAATCGATGAGATGAAGACCCTCATCCAGGAACTGGAAGGCACCGGGCAGAAACGATCCGCCAATCCAACTTGAGGGCTTTGGCGACACATTCATCACCATGGAGCAATGCGATGCCGGACCAGAGCCAATCCCCGAAGACGGACGATTTCCGCATCGAACGGGACGGCGACAGGCTCGTCCTGACATTCACCCCGGACGGGCGCTCCTACACGTTCACGGTCGAAGGGCATCGGCTGTCGGAGCCGACCGTCTCGCCGGCGCAGGCAAACGCCGCCGATTACGTGGAGGACGAGGTCCGCAGGACCGCGACGGAGCTTGCTTGTGAAACGGCATCGAAACCTTGATCCCTCTCTGAGGAGGCGCAACGCCCAGATTCGGCGCCACAAAATGGAAATTCGGCGGGGTCAAGATCGGAGCCGATGATGAACCCACTGATGCTGCGAATTTGCTAGCAACATCATGTGCGTAACGGCAGTCGGTGCTAGGGTTCGTGTTCGATGCTGATTCACAGTTTGATCGGGGAGCGCAGTTCGTCACACACGGTACGCGGGCGGCAGCGGTCGCCAACCGACGATGTGCCGGTCGAAATAGGTGTGGGTGCCAAACCGCCCTCCGAAGACGCGCCAGTGGCTCCTGCCGGTCATGTCGTCGGTTTCCCAGACCCCGATTGTCACCGGATAGGTGGGCGGTGCCTCCTCATCCTCGATCCAGAGGATTACGGGGGTTCCGCTCCGTGGTGCCAGCCGGACCGGATACCAATCCTGCATAACGGCTCTTTCCCGGCTCAAGATTTCGCTCTGCCCTTTCCGCTAAACTCACCCGGCTTTGCCAACAACCCTTCTTCGGATCTCCCAGGCATCTTAGCGTTGGAGTCTGGTCTCAGAGGGGCCTGGGACAAGAACTGATGGGCCCCCACCTTTTAACAAGTCGGCTCTGGGTGATTGTGTTGGCTTAGGCCTATGCGCTGGATGAAAGTCTTGAGGCGGCCTCAGGGTTGAAGAGGTCTGCCCTGCGATTGAAGGCACGTGTACCCCATTTGCGTGCAATAATCATGAGCCACGCACCGGCTCGCCAGTCCTCCGAGATGATACTGGTCGTTGCAACACGAGAGCCACTCGGGCGCAGGCTGTCGCCGAAGTCCAGCCTGGTATGGACGGAATGCCCCGTTCTTCCGCCGCCGGTGGATCCGCTGTCTGGGTTATGCCATGGCTGCTTCTCCCGTCCCGTTGGTCGGCTGTGGTCGCTACGTGTCGACTTGGTCAGAGCCAATCATGACCGGTGCGGGGAATTCGATGACACACGTCACGCCGGAACCCTGCAGGTGCCGACGCAATGAACCGCCGAGCTGACCCTCCACCAACCGCCTCAGCAAACGGGAGCCGAAGCTCTCGAGCGCGGCGCCTTTCACCATCGGTCCATCGGATTCGCGCCACTCCAGCACAAGATGCTGAGCGTCCCGTCTCCAGCTCACCTCTAACCGGCCTGTCGGGACAGAGAGCGCGCCGTATTTGAGCGCGTTGGTGGCAAGTTCGTTGATGGCAAGGCCGAGAGCCAGCGCCTGCGGGCCCGGCAGTGTGACCACCGGGCCGGCTACGGTGAACCGCCCAGGGGCGTCCACATTATATGGTTCGAGTTCGGCCTCTAAGAGCTCGCCCAACGTGATCTGGTCCTGGTGCGCCAGTTTCCGGTCCAGCAGATCGTGCGCACGAGCCAGGGCGACGATCCGTGCGGAGAGCGCCCGCGCATGTTCCGGCGGCAAGGTTAGCCTCGCGAGTGCCTCCGTCGCGGTATAGGCATTCTTCACCCGGTGCCGAAGCTCGTCACGTGCGAACTCTGCCTCCTCGAGGGCTCGCGACAGAGCTTTGACCAGACGCACATTCTCCATTGCTGTGGCAGTCGCCCGGGTGAGGGTTTCCAGGGTCTCGACCTCGTCGGGGGTCGGCTCGTAGACCTGGCCCCAGTAAGCGCCGATTGCGCCGATCGGGTCCTCAGATCGCACCGGTGCCATCACGAGGCTGCGCACGAAGGTTTCGCGGTAGAGGTCCTGCGGGATCCGCTCGTCAAGGCGAATGTCCGTGATCACAACCGTCTCGCGATGGAGCATGGCCCGGCCGCTGATGCACGACGAAAGCGGAAAGTTGCGGCCTTTCCAGAGCGGGCCGACTGCGTCTTCCTCTACATAGCGGCAGTCGTCGCCCTCTCTCAGGACGACTGCGATGCCATCGGATCCGATCAACCGGCGCGCCGTCGATCGGACCACCTCGACCACATCTTCGATCTCGCCCGC
>JBOZRS010000107.1:0-73885 GCA_050789065.1 Microvirga sp.
TCGACTGATCCGGCTCCTCTCAGGACAAAAAAGAAGGCGGCGACCGGTGAGGTCGCCGCCTTTTTCATGGAAAATCGAGAGCCTAAAGCATCGGACATGAATTCGAACGCAGGTCCGATGCTTCAAGGTTTTGATTGAGCGCATCTTTTCACGCAAAACCGGTTCCCACTTTTGCGTTCGAGGCGCTAGTCCACGAAGCCCCGGCGGCCGCCCGCATAGACGCGGCGGCATTCCTCGACCGGGCGGCGGACCACCACGCCGTTCGGGCGGACGCGCTCACGGATCACCGTGCGGCACACGGTGCGGGCGTACGGGCGCATGACGCGGCGCTCGATCACGTGGCGGCGGTAGCCGGGGTGACGGTATTCCTCCCGAACCACCCGGTGGCGGTGGCCGCCATCGCCGATCCGGACGCTGAATTCCTGAGCCGAAGCCGTCGCGGCCCCAAAGGCCACCAGCCCGGCCGCAAGCCAGGATCCCTAGAATCTTACGCATTCTTACCTCACATTGAATTGGCCATGCGAGCCTGTTAACGGCGGAGCATCCCGGGCGTTCCGGGATCCCTGGCCAATCCGCCGATCACGGTTAAGCTGGGGTTAAGGGCGAACTAGGAGGCTGTGATGACGGATCGGGACCGGGAAGCCCGCCAGGCCGACGAGGCCCGTGAGGCGCTGGAACGGGTCCGGCGCGATGCGGAGACCGTCGGCTCCTCGGCGCTCGCCCGCATGAGCCGACGGGCGCAGGAGCATTTCGGCGCCAGCGACGCCATCGGCACAGGGGAGGGCGGCGCGACAGATCCCGTCGAGCTCTGGGGGCGTCGCATCGGGCGCGGCCTGTCGCTCGTGGGCGTGGTGGTCCTCGCCCTGTGGCTTCTCGTTCAACTGCGTGTTCTTTGACCATGACCGATTGGGCAGCACTCCAGGCACCGTCCCTGGCCGATTTCGAGACGCTGGCGCAGGACGCCTATGCGCGTCTGCCGCGGGAATTCCGACGGCTCTGCGAAGGCGTCGTCATCCGGGTCGAGGACTTTCCCGACGACGAGACGATGGACGACATGGGCTGCGAGACGCCCTTCGACCTGCTCGGCCTCTTTCGCGGCATCGGCCTCGCCCAGGGCGGCGCCATGATGCAGACAGGGCAGTTCCCCAACATGGTCTGGCTCTACCGCCGCCCGATCCTCGACTACTGGGCCGAGCACGAGGAGAGCCTGGGCGCCCTCGTGACCCATGTGCTGGTGCATGAGATCGGCCATCATTTCGGCCTCTCCGACGAGGACATGGAAGCCATCGAGGCTGCTGCCAAGTGATGGCCGGACAGGACGGCCGGGTGCAGCCCGGCGCGTTTACCTTGAGTTAGACGTCTTTGTGCAGAATTCGCGGCCACATGTCGTGAACGGGACGGGGCCGACCATGCACCTTCGATTCGAGACCGTGCTCAGGCAGGTGGCGATAGCCAGCAGGCCATCGTCCGCAGCGGGGCCGGCTTCGTCCGGGAGGCGCAGGAACTGCCTCCAGAAGCGTATCCATGCCCGGGAAGTGACGGGCGAGCGGATCGCGTTCGGGATCTGCCTCGCCCTCGCCCTCGCGTCGGCGGGCTTCGCGGCCCACGCGATCGGATCCGGGCCGTCCGCCCTGCCGAACCCCCTTCCGTCGCTGGCGAACGGAATCCCGCTCAACCGCGCCCTTGCCGAAGCCCGGCGGCACAGCGCCGGCGATCCCGAAACGACCGGATCGCTCGGACGTGCCTCCGAGGCCGTCTCCGGCACGGGTGCCGTGCCGGGCGCGAAGCCGCAGGATACAGGCTATGTCCTGCGCTGGGCGCTCCAGGGAACGGCGCTCGTCGAGGGCCCGAACGGCCTGCGAGAGGTCAGGCCGGGGAGCGTTCTGCCCGGCGCCGGCCGCATCACGTCCATCGAGCGCTCCGATGCCGGATGGATCGTGGTGACGTCCGAGACCGTCATCGGACCGGCTTCCCTCTAGGGGGGCCCGGACGCCAGGGCGCGCAATTCCTTTGCCGCGACCATCGTTGGCCTAGTCGTTGCGTCACGGCTTTGGTAAGAGGCACTTCGAGACGGCCCCGGGTGCCGCGAGGATTGGGAAGACCATGGACAAGTTCACTGTGCTGGAGAGCGTCGCGGCGCCGCTGCGGATCATCAACGTCGATACCGATATGATCATCCCCAAGCAGTACCTGAAGACGATCAAGCGCACGGGGCTCGGGAAGGGGCTTTTCGCCGAGATGCGCTACCGCGAGGACGGCTCCGAGAACCCGGACTTCGTGCTCAACCAGCCGGCCTACCGGAATGCCAACATCCTGGTGGCGGGCGACAATTTCGGCTGCGGCTCGTCCCGCGAGCACGCCCCCTGGGCGCTGCTCGATTACGGCATCCGCTGCGTGATCTCCACCAGCTTCGCCGACATCTTCTACAACAACTGCTTCCAGAACGGCATCCTGCCGATCAAGGTGAGCCCCGAGGATCTGGAGAAGCTGTTCGACGATGCCAGCCGCGGCGCGAACGCCACGCTGACCGTCGACCTCGAGAAGCAGGAAATCCGCGGCCCCGACGGCGGCTCGATCACCTTCGACATCGACCCGTTCAAGAAGCACTGCATGCTCAACGGTCTCGACGGCATCGGCCTGACCATGGAAAAGGCCGGGACGATCGACGCCTTCGAGAAGAAGCTCTCGGAACGCGCCTGGGCCTGAACCTTTTTCAGGATGGCCTTCCCGGAAGGATGCGTCGCGGGCGTGAATCCGCTGCCGTGGCGCTCGATCATGGATCCCCTTCCCGACCCTGCGGGTCGCCGGGGATGACAGTGAGCCCGAACCATACCGTGTCATTCCCGGCCGGAGCGTCAGCGGAGGGGAAGGGAATCCACGAACAGGCGCGACGCTTCCCTGGATCCCCTGCTCGGCCCTCGAGCCACCGGGGACGGCACGGGGAGTGAGCGGTGACGTCGATATCGCTTGCAAAAGCGCCTGCGATGAGACGAACTCATGGGCTCTCGCGCTCACCCTGACGTGGATTGACGATGGAACAAGGCAAGCCTCGGGTTCTCGACCGCGCCGACTGGGCCACCCACGCCGATCTCTGGAAGGGCCGGATCGAGGGTCAGACCCTCGGCACCGGCGCCACCGTGCTCTTTTACTCAACGGATGAGGTCGGGGGCGGGCCGCGATGGCACGTCCATCCCTATGACGAGATCTTCATCATTCGTCAGGGGCGGGCGCTTTTCACGGTCGGCGACAAGCGGTTCGAGTGCGAAGCAGGCCAGATCGTTTTCGGGCCGGCCGGAGTTCCGCACAAATTCATCAATCTCGGGCCGGGCCGCCTCGAGACCATCGACGTCCATGTCAGCGACCGCTGGATTCAGACCGATCTTCCCGATCCCGAAGCCGGTTCGAATTCATGAGGGCTTCTGGCCCCGTTTCCATAAGTTTAACCAAATTCCCTGCAAGGTCGCGGGCATGACTCGTCTTCTTGCTCCCACGCTCTTCGCCCTGGTCACGCTGGCAGCCATCTCGCCGGCCTCCGCCCAAGCCGATTTCCGCTCGTGCCTGTCCGGACTGCGCGGCCAGGCGGCCGCCAAGGGCATCTCGAGCCAGGCCTTCGACATCGCCACCCGTGGGGTCGAGCCGGATCTGTCGATCCTCGATTCCATGAACAACCAGCCGGAGTTCAAGACGCCGATCTGGGACTATCTTGCGGCCCTCGTGGACGACGAGCGGGTGCAGGACGGCAGGGCCGCCATGCGCCAGTGGGGACAGGCGCTGACCAACGCGGAGGCGCGCTACGGCGTCGACCGCTATGCGATCGCGGGCGTCTGGGGCGTGGAATCCAATTTCGGCAAGGACATCGGCGGGCGCTCCCTCGTGCAGTCGCTCTCCACGCTGGCCTGCTACGCGCCGCGCCGCCGCGACTATTTCACCGGCGAGCTGATGGCGACTCTCAAGATCGTGCAGGACGGCGACATCAACCCCGCCAATCTGCGCGGTTCCTGGGCGGGAGCCTTCGGCCACACCCAGTTCATGCCCTCGACCTTCCAGCGCCTCGCCGTCGACGGCGACGGGGATGGGCGCCGGGACATCATGGGCTCGGTGCCGGACGCGCTGGCCTCCACGGCGAATTTCCTGAAGAAGGCCGGCTGGGTGAACGGCCTGCCCTGGGGCTACGAGGTGCGCCTGCCACGGGGCTTCAATACGAGCCTCGCGGGCCGCAAGGCCAAGCGCCCGGTCTCGTCCTGGGCCGCCATGGGCGTGACCCGCATCGACGGGCGTCCGCTCTCCGGCAGTTACGCCGCCGGCATCATCATCCCGGCCGGGGTGAATGGCCCGGCCTTCCTGGTCACCAAGAATTTCGATGCGGTCTATTCCTACAACGCCGCCGAATCCTACGGCCTCGCCATCGCGCTCCTGGGCGACCGGATGAAGGGCCTGCCCGGCATCCAGACCGCCTGGCCCACCGACGATCCGCCGCTCTCCCGCGCCCAGCGCCGCGAGCTGCAGCAGCTCCTGACGGCCCGCGGCTACGACGTGGGCGAGCCGGACGGCAAGATCGGCGCCAAGACCCGCGAGGCCATCAAGGACGTGGAACGCCGCATCGGCCTCGAGCCGCGCGGACGCCCGGGCGGCAAGGTGCTCGAGGCTTTGAGGGGATAAGGCCGCCATGAGCTGGACTACGCTGGCCCTGTTCGCTCCGGCGTGCTTCGCCAGCAACCTGGCCTTCGGACCCAACAACCTCCTGTCGCTGACCTACGGCCTTCAGAACGGCCTGCACGCCGCCGTGCTGGCGACCTTCGGCGTCGCCCTTCTCCTGACTCGTCGCCCGGCCTGAGCCCACCCGGCTTCCGGCCCGAAAGCGCTATGGCGCGGTCGCCCATTGGATAGGTTGCGGCGCAGGCCGGTTTGGGCGTCTATAATTCCACAATGCGCATCGGAATCATGACCGACATCCACGGCAACCGCGAGGCCCTCTCGGCCTGCCTCGCGCATGCGCGCCTGCTCAAGGTCGATCGCCTGATCTTTCTGGGCGACTACGTGGGCTACGGCGCCGATCCGGCCTGGGTCGTGGAGACGGTCATGGGGCTCGTCGGCGAAGGGGCCTTCGCCGTTCTGGGCAATCATGACGCCGCCATCGAAGGCTCCGACGAGGACATGAACAGCGTCGCCCGGGAGGCGATCCGCTGGACCCGCGCCCAGCTCAAGCCGGAGCATCGCGCGTTCCTCGCGCACCTGCCGCTGATCCACGAGGAGGGGGATGTCCTCTATGTCCATGCCAACGGCTACGCGCCCGGCAACTGGGACTACATCCTGGGGCCGATGGAGGCGACGCGGCATTTCGTGCGCAGCAGCGCCCGCATCACCTTCTGCGGGCATGTCCATGTGCCCATGCTCTACAACATGAGCACGACCGGCAAGATCGGGGCCTTCTCGCCCGTCGCCGACAACGACATCCCGCTGCTTCCGACGCGCTCGTGGCTCGCGGTCATCGGCGCCGTCGGTCAGCCGCGCGACGGGATCCCGGCTGCGAACTACGCCGTCTACGACACGAAGAACCAGCATCTGCGCTACCTGCGGGTGCCCTACGATGCCGCCCAGGCAGCGCGCAAGGTGCGGGAGGCGGGGCTTCCCGAAAAGCTCGCCCAGCGCCTCGAGCAGGGGCGGTAGATGCGCTCGCGCCTCAGCGTCGGCATGGTGATCGACGGCTTCGAGCTTCAGGACTATCTGGGCTCGGGAGGAACGGCCCAGCTCTGGGGCGTCCGCCGCGCCGGCGATCCGATGCCTCTCATCATGAAGGTTCCGCTCCTTCACGACAGCGACGATCCCCTGCCCATCGTCTGCTTCGAGACGGAGCAGATGATCATGCCGCGCCTCGTCGGGCCGCATGTGCCGCGCTTCGTCGCGGCCGGGGGCATCGAGGCCCAGCCCTACATCGTCATGGAGCGGATTCCCGGTCAGTCCCTCAAGGCGCGCCTCGAGGAGGTCCCCCTGCCGTGGGGCGAGGTGGTCGAGATCGGCGTGAAAGTCGCCAAGGCCCTGCACGATCTCCACCTCCAGCACGTCATCCACCTCGACGTGAAGCCGAGCAACGTCATGTTCCGGGAGACCGGCGAGGCCGTTCTGATCGATTTCGGCTTCTCCCGGCACGAGCAGTTGCCGGACCTCCTCGACGAGGAGTTCCGCGAGCCGTTCGGGACGACGCCCTACATGGCGCCGGAGCAGGTCCTGCAGGACAGGTGCGATCCGCGCAGCGACCTCTTCGCGCTCGGCGTGATGCTGTATTTCTTCGTCACCGGCACGCGCCCCTATGGCACGCCGCAGGGCGGCCAGATCCGCCGCCGTCTGTGGCGGGATCCGGTTCCGCCCCGGGCCAGGGTCCCGGATTGCCCACCCTGGCTCCAGGAGGTCATCCTGCGCTGCCTGGAGATCGACCCGAAGGACCGCTACGCGACGGCGGCCCAGCTCGCGCTCGACCTGGAGCACCCGGCGCAGATCAGGCTCACGGAGCGGGCCGAACGGCGCGAGCGGGACAAGGGAATGCAGATCGTCCGGCGCTGGCTCAGGGCCCGGCGGGCCAGGCCCCTGGAATCCCCCAACATCGCAGGCCAGCTGTCGCGGGCGCCCATCATCCTGGCGGCCGTCGATTTGTCGCCGGGAAGCGAGGAGCTGGCCGATTCCCTGCGGATCCTCGTCAGGCGCATCCTGTCGCTCGAACAGGAGGCCCGCATCGCCTGCGTCAACATCCTGAAGACGTCCCGCCTCGCCATCGACATCCTGGAGGATGCGGAGGGCAACAGCCTTCACGTCCAGCGCCTCATCGAGCTCAAGCACTGGGGCGCGTCGCTCGACATCCCGAAGGAGCGCATCACCTACAGCGTGCTGGAGGCGCCCGACCCGGCCGCCGCCCTGGTCGAGTATGCCCGCCACAACGACGTCGATCACATCGTGATCGGCGCGCGCGCCTCCTCGGCCCTGCGCCGCTATCTCGGAAGCGTCTCGGCCCAGGTGGTGGCGGAGGCGCCCTGCTCGGTGACGGTCGTGCGGACCCCGCGGGAGCGCCGCCCGGCGGAGGGCGGCGGGCAGGGATCCGCCTGAAGCATCGGACCCAAAAGTGGACCCACTTTTGGGATCAATTCCGATACTCCTTCTCTGGGCGGGCGCATCGTTCAGTGCGGAAAACCGGATCCACTTTTCGCTGACGCGGACCTCCGGTTCCGCACGATGCGCTAACGGAGAACGCGACGAACGCTTGCCAAGGCAAGGGTCGCGCGCCTAAACCCTCTCCTCGCGGCCGGGCCTGTCCGGCCATCGAGTCTCATTCGAGCGAGGACACCGCATCATGGCAACGCACAAGCTTCTTCTTCTCCCCGGCGACGGCATCGGCCCGGAGGTCATGCGCGAGGTCGAGAAGATTGTGAGCTGGTTCGCCAAGCGCGGCATCGGCTTCGAGACCGAGACGGATCTCGTCGGCGGCTCCGCCTATGACGCGCACAAGGTCTCGATCACCGATGCGGCCATGGCCCGGGCGCAGGAGGCCGACGCGGTGCTGTTCGGCGCGGTCGGCGGGCCGAAATGGGACGGCGTTCCGTACGAGGTGCGCCCCGAGGCGGGCCTGCTGCGCCTGCGCAAGGAGCTCGGACTCTTCGCCAATCTCCGCCCTGCCATCTGCTATCCGGCGCTCGCCGATGCCTCATCGCTCAAGCGCGAAGTGGTCGAGGGCCTCGACATCGTCATCGTGCGCGAGCTCACCGGCGGCGTCTATTTCGGCGAGCCGAAGGAACTCGTGACCCTGGAGAACGGCCAGCAGCGCGCCGTCGACACGCAGGTCTACACGACCGGCGAGATCGAGCGCATCGCCCGCGTCGCCTTCGATCTCGCCAAGAAGCGCCGGAACAAGGTGTCCTCCTCGGAAAAGAGCAATGTCATGAAGACCGGCGTGCTCTGGCGCCAGGTCGTGTCGCGCATCCACAAGGCGGAATTCGCCGACGTCCAGCTCGAGCACGTGCTCGCCGATAACTGCGCCATGCAGCTGGTACGAAACCCGAAGCAGTTCGACGTGATCGTCACCGACAATCTGTTCGGCGACATCCTGTCGGACATCGCCGCGATGCTCACCGGTTCGCTCGGCATGCTGCCCTCGGCCTCCCTCGGCGCCGAGGATCCGAAGACCGGCCAGCGCAAGGCGCTCTACGAGCCGGTGCACGGCTCCGCGCCCGACATCGCTGGCAAAGGCCTGGCCAATCCCATCGCCATGATCGGCTCCTTCGGCATGGCGCTGCGCTATTCCTTCGGGCTCCTCGACGAGGCCGACCGCCTCGAGAAGGCCATCGCCAACGTGCTGGCCTCCGGAGCGCGCACCAAGGACATCGCGGGCCCGGGCATGAACGCGGTCGGCACGCCGGATGTGGGCGACGCCATCATCAAGGAGCTGGACGCTTTGTCGTAAGAACTGAAAGCCCCGGGCATTGCCCGGGGCTTTTTACGCAAAGCCGGTTCCGGCGTCTGCATCCGATGCTTTAGCGGATCGACCCCGTCGCCTCGATGTCCGGCGTGAAGCCGAGGGGCGGGAAGGGGTTGCGCGCGCCGACGAAGGGCCCGTTGGTGACCGGATCGGGCAGAACGCCCATTCCGAAGCGCTCCCCGTTCGGCGCATAGGGCGGGCTCGTCAGGTAGGACAGCTGCCCCTGCGTGGCATATCGGTTGAACGTGCCCACCGGCGCGACGGGACCGGGATCGAGGAAGCTGCGCGGACGGACGCGCAGGACGAGGGGACGGTCTTGGGCCTGCGCTTCCTCCACGGCCGGGAAGGCCATGAGGGCACCCAGCACGCCTAAGCCGACGAGAGCGAAGCGGCGCATGTGACACACCTCCATGTTCGGGCGCGCCTGTCTGGCGCACCTCGTCTGAAAATCAAGGATTTGTCAGGACAAGGCGGCGCTCCCTAAAATGGTTCCCTGGCCCGTCTGCCCGAAAGGCAAGAGAGGAGTAGCGCCGATGCAGGATCAGCATCCCAAGGTGGATCCGAGCCTTTCCGGCAAGGACCGGCTGACGCTGCTGGGCGAGACGCCCCTCGTGGCCGAGACGCCGGAGGAGCTTCTCGACGACGACACGACGCCGGTCGCGCGCTTCTTCGTGCGCAACAACGGCCTGATGCCTGAGCCGGTCGCGGATATCGAGGCGTGGTGCCTTACGGTCGATGGAGAGGTCGAGAGCCCGCTTCGTCTCACCCTCGCGGATCTCAAGAGCCGCTACCCGGTCAAAACCTTTCGCATGGTGCTCGAATGCGGCGGCAACGGGCGCTCGTTCTTCGAGCCGAAGGCCGAGGGCAATCCCTGGACCCACGGCGGGGTCGGCTGCGCGGAATGGACCGGAGTTTCCCTGGCCGACGTGCTGCGCGAGGCGGGCCTCAAACCCTCCGCCCACTTCACGGGCCATTTCGGCGCCGATCCGGACAAGACGGGGAGCCGCGAGCGGCAGGCCATGTCCCGTGGCGTGCCCATCGCGAAGGCCCTGGAGGAGCACACGCTTCTTGCCTGGGCCATGAACGGGGAGCCCTTGCCCTTCCTTCATGGCGGTCCTCTCCGCCTCGTCGTGCCGGGCTGGCCCGGATCGCTCAGCCAGAAATGGCTGACGCGGATCTGGATCCGTGACCGGGAGCACGACGGGCCGGGCATGACGGGCCTGTCCTACCGCGTGCCCGTGCGTCCGCTGCCGCCGGGTTCGGACGGGCAGAGCGTCGAAACCCGTGTCCTGGAATCGATGCCGGTGCGCAGCATCGTCTCGTCGCCTGCCGACGGAGCGCAGCTGCCGTCCGGCACGCGGGAGATCGAGGTCCGCGGCGCCGCCTGGGCCGGCGATCTCGGGGTGGCGCGGGTCGACGTATCCATCGATGGCGGTGCGACCTGGACCGAAGCCGCCCTGGCGCCGCCGCGCAACCGCTACGACTGGGTCCGGTGGAGAGCCCCGATCCGCCTGCCGGGCGACGGCTTCTACGAGATCCACGCCCGCGCGACCGATTCGCAGGACCGCGCCCAGCCTTTCAGGGCCGTCGGCTGGAACCCGAACGGCTACGGCTGCAACGCCATGCACCGGGTGGCGGTCACGGTCGGCGCGGTATCCTGACCTCCGCCGAGGCCGCGCCGGGGCCGCACGCGCCGGTCCGGTTGCGCTCCGCACGGGCGAATACGGCCTTCAGGGACGGGCTTGTGCCCCCGGCGAGGCCGATCCCGTCGATGAAGCAGGCGAGCTGCGTGTCGGTGAGGGCGTCCGCCTCGGGGCCGCAGAGCCAGCCGAGGAAGCCGAAGTCTGCGTCCCGATCGGAAAAGCGAAAGGCTTGGCAGCTCTGCTCCGCCGGTCCGGCCAGCGTCAGGGAGGCCGCCTCGACCGGGCCGAACTTCGTCGCGACCGAGCGGCTGAGGGTGTTGCGCGCCACCGAGAGCCCGGCATCCGCCGCCCGCCGCACGGTCTCGATGAAGAAGCTCCTCGGCGGATCGGCCAAGCCTTGAACGAGAATGATCCGGGCATGACGGGGCTCGCCGAAACGGCCGAGCGTCAGGATGTCCTCCCGCGCGCCGCCCGTGTGCTGGCGCGCCTCCATGGTCAGCGGCCCCTGGGACTTTTCGAGCGCATACACGGCAGGGGAGGGCGAGATCGTCTTCCAGACCGGCGCGGGGGCGATCAGGACGGCGGCCGGAACGGTCTTGGGATCACCGGGCCGGTTTGCCCGCTGGCCGTGCTGCGCGAAATAAACAAGGCCTGCGATGCTCAGGGCCGACAGCAGGATCAGGCGAAGCCACGGCAGGGATGTCCTGCGCGCATGGCGGAGGGGGCGTTCGTCCTCAAGGTCGACCGCATCCTCCTCGTCCCATCTGGCAAAACCGGCTCTCGGCATCGCGCTGCAATCAAGCCCGCACACAACTCTATCAACCTGTTCTATCGTGACAGTGGCTTGGCATCGAAAGGTTTTGCTAAGCAAGGTAAACGGAAGGTTACCGGCCTGTCCTGACACTCGAGACCTCCTGCATGCCCCAGCCCACGATTCGCCTGGCCACTCTCGAGGATGCGCCCGAGGTCGCGGCGCTGATCCGCGCCCTGGATCTGCATTATGCGGGCGCGGACGCGCCCCTGCCCGTCGGGCCGACGCTTGTCATGGTCGAGCGCTCGATGCGGGAGGCGGAAGGGACGCGCTACGCGCTGGCCTTGCTCGACGGACGCGCCGTCGGCCTCGCGTGCTTCGCCGTGCTGAGGCCCGGCTTCCGCCTTACGGGGCTTCTGTTCGTCAAGGAGCTCTTCGTCGAGAGCCATGCCCGCGGACGGAAGGTGGGCGCTCTCCTGATGCGATGGCTCGCGGACTACGCCCGCGCGCAGGGCATCACCCGCATCGACCTTACGACGGATAGTGGCAACGGGGGCGCGCAGGCGTTCTACGAGCAGCTCGGGGGCGAGAGGATGGACAAGGTCTTCTACCGCTTCAATCTCTCGACCAACGTCCTGACGGATGTCTTGGCCGAAGGTTGAAACCCTGCTGCGCAAAGAGAATGCTTGACGAAAGCGGACCTTTGGTGTGTTGCTGAAACCATCGAGGCCCGGACCGGGCTTTGGATGGACGATGGCAATGGCGCGGCTCACCCTCACGACGAGCAAAACGAAAACCGCCACGACGGCCGTGAAAACGACGGCCGAATAAGCCTCGTCGTCCCCGGTCCTCTCTCCCGTCGGGGCGAGAGGCGACACCCCAAAAGGGTTTCCACGATTCCGGGGAGAGCGACAACAGGAGAAGTCCAATGGGTTACAAGGTCGCCGTCGTCGGCGCGACAGGCAATGTGGGCCGCGAGATGCTCGGCATCCTCGCAGAGCGGGCCTTTCCGGCCGACGAGGTGGTGGCGCTGGCCTCCCGCCGCAGCCAGGGGACGGAAGTGTCCTATGGCGACAAGACGCTGAAGACGAAGGCCCTCGACACCTACGATTTTTCCGACATCGATCTCTGCCTCATGTCCGCAGGCGGCGAGGTCTCGAAGGAATGGTCGCCCCGGATCGCAGCCCAGGGCGCGGTCGTGATCGACAACTCCTCGGCCTGGCGCTACGACCCGGACGTGCCGCTCGTCGTGCCGGAGGTGAACGCGGAAGCCCTGCGCGACATGAAGAAGGGCATCATCGCCAACCCCAACTGCTCCACCGCGCAGCTCGTCGTGGCCCTGAAGCCCCTCCATGACCGCGCCACCATCAAGCGCGTGGTCGTCGCGACCTACCAGTCGGTCTCCGGCGCCGGCAAGGAGGGCATGGACGAGCTCGACCGCCAGACCAAGGCGCTCTACTCGCTGCAGGACGTGCAGGAGAAGAAGTTCCCGAAGCGCATCGCCTTCAACCTGATCCCCCACATCGACGTGTTCATGGAGGACGGGTACACGAAGGAAGAGTGGAAGATGATGGCCGAGACCAAGAAGATTCTCGACCCCAAGATCAAGCTCACCGCCACCTGCGTGCGCGTGCCGGTCTTCATCAGCCACTCGGAAGCCGTGAACGTGGAATTCGAGAAGCCGATCACGGCCGACGAGGCGCGCGACATCCTGCGCGCCGCCCCCGGCATCATGGTGGTCGATAAGCGCGAGCCCGGCGGCTACATCACCCCGCACGAGGCGGCGGGCGAGGATGCGACCTACATCTCCCGCATCCGTGAGGACATCACGGTCGAGAACGGCCTCTCGTTCTGGTGCGTCTCCGACAACCTGCGCAAGGGTGCCGCGCTCAATGCGGTGCAGATCGCCGAATCGATGGTCAATCGCGGCCTGCTGAAGCCGAAGAAGCAGGCGGCTTGAAGCATCGACGCAAAGGCCGCCTCCGGGCGGCCTTTTTCTTTTCAGGCGCGTACCGCCGATCCGAAGGCGCTTATTTCGGGGCGGTGAGGATCGCTCCCGCCGCGCCGCCGGCAACGGCCCCACCGGCTCCTCCCGCCGCGCCTCCCGCGATGGCGCCCGCGGCCGTGCCGATGATCTGCTTGCGCGACATGCATCCGGTTCTCAGCCCGCAGGCGAATGCCGAGCGCACCTGACGGCGGGCGCTGGACAGCTCCCGGCCCAGATCCCTGACCAGCCTCGATCCCGCGCTGGCGGGCGCCCTCGCGGCATGTCGCGGCTGCCTGCCGTGCTCCTTCGCGGCGTGCTTCTTCGCGATACGCGCGGAGGGCGACGGGGATTGGGAGACGTCGGTCGGCGCATGTCGCGACGGGTGCACGCTGGAGGTCACCGTCGGCGATTCACCCAAGGGCTCGGGCGCGCTCGCCGGCGCCCTCGAGGCTGTCTCGGACGAGGCGGCGGGCGGCTCCGGCGGCAGGACGACCTCTGCGGGAGGCGGGGGTGGCGGCATCTCCGGTTCGGGAAGCTGGGCCTGCTCGATCGGACGCGCTTCGGCAGGCGTCTCTGAAGGCGCTCCGGCTTGCGCCGGCGCGGAGCCTTCCGCCTGCGCCTGGCCTTCCGCCTGCACCTGGGCTGGCGCTGCGGGCTGGGCTTCGGCCTCCAGCACGGGCGGTTCCTGCGCCAGCAGCGGATCCAGAACCCTGGCGGGACCCGTCAGCTCGGCGAAGGGGATGGGCAGGAGCGCCGCCATGTCGCCCGCCGGGGCTTCGGCCGACGCGATCGTCTCATCTCCGGCCGCCGAGGGCGGAAGCGACGCGAGAAGCTGCCGGATCTCCGGGCGCGTGAATACCGGATGAGCCCTGTCGTCGGGCGAGAACCGCTCCTCGAAACTGACGCCGGGACGATCCGTCGTCTGCGCGTCAAGTGGCGATAGCGCAGCGCTCAACCCGCCCAGGAAAGCGGCGGCGGCGACTGCATAAAGTCTCGGATAGGTTCTGCTGCGGCCAGACACGGATCGTCTCCCAGCCTGAGTTCCGTGTAGCAGACACAATCCTGCTCGATCTGATTCGTTCCCGTGTATTCAAGCGGCGTGTTCATGATTGCTTGCCGGGCCGCCGGCGATCCCGAAAAAGGTTCGGGCCGGACGCGGCGAGCATCCGGCCCGATAGTCCGATAGGCCGATCAGGATTCGATCCTAAAGCGGTCCCGCGTCGCGGGCGCTGAACAGGGATACCCGCCCCGGCACGTCCTCCACCGCCGGCGTGAACGCACCGGTTTCGGGATCGCGCACCAGCAGCACGCCGGACGCCACGCCGAAATAGGCGCCGTGGAGCTGGAGCTTGCCGCGCTCCACCAGAATGCGCACGCACGGGAACGTCATCAGGTTCGTGAGGCTGTTCTCGACGGTGGCGAGCTCGAGGCGCGTCAGGTAATCCGTCTCGTCGTCCGCACGCGGGCCGATGCGCTCGGCGGCGGGAGCGATGAGGCTCATCCAGCGGCCGATGAAGTCGCCGGGCGAGAGGGGAGCCGATTCGTCCGCGAAGGCGCGGACGCCGCCGCAGCGGGCATGGCCCAGCACCACGATGTGCTTCACGCGCAGCGCCTGCACGGCGAATTCGAGCGCGGCCGAGGTGCCGTGGTAGTCGCCGCCGGTCTCGAAGGGCGGCACCATGTTCGCCACGTTGCGGACGACGAACATCTCGCCCGGGCTCGCGTCGAAGATCACCTCCGGCGAGACCCGGCTGTCGCAGCAGCCGATGATCATGACCTCGGGCGCTTGGCCCTTTTCCGCAAGCGATTCGAAACGGTTCTTCTCGCGCTGGAAACGGTCGCCGAGAAAAGCGCGGTATCCTTCGGTCAGGCGTTCGGGGAACATGGCTTGCCTTTCGGTCACGGGTTCATGAGTTCGGCCAGCTTGGCGAGTTCGACATTGGCTCCGCACAGGAGCACGCCGACCCGCTCGCCTGAGCCGGGTTTATAGGCCCCGGAGGCCAGGGCCGCCAGTGCGGCCGCGCCGCCGGGCTCGGTCGCGAGGCGATAATCGCGCCAGAGCATGCGCTGCGCGTCGCGGATCGCCGCGTCCGTGACAAGCGCCACGTGATCGACCGTCCGGCTGCAGACGGAATAGACGAGGTCGCCGGTGTTGCGGGCGCCGAGCGAGTCGGCGGCCACCGAATCCACGTCCACGTCGACCGGCCCTCCGGCCGCGAGAGCCGCGTGCAGCGCCCGCGAGCCCTCGGGCTCCACGCCCACGACCTTGACGCGCCCGGCCCACCAGCTGGCGACGCCGCTGATGAGGCCGCCGCCGCCCACCGCCACCAGGACCGTGTCGAGGGCAGGGCCGTCCTGCTCCCATTCGAGGCCGATGGTGCCCTGGCCCGCGATGGTGCTCTGCGCATCGAAGGGATGGACGCGCAGCGCGCCGCTCGTCTCCACGTAGAGGTCGCAGGCGGCCTGCGCGTCGGCGTAGCGCGCGCCGCCGATCACCACCTCGGCCCCGTGGGAGCGGATGACGACGATCTTCGCCGGGCTGGAGATTTCCGGCACGAAGATGCGAGCCCTGATCCCGAGCTGTTTCGCCGCGTAGGCCACCGCCGCGCCGTGATTGCCGCCGGACGCCGCCGCGACGCCGGCTTCGGGAATCGGCCGCGAGAGCAGCGTGTTGAAAGCGCCGCGCGTCTTGAACGAGCCGGCATGCTGCAGGAATTCCAGCTTCAGGCTGACCGGCCCATCATGGCCGAAGGCTTTGGGCAGCGTCCACACCGGCGTGCGGCGGATGTGGGGGGCGATGCGGGCGTGGGCTGCTTCGATATCGGCGCGGTTCATCGTCATGGGTGACCTGCGGAGCGTCCAGATGGCGACCGGAAGGCCGTGGGCGTCACGGCCGGGAGGGTCGGGGAAGGGTTGCCCTCCACCTCTCGCGATATCCAGCGCGACGGTCAACCCCGCCAGGGCATCGAGGAGGTCGTCCGTCGCCGCGCCCGGAGGCGGAGCGGCGCCGATCAGCGCCGCATCGAGCCCGGCTCCCATGAGGAGCCTGCGGCGCAGGTCCATGCCCGGCCCGTAGGGCGTGCCTTTCACCTTCTTCGGCTGGTCGAGCGCGCGGGCGCCGTTCATGGCCCAGAAGGCGAGTTCCGGATGCACCTCGTAGATTCTGGACACGAGATCGGGGCGCGAGCGCACAAGCGCATCGATCTCCCGGATCTTCGGAAACAGCGCGAAGCCCTGCCGCGAGACCTTGCGGGGCGGGTCGGAGGTGGCGAGCGCCGCCGCGCAGGCCTCGCCGTAATCCGGCGCATGCACGGCGCGGCGCGACGGGATCGCGAAGACGGAGGACTGGCGCTCGCCGAGGAGCGGACGGATCAGCCGCTCCGGCAGCCGGCCCGATCCCTCGGTCCGTTCCGGCAGGCCGATGGGCATGTCGACCGCCACGACGGCGGGGCCTTCCGGCGCATCGACGATGTCGGCGAGGCTCCGGGCGACCACGATACGGCCCGAGCGCGGATCACCGACCCGCATCAGCACCGCGATCCATCCGGCCCGGCACCCGTCGACGCCCGCGACCCACATGCATTCATCCCTCTCTGCCATCCCCGGCGGCCGCAGGCCGGGAAGGGGATCCGTAGCGCATTTCATGAGTGGATTCCCTTCCCCTCCGCTTCGCTCCGGCCGGGAATGACACGGTGTGGTTCGGGATCACTGTCATCCCCGGCGGCTCGAAGAGCCGGGAAGGGGATCCATGGTGTCGCGCGGGTGGGTGGATTCCCTTTCCCTGCGGTGACTGCGTCACCTCCGGCCGGGAATGACAAGGAGGAACGTTCCGTGTCATCCCCGGCGGTCCGCAGGACCGGGAAGGGGATCCACACTCGCAGCGACAGGGATTCCCTTCCGGTCCGCTTTGGCTCCGGCCGGGAAAGACATTAGCTTGCACCGAGAAGACCTCATACAACCGACCCGCCGCCCGAGGGAAAAACCATGACCGACATCCGCCCGCGCCGCAGCGCACTCTACATGCCCGGTTCCAATGCCCGCGCGCTGGAGAAGGCCAAGACCCTCCCGGCCGACACGCTGATCCTCGATCTGGAGGATGCGGTCGCGCCCGATCTCAAGGCCGAGGCCCGCCGCCAGGTCTGCGACGCCGTGCAGGCGGGCGGCTACGGTCCGCGCGAGCTGGTGATCCGCGTCAACGCCCTCGACACGCCCTGGGGCGAGGCCGATCTTGCGGCGGCGGCGGCCGCCGCGCCCGACGCGATCCTCGTGCCGAAGGTCTCCACGCCCGAGACCCTGGCGGCCGTCGGCCTGCGCCTGCGGCGCCTCGGCGTGGCGGAGCGGATCCAGGTCTGGGCGATGATCGAGACGCCGCTCGCCATCCTCGAGGCCCAGGCCATCGCCAGCGCCGCGAACGACGTGGACACGCGCCTGTCCTGCTTCGTCATGGGCACCAACGATCTCGCCAAGGACACCCGCGCCCGGCTCACCTCCGGACGCGCCGCGATGCTGCCCTGGCTCATGACGGCGCTGGCCGCGGCCCGGGCCCATGGCATCGACATCCTCGACGGGGTCTATAACAGCCTCTCCGACCAGGAGGGCTTTCGCGCCGAGTGCGAGCAGGGCCGCGATTGCGGCTTCGACGGCAAGACCCTGATCCATCCCGGCCAGATCGCCGCCGCGAACGAGATCTTCGGGCCGTCCCGCGGGGAGGTGGAGAGCGCCCGCGCCATCGTGGCGGCCTTCGAGCGGCCGGAGAATGCGGGCAAGGGGGCGATCAGCCTCGATGGCCGCATGGTCGAGCGGCTCCATGCCGAGATGGCGAAGCGGACGCTGGCCCTGGCGGAGGCGATCGCCGGGCGGGACGGGCCGTAAAGGGCGGGCGCGGCTCAGTCCGTCAGCGGCCGCGCCTCTTCCGGCAGCATGATCGGAATGCCGTCGCGGATCGGGTAGGCGAGCTTGGCGCCGCGGCTGATGAGTTCCTGCCGCACGGGGTCGTAATCGAGGGTCTCCTTGGTGAGCGGGCAGACCAGAAGTTCCAGGAGCTTGGGGTCGATCCGCGTCGCCTCGACCGGCGCTGGCGTCTCCGGTTGCGGCGTTCCGGCCGGAGGAAGGTCCTCGGTCATGTGTCTTGATCCTATTGCAGCGTCGAATCGGAGCCGACGTTCTCGCGGGCGAGTTCGATCTCGGTCAGGGCGATGAGCACTTCGGCGCGGGTCTTGAGGTCCGGCGCTTCGAGCAGGGCCTGCTTCTCGCGGGTGCCGAAGGGGCTCATCATGCAGAGCGCATTGACCAGGGCCTCGTTGGGGGCCTCCTCGATGCCGCGCCAGTCGACCTTCACGTGCGCCGCGTCGACGAAATCGCGCAGCGCCTTCACGACGCCGTTGCGGTCCACCTCGTTCTCGCCGGCGCGGGCCAGGAAATCGGACGCGAAGGGCTCGAAGCTCACGCGGCACCGGCGGTAGAGCTCCGTCTGGGGCAGCTCCTCCTCGATGCGGAAGCGCGCGACGCCCACGAGCGTGATCAGATAGCGCCCGTCGCCCGTCTCGGCGAACTGCGTGAGGCGGCCCGCGCAGCCCACCTGGTAGAGCTTCGGAACGGAATGCGCGGACAGGCTCTCCTCATCGGGCTGGATCATGCCGATGATGCGGTCGCCCTTGAGAATGTCGTCCACCATCGCCAGGTAGCGCGGCTCGAAGATGTTGAGCGGAATCTGCCCGCGGGGCAGGAGCAGGGCGCCCGGGAGGGGAAAGACGGGGATGACCGACGGGCAATCCTCTGGCCCCCGGTAAACCGCGTTCATTCCCATGCCGATCTCCCAAACGATGAACGGCGTCAGGCAAACAGGATCGAGGACAGCTTCCGCCGTCCCGCCAGGGTCGTCGGGTCCATCGGGCCCCAGGCCTCGAAGAACTGGACGAGCTGCTTGCGCGCGCCGTCCTCGTTCCAATTGCGGTCGCGGCGGACGATTTCAAGGAGGTGATCGACAGCTTCTTCGCGCCGTCCGCGGGCGTTGAGCGCGAGCGCGAGATCGAAGCGCGCCTGATGGTCGAGCGGATTTGCCTGCACCTTGTGCTGGAGCTCGGCCAGATCGCCGAGCGAGCCCGCCTGCTCGGCGAGTTCGACCGCCGCGCGGGCGCCGGCGATCGCCGGATCGTTCACCTTCGCGGCCGGGGCCATGGCGAGGAAGCGCTTGGCGCCTTCCAGGTCGCCGACCTCCACGTGAAGCTTCACGAGGGCCGCGAGCGCCACGACGTTCTCGGGGTCCTGCGACAGGACGGCGGCATAGAGCTCGGCCGCGCCCCCCATGTCGCCGGCGGCGGTCAGCCGGTCGGCCTCCGCCAGGAGTTCCTCGGCGGCGCTGGGGCCGAGCGGGCCCACGAGGCGCTCGATGAAGCTCTTGATCTGGCTTTCCGGCAGAGCGCCCATGAAGCCGTCCACCGGCTGGCCGCGCTGGAAGGCGAAGACCGCCGGGATCGACTGCACGCCGAGCTGGCCCGCGATCTGAGGATGCTCGTCGATGTTCATCTTGACGAGCTTCACCTTGCCGCCCGCGGCGCGCACGGCCTTTTCCAGGATGGGCGTCAGCTGCTTGCAGGGGCCGCACCAGGGCGCCCAGAAATCGACCAGCACGGGCTGCTGCATCGATTCCGCCAGGACATCCTGGCGGAAATCGGCGGTGGTGGTGTCCTTCACGAGGCCATCGGAGGGCGTTCCGGAAGAGGGGGTGTCGGTCAACATGCGATCCTCGAAGATCATCGTGAGAAGAAGCTGCTCCCTAGATGGGAGCTCAACCGTTGTCTGGCAATTGCGCCGGCGGCTCAGGCAGGCGCAGAATCAGCGGGTCGTGCCCCGTGGCGCGCAGGAACTTCACCAGATCCTCCCGCGACACCCCGGTGGTCATGGAATTGACGAGGGGATGGAAGTTCACCCGCTCGTGCTCCATGAGGTTGGCGTCGAGGATCATCGTGACCTTGCCCTCGGTATCGTTCGCCACCGCGAAGGCCGTCACGGAGCCGGGCTCGACCCCGAGCAGGGCGCGCAGCTGGTCGGCGGAGCCGAAGGACAGGCGGCCCGACGCGCCGATCGCCTCGTGGGTGCGCTTCAGGTCGATGGGCGTCTCGTCCTTCGCGGAGATGAGGAAGAAGCGCCCCTTCTTGTCCTTCACGAAGAGGTTCTTCGAATGCGCTCCCGGGATCCGGGCCTTGACGGGCCGCGATTCGGCCACCGTGAAGACCGGCTCGTGCTCGACGGTCTCGGCCTTGATGCCGAGGGCGACGAGGCGATCCAGGAGTTCCTGCGGGGAGAGATGGGCCAAGGTCTGCAAACTCCAGCGTGCCACCGGCTTCTAGCGCATCGTGCGGAAAAGTGGATCCGGTTTTTCGCATTCGACGATGCGCCATCCAGGAGAAGGAGCATCGGGGTTGACCCCAAAAGCGGATTCCACTTCCGGGCACGCCGCCCGAAGGCGGCCCACGATGCTCTAGCGACCCGATGAAGCAGGCTCAAGCGTTCCGTCGAAAAGATTGGCCGCGCCCCCTTGCAATGTGAATCGTTTTGGGGCACATCAACGGCCTCGCAACGATGCCTCGGCATCGCGGAGCGCGGGTGTAGCTCAGGGGTAGAGCACAACCTTGCCAAGGTTGGGGTCGAGGGTTCGAATCCCTTCGCCCGCTCCAATTTCAAAAAGGCCGCCTTCGGGCGGCCTTTTTGCTTTTCGGTCCCCCTATCCAGGATCACCAGTGTCATCCCCGGCGCGGGAAGCGCAGGAAGGGGATCCATAGGGCAGCGCTTGATCGTGGATTCCCTTCCCCTCCGCTGCGCTCCGGCCGGAATGACACTGCGGAAACTCGTCCTGTCATCCCCGGCGGCTCAAAGAGCCGGGAAGGGGATCCAGGGAAGCGTCGCGCCTGCGTTTTGGATTCCCTTCCCATTTGCTACGCGTCCTTCCGGGAATGACAGGACGGATGCGGGCCGGTCTGTCTCCTGCTACAAACTCCCTTCAACACGTTCGATGCGGCACCGCTTTGCTCTCGCCTCGCCGAAGCTTCGGTATAAGATCGACGCATCACCGGGAGGATTTTCATGGCGGACGCGCGGCATCTTCGCTTTCTGTCCGAGCTCGAGCGCAAGGTGCTCTGGCTCTCGACCTGGACCATTCACAACGCCAACCACCTGCGTCCCAACGAGGACGGGTTGAAGATCGGCGGACACCAGGCCTCCTCGGCCTCGCTCTCGACCATCCTGACCGCGCTCTATTTCTCGGTGCTGCGCCCGGAGGACCGGGTGGCGGTGAAGCCCCATGCGAGCCCGATCTACCACGCCATCCAGTATCTCTTCGGCCGCCAGACCCGCGAGAAGCTGGAGAATTTCCGGGGCTACAAGGGGGCGCAGTCCTATCCGTCCCGCACCAAGGACGTGGACGACGTGGATTTCTCGACCGGCTCGGTGGGCTTAGGCGTCGCGCAGACGCTGTTCGCGAGCCTCGTCCAGGACTACGTGAAGGCCCACGGCTGGGCGAAGGATCGCCCCGAAGGCCGGATGATCTCCCTCGTGGGCGATGCGGAGATGGACGAAGGCAACATCTTCGAGGCGCTGCTGGAGGGCTGGAAACACGGCGTGCGCAACACATGGTGGATCGTCGACTACAACCGCCAGAGCCTCGACGCCGTGATCCGCGAGGGCCTGTGGGAGCGCTTCGAGGCGCTGTTCCGCAATTTCGGCTGGGAGGTGGTGATCCTCAAATACGGCTCGCTGATGAAGGAGGCCTTCGCGGAGCCCGGCGGCGACCGGCTCAAGGCCTGGATCGATTGCTGCCCGAACCAGCTTTATTCCGCGCTCACCTTCCAGGGTGGGGCGGCGTGGAGAAGGCGCCTGCTCGACGATCTCGGCGACCAGGGACCGGTCACGCGGCTCATCGAGAAGCGCTCGGACGAGGAACTGGCGCGGCTCATGAGCAATCTCGGCGGGCACGATCTGCCCAGCCTGCTCGACGCCTTCGAGAAGGCGCGCCATCACGACAAGCCGGTCTGCTTCATCGCCTACACGATCAAGGGCTTCGGTCTGCCGCTCGCCGGCCATAAGGACAACCATTCCGGCCTGCTGACGCCCTCGCAGATGGAGGCCTGGCGCACCACCCAGGGCGTGCGCCCCGGCCACGAATGGGACAAGTTCGAGGGCCTGTCGCTTCCGCCGGAGGAGATCGAGCGCTTCCTGGCCGACGTGCCCTTCGTCCAGAAGGGGACGAGGCGCTACACCGCGCCGCAGGTGCCGGTGCCGGAAAAGCTCAGCTTCCCGGCCAATCCGGCCATGTCGACCCAGCAGGGCTTCGGGCTCATCCTCAACGAGCTCGCCCGCTCCGACCACCCGCTGGCCGAGCGCGTCGTCAGCACCGCGCCCGACGTGACGGTCTCGACCAATCTCGGCGCGTGGGTGAACCGGCGCGGCCTGTTCGCGCGCCAGAGCCTCGTTGACACCTTCAGGAAGGAGCGGATTCCCTCGACCTACAACTGGGAGTTCTCGCCGTCGGGCCAGCATATCGAGCTCGGCATCGCGGAGATGAACCTCTTCATCCTGCTGTCCGCACTCGGCCTGTCGCATTCCCTCTTCGGCGAGCGGGTCCTGCCCATCGGCACGCTCTACGACCCGTTTATCTACCGCGGCGCCGATGCGCTGAACTACGCCTGCTACCAGGATGCGCGGTTCATGCTCGTGGCGACGCCCTCGGGCGTGACGCTGGCTCCGGAGGGCGGCGCGCACCAGTCCATCGGGACGCCGCTCGTCGGCATGGCGCAGGACGGGCTCGCCTCCTTCGAGCCCGCCTTCGTGGACGAACTCGCGATCATCATGCGCTGGGCCTTCGACTACATGCAGCGGAACGGCGAGGGCGAGGCCGACGAGAGGACGTGGCTGCGCGACGAGACCGGCGGCTCGATCTATCTGCGCCTCTCCACCCGCACCCTCGAGCAGCCGCAGCGCGAGATGGAGGCGGACCTGGCCTCCGACATCATCGCCGGGGCCTACTGGCTCAGGAAGCCCGGTCCCAACGCCCAGGTCGTGGTCGCCTATACGGGCGCGGTCGCGCCGGAGGCCATCGAGGCGGTGGGCCTCATGGCCGAGGACCGGCGCGATATCGGTCTCCTGGCCATCACCTCGGCGGACCGGCTCAATGCCGGCTGGACGGCGGCCCAGCGGGCCCGCGAGCGCGGCCTCGTCCATGCGCGGAGCCATGTGGAGCGCCTGCTCGCCGACGTGCCGCCCCATTGCGGGCTCGTGACCGTGCTCGACGGCCACCCGGCGACGCTGGCCTGGATGGGCTCCGTCATGGGCCACCGCACCCGTTCGCTCGGGGTGGAGCATTTCGGCCAGACCGGCACGATCAAGGACCTCTACCGCCACTTCGGCATCGACGCCCAAGGCATCATCGCGGCCGCCGGGATGATCGCGCCCGGGCGCCCCATGCGGCACCTGCGGGCCGTCTGAGGAGCGTTCTCCTCAGGACTGCCCCGCCCTCAGGGCCGCGGTGGCGATGCCTGCGCCGATCAGCAGGCTGCCGCCGGCCTTGTTGAGGATCCCGATGGCCCGCGGGCTCCGCACGACGTCCCGCGCCCGCGAGGCGACGAGCGCATAGGCCACCACATTCGTCGCGGCCAGGATCAGGAAGGTCGCGGCGAAGATGCCCACCTGCGGCAGAAGGGCGGCGCCGGGGTCGATGAACTGCGGCAGGAAGGCGATGAAGAAGGTCAGGCCCTTCGGGTTGAGGGCCGTGACGAGCCAGGCATGGCCCAGCATCTTCAGCGCCGACGCGGCGTCGGTGCGCGGCTTGGCGTCGAGGGTGCCGCCTGCGCGCCAGAGCTTGACGCCGAGCCAGACCAGATAGGCGGCGCCGACCCACTTCAGGAGCGTGAAGACGGTGGCCGATGCGGCCAGCAGGGCGCCCAGACCCACGAGCGACAGGGTCATGGCCGTGAAGTCCCCGAGAGCGACGCCGATCGCCATGGGCAGGGCCGTCCGCCAGCCTTGCCCGAGCGCATAGGACACCACGAGCAGGATGGTCGGCCCCGGAATGACCAGCAGCACGGCGGAAGCGGCGGTAAAGGCGAGCCAGGTCTCGATGGTCATGACGGGTTCCTGTCGAGGTGTAGCGGCCATACGGCCACGGATTCCGGGCTGTGTCGAGGCAGCGGGTGCGTTCGCCCGGAGGCTGCGGCGAGAAGACCCGGCGCGGCGAAAGATTTGCCGCTGATGGGCTCGCATGCTAACCGCGAGCCCATCGTTTGAGAAAGTTTCAGCACCGCCATGGCCCGTAAAAGCCTCCTGAGGGGCGACACCCTTCCGCTGATCCGCCGCCTGTGGCGGGACTGGATGCGCCCGCACGCGAAGACCCTGGCCGTCGTGCTCGTGCTCGTGGCCCTGGTCGCGGGGGCGACGGGGCTCTACCCGGTCCTGATCAAGGCCGCCTTCGACGCCTTCGACGCCAAGGACCAGACCGCCATCATGCTGGGGCCGATCTTCGTCATTGTCGTCACCTCGGTGAAGGGCTTCTCGCTGCTGGCTCTGACCGTGATGACCAACAAGGTCGTGACGCGCATCGAGGCCGACATGCAGACGGCGCTCTACGGCCACATGATCGAGGCCGACCTGACGCAGATCCGGCGCGAGAGCCCGGCTGCCCTGACGCAGCGCTTCACCACCGACTTCATGTTCATCAAGGAGGCGCTGACCCGCCTCTCGACCGTGTTCCTGCGCGAACTGACGACCATCATCGCCCTGATCGCCGCGATGCTCTGGATCGACCCGTTCCTGACCCTGGTGGCCGGGATCACGCTGCCCTTCTTCGCCTATCCGATCGACAGGGTCAGCCGGAGGCTCCGGCGCGTCGCCATCTCGACCCAGGAGCAGACGGGCCAGATGGCGGGCCTCATCACCGAGAGCCTCGCCGGAACCCGCATCGCCAAGACCTACGGAATGGAGGGCTATCTCAAGGCCAAGGCCGCGAAGACCTTCGAGGACGTGCGCCGCCTCAAGATGAAGTCCGCCAATGCCCGCGGGCGGCTGGATCCGCTGCTCGAGACCGGCGGCGGTGTCGCCGTGGCGGTGGTGCTGGCCCTGATCGGCCAGCGGATCCTCTCCGGAGGCAGCACGATCGGCGATTTCACGGGCTTCGTCAGCGCCCTCATCATGGCGGCCCAGCCGATCCGGGCGCTGGGCAACCTCAACGCCATCATCCAGGAGGCGGCGGCGGCCCTGCATCGCACCTTCGCCATGATGGACGAGGCGCCCCTGATCCAGGACAGGCCCGGCGCCAGGCCCCTGATTCTCGAAGGAGGCGAGATCCGCTTCTCGGACCTGACCTTCTCGTACGAGGGCAAGGACACGGTGCTCGACGGAATCAATCTCGTGGCCGAGGCGGGCCACACGACCGCCCTCGTGGGCCGGTCGGGCTCGGGCAAATCGACGCTCCTCTCCCTCGTCCCGCGCCTCTACGACGTCGACCAGGGCGCCGTCCTGATCGACGGCCAGGACATCCGCGACGTGACGCTGCAGAGCCTGAGGGCCTCGATCGCGGTCGTCAGCCAGGAGGTGGTGCTGTTCGACGACACGGTCCGGGCGAACATCGCTTTCGGGCGGCCCGGCGCCACCGAGGAGGAGATCGTGGCGGCCGCCAAGGCGGCGGCGGCGCACGACTTCATCACCAAGCTGCCCGAGGGCTACGACACGGTGGTGGGCCATGGCGGCGGCCGCCTCTCGGGCGGCGAGCGCCAGCGCGTCTCGCTTGCCCGCGCCTTCCTCAAGAACGCCCCGATCCTGCTCCTCGACGAGGCGACCTCGGCGCTCGACTCGGAATCCGAGCGCCTGGTCCAGGAGGCGATCGGCAAGCTCATGCAGGGCCGCACGACGCTCGTCATCGCCCACCGCCTCTCGACCGTCCGCAACGCGGAGAAGATCGTCGTCATGGAGCACGGGCGCATCGTCGAAATGGGGTCGCACGAGGCCCTGATCGCCAAGGCCGGCACCTATGCCCGCCTGCACCGCCTCCAGCTGTCGGACGACGCGGAGCCGAGCCTGGCGGCCTCATCGTGAGTGCTCCGTAGAAACAGCGGGCCAGCGGGATGCCGTGTCGTTCGCGGAAGGGCGCGCAGCGGGGGCGTGAATCCGTTGCCGTGGCGCTCGATCATGGATCCCCTTCCCGCGCTTCGCGCGCCGGGGATGACAAAGTGCATTTCCTCAGTGTCATTCCCGGCCGGAGCGTCAGCGGAGGGGAAGGGAATCCATGACGCTGAGCCTGAACCTGGATCCCCTTCCCGCGCTTCGCGCGCCGGGGATGACACGGAGGGCTTCCCCACTGTCATTCCCGGCCGGAGATGGCGAAAGCCATCGCAGGGGAAGGGAATTCACCCGCAGGCATTGCGCCGATGATCCTCTTTTCAGGGCTCCGGGAGCGACACCCGGTTGCGGCCTATTCCCGCCGCATGATCCGGTCGACCAGGAGGTTCGACCAGAAGCCGGGGCGGAACTCCCGCTCCAGGGCCTTGGGGTCGTAAGCCGTTTCGAGCCAGGTCAGGAACGGCAGGCCCTTGGCCTCGCCCTCCCGGCGGTACATGTCGAAGAAGGCGTCGAGGATGCCGGTCTTCGAGAAGCGGAAATGGCCGTAGCGAACGTGGAGCTGGCTCTGCGCCTCGTCCACGCTCCGGCCCTCGTGGACGATGAGATAAAGCGCCGCCATGAATCCGGCCCGGTCCGCGCCGGACTTGCAGTGCATGACGGCCGGGTATTCGAGGCCGTCGAAGAAGTCCTTGGCCCTGAGCAGGGTCTTCCGGTCGGGCGCGCCGCGGGAGCGCACGACGAACTCGGTGAGATGGATGCCGAGCCGCTGGCAGGTCTCCTTCTGGAGCTGCCAGGAGCCGTGCTGGCGCCCGCCGCGCAGGTTGACGATGGTGCGGACCCCTTGCCTTTTCAGCGCCTCGATCTGGTGCGGGGCGGGCTGGGCCGTGCGCCAGAGCCGATCCGAAACCTTGTGCTTGTTCAGATAGATGAGGCGGAACACCCCGTGATCGACCAGCAGCATGTTGGCCCAGGCGTGCAGGCGGCCGAGCACGCCCTCGATGGGTCTGTTCCATCGGGCGATGCGGGCCATGCGCCGTGCACGGCGGAGGGCAGGTTTGCGGAACCTGTTGGTCACGTCGGTCCAGTCACTCGGCGGGTTTGACGAAAAAAGCCGGGCTCCCGGCCTCAAGGGGGCTCCTTATCGGCGATGGGCGCGGATTAATCAATCGGCCCACAATCAGGCCCTTGCCTCAGGGCCGGCGGGCCCTTGCATAGCCGCAAACGGAACGATCCCGGTTGCCGCGTTGCGGCCTGTCGTGTAAGGGGGAGCGTTCCAATACAACCCTCCTTGACGAAAAGAGCGGCTGGAAACCGGGTCCTGGATCCTGGCGGCGCCGTATCGTTGAGACCAAGCATTTCAGGAGAGCGGCGTCATGTCGTCCACCTTCGAGACCGTCGCCGGCATCATTTCAGAGACCGCCGACATCCCGCGCGAGCAGATCACCCCCGAGAGCCACGCCATCGAGGATCTGGGCATCGACTCGCTCGCCTTCCTCGACATCGCGTTCGCGATCGACAAGGCCTTCGGGATCAAGCTGCCGCTGGAGCAGTGGACGCAGGAAGTGAACGAGGGCAAGGCGCCCGCCGAGGAATACTTCGTCCTGAAGAACCTCGTGGCGCGCATCGACGCCCTCGTGGCCGCCAAGCAGGCCTGACGACAACGATTTACGCATCCCGGCGGGCCGGCCTCGGGCCGACCCGGAGAGGCGATCCATCAAGCGCCCCGCCTCATGGATTCCAAGCCTGTTCCACCCGCCGGGAGCGACATGGTACAGGACCCGGATGCGCCTCGAATATTTTGAAATGATCGATCAGGTGACGAACCTCGACCGCGAGAACAAGCGGATCGAGGTTCGTTCCGTCGTGCCTATGGAAAGCCCCGTCTTCGAGGGGCATTTTCCGGGCCATCCCCTCGTGCCGGGCGTCCTCCTGACCGAAACCATGGCCCAGGCCTCCGGCTACCTCGTGCTGGGCCTGATGGGCTTCACCCACATGCCGTTCCTGATGGCGGTCGACAAGGCGCGCTTTCGCACCTTCGTCGGACCCGGTACGGTTCTGACCATCACGGCGCAGCTGGAGCACGAGGGTTCGGGCTATGCCGTGACGAAGGCCAGGATCATGGCCGAGGGCAAGCCGATCTGCGACGCCGAGCTGCGTTTCAGGATCATGCCCTTTCCGGAAGGAATGGACGGCCAGATGCGCGCCCAGGCGCGCCGCATCGGCCTCATGACGGAGACGGTTTGATGCGTGACGTCGTCATTACGGGAATCGGCCTCGTCTCCTGCGCGGGAGAGGGGCTGGAGGCTCACCTGGAAGCCCTGTCGGGCGGCGCTCCGCGCACGGATGCCGAGACCTTCGCGCCCTATCCGGTCCATCCGGTCACGCCCCTGGAATGGGACCGGCAGATCCCGAAGAAATCCGACCAGCGGCAGATGGAGCCCTGGCAGAAGCTCGGCTGCTATGCCGCAGGCCTGGCCCTCGACGCGGCCGGCGCGAAGGACGACGCGGCCCTGAAGAGCCGCATGCAGCTCATCGTCTCGGCGGGCGGCGGCGAGCGGGACTACGCGGTCGACGGGCAGATCCTCACCGGCCTGCGCAACGCGGACGATCCGGGCGTCTTCCTCAACGAGCGCCTGATGAGCGACCTGCGCCCGACCCTCTTCCTGGCGCAGCTCTCGAATCTTCTCGCCGGCAACATCGCCATCGTCCACGGCGTCACCGGCGCCTCCCGCACCTTCATGGGCGAGGAATCAAGCGGCGTGGACGCGATCCGCATCGCCCGGGAGCGCATCGCCTCGGGGCAGGACGACATCGTCCTCGTCGGCGGCTCCTACAACGCCGAGCGGCCTGACGTGCTCCTCATCTACGAGATGGGCGGCTTCCTCTGGAAGAAGCCCTACCGGCCGGTCCGGGAGCGCCCCGCCGACGGCGGCGGCATGATCCTGGGCAGCGGCGCCTGCTTCCTGGTGCTCGAATCCCGCGACCATGCGGCCGCGCGCGGCGCGAAGCCCCTCGCGGCCCTGGCGGGCGTCGCGTCCGACCGCGCCCGCCGCAGGCCCGGCAGCGTCGAGCAGGCGCTCCGTGCCCTGTCGAAGCAGCTCGGCGGAAAGCCCGACGTGGTGATCTCCGGCGCGACGGGCGTGAAGGCCATCACCGAGGAGGAGCAGGCCGCGCTCAGGGACATCGCGCCGGGCACGCCCGTCCACGCGACCGGCGACCTCGTCGGCCATACCATCGAAGCGCAGGCTGCCACGGGCGTGGCGCTCGCGGCGGGCCTGATCGCCCGGGACGGGCTTGGCGAGGCGCTCGTCACCTCCGTCGGTCACTGGCGCGGCGAAGGCGCCCTGCGGCTCATCAAGGCTTAAGGAGAACGGCATGGCGCTTCGCGACAAACAGGGCCGCCCGCTCGTCGCCGTCACCGGCATGGGCGTGGTCACCTCCCTCGGCCAGGGCAAGGATGACACCTGGGCCGCGCTGACGGCCGGACAGTCCGGCATCCACCGCATCAACCGCTTCCCGACGGAGGGCCTGCGCACCACGATTGCGGGCACCATCGACTTCATCGACGTGGAGCCCTTCTGCGCGCCGATGCTCTCCGAGCGTCTCGCGATGCTCGCGGCGGAAGAAGCCATTGGCCAATCGGGCTTGGCGCAAGCCGACTTTCCCGGCGCGCTCTTCATCGCCGTGCCCCCGGTCGAGATGGAGTGGCCGCAGCGCGAGGCTCTCGCCAAGGCCTCGGGCCAGACCGGCGACATCACCTACAAGGATCTGCTGAAGGCGGCTTCCACCGGCCAGTTCAAGGCCTGGCACGATCTCTTCATCTTCGGCACGGTGGCCGACCGCGTCGCCGACCGCTTCGGCACGAAGGGCTCGCCGATCTCGCTCTCGACCGCCTGCTCGTCGGGCGCCACGGCGATCCAGCTCGGCGTGGAGGCGATCCGGCGCGGTGAGACCGACGCGGCGCTCTGCATCGGCACGGACGGCTCCGTGAATCCGGAATCGCTGGTCCGCTTCTCGCTGCTCTCGGCGCTCTCGACGCAGAACGAGAATCCGGAAGGCGCTTCGAAGCCTTTCTCCAAGAACCGAGACGGTTTCGTGATGGGCGAGGGCAGTGCGGCCCTCGTTCTCGAGAACGCGGAAGCCGCGAAAGCGCGCGGCGCGAAAATTCTCGGCTACGTGCTCGGCTGCGGCGAGAAGGGCGATAATTTCCATCGCACTCGCTCCTCGCCGGACGCTGCGCCCGCCATCGCGGCGATTAGGCAGGCGCTCGCCGATGCGGGCGTGACGCCCGACGAGATCGACTACGTCAACGCCCACGGCACCTCGACGCCCGAGAACGACAAGATGGAGGCCATGAGCTGCACGGCCGTGTTCGGCGAGCGCATGGCGAAACTTCCGATCTCGTCGAACAAGTCGATGATCGGCCATACGCTCACGGCCGCCGGCGCCGTGGAGGCGGTGATGTCGCTTCTCACCATCGCGACGGGCCGCATTCCGCCCACCATCAACTATCAGGTGCCGGACCCGGCGATCCCCCTCGACGTGGTGCCGAACGTGGCGCGGGACGCGACGGTCGGCTTCGTGCTCTCGAACTCCTTCGGCTTCGGCGGCCAGAACACCTGCCTCGTCTTCGGGGCCGAGCCCAAGGGGGCCTGATCATGACGCGCATTCTCGTCACCGGTGGGGCCAAGGGCGTCGGCGCCGCCATCGTGCGCTCGCTCGTGGCCGCCGGCCACGACGTGGACTTCACCTACCGTTCCTCGGGCGATGCCGCGAACGTGCTGGCCGACGAGCTAATGCGGGCGAACCCGAACCGCACCGTCAAGGCGCACAGTCTCGATCTTTCCGACAAGGCGGCGCTCGAATCCTTCTGCGAGATGCTGGAGGGCGATAGCTTCTTCGGCTTCGTGCACAACGCGGGCCAGCCCTACGATGCGCTCGCGGCCATGATGCAGCAGGACAAGGCCGAAGCCGCCATGCAGGTGAACTTCTGGTCGCTCGCCCGCATCGCCAAGTCCCTCATGCGCGGCATGATCCGCGCCAAGACCGGGCGCATCGTCGCCATCGGTTCGGTCGCGGCGCTCCAGGGCAATCCGGGCAACGCGGCCTACGCGGCCTCCAAGGGCGCGCTGATCTCCTATTGCCGCACGCTCTCCGTCGAGACCGCCAAGCGCGGCGTCACCGTCAACGTGATCGCGCCGGGCTTCATCGACACCGACATGATGGCGCCTTACGCGGCCTATCGCGAAGCCATGGAAAAGCAGATCCCGGCGGGCCGCTTCGCGAAGCCGGAGGAGATCGCGGGCCTCGCGGCCTTCCTCATGAGCGAGCCTGCCGCCTACATCACCGGCGCGGTGCTGCCCATCGACGGCGGCCTGACCTCGATGCTCGGCGTGCACCGGTAGGTTTCAAAACGTCATCCCGGACGAAGCGCAGCGAAGATCCGGGATCGTTTTCAGAATAAAGCGCCTTCTGGTCACACGATCCCGGATCGGCTGATGCCGTCCGGGATGACGCCTTGAAGCGGCGCTGGACCTTGCCATTCCTCCGCTCGCCCTTTAAGCCGCCTGCAAAGAATTTCTCCGTGACTGCCGCGCCTTAAGGCGTTGGCTGTGACGCTGACCATGGACCCTTTCATGCGCTCTCTTCAGCTCTTCGGCGACCGTGACCTTCGCATCACCGAGATGGAGGCTCCCCCGCCGCCCGCTCCCGGCGAGGTGCAGGTGCGGGTGAAGGCGCTCGCCCTCAACTATCTCGACGTGTGGGGCTTTCGCGGCATGGCCTTCGCCAAGCGCAAGATGCCCCAGGTGGTCGGGGTCGAGGCTTCCGGCGAGATCGCGGCGGTCGGCGAGGGCGTCACCCGGTTCAAGGCGGGCGATCCGGTCACCATGTACGGGGCCGAGACCTGCGGTCATTGCAAGGCCTGCCGCGAGGGCCGCGACAACCTCTGCGAGAACGTCGCCGGCATCATGGGCTTCCACATCGACGGATTCGCCCGCGAACTGATCAACCGCCCGGAGCGGCTCGTCATTCCGGTGCCGAAGGGCGTGACCTTCGAGCAGGCGGCCTGCGCGCCCATCGGGTTCGGCACCGTGCAGCACATGCTCTTCGACAATGCGAAGCTGGAGCCGGGCGAGTCGATCCTCGTCCATGCGGGCGGCTCCGGCATCGGCTCCGCGGCGATCAAGATGGCGAAAGCCATCGGTTGCACGGTCTACACGACGGTGGGCGACGACGAGAAGGGCGAGAAGGCGAAGGCGCTCGGGGCCGATTACGTCATCAATTACCGCAAGGAGCGCTTCGAGGGCGAGGTCCGCCGCCTCACCAAGCGCAAGGGCGTCGACGTGGTGTTCGAGCATGTGGGCGCGGAGACCTGGAACGGCTCGCTCCTGTGCCTCAAGCGCGGCGGCCGTCTCGTCACCTGCGGCTCGACCTCGGGCGTCTCCACCACCATGAACCTGATGCAGCTCTTCCAGCAGCAGTACCGGATCTTCGGCTCCTTCGGCTGCCGCATCGAGAACATCAGCCAGTCGCTGGAGAAGATGGCCCAAGGAATGACTCCGGTGATCGACGCGGTCTTCCCGCTCGACGAGTTCCAGAAGGGTCTGGAGCGGCTCGAGGGCCGAAAGGTCTTCGGCAAGGTGATCGTCACCTTCTGACGGAAGCATTGCCCGTCACGGGCATGCTGCCGCGACGTTTAAGGCCTTGACGGGCCGGGCTCTGCCGGGAAAGAGGCAGAGCTTCGCTGAACGCCGCCTTCCGGCGGCTCCTCCAAGCCAGGACCTGATCGACGTGCCACCTCACCGACGTACCCGCAGCCTCGTGTCCCGCCTTGCAGAGTCGGTCATGGTCGGGCTCGTGCGCGGCGTCTTCGGCCTGTCGCGGGCCCTCGGCCCCGAGCGCTCGGGCGCGGTGGGCGCGGCGCTGGCGCGCTGGATCGGCCCGCTGCTGCCCGCCCACAGGACGGCGCTCGCCAATATCCGGGCGGTCTACCCGGACAAGCCCGAGCCCGAGGTCAAGGCTCTGGCCCGCGCCGCCTGGGACAATCTCGGACGCACGGGGGGCGAATATCCTCATCTCGGCCGCCTCTTCGACTACGATCCCGACAGCCCGGTGCCGGGCCGCACCGAAGTGGACGGGATCGAGCACTTCCTGAGCCTCCGCGACGACGGCAGGCCGGGCATCATCTTTTCCGCCCACCTCGCCAACTGGGAGCTGCCGGCCATCTGCGCCGCGCGCTTCGGGCTGGACGCCACGGCGGTCTTCCGCGCGCCGAACGATCCGGCCATCGCCCGCGTCCTGCACGAGATCCGCAGCGAGACCATGGGCAACCTGGAGGCGGCGCGCCAGGGCGCGGCCTTCGCCATGCAGGGGGCGCTGGAAAAGGGCGGGCATCTCGGCATGCTCATCGACCAGCATTTCACCCGGGGTGTGCTCGTCAACTTCATGGGCCGTCCGGCCTTCGTGAACCCGATCCTCGGCAAGTTCGCGCGCCGCTTCGACTGCCCGGTCCACGGGGTGAGGGTGATTCGCCTGCCCAACCACCGTTTCCGGCTGCAGCTCACGCCGCCGCTCAATCTTCCCCGGGACGCGGACGGGCAGATCAACGTCCAGGGCGCCATGCAGGCCATGACGTCCGTGGTCGAGTCGTGGGTGCGGGAGCATCCCGAGCAATGGCTCTGGATGCACCGCCGCTGGCGGGCGCCCCTGGGTCCTCAAGGTAACGTGAGTTCCGTTTGAGGCCGATTTCGTGTTCCATGGTGGCACCATGGTGTCCCGACTGAAACTGACTCTGGCGGCATTCGGCATCGCCGCCTTCCTCCAGCCCGCGCTGGCGGAGCCGCCGCGCGCGGTCGTCGAACTCTTCACCAGCCAGGGCTGCTCGTCCTGCCCGCCCGCCGATGCGCTCCTGCTCGAGCTGTCGCGCCGGCCCGACATCGTGGCTCTCTCGTTCCCGGTCAATTACTGGGATTATCTCGGCTGGAAGGACACCCTGGCCCACACGGCGTTCAGCGAGCGCCAGAAGGCCTATGCCCATGCCCGGAGCGACCGGAAGGTCTTCACGCCGCAGATGATCGTGAACGGCAGCAAGTCCTGTCTCGGCTCCGACCGGGCGCAGGTCGAGAAAGCCATCCATGCCGCCTCGCAGCGGGGCGCGGGCCTGCCCGTGGGTGTGGACGTGAGCGAGCAGAACGGCGTCGTGACGATCGCCATCGACGAGACGTCCCGGACGGAGCAGCGCACGGCCGGCGTCTGGATCCTGCCCGTCCTCCATGCCCATGCGGTGCCGATCGGTCATGGCGAGAACGGGGGCAGGACGATCACCTATGTCAACGTGGTGCGCGGCCTGACCCGGGTCGGCGAATGGCGCGGCGGCTCCGCCCGCTTCGAGGTGCCTGTCGAAACCGCCCGCAGCGGCGGTGACGGATACGTGGTGCTCGTGCAGGCCTCCGAAGACGCCAATCCCAGCACCATCCTGGGCGCCGCCAAAAGTCCCGGTCTCTGAACCAGGCCCGCTCGCGCCGGGCCACGGCCGGAATCCTCAGAGCAGGATGATCTTGTTCGGCAGCTCGTCCTCGTCGTCGAGGCGGGGAGGGACGTGCTCTTCCAGGATCGCGCCGGCCCGCCGGATGGCCGCGGCCAGCCCGTCCGCGATCCGGCCGTCCCTGATCGCGGCGGTCAGATCCGCGATGATCCCGCGCCAGACATCGGCATCGACCCGGTCCGCGATGCCCGTATCCGCCAGGATCTCGGCGTGGCGTTCGGCAAGCGCGATGTAGATCAGCACGCCGGTCTTCTCCCGGGTGCGGGTGAGCCCCCGCCGGATGAACTCGCGGGCGGCGGCCTCGTGCGCCTGGGCGCGCTTGATGAAGCGCGGCACGAGGGCATAGCGCCGCTTCGGCAGCGACAGGAAGATGCTCAACCCCAGGGCGACCAGAAGCTGGATCTGGAAGATGCGCGAGGGACCTAGCGTCGTGATGGCGATCAGCGGCCACGGGACCACGAGAGCCCCGAGCAGCGCCCACAGGATCGGGATCGACCGGTAGTTGCCGGCCTCCTCGGCCACCACGACCACGATCTCGCCCGCCGTCTGGTCCTCCACCTCGCGGATGACGTTGTCCAGGCGAACCTGGTCCTCTGCCGAGATCATTCTACCAGCTCCCCGAAGCGCCGCCGCCGCCGGACGAACCGCCGCCGCCGGAGAATCCTCCGCCGCCCGACCACCCACCGCCCCCGCCGGACCATCCGCCGCCCGACCAGCCGCCGGTCGGGATGATCCACGGGCCGTAGCGGCCCCGCCCGATGCGGCGCGGCCCGCCGCGGCTCATCATCCGCGAGATGATGATGAACAGGATCACGAGAAACACGAAGGCCACGACGGGATCGATGGCGGTGCTGTCGTCCTCGCGCACCTGCGCCCGCCGCTGCCATTCCTCGGCATCGCCGGTGAGGATCGACAGCATGGCGTCGATGCCGGCATTGATGCCGCCCGCGAAATTGCCCTTCTGGAACTGCGGCGCGATCGCCGTGGTGATGATGACCTTGGAGAGCGCGTCCGTCAGCGCTCCCTCGAGCCCGTAGCCGACCTCGATGCGCACCTTCCGCTCTTTCGGGGCCACGAGGAGCAGGGCGCCGTTATTGTTCTTCTTCTGGCCGAGCTGCCACTGGCGGAACAGGCGGTTGGCATAATCCTCCACGGTCAGCCCATCGAGGGAGGGGACCGTCGCCACCACCACCTGATCCGTGGTCTTGTCCTCGTGTGCCTTGAGCTTGGCCTCGAGCGCCGCTTGCTCCTCCGGTTTGAGCAGATGGGCCGCATCGACGACCCGGCCCGTGAGCGGAGGGAAGGACTGGGCGAGGGCTATGAGCGGGGCAAGAAGAAGGCCGATGCAAAGCCCCACGATCGCCCTCTCCCTCAGGGAGAGGCGCGGGAGCGAGGCGCGGCGCTTTCGAAGACGGAACACTCTCGAGCTTCGGCGTCTAGAACTTCACCTCCGGCGGCCGTTCGGCCCCGGCGGTCGCCGTGAAGGTCTCCATCGGCTTGGCGTCCGGGTAGAGGACGGCGGCGATCCACCGGCCCGGGATGGTGCGCAGCTCCGTATTGTAGGCCCGCACGGCCTCGATATAGTCGCGCCGCGCCACCGCGATCCGGTTCTCCGTGCCCTCGAGCTGCGACTGCAGCGCCAGGAAGTTGGCGTTGGACTTGAGTTCCGGATACCGCTCCACGGTGGCGAGCAAGCGGCCCAGCGCGCCGGACAGCTGGTTCTGCGCCTCCTGGAACTGGCGGAATTTTTCGGGATCCGTAACGGTCGAGGCATCGACCTTGATCTGCGTGGCGCGGGCGCGGGCCTCCGTCACCTGGGTCAACACCTCGCGCTCCTGCTGGGCGAAGCCCTTCACGGTCTCGACGAGATTGGGGATCAGGTCGGCGCGGCGCTGATACTGGTTCTGCACCTCGCTCCAGGCGGACTTGGCCTGCTCCTCGAGGGTCGGAACGGTGTTGATGCCGCAGGCGGACAGGCCCAGGGCCAGGACCATGCCGGTGAACGCAGCACGGATGCGTGCCCGCAACAGCAAACTCTTCATTCTCGTCCTCGCTCGAATCGGTTTACGGCTTCGCCGGTTTCACAGATGGGGCAAGGCCGGCCTTTGAACAAGCGGATGCGTGGCCGGGGGAGGGCTTCTCCTCGGGCAATTCGGTGCCGGTCCTGCGCCAGGGCGGTTCCACGCGGCCACAGCGGCGTATCCCGTCAGGCCATTCCGTCTGGCGGGAGCCGCGGTTTTGCGGCATGATCCGGCCTCTTCCGCGACAGGTGTGGCGATGACTTTTCTGCCTGACGTGAGCACCCTGCTCACCTATTCGCTGGCCGCCATCGTGCTGTTCATCACGCCGGGGCCGGACATGAGCCTGTTCCTGGCCAAGACCATGTCGGGCGGGCGCAAGGCGGGCTTGGCCTCGATGCTCGGCGCCATGGCGGGATGCTGCGGCCATACGCTCCTAGCCGCGCTCGGCCTCTCGGCCCTGCTGGCGGCTTCCGTCACGGCCTTCACGGTCCTGAAGGTCGTCGGCGCGCTCTATCTCATGTGGCTTGCGTTCGACGCCGTGCGCAACGGATCGGCGCTGCACGTGAAGGACGAGGGCAGGGTCGAGGTCCCGTTCTGGAGGACCTTTCTGGTCGGCCTCGGCATCAATCTCACGAACCCGAAGGTGGTTCTGTTCTTCGTGACCTTCCTGCCGCAATTCGTGAACGCGGCCGATCCCCATGCGGCGGACAAGCTGGTGTTCCTGGGCCTCTACTTCATCGCGCTCACCGCGCCCATGTGCGTCGCGATGATTCTCCTGGCCGACAAGGTGATCGCCCTGCTGCGGAGCCACCCGAAGGTGATGCGCGGGATCGACTATTCCTTCGCGGGCCTGTTCTCGGCCTTCGCGCTCAAGATCCTGATGGCGTCGGCTCGCTAGGGGAGGGGCGCCGTCCCGCGTCGCGCCCGGCGATCATCCAGTAGACGAAGCCCGCGACCGCGCCGGTGAGGCCGAGGACGAAGCTCACATGCAGCTCGGCCGGGTTCGCGACCCGCGCGGCGCCGCGCAGGATCCACGGCACCGATGCCGTCAGCACGCCGGTCGCGCCCGCATACCAGGCGAGGCTGCGCAGGCCGATCACCTCGCTGACGACGGCGACGAGAAGCGGCGGGAAGACCAGGAGCGTGAACACGATCCGGCCGACGGTGAGGAACGCGTCCGTCACGATGGGGCCCGGATCCTCGGCCGAGAACACCGCGTCCACGAAGGTCCAGAACCCGACGAAGAGCGTGTCGCCCGTCAGCATCGCCATGACCGGATCGACCATGGAGGCGATAAGAAAGAAGACGCTGCTTACGCCGACGGCGATGAGGAGCGCGAACGGGATGAGGAGCAGCCAGCGGATCATGCGCTGGCTATACCATAGGATTTTTCGGCTGTCCGCCTGACGCTACGGATGGCCGGGCCGGGCCCGGCCGATGGGGAGGATTACTCCCCGTCCCCCAGCGCGTAGACGCCTTCGGCTCCGATGCCCTGCTCGGCCATCATGCGGGCGCGGGCGCGCAGCTTCTCGGTCTCGCTCTTGAGCTGGCCGCAGGCGGCCAGGATGTCGCGGCCGCGCGGCGTGCGCACCGGGGAGGCGTAGCCCGCCCGGTAGACGATCTCGGAGAAGCGCTCGATCCGCTCCCAGTCCGAGCATTCGTATTTCGAGCCGGGCCAGGGATTGAACGGGATCAGGTTGATCTTCGCCGGAATGCCTTTCAGGAGCCGCACGAGCTCGCGCGCATCCGCATCCGAATCGTTCACGCCCTTGAGCATCACGTATTCGAACGTGATGCGGCGGGCGTTCGACAGGCCCGGATAGGCCCGGCAGGCGTCGAGCAGCTGCTTGATGTCGTATTTGCGGTTGATCGGCACCAGCACGTCGCGCAACTCGTCGCGCACCGCGTGAAGCGAGATCGCCAGCATCGTGTTCGCCTCGGCACCCAGGCGCTCCATCTGCGGCACGACGCCGGAGGTGGAGACCGTGATGCGGCGGCGCGAGAGGCCGAGGCCCTCGTTGTCCGACAGGACGCCGATGGCGGCGACCACGTCGTCGATGTTGTAGAGCGGCTCGCCCATGCCCATGAACACGATGTTGGACACGAAGCGTCCGCCGTCGGTCGGGACGAACGCGCCTTCCGGCGGCGTGGCGTCCGGCCAGTCGCCGATGGCGTCGCGCGCGACGATGAGCTGCGCGACGAT
The DNA here is from genome assembly GCA_050789065.1 of Microvirga sp. Lineage (GTDB taxonomy): Bacteria > Pseudomonadota > Alphaproteobacteria > Rhizobiales > Beijerinckiaceae > Microvirga. The sequence continues at coordinate 38,716 of JBOZRS010000107.1, forward strand.
CTCGGCGGAGGTCAGGTTGCGCACGAGGCGCTGGGTGCCGGTGTGGCAGAAGGAGCAGGTCAGGGTGCAGCCGACCTGGCTCGACACGCAGAGCGTGCCGCGGTCGGTCTCGGGGATATAGACGCACTCGATCTCGGCGCCCTTGTCGAGCGGGCCGGTCGAGGCCATGCGGATCAGCCACTTGCGGGTGCCGTCCTTCGAGACCTGCTCGGAGACGACCTGCGGGCGGGCGAGCGTATAGGCGGCGGAGAGCTTGGCGCGCAGCTCCTTGCCGACATTGGTCATCTCGGCGAAGTCCTTCGCGCCGCGGAAGTAGATCCAGTGCCAGAGCTGGGCGACGCGCATCTTGAGCTCGCGCTCCGGCACGCCGATGGCGGCAAGCGAATCCTTCAGCTGCTCGCGGGTGAGGCCGACCAGCGAGGCGCCGCCGGGGGCGGCCCCCGCCACCACGCTCAGCTCGGCCTTCTTCTCGATGGCAACCGCCGCATGAAGAGTCTCTTGCCCCGCTGCGCGCGCGGCATCGCTGACGGCCAGGGAAGCCGCATTGGGGTTACGCTTGGCGATGTCGAGCGCCGTCGCCATGGGAGATCTCAGCCTTTGTTTCAGGGGAACGGGCGCTTCCTATAACACGATTGCGTCGGAAACGTGAGGCCCTCATGCAAAATCCGGGCCTCAAGCCCGGAAGATGCTCATCGGATCCGTCTTTTTCAACCGTGCGGCAGGGACGTCAGGACGCGCATTCCTTGCGGGCCTGCTCCAGGGCCTTGCCGAAGCCGTTCAGGGAATAGCGGTCCGTCAGCTGGTTGCCGCGGGCCGACTGCGCCTTCACGACCACGCTCTGGGCGCGGGACATCGTGCCGATGGCCTGACCCTCCTCGGCGGGGTTCTTCAGCCAGGCATTGGTCGCCTTGGTGAGCAGCGCATAGGAGGCGTTGCCGATGGCGGCTTCCGCCGGGCCGTTCTCCTTGGCCGCGAAGCCGAGCACAAGGGCAACCTCGTTCTTCACGTTCTCCGCCGGGCGGAAGGACACGAACAGATAGGCCGGATCCCGGTTGAGGTTCTTCGGCAGCCGGTCCTTGGGCTGGCTGAGCGCATAGCAGATCTTCGAGCGGCCGGTCTGGGCCGTATAGACGCCCCAGTCGCCGTAGGAGGCCACGAGGGATGCGCCGCCGGGCCCGGTGGCGGCCTGGCCTTGATTCGTCTTGACGGCCGCCGCCGCTCCCGCGGCTGCCGCCGGCTTGGCCGCGGCCTTGGCCTTCGAGGTCGTCGCCTTGGCGGCCGGGGCTGCCTTGGCGGGCTGATGCGCCGCGGGGCGATGGGCCTGAGCCATGGCGGCAGAGCCCGTTCCAACGGCGAAGACGGCAGAAATCATGCCTGCGGCGAGGCCGCGCGGGAGGGAAGCGATCATCATGGGGCGGAACTTACATCCAGGATGGTTAAGAACTCTTCACCATGTCCGTAAGGCGAGGCCATTCGCTTGGCGATGCGTCGAAACGCGCCGCTCGGGGCGGGCTTCCGGTCCAGCCAAAATAAAAGGGCCACGAAGCGGCCCTGTCAGTCTCTTTGTTTTTAATGTTTTTGGCTTCTTTAACGGAGGAGAGTTTGAAATACGGTACTCATGAACACGAATCACTATAGCGATAAATAATATCGTTGCAATAAGTCAATATTCCCCTAAAAGAATATATTCTTAAAGCTCAACTAAGCTTGCTCTTTACTCACCATCACGCCCAAGGTGTCCCGCGCCCTGGCCCGGTGCTCGTCGGTAATCGAACTCGCCACCTGCGTGATCGCGGCGGCCAGCACCGCCGCATCGTCCGCGAAGCCGATCAGGGGCAGGAAATCGGCCACGGCATCGGTCGGCACGATGAAATACGCAATGGCGCCGAGGAGAATCAGCTTCACGCGGCTCGGGGTCTTCGGGTCCGTCGCGCAATAGAAGGCCGCCACCAGGTCCTCGGCGAACGGGATATGGCTCGCGACGCGCTTCAGCTTGTCCCAGAACCGCTGCTTCAAGCCTTCCTCGTCCCGGGTGGCTGCCCGCATGGCATTCATCTCGGCCTTGCTGAAAGGCTTGATGAAGGGTTCGCTCATGCATTCTGCTCCTTCGACAATCGACGTTTCCGTCCTCTGGCGGATGACGTAAGACATCCTATCACCAGAGGAGACAACCCATGAAGCTCGACGAATCTATGGCGGCCATCGTGACCGGAGGCGCATCGGGGCTGGGCGAGGCCACCGCCCGAATGCTGGCCTCGGCCGGCACGAAGGTCGCGATCTTCGATATGAACGCGGAGCGCGGCGAACAGGTTGCCCGCGAGATGGGGGCGGTCTTCTGCAAGGCCGACGTCACGGACGAGGCCTCCATCGACGCGGCGCTGGCCCAGGCGCGGGCGAAGAACGGCACCGAGCGCATTCTCGTCAACTGCGCCGGCGTCGCGCCGGGCAAGCGCACGGTGACCCGGAAGCGCGAGACCGGGGAGCTCATCCCGCATGACGTGGCGAGCTTCCGCCGCACTGTCGAGATCAATCTGATCGGCACCTATGCGATGATCTCCAAATGCGCCGCCGCCATGGCGGGGCTCGATCCCGTGACGCCGGACGGCGGGCGCGGCGTCATCGTGAACACCTCCTCGGTCGCCGCGCAGGACGGCCAGATCGGACAGGCCGCCTATTCGGCCTCCAAGGGCGGAGTGCTGGCCCTGACCCTTCCGGTCGCGCGCGATCTCTCGGGCTTCGGCATCCGGGTCATGACGATCCTGCCGGGCCTGTTCCACACGCCGCTCTTCGAGGGCATCGCGGAGGATTACCGCAAGGCGCTGGAGGCCAACGTGCCGTTCCCCTCGCGCCTCGGCCGGCCCGAGGAATACGCCACCCTGGTCAGGAGCATCATCGAGAACGACATGCTCAACGGCGAGGGAATCCGCCTCGACGGCGCGCTGCGCATGCAGCCGAAGTAAGCCTTGGCGGATTAGCTGATCTGGTTTCCGGCGGTTCCAGTCCGCCGGAAACGGGCAGTTCGTTGTTGCGACTCTACCGTAGAGGAAGGAGCCTTGAAGCTTGGCTATATGATCACTGTCCTATAACGCTATTGTATTAGCAAAGCCGGGGCAGGGACATGGGTGCAATAAAATTTCAGGAAATTTTGGACACGAACCTAGCTTTCGAGGAAGTCCTCGGAACACAGACCTCGTTCGATGTTGCCGTCACCAATTTCGCCAGGTTCACCAACTTGGCGGAGGGGGGATACCAATTCGCCTCCTTGTCTTTGTATGGTTCGGCGATTCTGGCCACCAAGCTGCCCGACAATACCTACTACGCAACCTCGGGGACAGTCACATCAGGCATTTTCCGTTCGGACGACGGTGTGATGGGCCAGCTGACGTTCGACAGCATCCCTGACAATCTCGTCTCATTCTCCTCAGCTCTGAGAGGGAGCGGGGCGCTTGCCGCCTTCGATGTTCTGTTCAGTGGCAACGACACCATCACGGGCGGCGGCAAGAACGATCACCTGACCACCTACGGTCTTGCCTCCACGGATACCTTGGACGGCGGCGGCGACGACATTCTCTGGAATCGCGGACAGGCGAATGCGCAGATGATCGGCGGGGCCGGCAACGACATCTTCCGCCTCGCGACGGGCGCCTCGAACGTCGTCCTTGCGGGCGGCAATGCGGATGGCACCTCGGCGGACGGTCTCGATACGGTCGTGATCGAGGGCACCGGAATCGGCTTCGCCGCAATCACGCAGATCGACACATTGCGCTTCGCATCGACCGATGGGCCGAAGAGCGTGACGCTGCGCAGCGATCAGGTCGGCGCGGGCCTCGCGTCGCAGTCGCTCACCATCGAAGGATCGGCGTCGCAAGGGGATGCGATCACGCTCGCACGTTCGGGGACCGGCGCGGTCGATCTCGATTTGTCCGGATGGCGTTTCAGCAATTGGGACCGGCCCGATCAGTCCGTCACGTTCCGCTACAACGACGATGCCGGAGCGCCCCAGGCGGACCGTATCGTCGGCACGGCGATGGACGACACGATTCTGACCGGGGCGGGAGCGGATACGCTGACCGGCGGCCGCGGTGCCGATCTGCTCAACGGTGGGGACGGCGACGACGTTTTCCTGTTCAATTCCGGGGATATCGTGGCCGGCGAGCGCGTCATCGGCGGTGGCGGCACCGACACGCTGCGGCTTCTGGGCGATACCGACATGTCCCTCATGCGCCTGTCGGGGATCGAGCGGATCGCTTTCGACGGTGCGACGCGGCTCTGGCTCAACGACAGCCTCCCGCAGACGCCGACGACCATCGTGGGCGATGCACAGGCAAACGAAATCACGGTCCGGCTCCTTTCCGGCTCCGCTATCGACCTTCGCGCCTGGAGCTTCACGAACTGGAGCGTTGCGGACAAGCTGCTGCTCGAGGGCAGCTCAGGCTCGGATGTCTTCTATGCCCCAACGGTATCGGTCACGGCCGATGGCGGCGATGGACATGACCTGCTGGCAGGGGCAGCCGGATCGGACCTGCTGTCGGGCGCAGACGGCTATGACACGCTCACCGGTGGCGACGGGGCGGACATTCTCGATGGTGGCGCAGGCATCGACGATCTCTCCGGCGGAGACGGGAACGATCGGATTGCCGGCGGGATCGGCAACGATATGCTTGCCGGCGGATCCGGAAAGGACAGCTTCCTGTTCGATTCGAAACTCGGCAAATCCAACGTCGACAGAATCGCGGATTTCAACCCGAAGGACGATACGATCCTGCTTGCAAGAACCGTCTTCTCGAAAATCGCCAAGAAGGAAACGCTCACGAAAGGCGCCTTCTATATCGGAGCGAAAGCCCACGATAAGGACGATCGGATCGTCTACAACAAAAAGACCGGCGATCTCTCTTACGATCCGGACGGCTCCGGCAAAGCGGCGGCGGTGACCTTCGCCAAGCTCAAGGCTGGCCTGGCACTGACGGAGAAGGACTTTTTCGTCCTCTGATCCTGCCTCGGAACGGCGCCGGGCCGGGATCGATCCGATGCTCTCGCTCAGCCTTTTGACAGCCCGGCCGCGAACTGGTCCAGGCGCTGGGCCAGCTCGATGTCGCGGCGCGTGAGTCCCTTGGCGTCATGCGTCGAGAGGGTCACGTCCACCCGGTTGTAGACGTTGGCCCATTCCGGGTGATGGTTCATCCGCTCCGCCGCCAGGGCGACGCGGGTCATCCACGCGAAGGCGGCGTTGAAGTCGTCGAAGACGAAGCGCTTGTGAATGGCGTCGCGGCCTTCGACGAGGGTCCAGCCGTCGAGGGCTGGCAGGAGTTCGGCGCGCTCGGTGTCGGTCAGGCGGGGCATGGGCGAGCTTCATTGTGAGGACGGGCTGTCCTAGTGATGAGGCGGGCCGGGAAGGTTTCAAGCCCTGGCGGGCTCAGGCGAGGCCGATGAGCCGGATCAGGCCCAGGCTGATCGCGATCAGCACGACGAGCGAGAGGGTGACAGCGAGCGTCACTCGCCCGCCGACGCGGCCCAGCACCTTCAGGTCGACCCCGAGGCCGAGGGCCGCCATGGAAACGACGGTCAGCATCGTGGCCGTGGGAAGGACGAGGCGCAGGAGCATATCGGGGATCAGCCCCAGGGAGCGCAGCACCGCCAGTCCCAGGAATCCAATGATGAACCAGGGCACGAGCCGGTTGAGCGACAGGCCCGGTTTGGCTGCGGCCGACCCGCGGCCCGCGGCGACGGACAGCAGGATGACCACCGGACCCAGCATCAGGACGCGCACGAGCTTCACGAGCGTGCCGAGCTGCGCGCTCACCATGCCGACCGGCACGGTCGCGGCCAGCACCTGCGGCACCGCGTAGACGGTCAGCCCCGCCAGCACCCCGTATTGGGTGAGCGAGAGGCCGAGCAAGGGAATGAGCAGGGGCAGGCCGACGACGACGATCACCCCGAGAATGGCCGTGAAGGCGATGGAGGAGGCCACATCCTCCGGCTTCGCGCCGATCACGGGCGCGACCGCCGCGATGGCCGAGTTGCCGCAGATCGAGTTGCCGCAGGCGACCAGGATCGCCATGCGCTTCGGCAGGCCGAGCAGGCGGCAGAGCCCGTAGCTCGCGCCGATCGCCACCGCGACCACGACCGCGATGCCGGCGATCAGGCCGAGGCCCGCCTGCAGGACGGCCTGAAAGCTGATCGAGGCGCCGAGCAGCATCACGGCGATCTCCAGCAGCATCTTGGCCGAAAACCCGATGCCGGGCACCCAGCGGCCTCCCGGCGTCCAGGCCGTCCGCACGACCGTGCCGATGAGGATCGCGATGACGAGCGCCTCGAGCCAGGGGCGCCCGGCCCAATGCTCCTCGAGCCCCTGGAGACCCATGGCCAGAAGCGAGATCACGACGCAGAGCGCGATGCCCGGAATGAGTTGCGCGATGCGTTTGCCGTCCATCGGATTCCTGTCTTCCCCGCGCTGAACCTGCGCCTCGTCGAGGCGGAACAGGGGCTAGTCCCAAGGGGGCGGCGATGCAAGCCCGAAAGCCCGCTCAGGCCGGGAGCGGGGCTTCCTCCATGGTGCGCCAGTCCTGCCTGAGCGCGAGAGACTCCCGATCGATCACCAGAAGGCAGCCGCCGCCCGGGTGTGAGGGGCGGCTTTCCCGGCCGATGGCAATCTTCTGAAGATGGGCCGTCAACAGACAGCCGACGCCGCCATGGGACACGACGACGATGTCGCCTTTCGTCTCTTCCTCCTTGGCGATCCGGCTCACGGCCGCGACGATCCGCGCCTGCGCGTCGATGGCCCGCTCCCAGCCCCGGATGCTCTCGTGCGGATGCGCGAAGAACTCTCTCACCACCTCCCAGAATTCCGGCGGGGCGATGTAGCCCGTGGCCGAGCGGTCGTTCTCGCCCAGGTCTGCGTCGGTCCGGCAGGGGAGGCCGAGGCGCCCGGCCACGATGGCGGCGCCCTCCATCGCCTTGCGCTCCGTGCTGGCATAGACGGCCGACACACGAGCGCCGGCGAGGCGGTCGGCGAAGCGTTCCATGCGCTCGCGCCCGATGGCGTTCAGGGGCCATTCGGGAATGGGGACGAGCGGATCGATGACGACTTCGGGATGGGTGACGAAGATGAGCGAGGACATAAGGTCGAGCTTAAAGACCCTATGCGGCCCCGTCGAGCTCATCCCAGCGGATAGGCGGCCTCGACCACATAGGGTCCGCCGCCCACCGAATTGCGCGACGAGTACAGGACGAAGCGCCGGGCCGTGAAGGTCAGCTTGGGAAAATGGCCCCGCGTCGCGATGTAATCCGCCACGTCCAGGGGCGAGGCGTCGCGCAGGCGCGCGAGCGTCACGTGCGGGATGAATCGGCGTCTTTCGGGAGCGAGCCCGACCTGCCGGATCAGCCGCTCCTGCTCGGCCTGGAGCTCGCTCAGGTCGTCGTTGCCCGAGGCGCGGGCGAAGACCGTGCGCGGCTTGCCGCCCCCGAAGGTGTCGAGCCTGTCGATCACGATGGCGAGCGGATGGCGCCGCCGGACCTCGCCCAGGATCGAGCACACGTCGTCCGCCGTCCGGTCATCGATGTCGCCGATGAAGCGCAGGGTCATGTGATAGTTCTCGGGGTCGACCCAGCGCGCGCCGGGGAGGCCGCCACGATAGCTCGAGAGCGCCAGGCTGATATCGGCGGGAATCTCGATGCCGGTGAACAGGCGTGGCATGGGGCACCTCCTGAGCCTGGCGGATCGTGTCCTGCGAGCATGAGGGCAGGCGGGCCGCCCCCGCAAGTGCCCTTTCAGACGATTGGCGCAGGGGTTTGTTCCAGGGCCCGCCACCCTCGGGCCGGTCCGGGGGTGGCGGAAGAGGCAACGCTACGGGCAGGGATTGCAGTGCTCGACGTGGATCGCGTCGATGCGCTTCTCCAGCTCCGGCGTGATCGTCACGTCGATCGAGGCGATATCCGTCTTCAGCTGCTCCATCGAGGTTGCGCCGATGATGTTGGACGTCAGGAACGGGCGGGAATTGACGAAGGCCAGCGCCATCTGGGCCGGGTCGAGGCCAAACTCTCGGGCGAGCGCCAGATACTTGCGGATCGCGGCCTCGGCCACCGGGTTCTCGTAGCGCTGGCCGCGGTTGAACAGGGTCGTGCGCGTTCCCGGCGGGCGGGCGCCGTCCAGGTATTTTCCGGTGAGATAGCCCTGCGCCAGCGGCGAATAGGCGAGAAGGCTCACGTTCTCCCGCGTGGTGATCTCGGCCAGTGCCACCTCGTAGGTGCGGTTGAGGAGATTGTAGGCGTTCTGGACCGACTGGATCCGCGCGAGCCCCTTGGCTTCCGCATGCCTGAGGAAGGTCATGGTGCCCCAGGCGCTCTCGTTCGAGAGGCCGAAATGGCGAATCTTTCCGGCCTTCACCAGATCGGTCATGATCTCGACGGTTTCACCGATCGGGTGGGAATCGCCGTCCTCATGGCGATAGATCGTCGGGTTCGAGCCCCACGGCATGGGGCGGTCCGGCCAGTGGATCTGATAGAGGTCGATGTAATCGGTCTGGAGCCGCTTCAGGCTCTTGTTGACGGCTTCCTCGATCTGCCTGCGCGACAATTCGGCCGGCGATCCATCGTCCCGGAACCAGGTGCTCTCGGAGCGCCCCACGACCTTGGAGGCGAGGATCACCTTGTCGCGCGCGCCGCGCGCCTTGAACCAGGAGCCGATGAAGCGCTCCGTGGACCCTTGTGTCTCCGCCTTCGGGGGAATCGAATAGAGCTCGGCCGTGTCGAAGAAGTTGATGCCTCGGTCGAGGGCGTAATCCATCTGCGCGTGGGCCTCGGCTTCGGTGTTCTGCTGGCCCCAGGTCATGGTGCCGAGGCAGATGAGGCTGACTTTGAGATCCGTGTGGCCGAGACGACGGTATTCCATGGCAAGCTCCTCGCGGCGGATGAAAACGCCGCGTTCATGCGAAAAGAAGGACTGCGCCGAGTGGAATCAGCGCTGGGACAGGCGGGCGAGAAAGGTCTCGACGGTCGGCAGGATGCGCTCGACGATGATCTCGACCCCCTTGGCCGTCGGGTGCAGGCCGTCGGGCTGGTTGAGGGATCGCTCGCCGGCGACTCCATCCAGGAAGAAGGGGTAGAGCACAAGGTCGTGCTTCTTCGCAATGTCAGGATAGAGGGAGTCGAATTTCCGGGCATAGTCCGGTCCCAGGTTGCGCGAGGCGTACATGCCCACGAGCAGGACCGGAATGTTGCGGCTTTTCAGCCGCTCGACGATGGTCTCGACGGCCTTTCGCGGAATGGCGGGATCGAGCCCCCGCAGCATGTCGTTGGCGCCGAGTTCCAGGATCACCCCGTCCGTGCCGTCCGGCACCGACCAGTCGAGCCGGTCGAGACCGCCCGAGGAGGTGTCGCCCGACACCCCCGCATTGGCGATCTCCACATTGTGGCCTTTGGCCTTCAGGGCGCGTTCCAGCACCACCGGGAAAGCCGCCTCCTGCGGCAGGCCGTAGCCTGCCGTCAGGCTGTCGCCGAGCGCCACGAGATGGATCGGCTGGCTTTGCGCCCGAAGGCTGGACGCGGGGGCGAACATGGCGGCAAGGGCCGCCGCACACGCAAAAATGATCGCCATGAACGGGCCTGATTGGCGCTTCATCGATAGGCTTCCCATATGTGCCGGATTAAACCGACGTGTCTCGACGGGTTTTCCAACAGATCGGGTGAACGGGCATGCAGGACAAGGCCATCGCGCTGCACGATGTCGATTTGAGCCTCGGGCGCGGGGCCGCGCGGGTGCATATCCTCAAGGGGATCTCGCTGGCGATCAACCGGGGCGAGGCCGTGGGCCTCGTCGGGCCGTCGGGTTCCGGGAAATCCACCCTCCTCATGACCATGGCCGGGCTGGAGCGCCCCGATTCGGGGAAGGTCGTCGTCGACGGCACGGACCTGTCGGGGCTCGACGAGGACGAGCTGGCGCGCTTTCGCGGCCGCCGGATCGGCATCGTGTTCCAGTCCTTCCATCTCGTTCCCACCATGACAGCTCTCGAAAACGTCGCCCTGCCGCTGGAACTGGCCGGGGAGGGGGACGCCTTCGAGCGGGCGGAGGCCGAGATGCAGGCGGTGGGCCTCGGGGACCGCCTCCACCATTATCCGGCGCAGCTCTCGGGCGGCGAGCAGCAGCGCGTGGCGATCGCCCGCGCCATCGTGCCGAACCCGGCGATCCTCGTGGCCGACGAGCCCACCGGCAACCTCGACGAGAGCACCGGCGGGTCCATCGTGGATCTCCTGTTCAGGCTGAAGCGCGACCGCGGCGCCACCCTCGTGCTCGTGACCCACGACCTTGGCCTCGCCCGCCTCTGCGACCGCATGGTGCGGCTGCGCTCTGGCCATATCGAGGCCGATGCGGCCCCGGCCGTGGCATAGGGGCGCGTCCATGCACGGTTCTCTTCCGACAACGCCCGAGAGGCGGCACGGGCCGGCCTCGCCGCTGCCGCTCCTGCTGCGTCTCGCCCTGCGCGAGCTGCGCGGCGGCCTGAAGGGCTTCGGCATCTTCCTGGCCTGCATCGCGCTCGGCGTCGCGGCGATCGCGGGCGTCTCGTCCCTGTCGCGTTCGCTCACCGAGGGGATCTCCCATGAGGGCCGCCGGATTCTCGGCGGCGACATGGCTTTCTCCCTGCTTCAGCGGGAGGCGACCGGACCCGAGCGGGCGTTCCTCGCCTCGAAGGGCCAGGTGAATGCCGTCGCCACCATGCGGGCGATGGCGGTCGCGGGCGACAAGGGCACCGCGCTCGTGGAGCTCAAGGCGGTCGACGCGGGCTACCCCACAGCCGGTGAATTGGAGACCGATCCCCAGCTGGCGCCCGTGGAGCTGTTTGCCCGGAACGACGGCGCGTTCGGGGCCGCCGTCGATCCGGCGCTTCTGGCGCGGCTCGACCTGAAGGTCGGCGACCGGGTCACGGTGGGCGCGGCCGCCATCGAATTGCGGGCGCGCCTCGTCTCGGAGCCCGACAAGATCGCCGACGGCATCGGCTTCGGGCCGCGCCTGATGATGTCGCAGGAGGCCCTGCGGGCGACGGGGCTCGTCCAGCCGGGAAGCCTGGTGCGCTGGACCTATCGCGTGTCCCTGCCGCCGGCGCTGTCGACGGACGAGGGTCTCGCGCAGGTGGAGGCGGACGCGAACCGCGCCCTGCCGGAGGCGGGGTGGAACATCCGCACCCGCGTCAACGCGGATCCGCGCTTTGCCAAGAACATCGAGCGCTTCACCCAGTTCCTGACGCTGGTCGGCCTCACGGCGCTCCTCGTCGGCGGGGTCGGCGTCGCCAACGCGGTGCGCGGCTTCGTGGACCGCAAGCGCGCCTCCATCGCGACCCTGAAGAGCCTCGGGGCCCCGGGTGGCCAGGTGGTGATGCTCTATCTGACCCAGGTCATGCTGATCGCCCTCGTGGCGGTCGCCATTGGTCTCGTCGTCGGGGCCGCCCTGCCGTTCGTCGTCACCGGCCTTTTCGGCCATCTCCTGCCCATCCCGATCCAGCCGGTCATCGCCGTGGGCGAACTCGGCATCGCGCTTCTCTATGGCGTCCTGACGGCTCTCGTCTTCGCGCTCGCGCCCCTGGGCCGCGCCCATGACGTGCCGGTCTCGGGGCTCTTTCGCGACCAGATCGACCCGGAGCGGCGCTGGCCGCGCCGGCGCTATCTCGCGGCGCTGGCGCTCTCCGTCGCGGCGCTCGTGGGACTCGCGGTGTTCGCGGCCTACGACCGGCGCATCGCCCTGATGTTCGTCGGGGCCGCGGCCGGCTCTTTCGTGCTGCTGCGCCTCGTGGCGCTCGGCCTGATGGCGCTCGCCCGCCGCCTGCCGCGTCCCCGGCGGACGGCGCCGCGGCTGGCGCTCGCCAATATCCACCGGCCCGGCGCCCTGACCCCGTCGCTCGTACTGTCCTTGGGCCTCGGCATCACGCTCCTGGTGACGCTGTCCCTCATCGACACCAACCTCACCCGCCAGCTCCGGCAGACCCTGCCGGAGCGCGCCCCGAGCTTCTTCTTCCTCGACATCCCGAACCAGCAGGCCGAGACCTTCGAGAATTTCCTGAAGGAGCAGGCTCCGAAGGCGCGGATCGAGCGCGTGCCGATGATGCGCGGTCGGCTCGTCACGCTGGGCGGAAGGCCCGTCAGCGCGATCAAGGCGGGCGAGGACGTGTCCTGGGTGCTCGAGGGCGACCGCGGCATCACCTATGCCAAGGCGCTGCCGGAAGGCTCCCGCCTCGTCCAGGGAGAGTGGTGGCCCGAGGACTACCGGGGCAAGCCGCTCGTGTCGTTCGACGCCAAGATCGCCGAGGGGCTCGGCCTGAAGCTCGGCGACGAGATCACCGTGAACGTGCTCGGGCGCAACATCACGGCCACCATCGCGAACCTGCGCCAGGTGGAGTGGCGCTCGCTCGGCATCAATTTTGTCATGGTGTTCTCGCCCAACACCTTCGCCGGCGCGCCGCACACGCATCTGGCCACCGTCACCTTCCCGCAGGGCGCGGATCCCGCCCTCGACCGGCGCATCCTGCGCAGCGCGGCGCAGGCCTATCCCATGGTGACGAGCGTGCGCGTGAAGGACGCTCTGGAGGCGGTGAACGACGTGGTGTCCCAGCTCATCACGGCGATCCGCGGGGCGAGCTCCATCGCGCTCATCGCCAGCCTCCTGGTGCTGGCGGGAGCGCTTGCGGCCGGGCACCGGGCGCGGCTCTACGATGCGGTGGTGCTGAAGACCCTGGGCGCGACCCGCGCGCGGCTGGTCTCGGCCTATGCCCTCGAATACGGGCTGCTCGGCCTCGCCACGTCGGTCTTCGGGCTCCTGGCCGGCGCCATCGCGGCCTATTTCATCGTGACCCGCGTCATGAACCTGGATTTCGCCCTGGACCTGACCGGATCGCTGCTGGCCGCGGCTCTGGCCGTTCTGGTGGCGGTGGGCCTCGGGCTCATGGGCACCTGGAGGATCCTGAGCCAGAAACCGGCCCCATACCTGAGAAGTCTGTAGGATCCGGAGCACCCGCCCCGCGCCACGCTTTTCCTGTCACGGAACCTTGAAGCTTGGCCCTCCCTCTTGCGCCCTCAAGGGCGACTCCTCATATTTTGCTTGTCGTCGTATAATGCGGCGACCGAGGGTCGGCTCCCGGCCTCTCGAGGGACCACGACGGGACACCGCGAGAAAGGACTCCGATGCAACCGTATGAGCAAAACCAAACCGCCTATGGCACCGGCTTTGCCCGGACGGCGGCACAGGTCGACCAGGGCCTGCGCGCCTTCATGCTCGGCGTCTACAACAACATGATCCTGGGCCTTGCTATCTCGGCCCTGGTCGCGCTCGGCGTGAACATGCTCGCGACGACGAGCGATCCGTCGATGGCCGTCGCCCGCATGGGCGGCGCCTACCTGACCGAGTTCGGGCGGGTGCTGTACGGCACGCCCCTGATGTGGGTGGTGGCGCTGGCGCCGCTCGCCTTCATCTTCTTCTTCTCGTTCCGCATGGACCGGATGTCGGCGGCCTCCGCGCGCGGCACCTTCTTCGCTTTTGCTGCCGTGATGGGCGCCTCGCTCTCGACGCTGCTGCTCCGCTATACGGGCGCGAGCGTCGTGCAGGTGTTCTTCATCACGGCGGCGTCCTTCGGCGCGCTGTCGCTCTGGGGCTACACCACCCGCCGCAGCCTCTCGGGCATCGGCTCGTTCCTGATCATGGGTCTCGTCGGCCTGATCCTGGCCTCGATCGTGAACATCTTCGTCATGTCGAGCGCCCTGCAGTTCGGCATTTCGGTGATCGGCGTGCTGCTGTTCGCGGGCCTCACGGCCTATGACACGCAGAAGCTGAAGGAGATGTACCTGTACGGTAACTTCGATGCCGAGGCCTCCGCGAAGGTGTCGGTGTTCGGCGCCCTGCAGCTGTACCTGGACTTCATCAATATGTTCCAGTTCCTCCTCGCGCTCGTGGGCAACCGCAACAATTAAGAGCGATAGACCGAGAAACAGACGTTCGTCGAAGCCCCGGCCGAAAGCCGGGGCTTTTCGTTGGGCGATTGCGCATTTCCGGGCGAGGCCTTACGACAGGCCCATGAGCCTCCTCGTCCGTCCCTCCCTCGATGCCGACCTTCCGGCCATCGCGGCGATCTACGCCCACGCGGTGGTGCATGGCACCGCCTCCTTCGAGCTCGATCCTCCCGGCGAGGCCGAGATGGCGCGCCGCAGGGCCGCGGTGCTCGAGGGCGGCTATCCCTATCTGGTGGCGGAGCGGGACGGCGCGATCCTGGGCTATGCCTATGCGGGACCCTACCGGACGCGGCCCGCCTATCGCTCCACGGTCGAGGATTCGATCTACGTCGCGCCGGACGCGCAGGGACAGGGGATCGGGCGCCGGCTTCTCGCGACGCTGATCGAGGCCTGCGAGGCGCGGGATTTCCGGCTCATGGTGGCGGTCATCGGCGACGAGGAATCGAAGGGCTCCATCGGCCTGCACGAGAGCCTGGGATTCGAGCCCGTCGGCATCCTCAAGGGCATCGGCTACAAGCACGGGCGCTGGCTCTCCACCGTGCTCATGCAGCGCTCCCTCGGGCGCGGCACCACCGAGCCGCCGGGTCGCTGACGCGGACCTCCGGTTTTCCGCGCCGAACGACGCGTTTGTCGAAGGATCGATCCGATGCGCTAGGCCGACACGACCTTCGGCTTGTCGAGCACCCGCAGCACGCGGTCGAGCTCGTGCCCGCGCTTGAGGATGAGGCCGGTCGAGACGATGACCGAATAGGCGCCCTGCTTCTTGGCGAGCCGCGGATCCTTCTCGATCCGGTAGAGCGGCATTTCCGAGGTGCGCCGGAAGATGGAGAAAACGGCCTTGTCCGGGGTGAAGTCGATGGCGTAGTCGCGCCATTCGCCCGCGGCGACCATGCGGCCGTAGAGGTTGAGGATGGCCTGAAGCTCCATGCGGTCGAAGGACACTCGTTTCGGCGCGGCGGGGAAGGGCAGGATATGGGCGGAGCCCTGGGCCGAGCCGCCGCGCAGCGGCTCTGAGACGTCGCCTTCGCTCATGATCTCTCCCGTCGATGATGATCGTGATCTCATGATGGGGGCGGCTCAGGATCGGATCAACCCGGAGCGGCGGGATAACCCCCATGTTCCGGTCCAAATCTTGATTTTGCCGCAATCGCGCCCAGAGGAAGCCCTACTGGACGATGATAACAGCCACGTTGCCTCGACGGCCCGGTTCCTCGACCGGCTTGGACACGTCAGCCCCCCAGCCCTCCGGGCCGATTTGCGGAGCCGGGCCACTTAAAGTCGAAGCATAAGGCCGCCTCCTGGCGGCCTTTCTTTTTTTCTGGAATCCGGCTCTCGCCCCATGATTGGGCCGTTGCGCGGCGCTTTCAGAACCCCGACAGGACGATCTTGCCCCGGGCGCGGCCGCTTTCGATGAAAGCGTGAGCGCGCTTGAGAGTGGCGGCATCGATCGGCCCGAACACATCCGCGAGCGTGGTTTTGAGCGTTCCGGCATCGACCAGGCGGGCGACCTCGGTGAGGATCTCGTGCTGCCGCTCCATGTCGGCGGTCTGGAAGGTCGAGCGCGTGAACATGGATTCCCAATGGATCGAGACGCTCTTGCCCTTGAGCAGGGCGATGTCGAGAGGCGTCTTCGGGTCGTCGATGAGGGCGAAGCGGCCCTGCGGCGCGATCGTCCTGGCGATTTCCGGGAAGTGCTCGTCCGTATGCGTGATCGAGAACGCGAAAGCCGGGGCGCCGATCCCCAGCGCCTCCACCTGCGCGGCGATGGGCTGGCGGTGGTCGATGACGTGATGGGCGCCGAGGTCCCGGCACCAGTCCTGCGTTTCCGGCCGTGACGCTGTCGCGATGACGGTCAGGTCCGTGAGCCGCCGCGCCAGCTGGATCGCCATCGAGCCCACGCCGCCGGCCCCTCCCACGATCAGCAGAGCGTTCGGCGCGCCCGCGACCGGACGGCGGATGTCGAGCCGGTCGAACAGGGTCTCCCAGGCGGTCAGCGCCGTCAGGGGCAGGGCGGCGGCTTCCTCGAAGCCGACGGAGGAGGGCTTTCGTCCCACGAGCCGCTCGTCCACGGCGTGGAACTCCGCATTCGTGCCCTGGCGGAGGATCGATCCGGCGTAGAACACCTCGTCGCCCGGCCGGAACAGCGAGACCTGCGGTCCCACGGCCCGCACGATCCCGGCGGCGTCGAATCCGAGGACCTTGGGCTGGCCGGGCTCCGGCAAAGAGCGGATCCGGACCTTCGTGTCCACGGGATTGACCGAGACCGCCTTGATCTCGACCAGCAGGTCCCGCGCCGAGGGTTCTTCGGGGCGGGGGAGCTCAATGTCGATCAGCGACGATTCGGCCTCGATGGGAAGGGATTGCTGAAAAGCGACGGCGCGCATGCCATGTCTCCTGTTGGGATGGAAACGAAGTTGAGGCATAGTGCGGATCCCTGCAAGAACGCACAAAAACAGCACATAGTGTCGAAAAGGATACCGTCATGCCGCGCACTACCCGGAAGGCGGCGGCCTCGACCGGATGTTCCGTCGAGCGAGCGCTCAGCCTCATCGACGGCAAGTGGAAGATCGTCATCCTCTACAAGCTCATGAGGGGAACGCTCCGCTTCAACGAGATCCGCCGCCTGATCCCGAACGTCACCCAGCGCATGCTGACCAACCAGCTGCGCGAGCTTGAGGCCGACGGCCTGCTCGTGCGGACGGTCTATCCGCAGGTGCCGCCCCGCGTCGAATATTCCCTCTCGGCGCGCGGCCGGAGCCTGGAGCCCGTCGTCCTCGCGCTCAAAACCTGGGGCGACAACAATCTGTCGTCACGAGAGGCCGAGGCAGCATAAAATGTCGGTGCGCTGCAATAACTTCGCCGTCATTTGTGCAGAAGGGCAGGCTTAGGTTGCTTCGCTCTCGGGAGTGTGGCAACGCTCGCGTAATTTTATAAAACGAGGATGCGCGCATGAAGCTGGAAACGCCGACCAGCGGAAGCGAATTGACGGCCGAGGCCGTCGCCGTGCTGGAAGCTGGACACAGAGCCATTCCGCCGACTTTCGTCCGCGATCTCTACGGGCGCGTCCCGCCCGAAGACTTGGCCGCCTATTCGCCCCAGGCGCTCGCGGAGCTGGCCGCCGAGGCCTACGAGCATCTCAAGGCCCCGCGCATCGGCGGTGGAGAGGATGTCCGCCTCCTCGACCTCGAGATCGAGCGCGAAGGCCGTCGCCGGGACGTAACGGTGCTCGAAGTCATCAACGACAACATGCCCTTCCTGCTCGATTCGACGCTCGCCGAGATCGTGGACGAGGGCTACGACCCGCTGCTCGTGGCGCATCCGATCCTGGCCGTGGAACGGGATTCCAGCGGCGCCCTGGTCCGTCTCGTGGGCGAGACCACCGCCTCCTCCCGCGTCGGCGTGAAGCGCGAAAGCTTCATCCATATCCATCTTCCGCGCATCGACGACGCGGAGGCGCGCAATCGCCTGACGGAGGCCATGCGGCGGGTGCACAAGGACGTGTCGCTCGCGGTGCACGACTGGCCGGGCATGCGTGCCCGCGTGACCGAACTCGTCCAGAACTACCGTCTCAACCCGCCGCCACTGCCGGACGACGAGGTGAAGGAGGCCATCGCGTTCCTCGACTGGATCGCGCGGGACAACTTCACGTTCCTCGGGATTCGCGAATACCGGCTTCCCGCGGGCGACACCGCGGCCGATCCGGTGGAGGGCTCGGGACTCGGCCTCCTGCGCGATCCGTCCGTGCGTGTGCTGCGGCGCGGCCGCGAACTCGTGGCCATGACGCCCGAAATCCGCGCGTTCCTCGCGCGTCCGAAGGCGCTCATCATCACCAAGGCGAACGTCAAGTCCCACGTGCATCGCCGCGCGCATCTCGACTATGTCGGCGTCAAGCTGTTCGACAGCAACGGTCAGCTGCAGGGCGAGCTGCGCATCGTCGGTCTCTTCACGGCGAGCGCCTATACCAATACCGTGGGCGAGGTGCCCTATCTGCGGCACAAGGTGGCGAAGGTGATCGCCCGCGCGGGCTTCGACCCCGCGAGCTATTCGGGCCGCGCGCTCCTCAACGTGCTGGAGAACTACCCGCGCGACGAGCTGTTCCAGATCGACGAGGAGACGCTCTACCACTTCGCCCTCGACATCATGAGCCTGTCGGAGCGCCCGCGCGTGCGGGTGCTCGCGCGGGCCGACGAGTTCGACCGCTTCGTGTCGGTGCTCGTCTTCGTCCCGAAGGACCGCTACGACACCAGCGTCCGCAAGCGCATCGGCCAGTTCCTGGCGAGCATCTACGAAGGCCGCGTCTCGGCCTCCTATCCGACCTATCCGGAAGGCCCGCTGTCGCGCACCCACTACATCATCGGGCGCGACGAGGGGCAGACTCCGCAGATCTCCCGCGAGGCCCTGGAAAAGGGCGTCACCAGCATCGTGCGGACCTGGGGCGACGCCCTGCGCGACCGGCTCGACGACGCGGTCGGCGGCGCACGGGCGCGGGCGCTCGCGGCGCGCTATGCCGACGCGTTCAGCGCCGCCTATCGCGAGGCGTTCGGGGCCGAGCAGGCGATCAAGGATATCGGCCTTCTGGAGCAGCTCTCCGAGGCGCGGCCCCGCGCGGTCGATCTCTACCGGCGCGAAGGCGACGACGAGACGCGCGTGAACCTGAAGGTGTTCTCGCGCAACATGGCGCTGCCGCTCTCCGACCGGGTGCCCCTGCTCGAAAACCTGGGGTTCCGCGTCGTCAACGAGCGAACCTACCGCGTGGTCTCGACCGGTGTTTCCGGCATGGACCGGGTGTGGCTCCACGACATGACCCTGGAGCGCGCCGCCGGCGGCGCGATCAGGATCGACGAGATCCAGGAACTCATCGAGGCGGCCCTGCTCGCCCTGTTCCGGGGCCTCGCCGAATCGGACGGCTTCAACCGTCTGGTGCTCGAGGCGGGCCTCGGCTGGCGGGACGTCGCCATGGTGCGGGCGCTCGGCCGCTACCTGCGCCAGATCCAGGTCACCTACGCGCAGGACTACCTCGCCGGAACGCTCGCGCGCCACAGCGCGATCGCGGTCAACATCGTGAAGCTCTTCTATGCGCGCTTCGACCCGCGCATCGAGGACAGGCAGGCGCGCGCCGATTCCGAGGCGCGGATCCGCGCTGGGATCGAGGAGCAGCTGACGGGCGTCACGAGCCTCGACGACGACCGCATCCTGCGCCGCTTCATCAACCTCATCGAGGCGGCGGTCCGCACCAATTTCTTCCAGCTCGAAGGCAACGGCCTGCCGCGCCAGACCATCGCGTTCAAGTTCGAATGCGCGAAGGTGGAAGGGCTGCCGCTGCCGAAGCCCCTCTACGAGATCTTCGTCTATTCGCCTCGCGTCGAGGGCGTGCATCTGCGCTTCGGCAAGGTCGCGCGCGGCGGTCTGCGCTGGTCCGACCGGTCGCAGGATTTCCGCACCGAGGTCCTGGGGCTGGTGAAGGCGCAGCAGGTCAAGAACGCGGTGATCGTTCCGGTCGGCGCAAAGGGCGGCTTCGTGCCCAAGCAGCTGCCGCCTCCGAGCGACCGGCAGGCCTGGCTCAGCGAGGGCACCGAGAGCTACCGCATCTTCGTGCGCACGCTCCTGCAGCTCACCGACAACATCGTCGGCGATCACGTGGTCCCGCCGCCGGAAACCGTGCGCCATGACGGGGACGACCCCTATCTCGTGGTGGCGGCCGACAAGGGCACGGCCACCTTCTCCGACACGGCGAACGAACTCTCCATCGAGAAGGGGCACTGGCTCGGCGACGCCTTCGCGTCCGGCGGCAGCCAGGGCTACGACCACAAGAAGATGGGCATCACCGCCCGCGGCGCGTGGGAGGCGGTGAAGCGCCACTTCCGCGAGATGGACATCGATATCCAGACGACCCCCGTGACGGTGGCGGGCGTCGGCGACATGTCGGGCGACGTGTTCGGCAACGGCATGCTGCTGTCGCGGGCCATCAAGCTCGTCGCGGCCTTCGATCACCGCGACATCTTCCTCGATCCGAACCCGGATCCGGAATCCTCCTATCTGGAGCGCGAGCGCCTGTTCAACTTAGCCAGATCCAGCTGGCAGGACTACGACAAGTCGCTCATCTCGAAGGGCGGCGGCGTGTTCCCGCGCAGCGCGAAGTCGATCCCGCTGTCGGACGAAGTGCGGGCCCTGCTCGGGCTCGACAAGCCGGAGGCGACGCCGGCCGAGGTCATGAGCGCGATCCTCAAAAGCGATGTGGGCCTGCTCTGGTTCGGCGGCATCGGCACCTACATCCGGGCCTCTTCGGAAACCGACGAGCAGGTCGGCGACCGTGCCAACGACGCGATCCGCATTACGGGCGCGGAGATTCGGGCGAAGGTGGTCGGCGAGGGCGCCAATCTGGGCGCGACGCAGCGCGGTCGCATCGAGGCAGCGCGCGCGGGCGTGCGTCTCAACACGGACGCCATCGACAACTCGGCGGGCGTCAACACCTCCGACGTGGAAGTGAACATCAAGATCGGCCTGAGCGTGCCCGAGCGCGACGGACGCCTCAGCGAGGACGACCGCAACGCGCTCCTGGCGGACATGACCGACGAGGTCGCCAAGCTCGTCCTGCGCAACAACTATCTGCAGACGCTGGCGCTCTCGCTCGCGGAGCAGCACGGCGCGGGCGATCTCGGCTTCGCGCGCCGACTGATGCAGATGCTGGAACAGGAAGGCCGCCTCAACCGGGCGGTCGAGTACCTGCCCGACGATGCCGCGCTCACGGAGCGCGCCCGCCGGGGCGAGGCGCTCACCCGTCCGGAACTCGCCGTCTTGCTGGCCTATGCCAAGCTCTCGCTCCACGATGAGCTCCTGGAAAGCGCCGTGCCGGACGATCCTTACCTCGCCAAGGAACTGGAACGCTATTTCCCGGCCGAGATGCGCGAGCGCTTCCCGGATGCGATCGCCGGCCACCGCCTGCGCCGCGAGATCATCGCGACGCAGCTTGCCAATGCGATCATCAACCGGGGCGGCCCGACCATCGTGGCCCGCCTCGTGGATCAGACCGGCGCGGATGCGCCGACGATCGCCGCCGCCTATGCGGCCACCCGCGATTCCTTCGGCCTCGCGGACCTGAATGTCGCCATCGACGCTCTCGACGGCGTGGTGCCGGGCCAGCTCCAGCTCCGCCTCTATGGCGAGCTGCAGGACCTGCTCATGAATCGGATCGTCTGGTTCATCCGCAACGTGGATTTCGCCACCCACAGCCTCGACGCGATCGTCGGCACCTATCAGGCCGGCATCGCGGAGGTGGAGCGCAGCCTGCCGGAGACCCTCTCGGCCGAGGCCCTTGCCGCCTGGGACGCCCGCACGAAGGCGCTCGTCGATCAGGGCACCCCCGAGGATCTGGCGCGCCGGATCGCCTCCCTGCCGGATCTGGTGGCGGCGCCCGACATCGTCCAGACCGCACAGAAGACCGGCAAGCCGGTAGGCGATATCGCGAGCACGCATTTCGCTCTCGAGGCCGCCTTCCGGCTCGGCTCGCTCATCGGCGCGGCGCAGCAGATCAACGTCAGCGATTATTTCGACCGTCTGGCCCTCGACCGCGCCGTGGACAGCATCGCCTACGCCCATCGCGGCCTCACGGCGGAAGTCGCCGCGCAGGATTCCTCGGGACCCGATGCGGTGCGCGTCTGGAGCGAGAAGCGCGGCTCCGACGTCAGCCGGATCCGGAGCGCCGTGGACAGCATCGTCACGTCCGGTCTGACTCTCTCGAAGATCACGGTTGCGGCAAGCCTTCTTGGCGACCTCGCGCGAACGGGCTAGAGCCTTCGGCCTCATCAGCCGGCTGGACGACGAGACATCGTCCAGCCGGCGGTTGGCGGCATCGGCTCGAGTCACGCGAGGGAGCATGTTCCGGTGAAACACGACAATCTCCTGGCGCCCTCGGCGAGAGCCTCGCGCCCCGGGATCCTCGGCTGGCTCCTGTTCGACTGGGCCTGCCAGCCCTTCTTCACCCTCGTGACGACCTTCGTGTTCGCGCCCTATTTCGCCTCGGCCCTCGCGCCCGATCCGGTCACGGGCCAGAGCCTCTGGGGCTATGCGACTGCGGCGGCGGGGTTCGTGCTCGCGATCCTCTCGCCGGTCCTCGGCTCCATCGCGGATGCGACGGGGCCGAAGAAACCCTGGATCGCGGCCTGCGGCCTCGTGCTGTTCATTGCGTCCTTCGCCTTGTGGTACGCGGCGCCGGGCCAGCCCTACGGAATCGCCATCGCCCTCGTGGGCTTCGCCTTCGCCACGGTGGCCGTCGAGGTGGCGGCGGTGTTCAACAATGCCATGATCCCGCATCTCGTGGAGCCCGAACGCTATGGCCGGCTGTCCGGAACGGGCTGGGCGGTCGGCTATCTGGGCGGGCTCGTGTCCCTCGTGATCGTGCTGGGCTTCCTGGCCACCAGCCCCGAAACCGGCAAGACCTTTCTGGGGCTCAAGCCGCTCTTCGGCCTCGACCCCGCGCAGCGGGCGGGGGATCGCGTGACCGGGCCCTTCTCGGCCCTGTGGTTTCTCGTCTCCATTCTGCCGCTCTTCGTCTTCACGCCCGACATCGCCCGCTCCGGGCTCGACCTGCGGGCAGCCGTCCGCAAGGGCGTGTCGCAGGTACGGAGCACCATCGTCGATGCACGCCGCTACGAGGGCGTGCTGCGCTTCCTCATCGCCAACATGGTCTACCAGGATGCCCTGGTGGCGCTCTTCGCGTTCGGCGGCATCTACGGGGCCGGGGTGTTCGGCTGGCAGGCGACGGAGCTCGGCGTCTTCGGCATCCTGCTCACGGTCACCGGAACGGTGGGCGCATTGATCGGCGGGCGTCTCGACGACCGGTTCGGCGCGAAGCCCGTGATCCACGGGTCGATCCTGATCCTGATGCTCGTCTGCCTCGGCGTGCTCTCGCTCGGCCCGGATCATGTCTTCTTCGCGATCCCGACGCTTCCGGCCTCGCCCGAGGACGGGCTCTACGGCAGCGCGCCCGAAAAGGTGTTTCTCCTGCTCGGCCTCGTCATCGGCGCCGTCGCCGGCCCGCTCCAGGCGTCCTCGCGCAGCATGCTGGCGCGGCTCG
Organism: Microvirga sp.; assembly: GCA_050789065.1. GTDB lineage: Bacteria > Pseudomonadota > Alphaproteobacteria > Rhizobiales > Beijerinckiaceae > Microvirga. The sequence goes on from JBOZRS010000107.1 coordinate 61,775, forward strand.
TCCCGCCGCGGGAGGCGGGACGCTATTTCGGGCTGCTGGCACTTTCGGGAAAGGTCACGTCCTTCCTGGCGCCGCTCGCGGTCGCGGTGGCGACAGGCCTGTTCCAGACGCAGGCCGCGGGACCGGCGGTGCTGATCCTGTTCTTCGCGGCGGGCTTGGGGCTGCTCAGCGGCGTGAAGCGGGTGTGAGCGCTTACTCCAGCGTTACCGCCGTGCCGTTGGCGGTCACCATCATCATGCCCTCCTGAGGGCCGATGGCGCCGTAATCGAGTTGAACGCCGACGATGGCATGAGCGCCGAGACGCTCGGCCTCCTCGATCATCTCCCGCAGGGCCGTATCGCGCCCGTCGCGCAGGACCGTCTCGTAGGAGCCCGCGCGCCCGCCTACCACGTCGCGGATGGAGGCGAAGAAGTCGCGGAAGACGTTCGCGCCGAAAATGGCCTCGCCCGAAACGATGCCGCGATAGGACGCGATGCGGCGGCCTTCAACGGTCGGCGTGGTGGTGATGATCATCAGAGTCTCCGTGAGTGGAGACCCTGATGTAGGCATCGAACGCAAAAGGGGGAACCGGTTTTGCGGGAAAAGATGCTTAGAGCATTTTTCGGCGAAGTGGATCCGGTTCGCCGTCAAACAATGCGGCGCAGCAAAGAAGAGAGCTGCTTCCACGTGAGTGGAAGCAGCTCTAGGATTGCGACCTGAAAGCATCGGACGTGTGTGCGAATTCACGTCCGACGCCTCAGGCATCGGTTCTCAGTGGCGGAAGTGCCGGTAGCCGGTGAACACCATGGCGAGGCCCGCCTCGTCCGCCGCCTTGATGACCTCGTCGTCGCGCATGGAGCCGCCGGGCTGGATCACCGCCGTGGCGCCGGCCTCGGCCGCGGCCAGGAGGCCGTCCGCGAACGGGAAGAAGGCGTCGGAGGCGACCACCGAACCCTTGGCGAGGGTCTCGGGCAGGTTCGCGGCCTTCGCCGCTTCCGCAGCCTTCCAGGCGGCGATGCGCGAGGAATCGACGCGGCTCATCTGGCCCGCGCCGATGCCCACCGTCGCACCGTCCTTCGCGTACACGATGGCGTTCGACTTCACGTGCTTGGCGACCCGGAAGGCGAAGCGCAGGTCGGCCAGCTCGCGCTCCGTCGGGGCGCGCTTCGTGACGACCTTCAGGTCCATGGCATCGACCACCGCGTTGTCGCGGCTCTGGGCCAGGAAGCCGCCGGCCACCGTGCGAAGGGTCAAGCCCTCCTGGCGCGGATCGGGCAGGGCGCCGGCGAGCAGGAGGCGCAGGTTCTTCTTCGCGGCCACGATGGCGATGGCCTCCGGGCTCGCATCGGGCGCGATGATGACCTCGGTGAAGATCTCGGTGATGGCCTTGGCGGCCTCCGCGTCGAGCGGGCGGTTCATGGCCACGATGCCGCCGAAGGCCGAGACCGGATCGCAGCGGAGCGCCTTCTCGTAGGCCTCGCGCAGGGTCGCGCCCTCCGCCACGCCGCAGGGATTGGCGTGCTTCACGATCACGATTGCGGCGGAGCGCTCGGGCAGGAACTCGGCGACGGCCTCGTAGGCCGCATCCGTGTCGTTGATGTTGTTGTAGGAGAGCTGCTTGCCCTGCACCTGCCGGGCCGTCGCGACGCCGGGGCGCTGCTCGGGCGTGCGGTAGAAGGCGGCAGTCTGGTGCGGGTTCTCGCCGTAGCGCAGCACCTCGGCGATGGCGCCGCCGACGGCCCGGAAGGGCGGGGTCTTCTCGCCGAGCTCGTTCGCGAACCAGTTGGAGATCGCGGCGTCATAGGCGGCGGTGCGGGCATAGGCCTTCTGGGCCAGGCGGCGGCGCAGGGTCAGCGTCACCGAGCCGTCATGGGCCTTGAGATCGTCGAGGATCGCGGCGTAGTCCGTGCCGTCCACCACCACCGCCACGTCGCCGTGGTTCTTGGCGGCGGCGCGGATCATGGCGGGGCCGCCGATATCGATGTTCTCGATACAGTCGTCGTAGGGCTTGCCCGCCGCCACGGTCGCCTCGAAGGGGTAGAGGTTCACCACGAGCAGGTCGATGGGCTGGATGCCGTGGGCCAGCATAGCGGCCTGATGCTCGGGGTTCGCCCGGATGCCGAGAAGGCCGCCATGGACGGCCGGGTGCAGCGTCTTGACGCGCCCGTCCATCATCTCGGGGAAGCCGGTGAGGTCGCTCACGTCCTTCACGGGCAGGCCCGCCTCGCTCAGGGTCTTGTGCGTGCCGCCGGTGGAGACCAGCTCGATGCCGCGCTCGGACAGCGCGCGGGCGAAATCCACGAGACCCGTCTTGTCGGATACGGAAAGAAGGGCGCGTGTGACGCGCTTCAGGTCGCTCGGCATGCCGGCCGCTCCATTCAAGGGTGAAGATGCGGGCGCGATACCACGATGGGGCCGGGATGGGAACCGGCCGCGGCTCCAGCCAAAGGTTTTACGGATCCTGGCCCGGGCCTGTGCTATCCCGCGCCGGACGACAGGCCAATGCGGGAGAGAGAGCCATGACAGATCGCAACGAGTTCCGGGCGTGGGCGCATCGCGCCGCCGATTGGTCGGCCGACTATCTCGAAACCGTGGCCGAGCGCCCTGTCCGGGCGCAGGTCCAGCCCGGGGATCTCCTGAAGCGGCTGCCGGCTCATCCGCCTGCGGCCGGGGAGGCGATGGAGGCCATCTTCGCCGATCTCGACCGGCTCATCGTGCCCGGCATGACCCACTGGCAGCACCCGCGCTTCTTTGCCTATTTCCCGGCGAATTCCAGCCCGCCCTCCGTCGTGGCCGAATACGTGACCGCCGCCATGGCGGCGCAGTGCATGCTCTGGCAGACCTCCCCGGCGGCCACCGAGCTCGAGACGCGGATGCTCGAATGGCTGCGCCAGATGATCGGGCTGGGCGAAGGGTTCTCGGGCGTGATCCAGGATTCCGCCTCGGGAGCGACGCTGGCGGCTCTCCTGACGGCGCGCGAACGGGCTCTCGGCTTTGCCGGCAACACGCAGGGCCTCACCGCTCATCCGGCCGTGCGCGTCTATTGCTCGGCCCATGCCCATTCGTCCGTCGACAAGGCCGTCCGCATCGCGGGCATCGGCGATGCCAACCTGATCAAGGTGCCGGTCCAGGGGCCGCGATACGGCATGGACCTCGCGGCCCTCGAGAGCGCCGTCGCGTCCGACAGGACCGCCGGCCTCCTTCCGGCGGCCATCGTGGCCTGCCTCGGCGGCACGAGCGTCGGGGCGTGCGACGACATCGCCGGGGTGGCGGCCATCGCCCGCCGCCACGGTCTCTACCTCCATGTCGATGCGGCCTGGGCCGGCAGCGCCATGATCTGCCCGGAGTTCCGCGACCTGATGCAAGGGGCGGAGGAGGCCGACAGCTTCGTCTTCAATCCGCACAAGTGGCTGTTCACCAATTTCGACTGCTCGGCCCATTTCGTGAAGGATCCGAAAGCCCTGACCGACACGCTGGCGCTTCGGCCCGCCTATCTCCGGACGCTCGGGCGTGACGGGCTGGTGGATTACAGCGAATGGTCGGTGCCGCTCGGCCGGCGCTTCCGCGCCCTGAAGCTGTGGTTCGTCATCCGCTCCTACGGCGTCGAGACCCTGCAGCGCATGATCCGGCAGCATGTGGCCTGGGCGCAGGAGCTGGCGGGCCTGATCGACGCCCATCCGGCGTTCGAGCTCACGACCGAGCCCGTGCTGTCGCTGTTCACGTTCCGCTACGCGCCGGCGAACGCGCCCGATCTCGATGCGCTGAACCAGCGCCTTCTCCAGCGCATCAACGACGACGGTCGGATATACCTGACGCAGACCCAGCACGAGGGCCGGTTCGTGATCCGTTTCGTGGTCGGTCAGACATCGACGTCCCGCGCGGACGTCCTGGCCGCCTGGGACATCATCCGGGAGCTTGCGGGCGATCTGGCATCGTGAGGCATTCCGGACCGATTCCGCCATCGTGTCTCGGGCTCCGAAGGACCTACCGCGTCCGCTGATGCCATCCCTCGGGCACGATGCCGCGACAGGCCCAGGCCACGGCCGCGAACGACCGTGGGCCGTCCGGCTCGTTCGCCTCGTAGGCCGCCCGCAAGGCCCGCTCGAGAGCAGCGCGTCTGCTCTCGTCCAGTGCGCCCATGTATTTCCCGAATGGTCCTTCGCCCTGCGCGATCGGCTCCCAGTAATCGTCGAAGCAGAGGAAATCCATGCGGATCGTGAGCGCCGTCTCCATGACATCGGCGAGCCCGATCTTGCCCCAGAGCGCCGGCATCTCGCCCGGCCTCGTCATCGGCTTGAAGTAGCTCTCGGCTCTCGCCGATACAGCGGAAGGATCCAGGGCCGCGGCCGTATCCCAGAACATGCGCTGGTTCGGCATGCCCCCATAGCTGTCCCACACGGCGGCGGCCACGACTCCGCCGGGCCGCACGACGCGGCTCATCTCGGCGACGGCCTGCTCCGTCTCGGGAACGAAGTGCAGGACGAGGAGCGCAAGGGACCGGTCGAACGCGGCATCGGGGAACGGAAGAGCGCACGCATCCGCGCGCTGAAGGCCGATGCGAGGATCCGTGTTCCGCTGCCGTGCCGCCGCGACATATTCCTCCGAGTAGTCGATCGCCTCGAGACGGGACACATCGGCGATTTCAGGAATGGTGAAGGTCAGGCTGCCCGTTCCACAGCCGACGTCGAGGACCCGGTCGCCGTCCTCCAGGCCCGCGAAGTCCAGAAAGGGCCGGGCCAGCCGCCGGCTCCAGCGGCCCATGAGCTTCTCGTATGCGGCAGCGCTTTTCGCGTGGAACTTGGAGGACATGGCGCTCTCCAACCCTGATCGACGCCCGGACGGATGGGCGCGCCATCCTATCAGGTTCGTGATCCTAGATCAGCTCCGGCGTCGCCTCCTCCGGCTGGCCGGGGGCGAGGCTGCGCGCCAGGCGCTGGAACCGCCAGCGCACGGAAGGCGTCTCCGCGGGAACGATCCTGAGGACGATCTGCTCCGTGCGGCGCATGCCTTCGGCGGTCGCCAGGAAGATGCTGTCCTCGATCTGCGCTTCGGCGGGGGTGGCCGAGAACTGCCAGGCCTCGCGGTTCGGCAGCACCAGCATGACCACCCGCCCGCCCTGGGCGCGGCTCGCCTTGACGCCGGGCGCGAGGTGAAAGCGGATGATGGCCTCGGCGGAGCGGTTGGCGGTTCCTTCGCCCCGGAAGAGATCCTCTCCGTCGAGGGCATCGCCTTTGGGCGACATCTGCCAGCGCCGCTCGTGGGTCAGGCCGAAGCGGGAAAGAAACCCGTCATGGCTGGCGTTGAGCAGCTGCGCGTGTTCGCGCTCGCTGCGCTCGGCCCCGACATGCTCGGGACCGCTGATGACGACGGGCCCGATGCGCCGCAGGAGCCAGCCGGCGACCCTGCGCTCGATCCAGTTCCCCTTGTCGGCGACCATATGGCAGGACGACACGTCGTTGATGGAGGCGGTGGAATGGGCCACCGTCGAGCGGGCGGCCTGGATGATCGCGTCGCCCGCCGTGCGCGGCGTTCCGCAATTGACCACGATGCGCTGCGTGCCGCTGGAGAACTCGAAGGACAGGCAGCCGGCCGCGGCCTCCGACGAGAGCAGCAGCGGCGGCGGCTTGCCCACGTCCGCCACCAGCAGCGTGCGCCCGGCCTCCAGCCGCTCGTAGCCCGAATGCGGCGCGTGCTGGATCGGCTGGCTGCGCATGTCGTCGTAGCTCAGAAGCGTCGCCAGATGGTCCGCCGCCGTCACTCCCATGCCGTTGAAATGGGAGAGGGTGCCGTCCCCGTGCCGGAAGAGGCGCACCATCGGCAGGATGCGGTCGATGGCGCGCAAAAGCGATTCGGGCGTGTCGACCTCGCGGCTGGCGAACATCTGGCGCAGCGGCAGGAGATCGAACAGCAATTCGACGATCACGCGGGGGTTGCGGCTCGCATGGCCGCCATCCGCCAGGATCTGGCGGTCGAGCTCGCGCGCCAGCAGGCGGCTGGCCCGCCGCAGGTTCCGCTCCAGGCCTTCGCAGCACAGGCCCGCATAGCACAGCGCAATGGCCGCCATGAGCTGGGGAAACGGCAGCGCGCCGGCGCGGACGTGCCGCTCCAGGATGCGGACATGCTGCCCGAGGATCCTCAGGAAACGCTGGTAGAAGGCGTGATCCGCCCCTTCCAGGATCAGGGGCGACTGGCTGATGAGGGACATGAGCCGCCGGGCCGTCACCTGCGTGTCGCAGGCGAGCCGCCTGTCGCCGAGCTTCGAGGTCACGAACTCGTCCACGAGGGAGCGGGCATTGGCCTGGGCGAGTGCCGTGCCGGCAGCCCGCAGGTGCCTGAGCCAGCCGAAGCCGTAGAGGGTCTCGCCCCAGGCGCGGCTCGGCGGCGTGAACGCGAAGGGCGAGCGCCCGCTCGTGGTGATGGCGCGGCCCGCGAAGGCGAAGAAACCGGAATAGATGTCGGTGGCGACGGTCGGATCAGCCGTGCGCAGATCCTGCGGCGCGAAGATGAGACGCGTCGGTTGCGGCGTCCCGAACAGCACCCCGGACGCGCTCCAGACCCCGGCTTCGCGCATGGCGCGGCCTGCCTCTCGCAAGGCAAGCCGGTAAAGTCGCCAGCGATCTGGCCCGAAATCCACCCGTGGGGCTCCTCGTATCATGCTGAATGGCGGCAGCTTAGAGAAGGAGTTCCTGCTGTTTGGTTAACAACCGGTAAGCGGACGTTATTTCCCGTCATGATCCGTTGTGCACGAATCGTGCGACAAAGAAGCCGTCCATCCCGCCGCGGTCGTGCTCGCTCGACACGCGATGGCACGGCAGCGTTCTCAGGTCACCCTGCGGCGTCACGCATTCCGCCAGCCCGCCGATCTCGTCGGGCGCGATCGGCAGGCGCGCGAAGTCGGGATGGCGGGCGAGAAAGCTTTCCGCCTGCCTTTCGCCTTCCTCGGCCTCCAGCGAGCAGGTGCAATAGACCAGCCGCCCGCCGGGCTTGAGAAGACCCGCGGCCTTGTCGAGGAGACGGGTCTGCAGGCCCGAGAGCTTGCGGATGTCCTCCTCGCTTTTGGTCCAGGCGACATCCGGATGGCGGCGGATGGTGCCGGTGGCGGAGCAGGGGGCGTCGAGCAGGATGGCGTCGAAGGCGGGCTCGTCGAGCTTTTCCGCGTCGATGGCGCGGGTCGCGGCTTTCAGATCCAGGCGGGCGAGGTTCTCCTCCAGGCGCTTCAGGCGCCGGGGCGACCGGTCCACGGCCAGAACCTCGGCGCCGGCGGCCGCGAGCTGCGCGGTCTTGCCGCCGGGCGCGGCGCAGAGATCGGCGATGCGCTCGCCGGGCCTGGGCTGAAGCAGCCGGGCCGGAAGGGCGGCGGCGGCGTCCTGCACCCACCAGGCCCCTTCCTCGAAGCCCGGCAGGTCGCGGATCGCGGTGCGCTCCACGAGGCGCACGCTTCCCGTGGGCAGGAGGACGCCGCCGAGGCGCTCCGCCCAGACGGCGGCATCCGCCTTCACGGTCAGGTCGACCGAGGCCATGGCGCGGTGCGCTTCGGCGATGCGGGCCGCGAGGTCCTCGCCGTATTGCGCGACCCAGCGCTCCTCCAGCCAGGTGGGCGTGTCGAGCCAGGGATCCTCATGGGCGAGGATCGCCTCGCGCTCACGGGCGACGCGCCTGAGAACCGCATTGATGAAGCCGCCGGCGTGGTGGAGCTTCGCATCCTCCTGGGCGAGCCTCACGGCGCTGTCGACGGCGGCGTGATCCGGCACGTCGAGGAAGAGGATCTGCGCCGCGCCGACCGCGAGAAGGTGCATCAGGCGCTCGTCCTTGGGCTCCTTGTTGAGCCGCTCGCGCAGCGCCCGCCCGATGGTGCCGAGCCGGCGGAAGGTCACGATGGCGATGGCCCGCGCCAGGGCCTCGTCCCGGGGCGAGAGGTTCTCCGTCGGTCCCAGCTCGTCGAGCACGTCGTCGAGGGGAACGCGCCGCTTCATGGTCTCCGTGACGGCGGTCCAGGCCAGGCGGCGGGGCCCGAGGCCCGCCTGTGCGTCCGATTGATTCAATGTCTTAACCCCAAGGTCCGCGGCGGGTGGTGGAGCCCCAGGGGCTCGACGATGCCTGCGAGAAGAAGCCGCCCTGCGGCGCCGGTCCCATCTCCTGCGCCAAAGCGTGGAGGGCCGCAATCCTGTTTTCCGTCGCGGGATGGGTCGAGAACAGGTTGTCCACGCCACGACCCGAGAGGGGATTGATGATGAAGAGCGAGGCGGTCGCCGGATGGTTCTCCGCGTCCGCATTGGGGATGTGGGCGACGCCGCCGGCGATCCGGGCAAGGGCCGAGGCCAGCGCCAGGGGCTGCCCGCAGATCTGCGCGCCGGTGCGGTCGGCGTCGTATTCCCGCGAGCGGCTGATCGCCATCTGGAGGATCATGGCGGCGAGCGGCGCCAGGATGGCGGTCGCCAGCATGACAATGGGGTTGGGCCGCTCATTGCCCCGTCCGCCGAACAGGAAGCCGAACTGGGCGAGGCTTGCGATCGCGCCCGCGATCTCGTCGCGGGAGAGCATGTTCAGCAGGCCCGTGGTGGCGGCGACCGCCGCGTTTTCCGGGTTGCGCCCGGTCGCGAAGGCATTCGGCTGCGGGTTGTCGATGAGGTAGACCCGCGGCATGGGCAGGTCCGCGCGTCGGGCCAGATCCCGCACCAGGGCGACGAATTCCGGCGCCGTGCGCTCGTCCACCTCGACTGCATGATGGGCCGAGAGCGCCAGCCGGTCCGAGTTCCAATAGGCGAACAGGTTGGTCGCGACGGCCAGGCCCAGCGCGATCATCATGCCGTTCGGGCCGCCCAGCATGTAGCCGACGACGCCGAACAGGGCGGTCAGGGCCGCGAGTAGCATGGCGGTCTTGACGGTATTCATCGGGGTCTCCACCTCGTGGTGATCACGGATCCATCCGTTTCCGACAGATGTGGGAACGGTCCAGCTCCCGCCCAAGAGGCTTCTGCCCGACTCAAGAGGCTTCTGCCCGAACAGAACGGGAGACAGGCGGCCTGGAGAACTGGCATAAGGCCCTTCATGAGCATGAACGACATCACCCCGACCACCCCGGAGCGTCCCCTCGAGGGGGCCGCTCCCGGCAATCCCCTCACCCCCGCGGCCCGGCGGGCCCTCGAGGAGGCCGCCCGGCGCCGCATTGAAATCGACGCCCGCGCGGCGGATATCGCCCGGCAGAAGGAACACCAGGGCCGCGGCGGCCTCGAGCCCGTCCGCTACGAGGACTGGGAGGTGAAGGGCCTCGCGAGCGACTTCTAGCGCATCGTGCAGAAAAGTGGATCCGGTTTTCTGCCCTGAACGATGCGCCAGCCAAGGAGAGAGCACCCCGGCCCGGCTGGGCCGGCAATGCGCTCGCGGCCTGTTGTTTCCGGGCGAGGCCCCGCTTAGAGCTGCTTCCACTGACGTGGAGTCAGCTCTCTTCTTTGCTGCGCCGCATTTTTTAACGGCGGACCGGATCCACTTCGCCGAAAAATGCTCTAGTCTCCTGGCCAAAACGGGAGAGCGGATTGAGCGGGACGGCGGCACGGCTGGAGATTTTCCGGGACCTTCTTGAGGAAGCGCATCGCGCGCTCGGCCTGACCTTCGGGTTCGAGCTGTGGGACGGCACGACCGTTCCGGCGGACCTGCCGCCGGACACGATGCGGATCGTCATCGCCAGCGAGACGGTCGTGGCGAGCCTGGTCCGGCGTCCGAAGCTCGACACGGTGGTCAACGCCCATGTGGCGGGCCTGCTGGATCTCCGGAACGGCACGATCTTCGATCTGGCCGCGCAGCGGCCCCAGAAGGCGGGGCGGCGCCTGAAGAGCGTGAGCAAGCTGAAGGCGCTCAAGGCCGCCTACCATTTCCTGCGCGCCCCCGCCGACATGCCGCGCCCGCTCGACAAGCCGCGCGAGGGCACCGGCGCCCGCGACGGCACACCGTCCACGAACAAGGCCAACATCGCCTATCACTACGACGTGTCGAACGATTTCTACCGGCTCTTCCTCGATCCGGAGATGGTCTATACCTGCGCCTACTTCCAGCCCGACTGGCACGACGACCTCGCCCGGGCGCAGCGCGACAAGCTCGACATGATCTGCCGCAAGCTGCGGCTCAAGCCAGGAGAGCGCCTGCTCGACATCGGCTGCGGCTGGGGCGCCCTCATCTGCCACGCGGCGCAGCATTACGGGGTCAGGGCCACCGGCGTGACGCTGGCCGAGGAGCAGGCGGCGCTGGCGCGGGAGAAAATCGCGCGCCTGGGGCTGCAGGACAGGGTCGAGGTGATCCTGAAGGATTTCACCCAGATGGAGGGCGAGTTCGACAAGATCTCCTCCATCGGCATGTTCGAGCATGTGGGGATCGCCAATCATCCCACCTACTTCCAGACCGTCCACCGGCTGCTGAAGCCGCGCGGCCTGTACCTTCATCACTGCATCGCCCGGCGGGCCAAGCGCTCGGACAAGGCCTTCGGGCGGCTCAAGCCCGAGGCGAAGGCGATCATGCGCTACATCTTCCCCGGCGCGGAGCTCGACCACCTGGGCATGTCTGTGGCCAATCTCGAGCGCTACGGCTTCGAGGTTCACGACGTGGAGGCCTGGCGCGAGCATTATCAGCGCACGACCCGGCTCTGGTGGGAGAACCTGAGCGCCAACCGGTCCCAGGCGGAGGCCGAAGTCGGCCCCGAGACGACCCGGGCCTGGCTCCTCTATCTCGCCGGGGTCTCGCTCGGCTTCGAGCGCGGCGTGATCGGCATCAACCAGACCCTTGCGTCCAAGCGCACGCGCGGGCCGTCCGGAGTGCCGTCGAGCCGGGCGGATTTGTATCTCTAGCAAGTGTTGCCGACATCGGTCGGAGCAGCGACGATCCTGCGGCTCCTTTCGCTGCGCTTTGTCGCTGCTGATCCATCGAGACGAGCAGCACATGGACGCGTAGTCGTGGATTCCCTTCCCCTCCGCTTCCGCTCCGGCCGGGAATGACAAAGGGAAACGCTTCGTGTCATCCCCGGCGACTCGAAGAGCCGGGAAGGGGATCCTGCGCGCTCTGGAGCGCCTCACCCCGAAAACGGGTTGCTCAGACGATCCTTCTCAGGGAGCGAACGGATTTCCCAGAGCCTCGAACGCAAAAGTGGGAACCGGTTTTGCGTGAAAAGATGCTTTAAGGCGTCACCACCACGCGCGTTCCCACGCTCACCTGATCGTAGAGATCGACGATGTCCTCGTTCAGCATGCGGATGCAGCCGTAGGACGCGGAAGTGCCGATGGAGCTCGGGCGATTGGTGCCGTGGATGGCGTATTCGTCGAGGTCCAGGGTGAGGGCGCGCGCGCCCATGGGATTGTTCGGCGCGCCGCCGGGAATGACATCGGGCAGGCGCGGGTTGTCACGCTTCACCTCGCGCGGAGGCGCCCAGGCGGGCCGCACGTATTTGCCGTCGACCCGCGCCTCGCCGAACCATTGCTTGCCCGGTTTTCCCACGGCCACCCGGTAGCGCAGGGCCGTGCCGTCGCCGCGCACGTAATAGAGCCGCCGTTCGCCGGTCCTGATGACGATGGTTCCGGGCGACACGCGATCCTGAAACGGAACGATCTCGCGGGCGGCCGCGCCCGTCGCTTCAAGGTTGATGGCGCCGATCGCGACCGCGATGGCGAGGGCGGCTCTCCCGACCATGTCTCACGTCCTCCTGCCGAAACTGGGCAGGGATGAGACGCCGAAGAAACGGCTCCGGTTCCGGCATCGTCCGGGAAGGATCCGTCGCAAACTTTTTGTTTCAGAGTTTCAGCTACTCCGTCCTGGGCTCAGCGATGGAGGGTGGCGTGTTCAAGGGCAGGCATTTTGATCGTTCGGTGATCCTGCTCTGCGTGCGGTGGTACCTCGCTTACAATCTCAGCCTGCGGAACTTGGAAGAGATGATGGCTGAGCGCGGCATCTCCGTTGACCACGCGACCGTGCATCGCTGGGTGGTCAGGTACTCGCCCGAACTGCTTGAGCGCTTCAACTGCCGAAAGCGAGCCGTCACTGGCAGGTGGCACGTGGACGAGACCTTGTATTTGATGAGCGTTGCGGGTCATTCCCACAGCATGAGGCCAGGATAGCCCGAACGAGACGTAAGACAGAAGTCTGCGATGTAGA
>JBOZRS010000108.1:0-16795 GCA_050789065.1 Microvirga sp.
GCTTCTCAAGCTCCGGGGCAGAGCGTTGGACCCAACGAAAGCTCGTGCTTGGATGGACGCTGACACCGCGCTCAAACATCATCTCAGCCAGATCGCGATAGCTGATGCCGTACTTGCAGTACCAGCGCACGCACAGCAGGATGATTGCGACCGGAAAGCGGCGGCGCTTGAACAAAGACATCGGGGCGGCTCCTTGGCAAACCACCCCTCGTTATACCGCCAAGGTTAATGCAACGGTGCCCCGGACCCAGCGACCGTCGATATAGAAGGACAAGTATTCGTGCATGGATCTGGTGCCTCCGCGCTGGCCTTCATGATGGGCTCTGGCTCCATCATGCTCAAAATTCTATCCAGCACCAGCCCCAAATGGCAGCATTTAGAGATAAGGCGGCGTGCAGGCGCTGACCACTTCGCAGATCTCGGTGCCGATGTTGCGGAAACGATGGGGGATCCGGCTGTCGAAGAGATAAGCGTCGCCCGCCCGTAGGACTTGGACTTGGTCGCCGACGGTGACCTCAAGCTCGCCCGAGATGACGATGCCGCCCTCGTGAGAGGTGTGTTCCAGCATCGTCGGACCCGTATCGGCGCCGGGCTCATAGCGCTCGTGAAGGATCTGGAGCCCGTGCTCCCGCGCATTCCCGACCTGGCGGAGGGTCATGCGCTTGTTCGTCTTGCCGTTGATGCTGCCGAGCTTGGACGTGAGATCGATCAACTCGTCGGGCGCGTAGAAGACCTTGTGCTTCTCCCGCGTCGTCTCCTGGAAGAAGTCGGCCATGGTCATCGAGACGCCGCCGAGAATCTTTCTCAAGGAGGCTACGGAGGGGCTGTTCCGGTTCTGCTCAATCATCGAGATCAGGCCATGGGTCACGCCGGCGCGGATCGCCAGATCACGCTGGGACAGACCTGCGGCAAGCCTGATTTCTTTCAGCCTCGCTCCAACATCAAATTCCATTGACCCTCCGAGCCACTCCGGGAGCATCTTGCCATGCTCAAAATTTTAAGCAAAGCTGCGATTGTTCAAAGATGATCTATTCAGTGAATACCGGGAGTCTCCTGATGAGCGCAACATCCACCCTTGGAGCCCGCCACAAAGCCGCCGTGCCCCGCGGCGTCGCGACGAAGGATCTCTACGTCGCGAGGGCCGAGAATGCAGAGCTCTGGGACGTGAACGGCAAGCGCTACATCGACTTCGCGGCCGGCATCGCGGTTCTGAACACCGGCCATCGCCATCCCGACGTGATGGCGGCCGTCCGGACCCAGACGGAGGCCTTCACCCATACCTGCTTCCATGTGGCTCCCTACGAGAGCTATATCGGCCTCGCCGAGCGGCTGAACAGGCTGACGCCCGGCAGCTTCGACAAGAAGACGATGCTGGTCACGACCGGCGCGGAGGCCGTGGAGAACGCGGTCAAGATCGCCCGCGCCGCCACCGGCCGCTCCGCGATCGTCGCGTTCAGCGGGGGCTTCCATGGCCGCACCATGATGGGCATGGCACTCACCGGCAAGGTCGCCCCCTACAAGAAAGGCTTTGGGCCCTTTCCGGCGGAGGTGTATCATACGCCCTATCCGAAGACCTATCATGGCATCGACGTCGAGCGCGCTCTGTCCGGCGTGCGGGACCTCTTCCTGTCCGACGTGGATCCGTCCCGCGTCGCCGCTTTCATCGTCGAGCCGGTGCAGGGGGAGGGCGGCTTCTACATCGCGCCACCGGAGTTCCTGCGCGGCCTGCGCGCGATCTGCGACCAGCACGGCATCCTCCTGATTGCCGACGAGATCCAGACCGGAATCGCCCGCACCGGCAAGATGTTCGCCATCGAGCATGCCGGGGTCGTGCCGGACCTCGTCACTATGGCGAAGGGGTTGGGCGGCGGATTCCCGCTCGCAGCCGTGACCGGACGGGCGGAGCTGATGGATGCGGCCGGGCCGGGCGGCCTCGGCGGAACCTATGGCGGCTCGCCGATCGGCGTCGCTGCGTCCCACGCGGTGCTCGACGTGATTGAGCGTGAGAAGCTCTGCGAGCGCGCGCTCGAGCTCGGCAACCTCTTCCGCGAGCGGTTGGAGGCTCTTGCCCGGCGCAACGAATTCTCCTGCATCGGCGACGTGCGCAACCTCGGCGCCATGATCGCGATCGAGCTGGTGAAGGACCGCCACACCCGGGAGCCGGATGCCGCGCTGACCTCAGCGCTCGTGGCGAAGGCCCAGGAGAAGGGGTTGATACTCCTCTCCTGCGGCGTGGACGCGAACATCATCCGTATCCTCACGCCGCTCACGATCCCGTTCGAGCAGGCTCGCGAAGGACTCGACATCCTGGAGGAGGCGCTCGGCGAGGTCGTCGGCTCCGCCCTCATCACCGCAGCCTAAGACCTACCGCACATCATTGGCGGGCTCCCCGCCAGGGAGGCGCCGATGACCTTTACTCCGGATGCGCGGATCAACCTGGACCGCCTCCTCGCCGATATCAACCGGTCCGCCGGGATCGGGGTCGGACGGGAAGGCGGATTGTCCAGGCTTGCTCTGAGCGATGCCGACCGGGAGATGCGCGATCTCTTCGTCGGCTGGTGCCGCGACGCCGGTCTTACGGTGTCTATCGACGAGGTCGGCAACATCTTCGGGCGGCGCGCCGGGATGGAAGACGACCTCCCGCCGGTGCTGGTGGGCAGTCATCTCGACACGCAGGCCAACGGCGGGCGCTTCGACGGCATTCTCGGCGTGCTCGGCGCACTTGAGGTGGTCCGCACGCTCAACGATCTGGGGCATGTCACCCGGCGCCCGATCGAGATCGTGAACTGGACCAACGAGGAGGGCGCGCGCTTCTCGCCCCCCATGCTCGCGTCGGGCTGCTTCGCCGGGGAATATGCCGTGGAGTGGGTGCACGAGCGGCCTTCCGACGACGGGGCGACCTTCGGCAGCGAGCTCCAGCGCATCGGCTATCGGGGATCCTCACCCGCGGGTGGGCTCGTTCCGGATGCCTATTTCGAACTCCATATCGAGCAGGGTCCCATCCTCGATGCGGAGAAGATCCAGGTTGGGATCGTCACCCACGCCTATCGCTCGCACGGGTTCCTTGTCGAGTTCCGCGGCGAAACCGCCCATACCGGGCCGTGGCCGATGGAGAAGCGGCGCAACGCCCTCGTCGCCGCCGCGCGGCTGCTCGTCGGCGTCGACGACATCGGCTGGGAGTTCGCGTCGAGCGGCGGAAAGGCGACCGCCGCCCGAGTGGTTGCATGGCCCAACAAGACGGGCATCCTCTCGGATTGGTCGCAGGCCGTCTGCGATGTGCGTCACGACGATCCCGCCAAGGCGGACAGCATGGCGGACAAGGTCGTCGCGACAATCGAAGCCGCCGCCGGGCGTGCGGGCTGCGAGGCGATGATCCTGGACCGCTGGACCTGGGGCGGCCAAATCTTCGACGGCACTCTCGTCCGCTCGATCAGGGCCCGTGCCGCCGCCCTCGGATATTCCCATCGTGATCTGCCCAGCCAGGCGGGCCACGACGCATATTTCCTCGCCAGGATCTGCCCGACCGCGATGATCTTCACGCCGTGCCGCAATGGCATCACCCACAACAATGCCGAATACGTCGCTTCGGAGGACATGGAGCCCGGCGCTAATGTCCTGCTGCATGCTCTGGTTGAGCGTGCGGATCGCTGAAACCGGAGCTGCAGTCGACGAAAGAACCATCCAGAAAAGGAGAGGGGATCATGAGCTTCAAGTGCACTGTTCCGGCAGTTCCGACAGTCCAGCAGGACGGCGCCGACGTCCGGATCACGCGGTGGGATTTCGCTCCCGGCGCCGTGACCGGGTGGCACCGTCACGAATGGCCGTACTTCGTCGTGATGCTGGTCGACGGAACGCTTCGCATTCACAACGGCGAGGACGCCACCGATGTGCCGCTCGTGGCGGGACAGGCCTATCCCCGCAAGTCCGGGATCGAGCACGACGTCATGAACGGCTCTAGCCACCCGATCGCGTTCATCGAGATCGAGATCAAGCGCCCTGAGGCTTTCTCGATTTCGGCATGAAATGCATCATTCCGATGCGAGGATTCGGCCCGGATTGAGGATTCCCTTCGGGTCGAGAACGTGCTTGAGCGTTCTCATCAGGTCGAGCTCCGCCTCGGTGCGGCTCATCCCGAGATAGGGACGCTTGAGGACCCCGATGCCGTGCTCGGCAGAGATGGTGCCGCCCACCTCTGCGACGACGCCATAGACGACCTCGTTCATCGTCCGGCCGACGGCGGCGTCGTAGCTCTCGTCGCACAGCGAGAGATGAATGTTGCTGTCCGCCACGTGACCGAAGACGATCAGCGCCGCGTTCGGCCAGCGGGCGGCGCAGCGCTGCCGCAGCAGATCGACGGCCTCCGCCATGCGGGAGAGGGGAATGCTCACGTCGAAATGCGATCCCTCGGGAAGGACACGACCGAACTCGTAATTGGCCTCGCGATAGGCCCAGAACTTCTTACGGTCGCTGCCCGATTGCGCAATCAGGGCGTCCTTGATCACGCCCTCCTCGATAAATCCGGCGAGGGCTTCGGCGAAAGCATCCTCCGCTCCGGGATCCTCGCCCATCGCGGCCTCGATCAGCAGCGTGATCTCGTGCCGGCGGGCGAAAGGCTGAGCGAGACGCGAGCAGTCGATCGCGATGTCCATGTATTCCCGCCACATCGCTTCGAAGACAAGAAGCCGGCCGGGAAAGCGGCTGTCGAATCGGCGCAGCACCGCAAGCGCGTCCCCGAAGCTGCCGACGGCGCACAGCGCGGACGCGAGACCTTTCGGGCGCGGGTGCAACGCGAGCACGACGCGGGTGACGACGCCGAGCGTTCCTTCGCTGCCGATGAACAGTTGCGGCCAGTCGTAACCGGCATTGTTCTTCACCATCTTGTTGAGCGATCGCAGCACGCGGCCGTCCGCCAGAACGACTTCGAGACCCAGCACGTTGCGGCGGGTCATGCCGTAGCGGAGAACCTGGTTGCCGCCTGCATTGGTCGCAACATTCCCGCCGATGGTGCACGTGCCGCGTGCGCCGAGATCGATGCCGCACAGCAAGCCCGCATCCTCTGCGGCGGATTGAATGACCGTGAGAGGCGTGCCCGCGAGTGCCGTTAGCGTGGCGCTGTCGCGGTCGATCTCCTCCACGCCGGCCATCCGCTCGAGCGAAAGCGCGATCTCATTCTCCTGGGGATTCGCACCGCCCGCCAGACCGGTCATGCCGCCCTGCGGAACGACCCTGTAGCCGTGCGCGTGACAGATTGCCAGGCAACGTGACACCTCCTCGGTCGAGCGCGGAAGGAGTAGGGCGAGGGGCGGATGCTGTCTGGTGCCGCTCGCGTCGCCGAAATTCCTGTCGGGAATGTCGCGCCCGGTCCTGACGCATCCCGTTCCGAGTTTCGTGAGCAAAGCGTCGAGAACCGCGGTCATGAATGTCTGCTCCTCGGCATGTGAGGTGAGGCGCGATCCGCCACCAGGTCCGGTCCGCTCAAAATTCTATACATCGAGGAGAGAAAGCGCCGCCAGAGGGCGCATGCCTCTCTCACAGGCATTTCGCCGGTTTTATGCATTACTTCTGGGCGAAAAATCGCCATCGAGGTGGGTGCTTGCTACTGAGAGTTGATTGCCACGCTCATAATCTTGAGCAACTCTTACGTTAGGGAACACAACAATCCGAATACGGCGGGAAGATTTCGATGGGCTTCATGATCGGGCGAGACCCTGGCCTTGCGACGGACATGCCAACTCTGGCGTCTCGTGCGGCTTCCCACGCATCTGCCTCGCCTGGACATCGCATTCGGACGATCTGACAGATTCCGGGCTCGGCGCCTGCCGCTCTCGCGAGCTGCACACACGTCAGCTCTTCGTTTCACCGCCAACGGAACACGATTACTGCGCAGGCGCTCCGCTCTAGGAAGCTCTGCCGACATGGGAGAGGGAAAATGCAGAAGGCTGATACGATCATCTCCGGAGGCAAAATCTTTTCGGGCCTCGCGGAGGGATTCGTCGAGGCGCTCGCCATCGGAGGCGACCGCATTCTGAGGGCCGGCAGCGCGACCGATGTGGAGGCCCTGCGCGGCCCTGCGACCCGCGTGATCGATCTCGCCGGACGCGTGGCGATTCCCGGTCTGAACGACGCACACATGCATCTCCTTCCACTCGGGCTTGGGATGCAGGAGGTGAACCTGCGTCCGGAGGAGGGCGTTACCAGCATGGACGAGCTCCTGCGCCGCATCGGCGAGGCCGCGAAGTCGAAGCCCGCAGGCGCATGGATCACCGGTCGCGGATACGATCACAACGAACTTGCGGAGGGACGCCATCCCACTGCCGAGGAGCTCGATCGCGTGGCTCCGAACAATCCCGTCTACATCAAGCGCACCTGCGGCCATGTGGGCGTCATAAACACCCTGGCGATGCGCGAGGCCGGAATCGGCCACAACACCCCGAGCCCCAACGGAGGCCTGATCGAGCGTCGCGACAACAAGCTCACCGGTCTCGTGGCCGAACTCGCGATGCGCCTTATCGTGAACGCGATGCCGAAGCCATCGAAGGACGAGCTCGTCGCGGCGATTGAGCGGGCAGGGAACTACATGCTCTCGCAGGGCTTCACGAGCGTTATGGATGCCGCCGTGGGCATGCAGGCAGGCATGGACGAAATCGCTGCCTATGAGGAGGCAGCTCGCACCGATCGGCTCCCCGTGCGAACCTGGGTCTGCATCTACGGCAACGCCGACGGGATCGGCGACGAGGCGCACGCGGCTGGCTACCGCTTCGGCCGTGAGGTCGGCTTCCTGCGCTACGGCGCCATGAAGGTTTTCGGCGACGGCAGCGCTGGCGGGCTGACCGCCGCCATGAGCGAGCCGTACATCGTCGGCGACCCGCAGAACCGCGGCATCCTCTGCTACACAGATGCAGAGATGCACGGCTACCTCGCGCATTACCACAAGCTCGGGTACCAGCTCGCAATCCATGCGATTGGCGACGCGGCGATCGAGCAGGTGCTCTCCGGAATCGAGAAGGCCGGAACGTCGGAGCAGCCCATCGCCGGCCGCCGTCACAGGATCGAGCATTGCGGCTTCCTCACGGACGGACAGCTGGCTCGCATGGCGGCGGCGGGAATCGAGCCTGTGCCGCAGCCCCTCTTCATGTATGAGTTCGGCGACCTCTACGTGCACAATCTCGGTGAGAATCGTGCGAGCGCCGCCTATCCGATGAAGAAGTGGCTCGACGCCGGCCTCCAACCGGCTGCGAGCTCGGACGCTCCAGTCTGTGCCACCAATCCGTTCCAGAACCTCTTCACCATGGTGACACGGCAGACCAAGCGCCACACGGAGATTGGCGGTGGCGAGAAGCTCACGATGGAGGAGGCGGTCCACAGCTACACCTACTGCGGCGCTTACACGCAGTTCGCCGAGGCCGATCTGGGCCGCCTGGTCCCCGGACAATTCGCCGACATCGCGATCCTGTCGCACGACGTCTTCGCCGTCGCGCCGGAGACCGTCGAGAAGGATGTCCGCTGCGACATGACCATTCTTGGCGGCAAGGTGGTCTACGACCGAGAGGGCCAACTCGCCACCGCGGCGGAATAGGACGGTCTGTCATGCTGCGTCACACGATCGAGCGACTGCTCCTCGCGGTTCCCGTTCTCTTCGGTGTCCTCCTCCTCGGCTTCTTCCTCATGCAGGTCGTGCCGACGGATCCGGCCATCGTACGCGCGGGCCCGACCGCCAGCATGGAGGTGATCGAAGCGATCCGTCAGGAACTCGGCCTCAACGAGCCGCTCTGGAAGCAGTTCTTTATCTATATCGGACGGCTGCTCCAGGGGGATCTCGGAGTTTCGATCATCAACAACGTTCCGGTCACGCAGGAACTCGGAACAACCATCGGCCCGACGCTCGAGCTGATGCTCGCCTCCCTCGTCTGGGCCATTCCGCTCGGCATTGCGATGGGAACTGTCGGGGCCTATTACCGCGGCACCTTTCTCGACCGCATCATCATGGCGGCGTCCGTGGCAGGCGTGTCTATCCCGGTCTTCTTCCTCGGCCTGACCCTGATCTGGTTCCTCGGCTTCCAATATCAGATCCTGCCCTTTACCGGGCGCCCCGGACCGATCTGGACCTGGGAAGGCTTCAAGTCCGTCATCATGCCGGCGATCACGCTCGGCGGCGTCTTCGTCGGCCCGGTTGCGCGCATGACCCGATCGTCGGTCCTCGACGTTCTGGGAGCCGATCACGTCCGCACCGCGCGCGCAAAGGGTCTGCCGGAGCGCACGGTGGTGTCGCGGCATGCCCTGCGCAACGCTCTGGTGCCGGTAGTGACGCTCATCGGCCTTCAGATCGGCTTCCTGCTCGGCGGTGCGGTGGTGACGGAGACGGTGTTCAGCTGGCCGGGCATCGGCCGGCTTGCGGTCGGCGCGATTCTCTCCAGCGACCTGCCCATGGCGCAGGGGACCATCATCGTCCTCTCGCTCGGCTTCATCCTCGTGAACCTGGCCGTGGACGTCCTTTACGCAGTGCTTGATCCAAGAGTGAGGGGCGCATGAGCGACAGCGTCGTGATCCCACAAAGTCCCGCAAGCGTGCCGCAGCCCGAAGCCGAGCGGATCGTCCGTCGTCCGTCGGTCCTCCTTCTGCTGCTGCGGGAGCCGAGCGCCTGCATGGCGTTGCTGACGGTGGTCGTCATCCTGCTCGCGGCCCTATTCGCGCCGTGGCTTTCGCCGGGAGATCCTTACGGCGGCGACCTTGCCCTCACGCTACAGCCGCCGGGCGAGCTCGCGCTGCTGGGTACGGACGGGCAGGGGCGGGACATGATCACCCGCCTGCTCTACGGCCTGAGAACGACCCTCCTGATCGGTTTCGCCGCGGTGGCCTTCGGCTGCGGCATAGGCGCGGTCGTCGGTTTCGCGGCGGCCTATTATCCGAGGCTCTCGGGGCTTCTGATGCGGCTGATGGACGTGCTGCTGTCCTTCCCGGCCATTCTCTTCGGCCTCGCGATCGCGGCCATCTTCGGCCCCGGCCTGACGGCCGTGATCATCGCTCTGTCGATCGCCACCGTCCCGCTCATGGCTCGCGTTGTCCGCGGCGCCGCGATCGTCGTCATGCAGCAGGACTACGTCGAGAGCGCCCGATCGCTGGGCATGAGCGACTCGCGCCTCATCCTGAAGCACCTCCTGCCAAACTGCCTTTCGGCGATCTTCGTGTTCGTCACCCTGCGCTTCGGCCAGGTCATCCTTCTCGGGGCCGCGTTATCGTTCATCGGCCTCGGCGCCCAGCCGCCAACCGCGGAACTCGGCGCCATGGCGGCGGACGGGCGCAATTTCCTGTTCTTCGCACCGCACGTCTCGGTCCTGCCAAGCCTGCTCATCTTCATCATCGTGCTTGCGTTCAACGTTCTTGGTGACGCGCTTCGGGACGCACTGGACCCGAAGCTCAACAAATAAACTGCCAGAGGAGAACCAGAGAATGTCCAAAGCCTTGAAGTCCCTGCTCATCGCCGGCGCTGCCGCGCTCACGGTCGGCTCCATGCCGGCCTCCGCGCAGCAGGGCAACGCGCTTACGATTCTGCGCGTCATCGACGCCGACAAGTACGATCCCATTCGCTCCACCGCGACGGCGGCGGCGGAAATCGTCTACATGCTCGCCGACACGCTGGTGAGCATCGACTTCGACATGAAGACCATCAAGCCGCTGCTCGCGAAATCCTGGACGGTTTCCGAGGATGGCAAGACCTATACGTTCAAGCTCCGCGAGGACGTGAAGTTCTGCGACGGCCGCCCGATGAAGGCGGAGGACGTCGTCTATTCGCTGAAGCGCTGGACCGATCCCGCTTCCAAGTCGCCCGTCGCGTTCCGCGGCGGCCCGATCAAGGACATCAAGGCCACGGACGACTACACCGTCGTGTATGAACTGAAGGAGCCCTATGCCGACCTGATGTTCCAGCTCGGCCTGTCATTTGCGTCCGTCGTCGACAAGGCGAGCGTCGAGAAGCTCGGCGAGAACTTCGGCGTGCAGGGCTTCAACGCCACCGGCCCCTATTGCTGGGTCAGCTGGACGCCGCGCCAGGACTTCGTGATGAAGAAGAACCCCTACTACAACTGGGGGCCGGAGATCTACAAGAACCCGAAGCCGCAGGTCGAGCAGATCGTGTGGCGGGTCATTCCGGAGCAGAATACCCTGATGGCCGCCATGCAGGCCAAGCAGGCGGATGCGACCTACTACATGCCCTATATCGCCATCGACACGATCTCGCGCGTGCCCGGCATGAAGGTGCAGCAGCAGAAGAACTACATCTATGACGCCTTCATGGGCTTCAAGGTCGACAAGCCTGTCGTAAAGGACGAGGCGATCCGCAAGGCCGTGAACATGGCGACGAACAAGGATGCCATCGCCAAGGCGGTGTATTTCGGTAAGGGCGCGCCCATGCAATCGCTCCTAAACCCTAGCGTGCTGGACTACGATGCGAAATCCGCGTCCCTGATGCCGAAGTTCGATCCCGCGGCGGCCGCGAAGCTCCTCGATGAAGCCGGCTGGAAGCCCGGTTCGGACGGTATCCGTGAGAAGGACGGGCAGAAGGCGACCTTCACGGTCTACGGCCTTCGCAATGCCGTCAATCCGCGCATCTCTGAAGCCATGCAGGCGGATCTGCGCAAGATCGGCATCGACATGAAGATCCAGCTTTGGGATGCCACGGTGGGCTGGGGCAAGCTCGCGACGCAGGAATTCGACGCCTTCTACATGTCGTATCCCTATGTGACCGCGAACGAGGCCCTCAACCTCTACTTCCGGAGCACGCAGACTCCGACCCCCAACCGTATGAACTGGAAGAACGAGAAGACCGACCAGCTTCTCGCCACCGCCACGACCGCGACGGACGACGCGACGCGCAAGGGCGCCAATGCGGCTGTCCAGCAGCAGCTCACCGATGCGAGCGTGTGGGTGCCGCTGGTCTCCGAACCGATGTGGCTCGTCACCGGCGACCGTGTCGAGGGGGCCAAGCCGCACGGCGTCTACGGGGCCGGCCTCTACAAGGGTCTCGACATCACGCTGAAGCGCTGAGCGCAAGAGACGGAACGACATCCATGGCCATCACCGTCATCAAGAATGCGTCCTTCATCGTCGGATGGGATGCCGACCACAATAGGCATACCTATATCCAGGGCGGCGACGTCGCATTCGAGGACGGTGAGATCATCTTTATCGGGCGGGGCTATCAAGGTCCCGCCGACGATACCGTCGACGGGGCCGGGCGCATGGTCATGCCCGGCCTCGTCAACGTCCATTCCCATCCATCGAGCGAGCCCTTGAACAAGGGCTTCCTCGACGAGACCGGATCACCGGCGCTCTACAACTCGTCTCTCTACGAGTACATGACGATCCTGCGCCCGGAGCCGGAGGCGGTCGCCGATTGCGTGCGCGTCGCCTATTCGGAGCTTCTCCTGTCCGGGGTGACGACGCTCACGGACATGTCCGTCGCCCATTCCGACTGGCTCGACCTGGCGGCACAGAGCGGCCTGCGGATCTGCCTTTCGCCCATGTTCCGGTCCGCCGCCTGGGGCACCCGCAACGGCCACCTCGTAGAGTACCAGTGGGACGAAAAGGCCGGCGAGCAGGCCATGGAGCAGGCCCTCGACCTGATCGACAAGGCTGAGGCTCACCCGAGCGGCCGCCTGTCCGGCATGGTGAGCCCGTCCCAGATCGACACCTGCACGCCGGACCTAATTCGGGACAGCCACGCGGAGGCGAAGCGCCGGGGGCTGCCGTGGCAGATTCATGCGGCCCAGTCCACGGTCGAGTTTCACGAGATCACCCGCCGCCACGGCCTGAGCCCGGTCCAATGGCTCGAGAGCCTCGGCGTCCTCGGCAATTCCAGCATCATCGGACATGGAATCTTCCTCGACGATTACCCGCGCGCCGGCTGGCACAGCCGCGACGATCTCTCCATCCTGGCCGAGACGGGAACGTCGGTGGCTCATTGCCCCACGGTGTTCCTGCGGCGCGGCATCGCCATGAAGGATTTCGGCCGCTACCGCCGGGCTGGCGTGAATATCGGGCTCGGCACCGACACCTATCCGCACAACATGCTCGAGGAGATGCGCCACGTAGCCTATGTGGCGCGACTGATGGCGGAGAGCCCCCGGACCCTCACGACCACCGATCTCTTCGAGGCAGCGACGGTCGGCGGCGCGCGCGCCCTGTTGCGCGACGACATCGGCCGTCTAGCGCCGGGATGCAAGGCGGACATGGTACTCGTCGACGTCACCCATCCCATGATGCAGCCGGTCCGCGACCCGGTTCGGAGCCTCATCTATGCGGCGGCCGAACGCGCCGTAGACACTGTCTTCATCGACGGTCACCGGGTCGTCGACGGGGGCAGGGTGGTCACCCTCGACTACGAAGAGGCGGCCCTTCGGCTGAGCGAAGCCCAACGGCGAACGGAGGAGATCGCTCCGTCCCGGGACTACGCCAACCGGCCGGTCAGCGCCTATTCGCCCCTGACCTTTCCGCTCGCGTAACGGAGACGGCATGTCCGAAACCATCCTCGACATCCGCGGCCTGGTCACGGCCTTCAATACCCGAAACGGAGCGATCCGTGCCGTGGACGGCATCTCGCTGTCCGTCAGAAAGGGCACCACCCTCGGCATCGTCGGCGAGAGCGGCAGCGGCAAAAGCATGCTGTCCCTGTCCGTGATGGGTCTCGTCCCACCGCCCGGGCGAATCGCGGAGGGGCAAGTCCTGTTTCGCGGGACAGATCTGACGAAGCTGTCGCCGGCGCAGATGCGGGACCTGCGCGGCAACCGTATCTCGATGATCTTTCAGGAGCCGATGACGAGCCTCAACCCGGTTCATACGGTGGGTTTCCAAATTGTTGAAGCGCTGCGCGCGCACCGCAAGGAATCGCCGGTGCGTCTGAAGGAGGAGGCGATCGAGGCCCTGCGCAAGGTCCGCATCCCGTCTCCCGAGCGCCGGTTCGACGAATATCCGCACCAGCTCTCGGGCGGCATGCGCCAGCGCGTGATGATTGCGATGGCGCTCGTCTGCAAGCCCGATCTCCTCATCGCGGACGAGCCCACGACGGCCCTCGACGTGACGATCCAGGCCCAGATCCTGGAGCTTCTGCGGGAACTCCAGGCCGAGACCGGCATGGCGATCATCCTGATCACCCACGATCTCGGTGTGGTCGCGCAGGTCGCCGACGAGGTGGCCGTGATGTATGCCGGAAAGGTGGTTGAGCGGGCGCCGGTCAGCCGGATCTTCCAGGATCCGCAGCACCCCTACACGATCGGCCTCATGGGCTCCATACCGCGGATGGAAGAAGACGTGGACCGCCTCGTCTCCATCTCGGGGGTCGTGCCGCCTCCGTTCCGTCTGCCGCCCGGCTGTCGGTTCAATCCGCGCTGCCCCTTCGTCGGCACCGAGTGTCGCGTCGAGCAGCCGGCCCTCGCAGCCATGACAGATACCCATGCCGTCGCCTGCTGGAAGGCCCCGCTGGAGGAACATGTATGATCAAGCCGCTCCTTGAGCTGGAAGACATCCGCAAGCTCTACCCGGTCAAGAAGGGTCTTCTTATCCAGAAGGAGGTGGGCACCGTCCGCGCCGTGGACGGAGTGAGCTTCCAGCTAATGCCCGGCGAGACTCTCGCGGTCGTCGGAGAGAGCGGTTGCGGCAAGTCCACGACCGCGCGGCTTGCCATGCGTCTGATCGAGCCGACCTCCGGAACCATCCGCTATGACGGCCAAGACATCACCATGGCGACGCGCCAGGACATGCGGCGCCTGCGCCGCGACATGCAGATCATTTTCCAGGATCCGTATTCGAGTCTCAACCCGCGCATGACCGTCGAGGAGATCATCGCGGAGCCGATGGTCGTTCACAACGTCGGCGACCGGGCCTCGCGGCGGGATCGGGTGCGGGAGCTCCTGCGCCTCGTCGATCTTGCGCCCTACCATGCGGACCGCTATCCGCACGAGTTCTCGGGCGGCCAGCGGCAACGCATCGGCATCGCCCGCGCATTGTCCGTCTCGCCCCGCCTCATTGTCTGCGACGAGCCGGTCTCGGCCCTCGACGTGTCGATCCAGGCGCAGATCATCAACCTGCTCAAGGATCTCCAGAAAGAGTTCGGCCTTACCTATCTCTTCATCTCCCATGGCCTCGCGGTGGTGAAGCACGTCTCCGACCGGGTCGCCGTGATGTACCTCGGGCAGGTAGTAGAGATCGCGGATAAGAAAAGCCTCTACGACAACCCGCGCCATCCCTACACGCACGCCCTGCTGGCGGCTGCTCCCGAGCCGGACCCGTCCCGCCGCACGGCCATGAAGAGCCTGGGCGGCGATCTCCCGAGCCCGCTCAATCCGCCCTCGGGATGCCGGTTCCACACCCGCTGTCCGCTGGCGCAGGCGCGCTGCCGCTCCGAAGCCCCGGCTCTCCGGGAAATCGAACCTGGGCACCGGGCCGCTTGCCATTTCGCGGAGACCGTGCCTTCCTTCACGCGCTTCCGGAATGGAGAGGGGATCCACCCGCGCCTGCAGGAGAGGCTGGCGCTCTACGCCCGCCACAAGGCAGCGCTGGCATCCGCCAACGCATAATAGACGAATTTTTCAGGGAACGCCGCAAATCATGAACGGTGCCGACCGCCTTTGCGAGGAGCTGCTCGCAAACGATATCGATGTGTGCTTCGCCAATCCCGGCACGTCCGAGATGCATTTCGTCGCCGCCCTAGACCGGAAGCCGCGCATGCGTTGCGTACTCGGCCTTTTCGAGGGCGTCGTGACGGCTGCGGCGGATGGCTATGCGCGCATGGCCGACAAGCCGGCCGCTACCCTTCTGCACCTCGGACCTGGCCTCGCCAACGGGCTCGCCAATCTCCACAATGCAAGGCGTGCCTCGACGCCGATGATCAACGTGGTCGGCGATCACGCGACCTACCATTTGCGGCACGACGCGCCGCTGACGAGCGACATCGAGAGCCTCGCACGTCCGATGTCTCAATGGGTCCATCGTATTGAGAGAGCGGAGGACGTGGGACGCGACACCGCGGCCGCCTATCATGCGGCCATGTCGCTGCCCGGCGTGGCGACCCTCATCCTTCCCGCCGACGCGGCCTGGGGCGATATCCCGGAGACACCCGTGGAGCGGACGACACTTCCGCCTCCGGCTCCGGTCAACGAGGACGCCATGCGCCAGAGCGTGGAGGCGATCCGATCGGGGCGCCGTACGGCGCTGCTCCTGACCGGAAAGGCCCTGCGGACCGATGCCCTGGAGACGGCAGCCCGCATTGCGGATGCGACAGGCGTGCGGCTCATTGCGCAGATGTCCAATGGGCGCATCGAACGCGGGGCAGGACGCGTGCCGATCGGTACGGTGCCCTATCCGGTCGACATCGCTCTGGATACCCTAAAGGACATCGACTGTCTCATCATGGTCGGCGCACAGCTTCCGGTCGCGTTCTTCGCCTATCCGGGCAAGCCCGGTCGCCTCGTTCCGGATCAGTGCGAGGTGATCCAGGTAGCGACGCGGGCGAGCGATCTGAAGGAGGTGCTGTCGCGGCTCGCTTTCGAGCTCGGCGTGAAGCGAGACGCGCCAGTCACGGTCTCGCAGCCCTGCACCGATTGGGAGACCCTGCCGGACGGGGATCTGACGGAGGATGCGATCTCAGTTGCGGTCGCGCAGCTGATGCCGGAAGGCGCCATCATCTGCAATGAGTCGCTCACCTCGGCCAGGAGATTCTTCGGGCTCTCGCATTGTTCGCCGCCGCATGACTTCCTGTCCCTGACAGGTGGTGCCATCGGCATCGGCATTCCTCTGGCCGTGGGGGCCTCGGTCGCCTGCCCCGACCGCAAGGTGATCGGTCTTCAGGCCGACGGCAGCGGCATGTATACGGTGCAGGCGCTGTGGACCCAGGCGCGAGAGAATCTCAATGTGGTCACCATCATCTTCGCTAACCGGAAATACGCCATTCTCCAGGGCGAGATGCGGGCCGTTGGCGCGACGGAGTTCGGGCGCAACGCCCAGCGGATGCTCAATATCGACGAGCCGGCGCTGGATTGGGTCAGCATTGCGAAGGGCATGGGCGTCGAGGCCGCTCGCGCCACGACGGTTAGGGAGTTCGTCGATCTGCTGAAGGGCGCGATGTCGCGACGGGGGCCGTTCCTGATAGAGGGAGTCATCTGATCGGGACATTGTGACAATGGAGGTCTTCATCAGCACCGACATCGACGGCTGCCCTGCACCTAGTACTACAGCCGGGTTTGTGCGTTGTCTTAGACACGGAGGTGTCGCGCCATGACGCTGGCGCCGATTCCCAGACGCGCCGCCTGATCGAGGCGCATGGGCGCGGCTACGGGCTGGCCGTGACCTCGACCCAGCGGCTCGGGTTCAAGCCGGTGGAGGACTGGCGGCTCTGTCGCAAACACTTTGTTTCAGAGTTTC
The DNA here is from genome assembly GCA_050789065.1 of Microvirga sp. Classification (GTDB taxonomy): domain Bacteria; phylum Pseudomonadota; class Alphaproteobacteria; order Rhizobiales; family Beijerinckiaceae; genus Microvirga. The sequence goes on from JBOZRS010000108.1 coordinate 16,411, forward strand.
AGCTACTGAGAGTGAACTCTCAGTAGCGGAGGAATAGGTGTTCAAGGGCAGGCATTTTGATCGATCAGTGATCCTGCTCTGTATCCGGTGGTATCTGGCTTACAATCTGAGCCTGAGGAACCTCGAGGAGATGATGGCTGAGCGCGGTATAGCGGTCGACCACGCGACCATTCACAGATGGGTCGTCGGCACGGTTGCAGCAACTTGAGAGGGGCATAACGAACGCTGCCGAGTGGGTCATTCAGGCTGCCAGACCGCAGAGCTGATTGACGAGACGGACTTCGCCTGTCGCCTGACGGTTCCGCTGGATGCAGTGGCCGCGGCGGATCATGCGCATGGTTTCAAATCCGGTCAGGGTCGCGGCGGCGGTTTTCATCGTCTGGAA
>JBOZRS010000014.1:0-101522 GCA_050789065.1 Microvirga sp.
CGAGCTACATCCAGCGCCGGCTGCAGATCGGCTACAACCGCGCCGCCTCGCTGATGGAGCGCATGGAGAAGGAGGGCATCGTCGGCCCCGCCAACCACGCCGGTAAACGCGACATCCTGCTCGAAAATCCTCACGGCGACGAGGATTGAGCCGGCGGGCCGGAACCTTGGCCGGGGGCGCTGCGTCAACGATGGGCCTTTGAAACGGCCAAGCATGGGCCGATATAGGTCTTGAGGAGATTCGTCGGATGCGGTTCGTCAGCCTTGCAAGTGCATCGTGCAGAACCGGAGGTCCGCGTCAGCGACCCGAAGGGCCACGCCCGTGAAAAGTGGATCCGGTTATTCGCTGGCGCGGCCCTTCGGGTCGCCCGTACGATGCGCCAGCCAAGGAGCGGGGGCATCGGATGGATCCCAAAAGCGGCTCCGCTTTTGGGTCCGAGGCTCAAGCCTCGCGGCCATGCTTTCGCTCGGCGCGGGAGCCCTGCCGGCTGCGGCCCAGACGACGCTGCCGCTGGACATGTTCATGCCGCCCAAGCGGCCCGTCGCGCCGGCCACGGCCGAATCGGCCGCCCGGGGCTTCAACCTGTCGGCAGCGCCCCTGCCGACCTCGAACTTCCATCCGCACGGGCCACGGGCCGCGGAGGAGGCGCAGCCGCCCCACCCTGACCGGATGAGGCCGGTCAATGCGGAGCAGGTCCTCGCCGCGACCGCCCCGATTCCCCCTTCCCGGCCCGTCGCGGCCGAGAAGCCGGAGGCTCCGGCGGCGGAACCGGTGGTCATCACGCCGAGGCCGATCGTGACCGCCTCCACGGGACCGGTCGGGCGCGGCGAGCCTTTGCCGAACAGCGCCGTCGTGGAGCGGGCGAATGCCTATTTCACGAATCTCAGCACGCTGATCGCCGATTTCACCCAGGTCGGCGGTGACGGGCGCCGGCTCGGAGGCACCCTGTTCCTCCAGCGTCCGGGCAAGGTGCGGTTCGAATACGATCCGCCCGCGACCCTCGAAGTGATCGCCGACGGGAAGTCAGTCGCGGTGCGCGACAAGAAGCTCGCAACGCAGGATCTCTACTCGATCTCCCAGACGCCCCTGAAGTTCCTCCTGCGCGACAGGGTCAATCTCGGCCAGGACATCAAGATCACGGGGATCTCCAGCGACGCCGATTCGGTTCGCATCAACCTGGAGGACACCTCGACGCTCGGCGGCACCTCGCGGATCACCCTCTATTTCGACCCGCAGATCGAATCCTTAAGCCAGTGGCGCATCATCGACCCGCAGGGCTTCCAGACGGTCGTGGTGCTGAACAAAGTCGAGCGCGGCCGGCGGATCGACCAGGACATGTTCAAGATCCAGTACGAGGCGATTCTCGGCGGCAGCAACCGATAATCCCGGCACGGCAAAGCTTCCCTCCGGCGTAAATCTGTCGTAGCCCAAGGGGGTCTGTCGGAAGGGTCCCGCCGTGAAGCTCACCATCTCCACCTGGAACATCAACTCCGTCCGCCTGCGCCTCGATCAGGTGGGCCGCTTCCTGAAGGAGCGGCGCCCCGACATCCTGTGCCTGCAGGAGACCAAGTGCCCGAACGACAAGCTGCCCCTGAAGGACCTGCAATCCTTCGGCTATCCGTTCGTCGTCCATATGGGCCAGAAGGGCTATAACGGCGTCGCGATCCTGTCCCGCTATCCGTTCTCGGAGACCGGCGTGATGGAGATGTGCGGCCGCCAGGACGCCCGCCACATCACCGTGACCCTGAGCCGGGAGGCCAAGGCGGCCGCGGGCCTCGTGATCCATAACTTCTACGTGCCGGCCGGCGGCGACATTCCGGATCCCGGCCTCAACGAGAAATTCCGCCACAAGCTCGATTTCATGGCGGAGCTGCGCGCCTGGGGCGGACGCCACAAGCCCACCGCCGCCCCCGCGATCCTGGTCGGCGACCTCAACGTGGCGCCCCTGGAGCACGATGTCTGGAGTCACAAGCAGCTTCTCGACGTGGTGAGCCACACGCCCGTCGAGACCGAGGCCCTGGAAGAGCTGCGCCAGGAGTCGGGCTGGACCGATGCCATGCGGGCCCTGCGCCCCGAGCCGGAAAAGATCTATTCCTGGTGGAGCTACCGCTCGCCCGACTGGGCCGCCGCCGACAAGGGCCGCCGCCTCGATCACATCTGGGTGTCGGACGGCATGAAGGACACCCTGCGCTCCATCGACGTCACCCGCGAGACCCGCGGCTGGGACCGTCCATCCGACCATGCTCCCGTGACGGCGGTGCTCGAACTGTAAGGCACAGAAGAGGACCGAGGAACGCTTACTCCTCGTCCTGCTCGTCCGGCAGCGTCGCCGGAATCTCCTCGCCGTCGATCGCGATGAGCTGCTGGCGCACCTGCTCCAGCCCCTGTGTCAGGCGGGTCAGCTCCTCGGCCATGGCGTCCTGCATGGAGGCGGCGGCGTCAGGAAATTCCTGCAGCACGCGGCGCATCAGGCTGGGCGTCACGCGGATCACGGTGGACGGCTCCTGGGCGGTCGCGGTGGCGGGCCGGTCGATCCGGGTGAAAAGGGCCGCCTGTCCGATCAGGGATCCCGGTCCGACCACGAAGGCGGCGGGCGAGCCGTCGTCGCTCGCATCGAGCGCGATGGCCCCGCTTCTCACCACGTAGCCGCCGTCGGACCGGTCGCCCTTGCGGAAAAGAACGTCGCCCTGGCGCAGGGTCCGGCTCTCGGACGCGAAGGCGACGAGGCGCAGCGCATCCCGTTCGAGCAGGTTGAACAGGGGAGCCTGGCTGAGGATCGCGATGTCGTCGTCGAGCGCCATGAACTTAGGGGATCAGCTTGTAGCCGCCGGGCTCGGTGACGAGGATGCGGGCGTTGGAGGGGTCGGTCTCGATCTTCTGGCGCAGCCGGTAGATGTGGGTTTCCAGCGTATGGGTGGTCACGTTGGAATTGTAGCCCCAGACCTCGGTCAGCAGGGTGTCGCGCCCGACCACCGCCTGGCCGGCACGGTAGAGATAGCGCAGGATCGCCGTCTCCTTCTCGGTCAGCTTGAGCTTGGACCCCTTCTCGGTGGTGAGGAGCTTCGAGCCCGGGCGGAACGTGTAGGGGCCGATCTGGAACACCGCGTCCTCGCTCGCCTCGTACTGGCGCAGCTGCGCCCGGATGCGGGCGAGCAGCACGGCGAACTTGAAGGGCTTGACCACGTAGTCGTTGGCCCCGGCCTCGAGGCCCATCACCGTGTCCGTGTCGGAACCCTGGGCCGTCAGCATGATGATCGGGCTGCGGAAGCCGTTCTGGCGCATGATCTTGACGGCCTCGCGCCCGTCCATGTCGGGCAGACCCACATCCATGATGGCGAGATCGATCCGGTCGCCCTTTACAGCCTCGACGGCCTCCGCCGCCGTCTCGGCGGTGGAGACTTGGAATTCGTCGTAGAGGCCGAGCTGCTCGGCGAGGGTGTCGCGCAGGTCCTGATCGTCATCGACGACGAGAAGGCGGCTGGCATTCGACATTTCAAACCCTTCAACACAATGGAGCGCACGAGCGCCGGAACGGCACCGGGAGATCGATGCCGCGCAGGTTGGGCTCCGTGCGCCGGCTCTCTCTTATCCCGTACGATCCAGCTTGAGAAACCGAAGCCCGACGTCTTGCCGGTGCGGCGCTCGGTTTTCAGACCATGCTCGTCGCATAAGAGTAGTCATTCCCAGCTTGACAACAAGGGGCCGGTCAGGCCCTTCCACTGCCCATGAAACGCAACCGCGTCAATCTCATCCGCGTCTTTCGTTCTCCTGTCGACCACAGGCGGGGGCGGCTGCAGGCGGGCAATCTGGTCATTCCCTGCGCGCTCGGGCGCTCCGGCACGCGCCGTGCCAAGCGCGAGGGCGACGGGGCGTCCCCCGTGGGCCGCTTCGGCCTGCTGCAGGCCTTCTACCGCGCTGATCACGGTCCACGCCCCCGGACGGGGCTGCGGCTGCAGCCCATCCGCCCGGGAGACGGCTGGTCGGACGACGTGCGCGACCGGCGCTACAACCGCCTCGTCCCCCTGCCCTGCCCGACGAGCCACGAGACGATGTGGCGCGACGACCATCTCTACGACGTGGTGATCGACATCGCCTGGAACCGCGGCCCCATCGTGAAGGGCCGCGGCAGCGCGATCTTCCTCCACCTCGCAAGGCCCGGATTCACGCCGACCGAGGGCTGCGTGGCGGTGGACAAGCGCATGATCCGCCGTCTTCTGGAGCGGATCGGGCCGAAGACGCGGATCGAGATCGTGGGGTAACGATCTCCCGAATCCGGCTTCGAAAGAGGGGCGCGCTTGACGGAATCCGGACTCATCTATCGTCAGGTCATGCGGGGTGACAGTGTCACCTCACGCAGCATGTCGAAACAGCCGACATGCCCCACGCTTCCCTGGATCCCCTTCCCGCGCCTCCGGCGCGCCGGGGATGACACGGAGAGCTTTCCCACTGTCATTCCCGGCCGGAGCGTAGCGGAGGGGAAGGGAATCCACGGACAAGCGCAACGCCATGGATCCCCTTCCCGGCTCGAAGAGCCGCCGGGGATGACAGGCGGCGATTCGGATCCTTAGTTCCGGAACTAAATTAAGCGCGCCCGACGAGATCCGAGTCTTTGGCCAACCAATGGCGGTGGGGTAAGGCCCCCGCTCAGGCCTTCCTCGCCCGCGCGCCGAAGATTGCGCTCCCAACCCGCACATGGGTCGCGCCGAGCTGGATCGCCGCGTCGAAATCGGCGCTCATGCCCATGGAGAGCACCTTGAGACCATTCCGCTTCGCGATGGTGTTGAGGAGAGCGAAATGAGGTGACGGCGGGTCTTCCGCCGGCGGGATGCACATGAGGCCTTCGATATCGAGGCCGTATTTCGTGCGGCAGGCTTCGAGAAAAGCGTCCACCTCGGCCGGGCCGACCCCGCCCTTCTGGGGCTCCTCGCCCGTGTTCACCTGGACCAGCAGGCGCGGCCTTTTGCCCGTCCGGGCGATTTCCTTCGCGAGCGCCTCCGCGAGCGACGGCCGGTCGAGGGTGTGGATCGCGTCGAAAAGCTCGACCGCTTCCCGGGCCTTGTTGGACTGGAGCGGCCCGATCATGTGGAGCTCCACGTCCGGGTAGCGCTGCCGGAGCGCGGGCCACTTGGCCTTGGCTTCCTGGACGTAGTTCTCGCCGAAGACCCGCTGGCCCGCCGCCAGGACCGGCTCGATGGCCTCGGCCGGAAAGGTCTTGGACACTGCCACGAGGGTGATGCTCGAAGGATCGCGATCGTAATCGGATGCCGCGCGGCGGATGCTCTCCTGCACCGCCTTCAGGCCTTCGGTCGCGTCGTTCTCGCTCATGAGGTCCTCTTTCCCGGCCTGTGTCATCCCCGGCCGGAGGCGGCAAAGCCGCCGGACGTGAGGGGATGCACGCCACCGCGCCTGTCCCTGGGTCCCCTTCCCGGCCCTGACGGGCCGCCGGGGATGACGGGCTGGCATCAAACTAAACCATCTCCCGTGCGCGAAACCGTTGACCGCGCGGGAGAGCTGTGTCCTAGTCCGCCCCAACCCGGCAGCGCAAGCTGCTTCGCTGATAAAACGACGGATGTGTTAGGAACAATGAGGCCCGAGCGCTACAACGCCAAGGAAGCCGAGCTGAAATGGCGGAAGGTCTGGAACGACCGCAACCTGTTCAAGACCGACAACGACGACGCGCGTCCCAAATATTACGTGCTTGAGATGTTCCCCTATCCGTCGGGGCGCATCCATATGGGCCATGTGCGCAACTACACCATGGGCGACGTGGTGGCGCGCTACAAGCGGGCCAAGGGCTTCAACGTGCTCCATCCCATGGGCTGGGACGCCTTCGGCATGCCGGCGGAGAACGCCGCCATGCAGAACAAGGTCCATCCCAAGGAGTGGACCTACGCCAACATCGCCACCATGCGCAGCCAGCTGCAGAGCATGGGGCTCGCCATCGACTGGAGCCGCGAGATCGCGACCTGCGATCCGAGCTACTACAAGCACCAGCAGCGCATGTTCATCGACTTCCTGGAAGCCGGGCTGGTCGACCGCAAGACCGCCAAGGTGAACTGGGACCCGGTGGACCACACGGTGCTGGCCAACGAGCAGGTGATCGACGGGCGCGGCTGGCGCTCCGGGGCCCTCGTCGAGCAGCGCGAGCTGACCCAGTGGTTCCTGAAGATCACCGACTTCGCCGAGGACCTGAACGCCAGGCTCGACACCCTCGACCGCTGGCCCGAGAAGGTGCGCCTGATGCAGCGCAACTGGATCGGCCGTTCGGAGGGCCTGCTGGTGCGCTTTGCGCTGCAGCCCGGCACGACGCCGAACGGCGAGACGGAGCTCGAGATCTACACGACGCGCCCGGACACGCTCTTCGGCGCGAAGTTCATGGCGGTCGCACCCGACCATCCGCTGGCGAAGGCCGCCGCCGCCCGGAATCCGGACCTCGCCGCCTTCATCGAGGAATGCAAGCGCGTCGGCACGGCGCAGGAAGCCATCGAGAAGGCCGAGAAGCTCGGCTTCGACACGGGCATCCGCGCGCAGCATCCGTTCGATCCGAGCTGGACGCTGCCGGTCTACGTGGCGAACTTCATCCTGATGGAATACGGCACGGGCGCGATCTTCGGCTGCCCGGCGCACGACCAGCGCGACCTGGACTTCGTCAACAAGTACGGCCTCGGCAACACGCCGGTCGTCTGCCCGCCGGACACGGACCCGGCCTCCTTCGTCATCTCCGACACCGCCTATGACGGCGAAGGCCGGATGATCAATTCCCGCTTCCTCGACGGGCTCACCATCACGGAAGCCAAGGAAGAGGTCGCCCGCCGCCTGGAGAGCCAGACCCGCGACAACCGTCCGGTGGCCGAGCGCAAGGTCAATTTCCGCCTGCGCGACTGGGGCATCTCGCGCCAGCGCTACTGGGGCTGCCCGATCCCGATCATCCATTGCGATGCCTGCGGCGTCGTGCCGGTGCCGAAGGATCAGCTGCCGGTGACGCTGCCCGAGGACGTGTCCTTCGACGTGCCCGGCAACCCGCTCGACCGGCACCCGACCTGGAAGCACGTGAACTGTCCGAAATGCGGAGGCAAGGCCCGCCGCGAGACCGACACCATGGACACCTTCGTGGATTCGTCCTGGTATTTCGCGCGCTTCACCGACCCGACCCTCACGGACGAGCCGACGGACCGCGCCACGGTCGATTCCTGGCTGCCGGTCGACCAGTATATCGGCGGCATCGAGCACGCGATCCTGCACCTGCTCTATTCGCGCTTCTTCACCCGCGCCATGCGGAAGACCGGCCATGCCGGGCTCGACGAGCCCTTCGCGGGCCTGTTCACGCAGGGCATGGTGGTCCACGAGACCTACAAGGACGAGAGCGGTGCCTGGGTGCTGCCCGGAGAGATCCGCATCGAGTCCGACGGAACCACCCGGAAGGCCTTCCACGTCACGACCGGCGCTCCGATCGAGATCGGCTCGATCGAGAAGATGTCGAAGTCGAAGAAGAACACGGTCGACCCGGACGAGATCATCGGCTCCTACGGGGCCGATACCGCCCGCTGGTTCATGCTCTCCGACTCGCCGCCCGAACGCGACGTGATCTGGACCGAGGAAGGCGTGCAGGGCGCGGGCCGCTTCGTCCAGCGCGTGTGGCGTCTCGTGGGCGAGATCGCGGACCGCATGGCCGGCGGTGACGGCGCCGCCGCGCAGGGCCCCATCGGCATGGCTGTCCGCAAGGCCGCCCACCGGGCGCTCGCGGCCGTCGAGGAGGACGTGGAGCGCCTGCGCTTCAACCGCTGCGTCGCGCATCTCTACGAGCTCGCCAACAGCCTGCAGGATCTGGCAAACCAGGCCAAGACCTCCGACGAGCCGGGCCTTGCGGCCGCCTTCGGCGAGGCCGGGCGCATCTTCGTGCAACTGCTCGCCCCCATGATGCCGCATCTGGCGGAGGAGTGCTGGGAGACGCTGGGCCAGTCCGGCCTCGTCGCCGACACGCCCTGGCCGGCGGTCGACCGGTCGCTGCTGGTGGAGAACACCATCACCCTGCCGGTCCAGGTGAACGGCAAGAAGCGCGCCGACGTCACGGTAGCCCGCGATGCGGATCAGGCCACGGTCGAGGCGGCCGTGCTCTCGCTCGAGGCCGTGCAAAAGGCTATGGAAGGCAAACCCGCCCGCAAGATCATCGTGGTTCCGCAGAGGATCGTGAATGTCGTCGCTTAACGTCAAAGGCCTGGCCCGCCTGGTTGTGTTGGCCGGCCTCTCTCTCGGCCTGTCCGCCTGCTTCCGGCCTCTCTACGGCCCTACGGCCTCGGGCGAATCGCTCCAGACGACCCTTGCGGCGATCGACGTTCCGGAGGTGCATTGGCCCGACAACCAGGCACGCCTCGGCCATTACCTGCGCAGCGAGCTGGTCTACGCGCTCAACGGGTCGGGATCCGACACGCCGAAGCGCTATGTGCTGAGCCTGACCCTCACGCGGAGCCTCTCGACGCCGATCGTCGACACGGAGACGGGACGCGCAAGCTCGGCGACGCTGAACGGCAGCCTCGTTTACAAGCTCGCCAACCCGGACGGCACTACAATTCTGACCCAGGGCACGGCCACCAGCTCGGCCTCCTACGACCGCTTCCCGCAGCGCTTCGCGACGGTGCGGGCGGAACGCGACGCGGAGATCCGGCTGGCCAAGCTTCTGGCCGAGGAGGTGAAGACCCGGCTGGCGATGGCGCTCTCGGCCCGCAGCTGATCCCATGGTGGCGGTCAAGGCAGGTGACGTGGAAGGGGCGCTGCGGCGCCCCGATCCGCGCATCGGCGTCTTTCTCTTCTACGGCCCCGATACGGGCCTGATCAACGAGCGAGCGCGCGCGCTCGCCGAGCGGTCGATTGAGGATCCGGCCGATCCGTTCCAGCTGATCCGGATCGACGGCGACGACATCGCGTCCGATCCCGCGCGCTTGGCGGACGAGGCCGGCACCATGGGCCTGTTCGGCGCCAAGCGGGCGATCTGGGTGAAGGCCACCACGCGCAACATCGCCCCGGCCGTCGATGCGGTGCTGAAGCAGGATCTTCAGGATACCACCATCGTCATCGAAGGCGGCGATCTCCAGAAATCCTCGCCCTTGCGCACTGTCTGCGAGCGTTCGCAGAAGGCGCTTGCCCTCCCCTGCTATGCCGACGAGGGCAGGAGTCTCGGGGCCATCGTCGACGAGACCCTGAAGAGCGGCGGCTTTTCGATCGCGCGTGAGGCCCGGACGGCGCTCCTTGCGAGCCTCGGCGGCGACCGCCTCGCCACGCGCGGCGAGCTGGCGAAACTCATGCTCTACGCCCATGGGCAGCGGGAAATCACCCTGCAGGACGTGGACGCCATCATGAGCGACGTATCGAGCCTCGCCATGGATGCCGTGGTCGACGCGGCTTTCGCGGGCGAGGGCGCGGGTCTCGAAGCAGGCTCGCGGCGCCTCGCGGCCGAAGGGGTCAACGCCTCCACGCTGCTGGGAGCGGCCCTGCGCCATGCCATGGCGCTGCTCGCCGCCCGCCTCGTAGTCGAGGAAGGAAAACCCGTCTCCCTGGCGGTCGAAGGCATGCGCGGCCTGCACTTCCGTCGCAAGGCCCTCGTCGAGCGCCAGCTCCAGCGCTGGACCGGCGCCAGCCTGAAAGGCGCGATCACGCTCCTGCAGACGAGCCTCCTGGAGTCCCGCCGCCTCTCCGATCTCGGCGACACGATCGCGGCCAAGACCCTGCTCGACCTGGCGCGGGCGGCGCGGCGGTAAGAGGGCCGGTCCCGCCGCTCCGGGGCGAACGCCGGCGAGAGCCCGGACTCCGTGAACACCATGCTCGACGGCAGAACGCTTGGAGCGTCGGACCGAAAAGTGGGCTTGGGCTTATGACAGGCGTGTCATTCCCGAAAGGGAGCGTAGCAGGGAGGGCGGGAATCTATACCGATGTGCCTGTGAGTGGATCCCCTTCCCGCGCTCCGCGCGCCGGGGATGACAGGGTTGCGTTCCATCTATGTCATTCCCGGCCGGAGATGGCGAAAGCCATCGCAGGGATAGGGAATCCACCCGCTGGCGCTACGTCATGGATCCCCTTCCCGACCCTGCGGGTCGCCGGGGATAACAACGAGCGCTTCCTCAATGTCATTCCCGGCCGGAGCGAAGCGGAGGGGAAGGGAATCCAGAGCGCCGAACCTGAACATGGATCCCCTTCCCGGCTCTTCGAGTCGCCGGGGAGACACCCGTCCCTGCTACGGATTCAGCCGCCGGCACAGCCCGTCGAGTTGGTCCAGGGTCTTGTAGCGGATGCGGAGTTCGCCGCCCTGCCCCTTATGGTCGATGCTGACGGTGAGGCCCAGCACGTCCTGAAGCGCCTTTTCCAAGGCCCGCGTGTCCGGGTCCTTCTCGGGCTTCGACTTGGCCGATTTGGTTTCAAGGCTTGTCGGCATCGCGTTTTCGGTCTGGGCGATCTCCTCGACCTGACGGACGCTGAGACCCTCGTCGAGGACGCGTTTCGCCACCTGGATCGGATCCTTGACGGCGAGCAGCGCGCGGCCATGACCGGCCGTCAGCTTGCGGTCGACCAGGAGGTTCTTCACCGGCGGCGGCAGATCGGACAGGCGCATCATGTTGGCGATGTGGCTGCGGCTCTTGCCGATGACCTTCGAGAGATTCTCCTGGGTGTAGGAGAACTCGGCCATGAGCCGCGAATAGCCTTCCGCCTCCTCGATGGGGTTGAGGTCGGCGCGCTGGACGTTCTCGAGAATCGCGTATTCGAGCGAGGTCTTGTCGTCGATGTTGACGATGACGACCGGCACCTCGTGCAGCCCCGCCTTCTGGGCCGCGCGCCAGCGGCGCTCGCCGGCGACGATCTCATAGGCGTCCGGCATGTTCGGCATCGGCCGCACCACGATGGGCTGGATGATGCCGCGGTCGCGGATCGACTGGGTCAGTTCCTGCAGCTCGCCGTCCTCGAACGCCTTGCGCGGGTTGCGGGGATTGGGGCGCAGGAACTCGACCGGCACTTTGCGCGTGCCGGTCCGGCCGCGCTCGACGACGGCCATCTCGTCGCCGACCTCGCCGATCAGCGCCGCAAGACCCCGACCCAGCGACTTCGCTTCTTTAGCCATTGCTGTTCTCGACTCGTGTTACGCGGCCCGCAGGGCGCGCTCGCGTTGGATGACTTCGGATGCCAGACGGAGATAGGCCTGAGAGCCCGCGCATTTCAGATCGTAGAGCAGGACCGGCTTGCCGTGGGACGGCGCTTCCGACACGCGGACGTTGCGCGGGATCATGGTCTCGTAGACCTTGTTGCCCATGAACTGCCGGACGTCGGCCACGACCTGCCCCGACAGATTGTTGCGCGGGTCGAACATGGTCAGGACGATGCCGTGGATCGTCAGATCCGGGTTGAGGGCAGAACGCACCTGCTCGACCGTCTTGAGCAGCTGGCTGAGACCCTCCAGCGCGAAAAATTCGCATTGGAGCGGGACCAGAACAGCGTCAGATGCCGTCAACGCATTGATGGTCAAAAGATTCAGCGAAGGCGGGCAATCGATCAAAACATAGGTAAAAGGATCGCTTACCTCCTGGGCCATCAGAGCCTGAATCGCGGAGCGGAGCCGGTGAGCGCGATTCCGCTCGCTGGCGATCTCCAACTCCACGCCGAGAAGGTCGAGCGTAGACGGCGCGACGAAGAGCCGGGGGACCACGGTCTCGGTGATGCTCTCGGCGAGCGAGGCTTCGCCGGTCAGGACATGATAGGTCGAGATCTGCCGGCTCTTGCGGTCGATGCCTAGCCCGGTCGAGGCGTTGCCCTGCGGGTCGAGGTCGATGATGAGCACCTTCTCACCGATGGCGGCCAGCGCCGTGCCCAGGTTGATGGCCGTCGTGGTCTTGCCGACGCCGCCCTTTTGATTGGCGAGCACCAGAATGCGCGGCTTGGGCACACGCTGTCCTGCTTCGGATGCGTTGCGATCGGTCATTATGAAAGGCTCTCGATGGAGGTTATGCGAAGGATCCTGGCTTCGGAATCAGTCCGGCTTGGCAGGATATCTGCCTCGAATGTCCACTTTTTCCGAGCCTCGGTCAATTCAATCTCGACGTCCCGCCCTTTGGGAAAGAGGCCGATTGTCCCCGCTTTCAACAACGGCGCGGTCCAGTCCAGCAGCATGGCGAGGGAGGCGAGCGCCCGGGCGGAGACCACATCGGCGCGTCCGACGAAATCGGGAATGACGGTTTCAAGCCGTGCCTCGTGCACGGTGGCCTGGACGCCGGTCAGCCGCGCGATGTGGCGCAGGAACGCACACTTGCGCGAATTGCTTTCGACCAGATGGACCTGGAGCCCCCTCTCCGCCCCCGCGATGGCCAGGACGAGCCCGGGAAAACCCGCGCCGGAGCCGAGGTCGAGCCAGATGCGGGCCGCGGGCGCAAGGTCGAGAAGTTGGAGCGAATCGACGATGTGCCGGTCCCAGACGTGGTCGAGGGTCCCGGGTCCGACGAGGTTCTTGATCGCCTGCCAGCGGCGAAGCTCGCGCTCCAGCAGGTCGAGTCTCTCCTTTGTTTCACGTGAAACATCGAGCGGAGGCATGTTTGCGGACGCCGCCGTCATCAGGCCACCCGATCCATCGCACGGGCGCCCCGGCTCGAGGCTTTCTTGGCATGCGCCGCGAGCAATGTCAGAGCCGCCGGGGTGATGCCCTCGATCCGCGCCGCCTGACCGAGCGTCCGGGGGCGTACGAGATCGAGCTTGGCCTTGATCTCGTTCGACAGGCCGGGAAGCGCCATAAAGTCCAGGGAGTCTTCAAGGACGACGCCCTCGTCCCGGCGAAAAGCCGCGATATCGGCCTGTTGCCGGTCGAGATAGACTGCGTAGGTAGCGTCCGTCTCCAGCCGCTCGCGGACCGGGCCGCTCACAGTGCCGAGATCGGGCCAGACCCGTGCGAGGTCGGTCCAGCCGATGGTCGGATAGGACAGGAGCTGATAGGCGCTGCGGCGGATGCCGTCCTGGTTCAGCTCCAGCCCGTGGCGGGATGCCTCCTGGGGCGTCAGGGCGAGGGATTGCAGCCGCTGCCGGATCGCGGCGATCTCGTCCTGCGAGCGCCGGAAATGAGCCTCGCGCGCCGACCCGACGCAGCCGATCGAGAGCCCCTTGCCGGTCAGTCGCTCGTCCACGTTATCGATGCGCAGGCTGAGCCTGTACTCCGACCGAGAGGTGAACATGCGGTAGGGCTCGCTCACCCCGCGGGTGATGAGGTCGTCGATGAGGACGCCGATATAGGACTCGGCGCGGTCGAATACCACGCTCTCCTGCCCGGCGGCACGGCGGGCCGCGTTGATGCCGGCGACCAGCCCCTGAGCGCCCGCTTCCTCGTAGCCTGTGGTCCCGTTGATCTGGCCCGCCAGGAAAAGCCCCTGAACGGCCTTGGTCTCGAGCCCTGACGTCAGGTTGCGGGGATCTACGTAATCATACTCGATGGCATAGGCGGGCTGGAGCATTCGCACCCGCTCCAGGCCCGGAATATGGGCCAGGAAGGCCAACTGCACGTCCTCCGGCAGGGAGGTCGAGATGCCATTGGGATAAACCGTGATGTCGTCGAGCCCCTCCGGCTCCAGGAAGATCTGGTGCCCGTCGCGATCGCCGAATCGCACAACCTTGTCCTCGATCGACGGGCAGTAGCGCGGTCCCGTACCCTGGATGTCGCCGGAATACATGGCCGAGCGGTGAAGATTGCCCCTGATCAGGTCATGAACCTTCGCGGTGGTGCGGGTGATGCCGCACTCGATCTGGGGCGTCGTAATCCGTTCCGTCAGGAGCGAGAACGGCACCGGCTCGTCGTCGGCCGATTGCTTGTCGACGGACGCCCAGTCGATGGTGCGGCCGTCGAGGCGCGGCGGGGTCCCGGTCTTAAGACGGCCGAGGCTAAAGCCGAGGCGCTGGAATGTCTTCGGCAGGCCGAGGGAAGGGCGCTCGCCCATGCGGCCGGCCGGGATCTTCTTCTCGCCGATATGGATCAGGCCTGACAGGAAGGTGCCGGTGGTGATGACCACGGCTCCGGTCGAGAGCTGCCGCCCGTCCGTGAGCAGGAGGGCCGTGACGCGACCGTCCCGTACCAGAATGTCGTCCGCCTCCCCTTCCAAGATGGTGAGGTTCGGTGTCTGCGAAAGCTCCGCCTGCATGGCGCGGGCATAGAGCTTGCGGTCGGCCTGGGTCCGAGGGCCGCGCACGGCGGGTCCCTTGCGGCGGTTCAGGAGACGGAACTGGATGCCGGCCCGGTCGGCGATGCGCCCCATCAGGCCGTCGAGGGCGTCGATCTCGCGGACGAGATGGCCCTTACCCAGGCCGCCGATGGCCGGGTTGCACGACATGGCCCCGATGGTCGTCATCTTGTGGGTCACGAGCGCCGTCCGGGCGCCCATCCGGGCCGAAGCGGCGGCCGCCTCGGCTCCGGCATGGCCGCCTCCCACAACGATCACATCGAAAAACAGACTCATCATCATCTCCGTGCCCCGGGTCTAGGACCTCAGGAGGCAGAGGTCAAAACGGCAAAATGTTTCACGTGAAACATCGACGGTGGGCTCAGGTTCTGCACAACCCCTCCACACCTTGTCGAAGCTCCATTCAGCACTGTTGCACCGATTCGTGAACAGTCCCGAAAGGTCATTTCCCGATGCAGAAGCTCGAGAAAAGCCGGTCGAGAACGTGCTCGACATCGACCCGGCCGGTGATCTCCCCCACCGCCCGCGACGCCAGTCGAACCTCTTCGGCGGCAAGCTCCACCGGCCCGCCGTTCTGCAGCAGCTCTCGCGAGCGGACGAGGGACACATGGGCACGCTCCAGGGCTTTTCGATGGCGTTCCCGGGTCACGATCGCATCCCCCTGCCCCAGCGCGGCCTCGGCCTCCTGCTCCAGGCGCCCGATCAGCTCGGCGATCCCCTCCCCGGTCGAAGCAGAGATCAGGATGTCGCATCCGCGAGCGTCCCGGTTCAGGTCGGCCTTCGTACCGATCCGCAGGAGACGCCGGGCCGGCGGCGCTTCGGTATCGGATTCCTCCGGTGGAACGAGCCACAGGACGAGGTCCGCATCCTGAGCCCGCGCCCGTGCCCGCGAGACGCCCTCCTGCTCGATGCTGTCGTGGCTCTCACGCAGGCCGGCGGTGTCCACGATGACGACCGGGAGACCGCCCAGATCGCAATGGACCTCGATGATGTCCCGAGTCGTTCCGGCGATCGGCGACACGATGGCGACATCGCGCCGGGCCAAGGCGTTCAGAAGGGTCGATTTGCCGGCATTCGGCGGACCCGCCAGCACGACGGTCAAGCCTTCGCGCAGACGCTCGCCGCTGCGGTTCGCCAGGGCTTCGAGGAGTTCCGACTCGAGCAGTCCGAGGCGGCGCAGGATATCCGCCTCCAAATCCGCCGGCACGTCCCCCTCGTCCGAGAAGTCCAGGCTCGCCTCCAGGAGCGCCAGCGCCTGGAGGATCCCCTCGCGCCAGCGCTCGGCCGCGTCCCCGAGCCGCCCCTCAAGCTGGAGCAAGGCTTGGCGGCGCTGCGCCTCCGTCTCTGCGTCGATCAGATCGGCCAGACCCTCGACCTGGGCGAGATCCATTCGTCCATTGAGAAAGGCCCGGCGTGTGAACTCGCCCGCCTCAGCCGGACGGCAGTTTTCGACGCCGCCCAGCGCCCGCAGCAAAGCCGCGCGGGTGGCGAGGCCACCATGGATGTGAAGCTCGGCCTGATCCTCGCCGGTGAAGCTCTGCGGTCCCGGCATCCACAGCACGAGAGCCTGGTCCAGGGGCTCGCCGGTCCCGGGTTCTCTTAAGGTCCGCAGGACGGCGCGGCGCGGGGCAGGCACGCCGCCCGTCATCGTGTCGAGGATGAGACGGCTCTGCGCGCCGCTGATCCGGATGAGGCACACGGCGGCGCGGCCATAGCCGGAAGCGGTGGCGAAGATCGTGTCGTCCGAGCGCATGGGCGTGAACCTCCGGGGTCGATGGGACTTAAGGTTGATGAAGGCTTAACATGAAGCAGCTCGAGGACCGGTTCGGATCCGAAGCCTCGCGTGCCGGAGCAGGACCAATGAACCGTCTCGAACACGCCAGTTCCCCCTATCTCCTGCAGCACAGGAACAATCCTGTCCATTGGTGGGAATGGGGGCCGGAGGCGCTGGCCGAGGCGCGCCGGCAGAACAAGCCGGTCCTGATCTCCATCGGCTATGCCGCCTGCCACTGGTGCCACGTCATGGCCCACGAGAGCTTCGAGGACCCGGCCGTCGCGGCGGTCATGAACGACCTCTTCGTCAATATCAAGGTCGACCGGGAGGAGCGCCCGGACGTGGATCATGTCTATATGAGCGCTCTCCACCTTCTGGGCGAGCCCGGCGGATGGCCGCTCACCATGTTCCTGACGCCCGACGGCGAGCCCTTCTGGGGCGGCACCTATTTCCCGAAGGAGCCGGCCTTCGGTCGGCCGGGCTTCGTCCAGGTCCTGCGCGAGATCAGCCGCCTCTACCATGCCGAGCCGGAGCGGATCGCCCGAAACCGCGACGCCATCAGGCAGCATCTGGCCCAGACGACCGAAGCCGACGGCGGCACCCTGACGCCCGCCGACCTCGACCAGATGGGCAGGCGGCTCACCGAGATCATCGACGCAGACAATGGCGGCCTGCAGGGCGCGCCCAAATTTCCCAATCCGCCGATCCTCGAATACCTCCTGCGCTATGCCCAGCGGGCTCGTGACGGGCAGGCCCGGCAACGCTTCCTGCACACTCTGGAGCACATGGCGCTGGGCGGTATCCATGACCATCTCGGCGGCGGCTTCGCGCGCTACTCGGTCGATGAGCGCTGGCTCGTGCCTCACTTCGAGAAGATGCTCTACGACAATGCCCAGCTCCTGGAGCTCTACGGGCTCGCTTTTGCTGAAACCGGACGCCCCCTCTTCCGCGATGCGGCGGAGGGAATCGTCGCGTGGCTCGAACGGGAGATGGTGACGCCCGAGGGGGCCTTCGCGTCCAGTCTCGATGCGGATTCGGAAGGCGAGGAAGGCCGGTTCTATGTCTGGAGCCTGGCGGAGATCCGCGAGGCTCTGGGCGAGGAGGACGCTGCCTTCTTCGCGCGTGTCTACGACATCACACAAGACGGAAACTGGGAAGGAACGAATATCCCGAACCGGCTCATCAGTGGCGAGGCTCCGCCCGCCATCGAGGAGCGGCTTGCGGGAATGCGCGCGAAACTTCTGGAGCGCCGCGCCGCCCGGATCCGTCCCGGCCTCGACGACAAGATCCTGGCCGACTGGAACGGGCTGATGATCGCGGCCCTCGTGCGGACCGCCCCCCTCCTCGCCCGGCCTGAGTGGATCGCCATTGCCCAGAGAGCCTACCGCTTCGTTACAGACACCATGAGCCGCGACGGCCGTCTCGGCCATTCCTGGCGCGGAGGGTCCCTGATCTTTCCCGGCTTCGCCCTCGATCATGCGGCCATGATGCGCGCGGCACTCACCCTCTCCGAAGCCACGACCGATCCGGCGTACCTGCGTGACGCGCAAACCTGGCGCGACGGGCTGCTCACGGAGTTCATGGTCGAGGAGACCGGCTGCCTTGCCATGACCGCCCGGGGAGCCGATCCCCTCGTGGTCAGGCCGCAGCCGACCCATGACGACGCGGTGCCGAACGCGAACGGGGTCTTCGCCGAGGCCCTCGTGCGGCTCGCCCAGATTACCGAGGATCCGGAGGATCACCGGCGCGCGGCGGAGATCCTGTCCCGCCTCGTCGGCACCGCTCGCTCGGCGCCCGTCGGCCACACCTCGATCCTGAATGCCCTCGACCTTCACCTGCGGGGCGTGAGCATCCTGGTCACGGGAAACACGGCAGAAGCGCTGTTCGATGCGGCCCTGCGGGTCCCTTATCTCAACCGCAGCGTCCATCGTCTGCAACCCGGCGAGGCGCTCGACGAGAGCCATCCGGCCAAAACCCTCGCCGCCTCGACCGAAGGCCCGCAGGCGCTCGTCTGCGCAGGGATGCGCTGCTCGCTTCCGATCACCGCGGCGCAGGATCTGATGGCTCGGGTCCGGGAGATGATGGAGAGTTGAGCGGAATGGGACCGGCGCGGCCCCATGACCGAATGTGAGCCATGTTCTTCTTTTTCTCGAACCGTCTCGGCTGCGCCGGCTCGCTGCTGATCTCCGCCGTCCTGACGCTGATCATCCTGTGGCTGACGGGCGTCATCTGAGCGCAAGAAAAAACCCCACCCTCCTGGCCGCGGAGCGGCATCGGAGGATGGGGCCATGATCGGCAGCCGGACGTTCCGGCTCAGGTGTTCATCGAGTCGAAGAAGTCGGCGTTCGACTTGGTCTGGCGCAGCTTGTCGAGCAGGAACTCGATGGCGTCGACCGTGCCCATCGGATTGAGGATGCGGCGGAGCACGTACATCTTCTTGAGCGTATCCGACGGAACCAGGAGTTCCTCCTTGCGGGTGCCGGAGCGGGTGATGTCGATGGCCGGGAAGGTGCGCTTGTCGGCGACCTTGCGGTCGAGGATGATTTCCGAGTTGCCGGTGCCCTTGAACTCTTCGAAGATCACCTCGTCCATGCGCGAGCCGGTATCGATCAGCGCGGTCGCGATGATGGTGAGCGAACCGCCCTCCTCGATGTTGCGCGCCGCGCCGAAGAAGCGCTTCGGGCGCTGCAGGGCGTTGGCGTCGACACCGCCGGTGAGCACCTTGCCGGAGGACGGCACGACCGTGTTGTAGGCGCGGCCGAGACGCGTGATCGAGTCGAGCAGGATCACCACGTCGCGGCCATGCTCCACGAGGCGCTTGGCCTTCTCGATCACCATCTCGGCGACCTGCACGTGGCGGGTGGCCGGCTCGTCGAAGGTGGAGGCCACGACCTCGCCCTTCACCGAGCGCTGCATGTCGGTCACTTCCTCCGGACGCTCGTCGATGAGCAGAACGATGAGGTAGCATTCCGGATGGTTGGTGGTGATCGACTGCGCCACGTTCTGCATGAGCACGGTCTTACCGGTGCGCGGCGGCGCCACGATGAGCGCGCGCTGGCCCTTGCCGATGGGCGACACGATGTCGATGACGCGCGAGGAGTAGTCCTTGCGGGTCGGATCCTCGATCTCGAGCTTGAAGCGCTCGGCGGGGAAGAGCGGCGTCAGGTTGTCGAAGTGAACCTTGTGCCGGATCTTCTCCGGATCCTCGAAATTGATGGTGTTGACCTTCAGGAGCGCGAAGTAGCGCTCGCCCTCCTTCGGGCCGCGGATCGGGCCTTCCACCGTGTCACCCGTGCGCAGGCCGAAGCGGCGGATCTGGGAGGGGGACACGTAGATGTCGTCCGGGCCGGGCAGGTAGTTCGAATCGGCCGAGCGGAGGAAGCCGAAGCCGTCCTGCAGCACTTCGACGACGCCGGCGCCGATGATCTCGACCTCCCGCGCAGCAAGCTGCTTGAGGATGGCGAACATGAGCTCCTGCTTGCGCATCGTGCTCGCGTTCTCGACCTCGAGCTCTTCGGCGAAGGTGATGAGTTCAGTCGCGGATTTGGATTTCAGGTCTTGAAGTTTGATTTCCCTCATCGGGGAACACTCTCGGGGTAAAGTCGCGGGCAGGTGGGCTGAACGCGGAAGGGAGATTAGGGGAACACTCGACAGGGCCACCCAGTTCACGAACCGTGACTTTTAAGGGCCTTGCGGGCCCTACGCAGCGCAACCTGTCTTTAAGGAAGAGAACACCTGTTTATCCTCTTTCGAACGCGTTCTCAAGCCCCCTTTGGAAGATGGCGGCGTTCAGCCCCTCCCCCTCGGTCTTCCCCAGAAGCGGCCGGCGACAAAGCGTCGGGGTTACCCCGCCCGGAGCCAGATCCGGAGAGGGTCCATGGGCTGGAAGCCGTTCTGCACTGCCGCCTCAAGGCCCGATTCGCGCTCGTAGCCAACGAGCGGCAGGCCCGGAAAGGATCGCGCGGCCAAATCCGCCAGCCCCTGCCAGACGGCATCGGTGAAGGCCGTATGGGCGAAGACATTGGAGACGCCGACCATTCCGGCGCCTCGATTGAGGATTCCGCCGCCCTCGATCGCGCCGCCCTGCTTCAGGATGGCGAAGACGATGTCGGGATCCGACAGAAGCGGGTGCCTGAAGATCCGCTTCTGCGCGCGTCCCTCCGAATCACCGTCCATTCCTGCCCAGGCCCTCTCCCAGGAGGCAAGGCCGGTTTCGCTTTCGATTCGGATTAAAGGAATATTTTCTTGTAAACGCGATCCGACGGGTGGTTCGCGCAGGATCCACCGGGCCTCGAACAGGGGCCGGAAGCCCAGCCCGGACAGATCGAGACGGCAAAAGCTGTCCTTGACGGCCCAGGCCCGCCCAGGATCCACGCCGATCAGATCCGCCAGGACATCGTTGAAGCCCGATTCCGCCCCGCTACCGGCCAGCGTGATCGCGTCGGGGTAGAACCGCGGCGTTCCATGGCGGTTGAGCCAGCAGGTATCGTGGAACTCCCCCGGCCTGCCGTTCGCGCGGCAGATTGCGTCGCACCAGAGGGCGTTGTTGCGGGCCGCCATGGCGACAAAGTCGTCCGTCGTCGCCATGGCCGAGGCCTGGTCTCAGAACGGCTTGAGGATCACGAGAATCACGATGCCGATCATCAGGACGGTCGGGACCTCGTTGAGGATGCGGTAGTACTTCGCCGGGCGGGTGTTCTTGTCGGCGGCGAATTCCTTGAGCCGGCGGACATAGATGCCGTGAAGCCCGGACAGGATCAGCACGAGGAGCACCTTCGCGTGGAGCCAGCCGGAGGTATACCAGCCGCCCTGCCAGATCAGCACGAGGCCGAGCACCCAGGCGACGATCATGGCCGGGTTGATGATCGCCTTCAGCAGGCGCCGCTCCATGATCTTGAAGGTGTCCGACTGGATCGAGCCCTTGGGCGCGTCGCAGTGATAGACGAAGAGACGGGGCAGGTAGAGCATGCCGGCCATCCAGGCGATGATGGCGATGACGTGAAAGGCCTTGATCCAGAGGTACAGCATCTCACGCCCCCCTGACGCGCGCGATCAGCTGCGTCACGTGATCGATCGGCGTTTCCGGCAGGATGCCGTGCCCGAGATTGAAGATATGCGGGCGGCCGCGCACCGCGTTCAGGATGTGATCGATCCCCTCCTCCATGGGCTTGCCGCCCGCGATCAGCGCCAGCGGATCGAGATTGCCCTGCGTCGCGACCGTTCCCGGCAGCGTGGGGAGCACCTGGGCGGGGTCGAGGGTCCAGTCGAGGGCCAGCGCATCGCCGACGCCGGCGGTCGCGAAACGCTGGAGATGGGCGCCGCCGCCCCGGACGAACACGATGACCTTCGCCTGCGGCCGGGCGCTCTTGAGCCCTTCCACCATGCGGCGGATCGGATCGAGGGACAGTCGGCCGAAGAGCGCGGGCGGCAGGGCCGAGCCGAAGCTCTCGAAGATCTGCACGGCCTCCGCGCCGGCATCGATCTGGCGGATCAGATAGGCGGTCGAGGCCCGCACCAGCCGGTCGATCAGGGCGTCCATGAAGGCCGGGTCGCGATAGGCGGCAAGCCTCGCCGGTGCCTGGTCGGGAGTGCCCTTGCCGGCGATCATGTAGCTCGCCACCGTCCAGGGCGCGCCGCAGAAGCCGAGGAGCGTGGTTTCCTTCGGCAGGGACTTGCTCAGGCGGTCCAGGGTCTCGAAGACAGGATTCAGCCGCTCGAGCGGCAGTTCGTCCGCCAGCCGGGAGAAATCCTGTTCCGACGTCACCGGATCGAGCTTCGGCCCCTCGTTCTCGACGAAGCGCACCTCCTGGCCCAGCGCATGGGGAATGACCAGGATGTCGGAGAACAGGATCGAGGCGTCGAAGCCGAAGCGGCGGATCGGCTGAAGGGTCACTTCCTCGGCGAGCCTCGGCGTGTAGCAGAGATCCAGGAAGGAGCCGGCCTGCTTCCGGGTCTCCCGGTATTCCGGCAGATAACGGCCGGCTTGGCGCATGATCCAGATCGGAAGAGGCCAGACCGGCTCGCCGTTCAGCACGCGGAGGATGGCTTTGGTGGGACGGTCGCTCACAGGCCCTCTCTAAAACTATAATTCTTTGAATCTAAGAATCTGATGTTTCTCTTGGGCCGTGAATCACAAAGCCGCAACCCCGTCCACAACCGGTCCACATGACGGGCCGTCTTAACCCTTCGTTAACGGATGAGGCAGCCCCTGCCCCAATCGTTTCCGAATTCTTAAAGCTTAACAACTCGTTAATGAAGTTTAACGAGATCTGAATCGGATTTCGGGAGGTGATTCGTGCCGGATTCTCCCAATTCGGGTGTCGCGCGATGTCACACGGACGAGCCCTGTTGACGGCCGCCGGGGAATCCCACAGGCCCCCGCGCTGGACCTCGGAGGTCAGGCGTTTTATCCACATTGATCGACTCCTTATCCGGAGGAGCTTTGCGTGGGACGCAGCTACTTTCACCTTCACCTCGTCTCCGACTCGACGGGTGAGACCCTCATCACGGTCGCCCGCGCGGTCGTCGCCCAATACGAGGGCATCGCGGCCATCGAGCATGTCTATCCGCTCGTGCGGTCGAACACCCAGCTCGAGCGGGTTCTCACCGAGATCGAGAACGCGCCGGGCATCGTGCTCTACACCCTCGTCGAGCGCGATCTCGCCAGCCGGCTGGAGGAGGTCTGCCGCAACACCGGCTCGCCGCATCTGTCCGTCCTCGAACCGGTGCATTCCCTGCTCTCGTCCTATCTCGGCGCCGCCTCCACGGCCCGGCCGGGCGCGCAGCACATGCTGAATGCGGAGTATTTCAAGCGCATCGACGCCATGAACTTCACCCTGCTCCATGACGACGGGCACCTGCCCAGCGACCTGGACGAGGCGGATGTCATCCTGGTGGGCGTCAGCCGCACGTCGAAGACGCCGACGGCCGTCTATCTCGCCAATCGCGGGTTGAGGACGGCGAATATCCCGCTGGTTCCCGGCGTTCCGCCTCCGGCCGTGCTGGAGACCGCCCGCAAGGCGCTGATCGTCGGCCTCGTGGCGACGCCCGAGCGCATCGTGCAGATCCGCCAGAACCGCCTGCTCAGCCTGAAGGCCGACGACGACACCTCCTATGTCGACCGGGATGCGGTCGCCGAGGAGCTCGCGGCCTCGCGCCGGCTCTTCGCGCGCCATGGCTGGCCGGTGATCGACGTGACCCGCCGCTCCATCGAGGAGACGGCGGCCGCCATCCTCGACTTCTACCGCGATCACCGCCTGCGTTTCATTGCGGAATAAGCCCATGCCCGCCCTCTGGACCCATACGGAACCCCTGCTGCTCGCCTCCGCGAGCGCGACGAGGCTCGCGCTTCTCGTGAGCGCCGGCCTCCCGGTCGAGACGCAGGGATCCGGCATCGACGAGAGGGCTGTCGAGGAATCGGCGCGGGCCGAAGCCCTCGATCCGCCGTCTCTCGCCCGCCGCCTCGCCGTCGAGAAGGCGCTGGCCGTGAGCCGCCGTCACCCGGCCCGGATCGTGCTCGGAGCCGACCAGGTTCTCGATTGCGAGGGCATCGTCTTCCACAAGCCCGCCGGACGGGAGGGCGCCCGCGAGCAGCTGCGCCATCTCGCCGGGCGCACCCACGCGCTCCACTCCGCCGGCGCCGTGGCGATCGGCGGCGAGGTGGTCGAGACCTTCATGGCGAGCGCGCGCCTCGTCATGCGGCCGCTGACGGAGGACGCTCTCGATCTCTACCTCGATCTGGCGGGACCCGATGTGCTGAGCAGCGTCGGGGCCTATCAGCTCGAGGGGCTCGGCATCCATCTCTTCGAGGACGTGGAGGGCGATCATTCCACCATCCTGGGGCTGCCCCTGCTCCCTCTCCTCTCCGCCCTGCGCCGTCTCGGCTGCCTGGCCTTCTAGGGTTCGAAGCTCATGACGAAAGCCTTTGTCGTCGGTCATCCGATCAAGCATTCCCGCTCGCCGCTGATCCACGGCTACTGGCTCAGGCGGTACGGCCTGCAGGGCTCGTACGAGCGGATCGACGTCGCGCCTGTGGATTTCGGGAATTTCCTGAGGAGCTTTCGCCATCAGGGCTTTGCAGGCGGCAACGTCACGATCCCACACAAGGAGGCGGCCTTTTCGGGCGCAGAGCGGGTGACGGAGCGGGCGAGGCGGCTGAAGGCCGTGAACACCCTCTGGACCGAGGACGGCGTGCTCTGGGGCGACAACACGGACGTGGTCGGCTTCATGGCGCATCTCGACCGGAGCCTGGGGACATCCTGGGAGCAAGATGTGGACACCGCCCTGGTGCTGGGCGCGGGCGGGGCGGCCCGCGCCATCGTGGCGGGGCTTCAGGACCGGCCCCTGCGGCGCATCCTCGTGGCGAACCGGACCGTGGCGAAAGCCGAGGAGCTGGTCCGCGACCTCGCGGGGCCAGGACCGGCCCTCCGGGCCATTGCCTGGGAGGAGATCGGGCAGGCGCTCCCCGAATCCCAGCTCATCGTCAACACCACGTCGCTGGGCATGACGGGCCAGCCCCCGCTCGTCCTCGATCTGGACGGAGCCCCCGGCAACGCGGCCGTGGCCGACATCGTCTATGTTCCGCTCAAGACCCCCCTCCTGGCCTCGGCCGAGGCGCGGGGCCTAAGAACGGTCGACGGGCTGGGGATGCTGCTCCACCAGGCGGTGCCCGGCTTCGAGCGCTGGTTCGGCATCAGGCCCGAGGTCACGCCGGAGCTCAGGGCCCTGATCGTCGCCGATATCGAGGGCCGGCCATGACCTTCGTGCTTGGCCTCACGGGCTCCATCGGCATGGGCAAGTCGGCAACCGCCAATGTCTTCCGGCGGCTCGGCGTTCCCGTTCACGACGCCGACGCCACGGTTCATGCCCTCTATCGCGGCCGCGCCGCGCCCCTGATCGAGAAGGCCTTTCCGGGGACGGTGAGGGATGGAGCCGTCGACCGCGCGAAGCTCGGCGCCGCCGTCCTCGACCAGCCGGCCCGGATGAAGGAGCTCGAAGCCATCGTTCATCCCCTGGTGCGGGAGGAGGAGGAGGCGTTTCTCGACCGCGTGTCCGCCCTCGCGCCGGTGGCGGTCCTGGACATTCCCCTCCTTTTCGAGACCGGCGGCGAGGCGCGTTGCGATGCGGTCCTGGTGGTGTCGGCTCCGGCCGAGGTGCAGCGCGCGCGCGTGCTCGCCCGTCCCGGCATGACGGAGGAGAAATTTAACGCCATCCTGGCAAAACAGATGCCGGATTCCCAAAAGCGCGCCCGCGCCCATTTCATCGTCGATACGGGCCGGGGCTTCGCGTCCGCCGAGGCCCAGGTGCGATCCATCCTCGCCTGCCTGGCCGGACGGCCCGGGCGGCGCGTCAAAGCCTGAAGAGTGTCAGTGATGTTGCGTGAAATCGTCCTGGATACCGAAACCACGGGCACCGACCATGCCAAGGGCGACCGGGTGATCGAAATCGGCTGCGTCGAGATGCTCAACCACATCCCGACGGGCCGAAGCTATCACATCTACATCAATCCGGAGCGGCCGGTCTCGGCAGGCGCTCTCGCGGTCCATGGCCTGAGCGACGAGTTCCTGGCCGACAAGCCCGTCTTCGCCGCCATCGCGGACGAGTTCGCCGAGTTCATCCGCGAGGCGCGGCTCGTCATCCACAACGCATCCTTCGACGTGGGCTTCCTCAACGCCGAATTCACCCGCACCGGCCACGGCCTCATCGACATGAACGATGTGGTCGATACGCTCAGCATGGCGCGGCGCAAGCATCCGGGCGCGGCGAACAACCTCGACGCGCTCTGCTCCCGCTACGGCATCGACAATTCCAAGCGGACCAAGCACGGGGCGCTTCTCGACGCCGAGATCCTGGCCGAGGTCTATATCGAGCTGATCGGCGGCCGGCAGGTCGGTTTCGACCTGTCCCTGCAGCCGTCGGCCAGGGGTGGCCTCGCGGCCCGGGGAGGGACAGCCGCAGCCAGGGAGATGCGGCCCAGAACCATGGTGTCGCGTCTGACCGATGCCGAGAGGGCGGCCCACGAGGCGTTCATCCAGTCGCTCGGCCCCAATGCGCTCTGGCGCGAATATCTCGGCGAGACCCCGCCCGAGCCATCCGCCACCTGAAACGAAAAACGCCCCGGATTCGGCCGAATCCGGGGCGTTCTTTCGAGAAGTCGCGATTACGACAGGGTCTGGCCGCCCTGCTCCGCCTGCATCTCGGCGGCGCGCTGGCGGTAGAGCGCGACGAAATCGATCGGATCGATGTAGAGGGGCGGGAATCCGCCGTTGCGCACCGCATCGGCCACGATCTGGCGGGCGAAGGGGAAGAGCAGGCGCGGGCATTCGATCATGACGACCGGATGCAGCTGCTCCTGCGGGATGTTCTGCACCCGGAACACGCCCGAATAGGTCAGCTCGAACGCGAACAGCACGTCCTTGCCGCCGATCTTGGCGTCGCCCTCGAGGGTCAGGTCGACCTCGAAATCGGCCTCCGCCAGCTGCTTGGCGTTCACGTTGACCTGCAGGTTGATCTGCGGGCCTTCCGCCTGCTGCTGCAGGGACCGGGGGGCATTCGGGTTCTCGAACGAGAAATCCTTGCAGTACTGCGCAAGGGCGTTCAGCGCAGGCATGCCGGCGTTCTGCGCTCCGTTGTTTGCCGGGGTGTCGGCCATGGTGTCATGCTCCGAAGAGAGGTGTCGGTCGAGCCCGGACGGAGCGCCTGTCGAAGGCGCCGGATCGGCAACGGGCCATGGACCTCCGCGCTACCACGCTTCCAACGCGCGAAGCAAGATTCAGTTACCGCCTTCGCTTGTCGCAGCGAGAGGTGGATGTTACGACCCTGAAACCCCATATGCGGAAGGAGACACTTCTCCCTCCGGGGGCAAAGCCCGGCGAAATTTTCGGAAAGCCGGGCACGGGCAGGCGGATAACGGATCGACGATGCAGGATTCCTTCGACATCACGACCCTCATTTTCATCGTTCTGGCGATCTTCGTGATCTGGCGTCTGCGGTCCGTGCTGGGGCAGAAGACCGGGAACGAGCAGCCGCCTTTCGACCCGCTGTCGCGCCGGGATGCTCCGCTGCGCCCGGGCAATGCCCCGGCCGACCAGGACAATAATGTCGTGCGCCTTCCGGGAGCCAACGGAACCCGCCCGGCCGCCGAGGTCCAGACCGCCGACCGCTGGAAGGGAATCGCCGAAGCCGGAACGCCGACCGCTCAGGCCCTCGACGGAATCGCCAAGGCCGAACCCACCTTCGACCCCGCGGCCTTCCTCGAAGGCGCCAAGGCGGCCTACGAGATGATCGTCACCGCCTTCGCCCAAGGCGACCGCAAGACCCTGAAGGATCTTCTCTCGAAGGAGGTGTACGACGGGTTCGAGCGCGCGATCACCGAGCGCGAGCGCCGGGGCGAGACGGTGGAGACCACCTTCGTGTCCATCGACAAGGCCGAGATCGCCGGGGCCGAGATCCACGGCAAGACCGGTCAGGTCGTGGTGCGCTTCCTGTCGAAGCTCATCACCGCCACCCGTGACCCGTCGGGCGCCGTCGTCGACGGAAGCCCGGATACGGTGGCCGACGTCACCGATGTGTGGACCTTCGCCCGCACCCTGGGCAGCCGCGATCCGAACTGGCAGCTCGTGGCGACCGAAGCGGGGCAATGAGGCATGCCGGGCGGGCCATCGCTTGTCTTCTCCTGTGGGCACTGACCGTGCCAGCCGTCGGGGCCGCATCTTCCCTGGCCGACAAGGCGCGCCTGGAGACCCTGTCGTATAAGGATCTCGCAGGATGGCAGGCGGACGATCACGCCGCCGCCTTCCGGGCCTTCCTGCGCTCCTGCCGGGCGCTCGAGGCTCAGGATCCCGAGCTGCGGCCGGCCCGGGCACCCGAGGCCGACCTCCTGGCCGTCTGCCGCGAGGCTCTCAGGACCCCGACGCCCTCGGCCGAGGAGGCGCGGCTCTTCTTCGAGACACGTTTCCAGCCCTTCGCCGTCGTGCCCCATACGGGGAGCGGCTTTCTGACCGGCTATTACGAACCCGAATTCGAGGGCTCCCGCACGCCTGATTCCACCTTCACGGTGCCGCTGCTGGACAGGCCGGACGACCTCGTGACGATCCCGCAAGGCGAAACCCTGCCCGGCCTCGACCCTTCCCTCCAGGCGGCCCGTCGCACGGCGGACGGCTACGAGCCCTACCCCGACCGCGCCGCCATCGAGGATGGCGCCCTCGGGCCGCTCGCCAAGCCTATTGTCTATCTGCGCGAGCCCGGCGAGGCCTTCATCATCCATGTCCAGGGCTCGGCCCGCATCCGCCTGACGGACGGCTCGGCGATGCGCGTCGCCTATGCGGGCCGCAACGGACGGCCCTATACGTCCATCGGGCGCCTGCTCGTGCAGCAGGGCGAGATGGATCTCGAATCCATGACGCTGGAAAAGCTCATGGGCTGGCTCAGGGACCATCCCGGCCCGGCCCGGGCCCTCATGCGCCGGAACCAGTCCTACATCTTCTTCCGCGAGGCGACCGGGCTTGCCCCCGAGGACGGCCCCATCGGGGGCGCGGGCATTCCACTGATTCCCGGGCGGAGCCTCGCGGTCGACCGCACCCTCTGGGCCTATGGCCTGCCCTTCTGGCTCGAGGGGCAACTGCCTCTCACCCTCGAGACGGCCGAGCCCCTGGGGCGTCTCATGGTCGCGCAGGATACAGGCTCGGCCATCGTCGGCCCGGCCCGGGGCGACTTCTTCTTCGGCAGTGGCGCCGAAGCCGGGACGCGGGCCGGTCTCCTGCGCCACACCACGCGATTCGTGGTCCTCCTCCCCAAGCCGCAGCCATGACCAAGCGCCGCCGGACACGCCAGCTCAGCTCCGAGGAGCAGCGGCTCTGGGCGCATGTGGCCCGGCACGTCCAACCCATGAAGGGCAGGGTTCTGCCGCCCGAGCCGGAGCCCGAGGAGAAGCCTGCCACGGCCCCCGTGGCCCTGGTCGGGGCGCCTCTGCCCACCCTGCCCCCTCGCCCGCCGGTAAAACCAACCATCCCGCCCCTCGCCTCCGTCGAGCGCAAGACCCTGACCGCCCTGCGCCGCGGCCGAAAGGACGTGGACAGCGTCATCGACCTGCACGGGATGCGCCAGGAAGAGGCGCATTTCGCCCTGCTGAGCTTTCTGAACCGGGCGCAGGGCTCGGGCCATGGGCTCGTCCTCGTCATCACCGGCAAGGGCGGCGCGGCCTCCTCCATCGGCCCTTTCGAGGAGCGCGGGGTGCTGCGCCGGATGGTGCCGCACTGGCTCCGGCTGCCGGATGTCCGGTCCCTCGTGATCGGCTTCGAGGAGGCCTCTCCACAACATGGCGGATCCGGTGCACTCTACGTCCGGCTTCGCCGCAGGCGCGGCGCGGGGTGACCACATGACTCCCTTTGGCGAACGGGTGCGGCGGCTTCGCCGCGAACGCGGATTGATGTTGAAGGACATGGCCGCCCATCTGGGCGTGTCGAGCGCTTATCTGTCGGCCCTCGAGCGCGGCGAGCGCGGCAAGCCGACCTGGACCCTGCTCCAGGGCGTCCTGCAATATTTCCACATCATCTGGGACGAGGCCGACGAGCTGACGCGCCTCGCCGACCTGTCGGATCCGCGCGTCAAGGTCGACACCGCGAGCGCCGACCCGCGCGCGACGCTTCTGGCCAACCGCCTCGCGCGGGAAATCCGCAACCTCTCCGGGGACGATCTCGACCACATGCTCGCCATTCTGGACAAGGCGCAGGCGCGGGACAGGCGGGCCGCCCATGCCGAGGCGGCGAAGGACGCGGTCCCGGCTCCCTCCCTGGAGCCCGCTTCCTGACAGGCCGGCGCCCATTCGGAATCCCCTGCCCTTGACCTCCCCGGCGGCGGATGCGAAAGCGCCGCATCCTCGAAGACCACGCCCCCGAAAGAACCTAGCTGCTCATGTCCCAGAACCGCATCGACGTCCTCACGCTCGGCAACGCCATCGTTGACGTGCTGGCCCACACGGATGAAGCCTTCCTGCTGCACAAGAAGGTCCACAAGGGCGCCATGCAGCTCATCGACGAGGCCCGCGCCGAGGAGCTCTACGGCGACATGGGCCCGGCCATCATCGTGTCGGGCGGTTCGGCCGCCAACACGGCGGCGGGCATCGCGTCGCTCGGCGTGAGGGCGGGCTTCATCGGCAAGGTCAAGGACGACGAGACCGGCCGTCTCTTCGCGCACGATCTCAGGGCCATCGACGTCCATTACGACGTGGCGCCGGCCCAGGACGGCCCCGCCACCGCGCGCAGCTTCATCCTGGTGACGCCCGACGGCGAGCGCACCATGAACACCTATCTCGGGGCCTGCCAGAACCTCACCCCCGACGACGTGAAGCCGGAGACGGTCCGCGCCTCCTCGATCGTCTATCTCGAAGGCTATCTCTGGGATCCGCCGGCCGCCAAGGAAGCCTTCCGCAAGGCGGTCAAGATCGCGCACGAGGCCGGCAACAAGGTGGCCTTGACCCTGTCCGACGCCTTCTGCGTCGACCGCTACCGCGACGAGTTCCTCGGCCTCATGCGCGACGGCAGCCTCGACATCCTCTTCGCCAACATCCACGAGCTGCAGAGCCTGTACGGCACGTCGGACCAGAACAGCGCGCTCGCGGCGCTGCGCGAGGAGAACCTGCTCGGCGTCGTCACCCGCTCGGGCGACGGCGCGATGGTCGTGACCCGGGAGGAAACCCGCGCCGTTCCGGCCTTCCCGGTGGAGCGCGTCGTCGACACCACGGGCGCGGGCGACCTCTTCGCCGCCGGCTTCATGGCGGGCCTGACTCAGAATCTCGATCTCACTGACTGCGCCCGCCTCGGCGGCCTCGCGGCCGCGGAGGTGATCAGCCATCTCGGTGCCCGCCCGCAGGTGAACCTGCGCGATCTGGCCCGGCAGGAAGGGCTGCTCGGCTAAAATAGTCTCGCCCGTCATCGCGGGGGCGAGGGCCGAAGCGCTGAAGGCGTCGGCTCAGCCCCCCGTCCGCCCGAACCAGAGGCTGAACAGGGCGGCGAGCGAGACCAGCGCCAGGAAGCCGTTGAAGGCGACAAACACGAAGGACGGGATGCGCCGCACGTCCGGCCGGGGCGGCGTGGCGCCCGTGAAGAGCTCGCGCCACACGGCCGCCACGAAGCAGAAGGCGCTGAACAGCACCAGCACCGAACCGGTGCCGATGACCATCCATTCCGGCACGACCCCCTCCAGGAGCTTCTTCGCCCCGATGCCGGAGGCGAGCGAGGCCAGCCCCGTGCGCACCCAGGCCGCATAGGTGCGCTCGGCCGCGAAGACGGTGCGGTTCGCGGCGAGTTCCGTGCGCCGGTCGGCGCTGTCCTTGAGCTGGACGGTGGCCTTGGCGGTCGTCCGGGCTGCGGCCTGCGTATGCTCGGCGGCTTCCTGGGTCTGTTCCGCCGCCTCCTGCGCATGCTCCGCGCTGCGCTTGATCTCTGTCTCGGCCGGTTGCGTCGACATGCTTCCTCCGTGATGCGGAGGATCAACGCCCAAGGAAGGGGATGGTTGGCGCCTACAGCCGCCGCAGCGCCACGGCCTCGATCCGGTGGCTCGGCCCCTTCTTCAGGATCAGGCTCGCCCGCTGGCGGGTCGGCACGATGTTCTCGCGCAGGTTCGGCAGGTTGATGCGGCTCCACAGGCCGTCCGCGGTCGCCATGGCTTCGGCCTCGGCCAGTTCCGCATAGCGCCGGAAATAGGACAGCGGATCGCGGAAGGCCGTGTGGCGCAGCCGCAGGAAGCGGTTCACGTACCAGCGGTGCAGGTCCTCCTCGTCGGCGTCGATATAGACCGAGAAATCGAAGAAGTCCGACACGAACGGAATGGCCGTTCCGTCCTTGGGCATGCGCGCGGGCTGGAGCACGTTGAGCCCCTCGACGATGAGGATGTCCGGCCGGTCCACCACCGTCTCCTCGCCGGGCACCACGTCATAGACGAGGTGCGAATAGAGCGGCGCCTTCACGTTGCGCTTGCCCGCCTTGATGTCGGCCAGGAACCGCAGGAGCTTGCCGGTGTCGTAGCTCTCCGGAAAGCCCTTGCGCTCCATGAGCCCGAGGCGCGTCAGCTCGGCATTGGGCAGGAGGAAGCCGTCGGTGGTGACGAGATCGACCTTCGGGGTGTTGGGCCAGCGGGCGAGAAGCGCCTTCAGCACGCGGGCGGTGGTCGACTTGCCGACTGCCACCGAGCCCGCCACGCCGATGATATAGGGCACCTTGGTCTCCTTCTCGGCCAGGAGAAAGCGCTGGGTCGCCTTGAACAGCCCTTGGGTCGCCGCGACGTAGAGCGAGAGCAGGCGCGAGAGCGGCAGGTAGATCGCCGCGACCTCGTCGAGCGAGATCGGGTCGTTGAGGGATTGCAGCTGCACGACCTCGTCGGCGGTGAGCGTCATGGGAGCATCGGCGCGCAGCCGGGCCCATTCGTCCCGCGAGAACGTGCGATAGGGCGAGAGGCCGTCATCGTCGGCTTCGGGGACGGAAACCACCTTGGGTTGGTCCATGCGAACCACTTTCTCACTGTTTAGGGCTTGCGCGCGGCTTTCTCGGCAAGTCCCGACTGCGCCGTGCGGCGCTCCAATTCGGCCATGACGTCACTTAGCGGAATGTTTGCGCCCTGCAACACGACCAAAAGGTGATAGAGCACGTCCGCCGCCTCGGCCGTCAGGTTCTGCCGGTCCTCCAGCACGGCCGCAAGGGCGGCCTCCACGGCCTCCTCGCCGAGCTTCTTGGCGGCTTTGGCGGGCCCGTCGGCCAGAAGCTTGGCCGTATAGGATTCGGTCACGGGCGCTGCCGCGCGCTGGGCCACGATGCGGGCGAGATCGTTGAGAGTGAAGGAGGTCATGTGTGAATTAGCCCGGTAGCGTTACGACAAGGGGACCATTACGGGTGGCGACGACCGTATGTTCGTATTGGACAGTCGGAGCGCGCGGGTCGCTCAGCAATGTCCACTCATCATCGCCGTCCGTTGCCCAGTTCGCCCCAAGCGACAGGAAAGGCTCGACCGTGAAAACAAGGCCCTCGTTCATGATCCGGCGCTCGGAGCGATCCGGCCAGGTGGGGATTTCCCCCGGCTCTTCATGAAGGGAATAGCCGATGCCGTGGCTCGCCAGGTTGCGAACCAGGGTATAGCCGTTCTTCTCCGCAAATTTTCCAATGGTCTGTCCGATTCCGGCAATCGGCTTGTCGGCACCGACCTGGCGTAAGCCGACCCACATCGCGCGCCGGCCGTCCCGACACAGCCGCTTGATGGCGTTCGTGGTCGGCGGGACTGCGAAGGAAGCGCCAGTATCGGCATAGACGCCGTTCTTTTCCGCCGAGATATCGATGTTGACGAGGTCGCCCGCCCCGATCCGGCGAGACCCGGGAATGCCGTGGGCGATCTCTTCGTTCACGCTGATGCAGGTTGCGCCGGGAAAACCATATGTCAGTTCCGGGCCCGGACGAGCGCCAGCTTTCTCGAGAAACCGCCGACCGATCAGATCGAGCTCCGCCGTCGTCATGCCGGGCTCAAGCGCCGCAGCCATGGCCTCAAGGGTATTGGCAACGATCCTGCCGATCTCCTGGAGCTTGTTCAGATCATCCTCATTGGAGATCGTCATTCGGTAATCCCTTCATATTCCCGGGGCTCTGGCGGTCATTCGTGCTCATTGCCGGTTTGCAGCGCTTTGCGCCGGCTCGTCCAGCCGCATCTTCAGACCGGCCTTGGCCATGTAGCCCTTCGCCTCGGAAATCGTATGCGTACCGAAGTGAAAGATGGAAGCTGCGAGCACCGCGCTAGCATGGCCGTCCTTCACGCCGTCGACCAGGTGATCGAGATTGCCGACGCCGCCGGAGGCGATAACGGGCACGGAGACCGCGTCCGAGATGGCGCGCACGAGCGCGAGATCGTAGCCGCCCTTGGTGCCGTCCCGGTCCATGGAGGTGACGAGCAGCTCCCCTGCCCCCAGCTCCGCCACCTGCCTGGCGAACGCGACGGCGTCGATGCCGGTGGCGTTGCGCCCGCCATGGGTGAAGATCTCCCAGCGCGGCTTCTCGCCTTCGCCCGAGACCTTCTTCGCGTCGATGGCCACGACGATGCACTGGGCGCCGAATTTCTCGGCGGCCTCGCGCACGAAGTCCGGGTTCTTCACCGCGGCGGTGTTGATCGACACCTTGTCGGCGCCGGCCAGCAGCAGCTTGCGGATGTCATCCACCGTGCGCACGCCGCCACCGACGGTGAGCGGCATGAAGCAGGCCTCGGCCGTGCGGCTTACCACGTCGAGCAGGATGCCGCGGGCCTCGTGGCTTGCGGTGATGTCGAGGAAGCAGAGTTCGTCCGCGCCCGCCGCGTCATAGGCTTTCGCGGCTTCCACCGGATCGCCCGCATCGACGAGATCCACGAACTGCACGCCCTTCACGACGCGTCCGTCCTTCACGTCCAGGCAGGGAATGAGACGCACCTTGAGCATCAGGCTTTTTCCTTCCTGGCGGCGCGCAGCAGCGTCAGCGCCTGGTCCGGATCGATGCGCCCGTCATAGAGGGCACGGCCGGAAATGGCGCCGTTGAGCACGGCGCAATCGGGTTGGGTGAGGCGTTCGATGTCGGCCATGGAGGCGAGGCCTCCCGAGGCGATGACCGGGATCGAGACGGCGCGCGCCAGCGCCAGCGTCATCGGGATGTTGAGGCCTTTGAGGATGCCGTCGCGGGCGATGTCCGTGTAGATGATCGCCGCGACGCCCGCATCCTCGAAGCGCCGGCCAAGCTCCTCGGCGGTGAGCGTCGAGGTCTGGGCCCAGCCCTCCACGGCCACGAGCCCGTCCTTGGCGTCGATGCCGACCGCGATCCTGCCCGGATGAAGGCGCGCGGCTTCGCGCACGAAGTCAGGATCGCGCACGGCCGCCGTGCCGATGATGACCCGCGACACGCCCTTGGCGAGCCAGCCCTGCACGGTCTTCATGTCGCGGATGCCGCCGCCGAGCTGCACGGGAATCTTCACCCGGCTCAGGATCGCGTCCACGGCGGCGGCGTTCATGGGCTTGCCCGCGAAGGCGCCGTCGAGATCGACCACGTGCAGCCACTCGAAGCCCTGGCGCTCGAAGGTGGCGGCCTGGTCGGCCGGATCGTCGTTGAAGATTGTGGCCTGGTCCATGTCGCCCTGGATCAGGCGGACGCAGCGACCCTCTTTCAGGTCGATTGCAGGATAAAGGATCACGGGCGCCACCTCAGGAAATTGGCGATGAGCTTGAGGCCGAGCGCCTGGCTCTTCTCGGGGTGAAATTGGGTGCCGACGATGTTGTCGCGCCCGACGACGGCCGTCACCGGCCCGCCGTAATCGGTGGTGGCGACCACATCGCCCGGATCATCGGGCTGGAGCGCATAGGAATGCACGAAATAGGCGTGCAGCCCGCCGGGCCCGGTCGGGATGCCCTCCAGGAGCGCATGCGGCTTCGCCAGCTCCAGGGTGTTCCAGCCCATATGCGGAATCTTCAGGGAGGGGTCGCCCGGCACGATGGCCTTGACGTCGCCGTGGATCCAGTCGAGCCCGTAGCTCGTCGTGTGCTCGAGGCCGCGCGTCGCCATGAGCTGCATGCCGACGCAGATGCCGAGGAAAGGACGCCCCTCCTCGCGCACGCGGCGCTGCAGCGCCTCCACCATGCCGGGGACGGAATCGAGGCCGCGGCGGCAATCGGCAAAGGCGCCGACGCCCGGCAGCACGATCCGGTCCGCCCTGGCGACCAGACCGGGGTCGGACGTGACCGTGATGGTGTCGTCGAGCCCCGCCTCCCGCGCCGCCCGCTCGAAGGCCTTGGCGGCGGAGTGCAGGTTGCCCGAACCGTAATCGATAATGGCGACGCTCACCGGTAACGCTCCGCATCGGGAAAGAGGCCGATCACCGGCTCGGACCTCTGGGGGGACAGGACCGGCGCGGGCGCCGGATTGCGGGTGGGGGCGGGACGCTGCCCGAGCCAGCGGGCGAAGGCCTTGACCTCCGCCTCGTCCTCGTCGGCCGCCGTGACCGCGTCGATTGCGGGCCGTCCGTGGCGCGCGAGCGTCCAGCGCCTGAGGCTGTTGGCCTCGAGGCCGATGAGGACCTGGAGCAGGATCGCCGCCAGGGTCCCGGCCGTGGGATGCACGTTCAGCACTTCGAGAAGTCCCCCGAAGGCGAACACGAGAACGAGCACGCCGAGCCCGGCGAGCCAGAGCCGGTGCGCGAAGAACCAGAGGAAGGTGAAGAAGAACGCCCCCCAGGAGAAGGCGTCCTTCACGAGCTCCGCCTCCTCCAAAGCAGCCGGATCACCCGGCCGCGCCTCGCCAGGAAGGTGCAGGGTAAAGGTCGTCATGGTGTTGTCCCTGAAGCATCGGCCAGCCTCGGACGATGCATCTCTTGCCTAGATCTAGAGCGTGCCCTTGGTGGAGGGAATGCGGCCCTCCTCCCTCGGATCCACCGCCACGGCCTGACGCAAGGCCCGTGCCAATCCCTTGAAGCAGCTCTCGGCGATATGATGGCTGTTCTCGCCGTAGAGCGTCTCCACGTGCAGGGTGAGGCCCGCCTGGACGGCGAAGGCCTGGAAGAACTCGCGCACCAGTTCGGTGTCGAACACGCCGATCTTCTCCGTCGGAAACGAGGTCCGGAACACGAGGAAAGGGCGGCCGGAGATGTCCAGCGCGATGCGCGTCAGCGTCTCGTCCATCGGCAGATGGATGTCGCTGTAGCGGGTGATGCCCTTCTTGTCGCCGAGCGCCTTGAGGATCGCCTGGCCCAGGGCGATGCCCGTGTCCTCGGTCGTATGATGCTGGTCCACATGCAGATCGCCCGTCACCTTCACGGTCAGGTCGAAGAGACCGTGTCGGGCGAAGAGCTCGAGCATATGGTCGAGGAAGCCGACTCCCGTGGAGATCTCGGCCTTGCCGGTGCCATCGAGGGCAATCGACACGGCGACATCGGTCTCAGCGGTGCGACGGCTAACGCTCGCGGAGCGCATCATGAAGGTCCTTTGCGGAGTAAGAGACAGGGCCTTCTATCAAGATGCGACGAGAAATGCCACCCGCGTTGCTTTTACGGGACGGATGCTTAAGTCAGGGTTTGAAACGGTGTCGGCCTGTCCCGACGGCAAGCCGCCCTGCCCTTTCCCGCCCGCCGGAGTATTTTCCTCGTGTCAGAAGACGCCCTCCCCCGCATGCACGCCACCACGATCCTCATGGTCCGCAAAGGAGGCCGCGTCGTCATCGGCGGCGACGGACAGGTGAGCCTGGGCCAGACCGTCGTGAAGGGCAACGCGCGCAAGGTCCGCCGCCTTTCCAAGGGGGGCGTGATCGGGGGCTTCGCCGGCTCCACGGCGGACGCCTTCACCCTGTTCGAGCGGCTCGAGGGCAAGCTCGAGCAATATCCCGGCCAGCTCACCCGCGCCTGCGTGGAGCTGACGAAGGATTGGCGCACCGACCGTTACCTGCGCCGCCTCGAGGCGATGATGCTCGTCGCCGACAAGGAAGTGGGCCTGCTGCTTTCCGGCGCCGGCGACGTGCTGGAACCGGAGAACGGCATCGCGGCCATCGGCTCGGGCGGCAACTACGCCCTCGCCGCCGCGCGGGCGCTCGCCGATTCCGACATGGACGCGGAAGCCATCGTGCGCCGTTCCCTCATGATCGCGGCCGAGATCTGCGTTTACACGAACTCGAACATTGTCATCGAGACGCTAGAAACAGAATAAACCCGTTCGTGTCGTCCCCGGCGACCGTTTCGCGGCCCCGCAAGGGATCCAGACACCAACCGCCTTTTGTGAATCCCCTTCCGTCCAGCAGCTCTCGCTGCCTCCGGCCGGGGATGATGCTGGAAGATAGATTGATGACCACCTTTTCACCCCGCGAAATCGTCTCCGAACTCGACCGCTACATCGTCGGCCAGAACGACGCGAAGCGCGCGGTCGCGATCGCGCTGCGCAACCGCTGGCGGCGTCAGCAGCTGGAAGGTTCGCTCCGCGAGGAGGTGGCGCCCAAGAACATCCTGATGATCGGGCCCACCGGCTGCGGCAAGACCGAGATCTCGCGCCGCCTCGCCAGGCTCGCGGGCGCGCCCTTCATGAAGGTCGAGGCAACGAAATTCACGGAGGTCGGCTATGTGGGCCGCGACGTGGAGCAGATCGTGCGCGATCTCGTCGAGATCGGCATCGGGCTCGTCAAGGACGAGCGCCGCCGCCAGGTCCAGGCCAAGGCACATGTGGCGGCGGAAGAGCGCGTGCTCGATGCCCTCGTGGGCACGACCGCCAGCGCCGCGACCCGCGACTCCTTCCGGCGCAAGCTGCGCAACAACGAGCTCGACGACAAGGAAATCGAGATCGAGCTGCAATCGGGCGGAGGGCAGGGGCTGCCCATGTTCGAGATCCCCGGCATGCCGGGCGCGTCCGTGGGCGCGATCAATCTGTCCGACATGTTCGGCAAGGCCTTCGGCGGGCAGCGCAAGACGCGGCGCACCACCGTGCGCGAGGCCTACGATCCGCTCGTCACGGAGGAGGCCGACAAGCTCCTGGATCAGGACGCCATCGTGCAGGAGGCCCTGCGCCAGGTGGAGAACAACGGCATCGTGTTTCTCGACGAGATCGACAAGATCTGCGCCCGCGAGGGCAGATCGGGCGCAGACGTCTCCCGCGAGGGCGTGCAGCGCGATCTGCTGCCGCTGATCGAGGGCACGACCGTCTCGACCAAGTATGGATCCGTGAAGACGGATCACATCCTCTTCATTGCGTCCGGCGCCTTCCATGTCTCGAAGCCCTCGGACCTGCTGCCCGAGCTGCAGGGCCGCCTGCCGATCCGCGTGGAGCTGTCGCCGCTGACGGTGGAGGATTTCAGGCGCATCCTCACCGAAACGGAAGCGAGCCTCATCAAGCAGTCCGTCGCGCTGATGAAGACGGAGGGCGTGGATCTCGTCTTCACGGACGACGCCATCGACGCGCTGGCACAGGTCGCCGTCGAAGTGAACAACTCGGTCGAGAACATCGGCGCGCGGCGGCTTCAGACGGTGCTGGAGCGGGTCCTGGACGACGTCTCCTTCACGGCTCCCGACCGCTCGGGCGAGACCGTGACCATCGACGCCGCCTATGTGCGCGGCGAGGTGGAGATGCTCGCGAAGAACACGGATCTGAGCCGGTTCATCCTCTGACCGGTCGGGCAACGCCAAAGGGGCAGGGCAGGGAACTGCCGCCCCGCTCCGCGACTTGCCCTGCCATGAACCCGGATCTTCAGAACCTCGAACACAAGGCGCTGGTTATCCACCGGCGCCTTTGCGCGGTCTATGGCTGTCCGATCCCTTACTTCCATTCGTTCGACCCTTTAAGCGAACTGATCTCGTCGCTGCTCTCGCATCGCACCCGCAACGCCGATTCGGGACGCGCCTTCAAGGCGCTGAGAACGCGCTACCCGGATTGGAGCTTTCTGAAGGACGCGCCCGCGGAGGAGATCGAGGAGACGATCCGCGGCGTGACCTGGCCGGAGCAGAAGGCGCCGCGCCTCAAAGCGGTGCTGTGCGCCATCGAGGAGCGCCATGGGGCCTTGTCCCTCGATTTCCTGGCCGACATGCCCGTCTCCGAGGCGCGGGCATGGCTGGAGGGCATTCCGGGCATCGGGCCGAAGACGAGCGCGGCCGTTCTTTCGTTCTCCCGCTTGAGGAGGGCGGCTCTCCCGGTCGACAGCCATCATCATCGGGTAGCCCAGCGCACCGGCCTGATCGCGAGATCCGTCGCCGTCGGGCCGTCGCATGCCATCCTCGCGTCCCTGCTTCCGCCGGATTGGGATGCGCAGCAGGTCTATGACCACCATGAGGTCATGATGCTGCACGGGCAGCGATGCTGCTTCTTCACGAATCCCGCCTGCGGGCGCTGCGCGATCCTCGATCTTTGCCCGACCGGTCAGGGAATCCTGGGACGGGAAGGGGCGGTGACGCCCGAATGTCCCGCCTCACGATTCCGCGAGAGCCCGCGCGGGTGAGACCCCAAAAAGGGAACGAGATCCTAAGGCAGGGCGTTCGCCTCCCGACATCGGAGGAGTTACCCATGCGTAATATGCTGATGGCCGTCGCCGCGACGGCCGCTCTTGGCGCCGCGAGCTTCGCCGCTCCGGCTTCGGCCCAGACGCAGGCCGCCCCGGTCAATGACGTCGTGGCGGCGTTGAAGACGGGGGAACTGCAGACCGATTACGTGCAGTACCGCCACTATTACGGAGGCCCCCGTTACGGATATGCCCATCCCTATTACGGGCGCCGCTACGGCTATTATCCGCGGGGCTACTACTACCGCCGCCACGACAACGGCAGCGCCCTGGCGGCGGGTGCCCTCGGCCTCGCGACCGGCGCGATCATCGGCGGCGCTCTCGCCCAGCAGCAGGCGGCCCCGACCTATGTGGCGCCGGGCAATGGCTCCGTCGCCTACTGCGCCCAGCGCTACCGGTCCTACGATCCGGCCTCGGGCACCTATCTGGGCTACGACGGCCTGCGCCATCCCTGCCCGTAAGCGGCGCGGCAAAAACGACGAAAGCGGGCCGCACAGGCCCGCTTTCCTTTTGGATCGGGTGCTTACTTCGCCGCGATGACGGCGATCTCGACCTTGAAGGGGGGAGCCGCGAGCTTCGCCTCGACGGTCGCGCGGGCAGGGGTGTTGCCGGGCGATACCCAGGCGTCCCACACGGCGTTCATCTCCTGGAACGTGGTCATGTCGGTGAGCCAGATATTGGCCATGAGGATCTTCGACTTGTCGGTGCCGGCCTCGGCCAGCAGGCTGTCGATGATCGACAGGATTTCCGTGGTCTGCTCCGTGACGCTCTGGCCCGCCGTCTGGTTCGCCACCTGGCCCGCAAGATAGACCGTGTCGCCGTGCACGACGGCGCCGCTCATGCGCGGACCGGGCTTGATGCGTTGGATCGTCATGATGTGCCCCTGTTTGAAAGAGTGAGACTGCTCTTTTGGCCTCTCGAAGGCACGGCGTAAAGCGCCGAATGCCACGCGGCCCTTAATCGGCACAGCCTCTTGAGGCGTTTATTCCCCAAACGAGGAACCAGTCCGGGCTACGGCCGTTCATCGCGCAGGCCGGCGCATCGTGCCCGACACCGGACGCGGATTCCGCTTTCGGACTCGATCCTCCGGCACGCGTTCTGCAATCCGTCTGCTGCGATGAGGTGCACCATGTCCAGGAAGCTGATCTTGAGCGTTGCGGTTGCCACGGCCTTGGCCGGTTCGTCCTTCGGGGCCTTGGCCAGAGATCAGCCGGGACAAGCCTTCATCAAGAAGGCGATCGAGGGCAACCTGGCCGAGGTCGCGATGGGCCAGCTGGCCCAGCAGAATGGCAACAGCGACGCGGTCAAGAATTTCGGGCGCCAGCTCGAAACCGATCATTCGAGCGCCAACCAGAAGGCCATGTCGGTGGCGAGCTCGATGGGCGTGACGGCTCCGACCGAGCCGGACAAGAAGCAGAAGGCCACCTATCAGAAGCTCTCGAAGCTCTCGGGCGACGCCTTCGACCGCGCGTTCGCCAAGGAGATGGTGGCGGACCACAAGAAGGACATCGCGGAGTTCCAGAAGGAAGCCAAGCGGCAGAACGATCCGGCGGCCGGCTATGCCAGCGAGACCCTGCCGACCCTGCAGAATCATCTGCAAATGGCCCAGTCCCTCCAGAGCTCGCCGAAGACGCAGTAACCGCCTGAAGCATCGGACGTGAATTCGAATTCACGTCCGATGCTTCAGTTTCGATTCAGCGCATCGCTTCACGCAAGACCGGTTCCGACTTTTGCGTTCGATGCTCTGAACGAAGCGCGGTTCAGTAGAGGGTCGAGCGCTGCCGATCCGGCAGTGCCTTGTCATAGGCTTCGCCGCCTACGCAATTGTCGCTGAGGGCCGCGAGGATCTGTCCTGCGCTCGGCAGCGTATCCCGCGCCACGTGCCTCGCCGGGTTCCACAGGTCGGACCTCATGACGGCCCGGGCGCACTGGAAATAGACCGCCTCTACCGTGATGACGAGGACGGATCTCGGCGCCTTGCCGTCGACCGCGAAGCTCTCGAGCAGGGCAGGGTCCACGGAGATCACGGCACGCCCGTTGACGCGCAGCGTCTCGCCGATTCCCGGAATGAGGAAGAGCAGGGCGACCCGGGGGTCACGCACGATATTGCGCAGCGAATCGATGCGGTTGTTGCCGCGCCGGTCCGGCAGCAGCAGGGTCTTCTCGTCCCGGACCTGCACGAAGCCCGGCCCGTCCCCGCGCGGCGAGCAGTCCATTCCCTCCGGCCCGCAGGTCGCCAGCGCCGCGAAGGGCGCGGCCTCGATCAGGGCGCGGTATTCCGGAACAAGCCGGTCGGTTTCCTTCACCCGCGAGGCTTCGGCCGGCTGGCCGTAGAGGGCTTCGAGGTCGGCGAGACGGGAGACGATGTGGGACATGCGGAGCCCATAAGAAAAAACCCCCGCATCTTGCGATGCGGGGGCCTGGTTGATCAAGCATGACGCCGGTTATTCGCCGGCCGCCTGCTGCTTGGCGGCGCGCTCGGCTTCCTTTTCGGCCTTGAGCTGCTCGGTGATGTCCTCGCCGGTCTCCTGGTTGACGACCTTCATGGAGAGACGGACCTTGCCGCGCTCGTCCATGCCGAGGAACTTCACCTTCACCTTGTCGCCTTCCTTCACCACGTCGGTGACCTTGCCGACGCGGTTCTTGGCGAGCTCGGAGATGTGGACGAGGCCGTCGCGCGAACCGAAGAAGTTCACGAAGGCGCCGAATTCCATCACCTTCACGACGGTGCCGTCGTAGATCACGCCGACTTCCGGCTCCGCCACGATGGAGCGGATCCAGTTGTAGGCGGCCTTGATCGACTTGCCGTCGGCCGAGGCGATCTTGATGAGGCCGTCGTCGTTGATGTCGATCTTGGCGCCGGTCTTCTCCACGATCTCGCGGATGACCTTGCCGCCCGAACCGATGACCTCGCGGATCTTGTCGACCGGGATCTGCATGGTCTCGATGCGCGGGGCATGCTCGCCGAGCTCGGCGCGCGGGGCGGTGAGGGCCTTGTTCATCTCGGCGAGGATGTGCGTGCGGCCGGCCTGAGCCTGCTCGAGCGCCACGCGCATGATCTCCTCGGTGATGCCGGCGATCTTGATGTCCATCTGGAGCGAGGTGATGCCCTGCTCCGTTCCGGCCACCTTGAAGTCCATGTCGCCGAGGTGATCCTCGTCGCCGAGGATGTCGGACAGGACCGCGAAGCGCTCACCCTCGAGGATGAGGCCCATGGCGATGCCCGCCACCGGACGGCGCAGAGGCACGCCCGCGTCCATCAGCGCGAGCGACGCGCCGCAGACGGTGGCCATGGAGGAGGAGCCGTTCGACTCGGTGATCTCCGACACGACGCGGATCGTGTAGGGGAAGTCGTGAGAAGCCGGCAGCATCGGGTGGATGGCGCGCCAGGCGAGCTTGCCGTGGCCGATTTCGCGGCGGCCGGGCGAGCCCATGCGGCCCGTCTCGCCGACGGAGTAGGGCGGGAAGTTGTAGTGCAGCAGGAAGGTCTCCTTGCGGGTGCCTTCCAGCTCGTCGATGAACTGCTCGTCCTCGCCGGTGCCGAGCGTGGTCACGACCAGCGCCTGCGTTTCGCCGCGGGTGAACACGGCCGAGCCGTGGGTGCGCGGCAGAACGCCGACTTCCGACAGGATCGGACGGACGGTCTTGAGATCGCGGCCGTCGATGCGCTTGCCCTCGTCGAGGATGTTCCAGCGCACGATCTTGGCCTGGACCTCCTTGAACACCGCCTTGACCTTCTCGACGTCGAACTTGGCCTCGCCCTCGGCCGGGCAGAGCGCGTCCATCACCTTCGCCTTCACGGCGTCGACGGCGGCGTAGCGGTCCTGCTTCTTGGTGATCTTGTAGGCCTCGCGCAGGTCCTTTTCGGCGATCGCCAGAACGGCCTGCTCGACCTCCGACACGTCGGCGGGCTGGAAGTCGCGCGGCTCCTTGGCGGCCTTCTCGGCGAGGCGGATGATGGCCTCGATCACCGGCTGGAAGTGCTTGTGGCCGAACATCACGGCGCCGAGCATCACGTCTTCCGGCAGTTCCTTGGCCTCGGACTCGACCATGAGCACGGCGTCGGCGGTGCCGGCGACCACGAGGTCGAGGGCCGTCTGGTCCATCTCCTGCAGCGGCGGGTTCAGCTTGTACTGGCCGCCGATATAGCCGACGCGGGCCGCGCCCACGGGACCCATGAAGGGCACGCCGGAGAGGGTGAGCGCCGCGGAGGCCGCCACCATGCCGACGATGTCGGGATCGTTCTCGAGGTCGTGCGAGAGCACGGTCACGATCACCTGGGTGTCGTTCTTATAGCCTTCGATGAAGAGGGGGCGGATCGGGCGGTCGATCAGGCGGGAGACCAGGGTCTCCTTCTCGGTCGGACGGCCTTCGCGCTTGAAGTAGCCGCCCGGAATGCGGCCGGCCGCATAGGCGCGCTCCTGGTAGTTCACCGTGAGCGGGAAGAAATCGACGCCAGCCTTC
Organism: Microvirga sp.; assembly: GCA_050789065.1. Taxonomy (GTDB): domain Bacteria; phylum Pseudomonadota; class Alphaproteobacteria; order Rhizobiales; family Beijerinckiaceae; genus Microvirga. The sequence continues at coordinate 44,445 of JBOZRS010000014.1, forward strand.
GGCTCCTTGGCCGAAACGACGGTGGCGAGCACGGTGGTTTCACCGTAGGTGGCGACGACGGCGCCGTCGGCCTGACGGGCCATCTTGCCCGTCTCGAGCACGAGCTTGCGCCCGGCCCAGATCAGTTCTTCGCGTTGAGTATCGAACATGGGTTCAGTCTTTCATGACAGCAGGGGCGGGGGGCTCGATGCCATGAGCAAGACGGCAAGAGGTTCGACCCGGAGGGAAAAACCCTCCGGCGCAAGCCCCTTGCGATCCTGCCATGGTCATCGCGTCATCCGCCTCCTTCGAAAACGCCGGGACCGTGTGGTCTCTCCGGTGCTGGGAGCAAAGCGCCAGGACCCTGCCTGCGCGGTCGGCTCCCTTTGGTCTGGGCCCGATCCTTCGAAAAACGGTCGCGTCTTTCGGATCGTGGCCCGGAGGCCGTCCGGAGCCGGGCTCCGGACGGAATTTTCAACAAAGCTTAACGGCGGATGCCGAGCTTCTCGATCAGCGTCCGATAGCGGCTCTCGTCCTTCTTCTTCAGATAGTCGAGAAGCGAGCGACGCGACGACACGAGCTTCAGGAGGCCACGACGGGAGTGGTTGTCCTTCGTGTGGGTCTTGAAGTGACCGGTCAGGTTGTTGATCCGCTCGGTCAGAATGGCGACCTGCACCTCGGGGGAGCCGGTGTCGCCAGCTTTCTGGGCGAATTCCTTCACGAGCGCGTTCTTGCGCTCAGCCGTAATCGACATCGCATGTCCTTTCAGGTTGGCTTGTTCGAAGGACCTGGCCCCTCGGGGCCTGAGGTCCGCTTCGTCGGGAACGGGCCGGGCCGGGATGTCGTCCAGCGCGGTCTGATCTCTTGACGGTCCTCCGGGGCGTGAGCCTGTGGAGGGACGGCGCACCATACACGAAAACCGCGCAAGCGCCAGAGGAATCGTTTTTCGCAAGCGCGGCAATAGGATGGCTCAGGTTTGCGAGGGCGGAGCGGAACAAGTCCCCGGGGCAATGGTTGGAGCCCCACAACCCTCATATCGGAACCGCGCACCATGACCGCCACCACCGCAGGGACAACCGATCTGTCTTCGTCGGAGACCGTCCGGAACATCTTCATCACGGGCCTCCAGAACGCTCACGCCCTCGAGAAGGAGGCGCTCCAGCTCATGAACCGGCAAGTCGAGCGCTTCGAGCATTATCCGGAAATGTCGGATCTCCTCCGCAACCACATCCGGGAGACCGAGGGGCAGATCCGCCGCCTCGACGAGATGCTGCACACCTTCGGCGAGGATCGCTCGCTCCTGAAGGACATGGCGACCCAGTTCGTGGCCAACATGGCGGCCGCCGGCCACATGCCCATGGCCGACGAGGTCCTGAAGAACACCTTCGCCAACCATGCCTTCGAGAATTTCGAGATCGCGTCCTACATGGCGCTGATCACGATGGCCGAGGCCGCCGGGCATTCGCGGTTCGTCCCAGCGCTGCGCGAGACCCTCGGGGAGGAGCAGCGCATGGCCCAGGCCGTCCACGACCAGATCGAGCCGATCACCCGCAAATACCTGATGCGCGAGGCGCAGGGCCTGAAGGCCGATCGCTAAAGCCTCCTGTCCTCCCCGGCGGTCCGCAGGACCGGGAAGGGGATCCATCATCAAGCGGTGCGGTAATGGATTCCCTTCCCCTCCGCTTTCGCTCCGGCCGGGAATGACAAGGGGATCCGCTCCATGTCATCCCCGGCGACCCGCAGGGTCGGGAAGGGGATCCACGTTCAGGCTCGGCGTTATGGATTCCCTTTTCCTTGCGGTGACTGCGTCACCTCCGGCCGGGAATGACAATGGGGAACCGCAACCCTGTCATCCCCGGCGAGCCGAAGGCGAGGGAAGGGGATCCACTCAGACCTGCCGCAGCAGTGGATGCCCTTCCCCTCCGCTGCGCTCCGGCCGGGAATGACATGAAGGAAACGCAGCATGTCATCCCCGGCGCGCAAAGCGCGGGAAGGGGATCCATGATCGGCGTGCAGCTCCCTTGGTGCTCTACGCGCCCAGATTGAAGACCCGGTGCGGCACGAGCTCGCCGCGCTCCACGTCGCCGACCGCGACCAAGACCCCGCCGCAGGTGGCGTAGACCTTGCCGGACAGCGGAGCCTCGCGGCCGCGCAGGATGATCGACTGGCCGCGCATCAGGCGGCCCGCCATGTCGCGGCTCACGGCAATCGACGGGATCTCGCTCAGGGCGATCTCGACGGGGCGCAGGGCCGCCGGGTCGGTGGCGAGGTCGTCCACCGTGACGGCATCGTGCTCCGTGAAGGGCCCGACCCGCGTGCGCCGGAGGGCCGCGATGTGACCGAGGCATCCCAGCACGCGGCCGAGGTCGCGGGCGATGGCCCGCACATAGGTGCCCTTGCCGCAATCCGCCTCGATCACCGAGCGGTTGCCGCCATGGTGGACGAGCGCGAGGCGGTCGATCTCCACGGTTCGCGGCTGCAGCTCGACCGTCTCGCCGTCGCGGGCGAGGTCATAGGCGCGCTCGCCCTGAATCTTGATGGCCGAGAAGCGCGGCGGCACCTGCTGGATGGAGCCGGTGAAGCGCGGAAGCAGCGCCTCGATCTCGGCCGCATCCGGAACCTTATCGGTCCGCTCGACGATCTCGCCCTCGGAATCGTCCGTGTTGGTCTCCGCCCCCCAGGCGACGGTGAACACGTAGGACTTGCGCCCGTCCATGACGAAGGGAACGGTCTTGGTCGCTTCGCCGAGCGCGATCGGCAGGATGCCGGACGCCAGCGGGTCGAGCGTGCCCGCATGGCCGGCCTTCTTGGCCGACAAGCCGCGCTTCACCACGGCCACCGCGTGGGTCGAGGTCATGCCGACGCCCTTGTCCAGGATGATCCAGCCGTTGACGTCGCGCTTCTTCGGCCTGTCCCCCTGAGGGCGGCGCTGGGGTCGTTCTTCGGTCATGAACCTTACTCGTCGTTGTCGACGTCGGACGCGTCGCTGCTCGAAGGCGTGGTATCGCGGGCGACCTTCTCGGAGCGCAGCAGCGCGTCGATGCGCGCGGCCTCGTCGAAGCTCTCGTCGCGGCGGAAGCGCAGGTCCGGGGCGAATTTCAGGTTCACCCGGCGGGCGACCTCCTGGCGCAGGAGCTTCCTGTTGCGGTCGAGCGCCCGGATGACCGCGTCCTCGTCCTTGCCGCCGAGCGGCATGACATAGGCGGTCGCGAGCTTCAGATCCGGCGACATGCGCACTTCCGGAATCGTGATGACGTGCCTTGCGAGCACATCGTCCTGGAGATCGCCGCGGGAGAGCACCTCGGCCAGGGCATGGCGCACGAGCTCGGCCACGCGCTGCTGGCGCTGGGAGGGGCCGGTGGATTGTTCGAAACGTTTGGCCATTGTCATTATCCGGAGTTGAACCGGACCCACTCAAAAGGGGTCATGGCCGGGAGCGACCCGGCCATGACGATTGACTTGAGACTGTCTGAAGAGAGCGGAAGCGGACTTTAGAGCGACCGCTTCACCTCTTCCACGCGGTAGCACTCGATCACGTCGCCGACGCGCATGTCCTGGTAGTTCTCGAAGGCCATGCCGCATTCCTGACCCGAGGTGACCTCGCGGGCGTCGTCCTTGAAGCGCTTGAGCTGGGACAGCTTGCCCTCGTGGATGACCACGTTGTCGCGGATGAGGCGGACATGGGCGCCGCGCTGGACCACGCCGTCGAGGACGCGGCAGCCCGCGACCTTGCCGACCTTGGACACGCTGAACACCTCGAGGATCTGCGCCTCGCCGAGCCGCTCCTCGCGCAGCGTCGGTGCCAGCAGGCCCGACATCGCTGCCTTCACGTCATCCACGAGGTCGTAGATGATGTTGTAGTAGCGGATCTCGATGCCGGCCCGCTCGGCGGCTTCGCGCGCTTCCTTGTGGGCACGCACGTTGAAGCCGAGGATGATTGCGCCCGAGGCTTCCGCCAGGGTCACGTCGGATTCCGAGATCGCGCCGACGCCGGCCTGGATGATGCGGGCGCCCACTTCCTCGTTGCCGACCTTCTCGAGAGCGCCGGCGATGGCTTCCGCCGAGCCCTGCACGTCCGCGCGGATTACGAGCGGGAACTCCTTGCGGCCCGCTCCGGCCTTCAGGTCGCGCATCATGTCGACCAGGGTCCGTCCGGCCGAGCCCATGCGGGCGGCGGCGCGTTCGCGCTTCTGGCGGGTGCGGTACTCGGTGACCTCGCGGGCGCGGGCTTCGGACTCGACCACCGCGACGCGGTCGCCCGCCTCCGGCGTGCCGTTGAAGCCCAGGACCTCGACCGGAACCGCGGGACCTGCTTCCTTCACGGCGGCGCCCAGATCGTTGATCAGCGCGCGTACACGGCCCCATTCGGCGCCGGCCACCACGATGTCACCGGTGTGGAGCGTGCCGCGCTGGACCAGAACCGTCGCCACCGGGCCGCGGCCGCGATCGAGCTTGGCCTCGATCACGGTGCCCTCGGCGGAACGTTCGGGGTTCGCCTTGAGGTCCAGAATCTCGGCCTGGAGCTGCAGACCTTCGAGAAGGTTGTCCAGTCCCTGGCCGGTCTTGGCGGAGACCTCGAATTCCAGCGTCTCGCCGCCCATCGATTCGACGACGATCGAGTGCTGGAGCAGCTCGGTGCGCACGCGCTGCGGATTGGCGTCCGGCTTGTCGACCTTGTTGATCGCCACGATCAGCGGCACGCCGGCCGCCTGCGCGTGGGTGATCGCCTCGATGGTCTGCGGCATGACGCCGTCATCGGCCGCCACGACCAGCACGACGATGTCCGTCACCTTGGCGCCGCGGGCGCGCATGGCCGTGAAGGCTGCGTGGCCGGGCGTGTCGATGAAGGTGATCTTGCCGCCCAGCGGCGAGGTCACCTGATAGGCGCCGATGTGCTGCGTGATGCCGCCGGCTTCGCCGGAGACCACGTTGGTCTTGCGGATCGCGTCGAGCAGCGAGGTCTTGCCGTGGTCGACGTGGCCCATAATGGTGACGACCGGCGGACGGGACGAGAGGTTCTCGTCCACGTCAGGCGTGTCGAACAGGCCCTCCTCGACGTCCGATTCGGCGACGCGCTTCACCGTGTGGCCGAGCTCCTCCGCGACGAGCTGCGCGGTATCGGCGTCGATCACGTCGGTGATCTTGTGCATCTGTCCCTGCTTCATCAGGAACTTGATCACGTCCACGGCGCGCTCCGACATGCGGTTGGCGAGCTCCTGGATGGTGATCGTCTCCGGAATCGTCACCTCGCGGGCGATCTTTTCCTTCTGCTCCACCTGGCGGTGGCCGGTCAGGCGCTGCATGCGGCGGCGGAACGACGCGACGGAGCGGGTGCGCTCCTCCTCGTCCGAGGTCGCGGTGGCCAGGGTCAGGCGGCCACGACGCTTCTCCTCGCCCGGAGCAGCCTTGGGGGTCTTGGGCAGAGCCGCAGGCTTCGCGGCCGTGCCAGGACGGCGGGCTGTGCGCGGTGCCTCCTCGTCGTCCATGTCCACGGCGCGCGCCACGACGGGCGCAGCGGTTCGGACATTGGGCTTCGCGGTGGTCGCATCGGGCGCGGGCGGCTGCGGAGCCGGGCGGGCCATATGGTTGAGGCTCGGCGGACGGCCTCCGTCGAAGCCGCCTGAGACGCGGCCGCCGGTACGGGGGCCGCCAGGGCCACCCGTGCGCGGGCCGCCCGTACGGGGGCCCTCGGAACGGAAGCCGCCGGCACGCTGGCCATCGGGGCGAGGACCTTCGTGACGAGGACCTTCGTGACGCGGACCTTCGTGACGAGGACCTGGGCCACCGCGTCCAGCCGGAGCCGGGGCAGCGGCCGGGCGCGGCGCAGGGGCAGCTTCTTCGCCCAGGCGACGGCGCGCCTCTTCCTCGGCGCGGCGCTTGCGCTCCTCGTCCTGGCGGCGACGCTCGTCTTCCTCGCGCTTGCGGGCTTCGGCCGCCTCGCGTTCGCGGGCCTCGGCCACTTCGCGCTCGGCGCGGCGGGCGGCCTCTTCGGCCTGACGCTTGCGGTCTTCCTCCTCGCGGCGGCGTGCATCGACGAGCGCGTTCATGCGCGCATCGCGCTCCTGATCGGACAGCGTCTGCAGCACCACGCCCGAGCGGGGGGCATTCGAGGATGCGCGCGGCGGGCGGCCCTGCTGAGCCACCCTCGGGGTCGGCGCGGGGGCCGCGGGCTTGGGCGCGCTCGCGGGAGCCGCGGCCTGCTGAGGCGCGGGCTTTTCATCCTTGGTCCCGCCGTGGCCGACGGCAGGGCGACGCTTCACGGTCTCGACCACGACCGCCTTCGAGCGGCCATGGGAGAAGCTTTGGCGCACCACGCCCTGTTCGACGGGTCGCTTCAGAGAAAGCGTCTTGGACGACACGTGGAGAGTCTTGTCGCCCTGGTTTTTCGTATCACTCATTCCGCTTACGTTCCTGCGGGTTTCAAAATCGTGGGTTCGCCGGTCCCGATATCGAGCCCAGCCTGATCGGCGTCAATGCCGCAATAGGTGCGGTAACGATGCCAGCGGTTCAGAAAGCCGTCGCTCCCAGCGCCCGCGACGAGGGCAGCATGTATCACATTTGACCGGCCTAATGCCAAATCCAATTCGTCATTCGACAATTCTTGGATGACCGGAAAGGTAGATATTGCGTCGCCGAGGCGTTTTCGCAACTGGTTTGCCAGTTTTCTTTGCCCATCTTCGGCCGCCTCTGCGGCATGAATAAGGGCAACGAGAGGTTTTTCGGCGATGGCCGACTCGACTTTCTGGAAGCCGGTGATCACTGAGCCCGCCTTGTTGGCGAGCGAGAGGCCCTGGCGCAGGTCCTCCCGGAGAATCCGCCCGATATCCTGGGCCAATGTCTCGGAGGCCTTGGCCTCGGTCTTGAGGGTGCGGGAGAAGAGACGGCGCCTGACCGCCTCTTCCACCATGCCGGCGCGGGCCGTGACCCAGACGCCGCGGCCCGGCAGCTTGTGCCTCAGGTCGGGGACGACCTGATGGTCGGGCCCGAGGACAAAGCGGATCAGCTCCGCCGGGGCTTTCGCCTCGCGGGTGACGATGCAGGTGCGCTCCGGTTCATGCCGCGGCACGGGTGCTGACCTCGCTTGACCATAGCCGTGCCGTTAGGACGGCTGAGCCTCGGTCTCGGCCTCTTCGGCCGATCCCTCGGTTTCAACATTCTCTTCCGGCTGCTCGATCCAGCCGGCCTTCACGCGGGCGGACATGACCATGGACTCGGCCTCCGCGCGGGACAGGTCGAAGCCGTCGAGGGCGCCCTTGTGGCGGGTCGCATCCTGGCCGCGGCCCTCCGTCCAGCCGACGAGATCGTCGGTGGCGCAGCCGGCCAGGTCCTCGATCGTCTTGATGTCGTTCTCACCGAAGGCCACGAGCATGGCCGAGGTGACGCCGTCGATCTCCTTCAGCTCGTCGGCGACGCCCAGCTCCTTGCGGCGGGCTTCGTTCTCGGCCTCGATGCGGGACAGGTATTCCTGGGCGCGGCTCTGGATCTCGCTCGCGGTGTCCTCGTCGAAGCCCTCGATGGAGGCGACTTCGGCCGAATCCACATAGGCGATCTCCTCGACCGAGCGGAAGCCCTCCGAGGCCAGGAGCTGGCCCACGACCTCGTCCACGTCGAGCGCATTCATGAACAGCTCGGTGCGCTCCGCGAACTCCTTCTGGCGGCGCTCCGATTCCTCGGCCTCCGTCAGGATGTCGATGTCCCAGCCGGTGAGCTGCGAGGCGAGACGCACGTTCTGGCCACGGCGGCCGATGGCGAGCGAAAGCTGGTCGTCGGGCACCACCACCTCGATGCGGTCGGCCTCCTCGTCGAGCACTACCTTGACCACTTCCGCGGGCTGGAGCGCGTTGACGATGAAGGTCGCCTGATCGGGGGACCAGGGAATGATGTCGATCTTCTCGCCCTGGAGCTCGCCGACGACCGCCTGGACGCGGGAGCCGCGCATGCCGACGCAGGCGCCGACCGGGTCGATGGAGGAATCGCGCGACGTGACCGCAATCTTGGCGCGGGAGCCCGGATCGCGGGCCACCGCCTGCACCGACACGATGCCGTCGTAGATCTCCGGCACTTCCTGGGCGAAGAGCTTTGCCATGAACTGCGGGTGGGTGCGCGACAGGAAGATCTGCGGCCCGCGGGCCTCGCGGCGCACGTCGAACAGATAGGCGCGGATGCGGTCGCCGGGGCGGAAGGTCTCGCGCGGAATGAGCTCGTCGCGGCGGATGATCGCCTCGCCGCGGCCGAGATCGACGATCACGTTGCCGTATTCGACGCGCTTGACCGCGCCGTTCACGACCTCGCCGATGCGGTCCTTGTATTCCTGGTACTGGCGGTCGCGCTCGGCATCGCGCACCTTCTGCACGATCACCTGCTTGGCCGACTGGGCCGCAATGCGGCCGAAATCGAAGGGCGGCAGGGTCTCGGCGATGGAATCGCCGACCTGGGCCGAGGGATTGTGCCGGCTGCGGGCCTCCGAGAGCGTGATCTCGCGGGAATCGTTCTCGAGCGCCCCGTCCTCTACCACGAGAAGGTGGCGGGACAGGCGCAGCTCGCCGGTCTTCGGATTGATTTCCGCGTGGATGTCGGTCTCGGCGCCGTAGCGGGAACGCGCGGCCTTCGCGATGGCGTCCGCCATGGCGTCCAGCACGATCTGCTTGTCGATCACCTTCTCACGCGCGACCGCATCGGCGATCTGCAAGAGCTCCAGCCTGTTGGCACTGACAGCCATCGAGGTCACTCCTTAATTCGGTTTCGTCTCGGACGGGCTGCGCGGCTCGGGCGCCTCGACCACATCCGTGTCTTCGTCAAGTTCGTCCGTGGTCGGGGCCGTTCCGCGGCGCAGCGATTCACGGATCAGTTCATCCGTCAGGACGAGATGGGCTTCGCCCAAATCGGTGAGGGGCAGGCGCGCGATAGGCTCCAGGCCCTCCTTCACGTCCGGAAGCTCGACCACGAGCTTTCCGTCTTCCACGCCCCGGAGGAAGCCCCGGAAGCGCTTGCGCCCGTCCAGCGGCACGGCCATCTCGATCTTGGCGTCGTGGCCGGTCCAGCGCTCGAAATCGCTGGCGCGTACGAGCGGGCGGTCGATCCCCGGGGAGGAGATCTCGAGATGATACGCCCGATCGATCGGATCTTCGAGGTCGAGAACCGGCGAAATCGCCCGGCTCACGGTCTCGCAATCCGTCACCGACATGCTGCCGTCCGGCCGCTCGGCCATGATCTGCACGGTGCAGCCGTTCTGACCGGTGACCTTCACCCGCACGAGGTTGAAGCCCAGATCCTCGATCACGGGCTCGACAATCGCTGCCACCCGGGCGGCCACGCCGCTCTCCGTAATCAGCCGCTTGTCACGTTCGTTCGTCATGGCTCTCCGAAGCTCCGGCGTTCGAGCAATAAAAAAGAGCGGACCCGGCGGGGCCCACTCTCGACCAGCAGCTTGACGCTGCAACCAGAGCTGACTGGAGAAATATATCGATTCCAAGCCCGAAAAGCAAGACGGGTGTCATTCCCGGAGGGACGCGCAGCGGAGGGCAGGAGAATCCACTGCCATGCTGCTTGATCATGGATCCCCTTCCCGCGCTTTGCGCGCCGGGGATGACATGCTGCGTTTCCTTCATGTCATTCCCGGCCGGAGCGCAGCGGAGGGGAAGGGAATCCACTGGCACGCACGGCGCTCTGAATCCCCTTCCCGACCCTGCGGGTCGCCGGGGATGACAGGGTTGCGATTCCCCGTTGTCATTCCCGGCCGGAGGTGACGCAGTCACCGCAGGGGAAGGGAAACCATCCGCAAAAGCACAACGCTTCCGTGGATCTCCCGCCGAACCCTTCGGTTTGCCGGTGTGTGGCGGAGGCCGGCTTCAGACCCGCCGGAACGTCAGGTAGCTCGGCACGCGGCCCTCGCGGATCGCCTTGGCCTCATAGCGGGTGCCCGGCCAGCCCTCGTAGGGCCTGCGCCAGTCGTCGGCGCGCGTCGCGGTCCAGCGGAAATCGGGGGAGCGCAGCGCGCGGGCCAGGACCCAGCCGATATAGTCGTCGATGTCGCTGGCGAAGCGCAGCTCGGCCCCGGGCTTCATGACGCGGGCGAGCATGCCCAGCATCTCGTCGGAGACGAGTCGGCGCTTGCGCTGGCGGCGCTTCGGCCAGGGATCGGGATAAAGAATGTAGACCCGGTCGAAGGAGGCGTCGGGCAGGGTCGGCAGGAGCTTCGTGACGTCGTCGTCCCAGACCCGGATGTTGTCGAGGGATTCGTGGTCGATGGCGGCCAGAAGCTTCGCCATGCCGTTCACGAAGGGCTCGCAGCCGATGAAGTTGACGTCGCGGTGCGCCCGGGCCTGGGCGGCGAGGTGCTCGCCGCCGCCGAAGCCGATCTCGAGCCAGGTTTCCCGTGCGTCGGGGTTGGGAAACTGGCCGGAGGGGGCGCTGCCCGGCACCACGCGGATGGCGGGCAGCAGGTTTTGGACGAGATCGTCCTGTCCGGCGCGAAGCTTCTTGCCCTTCCGGCGCCCGAAGAAGGCGCCGGCCCGTTCAGCCGCTTCGCCCATGGGAGATCAGAACGCCGACTTGAGAGAGGCGGCGAGGTCCGTCCGCTCCCAGGAGAAGCCCCCGTCGGCATCGGGCTTGCGGCCGAAATGGCCATAGGCCGAGGTGCGGGCATAGATCGGCTTGTTGAGGCCGAGATGCGTACGGATGCCGCGCGGCGAGAGGTCCATGATCTCCATGAGCACGGCCTCGAGCTTGCCCTCGTCCACCTTGCCGGTGTCGTGCAGGTCGACATAGATCGACAGCGGCTTCGCCACGCCGATGGCGTAGGAGAGCTGCAGGGTGCAGCGGTCCGCGAGGCCGGCCGCGACCACGTTCTTGGCGAGGTAGCGCGCCGCATAGGCAGCCGAGCGGTCCACCTTGGTCGGATCCTTGCCCGAAAAGGCGCCGCCGCCGTGCGGAGCCGCGCCGCCGTAGGTGTCGACGATGATCTTGCGGCCGGTGAGGCCGCAATCGCCGTCCGGGCCGCCGATCACGAACTTGCCCGTGGGGTTCACGTGCCAGATGGTCTCGGCCGAGATCCAGCCCTCGGGGAGGGTCCGGCGGATATACGGCTCGACGATCTTGCGCACGTCGTCAGAGGAGAGGTTCTCGTCGAGGTGCTGGGTCGAAAGGACGATCTGGGTCGCGGCGACGGGCTTGCCGTTCTCGTAGCGGACCGTGACCTGGCTCTTGGCGTCGGGGCCGAGCTTGGCGGCGTCGCCCGCCTTGCCCTTGCGGGCGGCCGTGAGGTTCTCGAGGATCTTGTGGGCGTAGTAGATCGGCGCCGGCATCAGATCGGGCGTCTCGGTGCAGGCGTAACCGAACATGATGCCCTGGTCGCCCGCGCCCTCGTCCTTGTTGCCGGACGCATCGACGCCCTGCGCGATGTGGGCCGACTGGGCATGGAGATAGACATCGACCTCGGCCTTCTGCCAGTGGAAGCCTTCCTGCTCGTAGCCGATGTCCTTGATGGCATCGCGGGCGAGCCCGATCACCGTGTCCTTGGTGATGGATTCAGGGCCACGCACCTCGCCGGCGATCACGACCCGGTTGGTGGTGGCGAGCGTCTCGCAGGCCACGCGGGCCTCGGGCTCGGCCGCCAGATAGGCGTCGACCACCGCGTCCGAGATCCGGTCGCAGACCTTGTCGGGGTGACCTTCGGACACCGACTCACTGGTGAAAAGATAGCTCGAACGCCGCACGGACAATCCCCCTTGGGCATAATTGAAAGCTAGGCCTACGGGCGTAGGCGTTATCGATTGCTCATGCCGCAGGCGGCCGGAAAGGTCAAGCGAACGCGTTCTTTATGACGAACGTCACTGCTCGTCCTGGGACGCGAGGGTCGCGACGAGCTGCACGATGCTCCTGCGGACCTTCGGGCTCTTGATGCTGGTGAAGGTTCGGATCAGCTGCAGCCCTTCGGGCGTCGACATGATCTCCGAGATATAGGGAGGCGCCTCCTCCTCGGCGAAACCTGGCTCGCTCCGGATGCCGTTGAAGAAGAAATGGATGTCGACGCCCAGGATCTTGGCGATGTCCACGAGCCGCCCCACGCTGATCCGGTTCGCGCCCTTCTCGTATTTCTGGACCTGCTGGAAGGTCAGGCCGAGCATGTCGCCGAGCTTTTCCTGGCTCATGCCGAGGGACACCCGGCGCATGCGCACCCTGCTGCCGATTTCCTTGTCGATGGAGCCGGTCGATTTCTTCATGGACGCATGCTTCCTGCCGGTTCCGAACCTACATCCAGGCCTTATTTTTCATATAGAAAACGACTGCCGCCTGCGACCGGCAATCACCGCCATTAAGCAGATCGCAAGCGTGGCCGTCAAAGGAAACCTGCCGAGCCGGTTGTAGACCGTCGCGGGGGCTGCAACCGGCAGATTGGCGTCGAGAATTCCTTCAACTCCGAGTGGAAGATCGCCGACCACGCGTCCATAGGAATCGACCACCGCCGAGATCCCCGTATTGGCGGCCCTGACCAGGGGCAGGCCTTCCTCGACCGCCCGCAGGCGGGCCTGGGCGAAGTGCTGGTAGGGTCCGGGCGTCCGGCCGAACCAGGCGTCGTTGGTGACGTTGAGGATGAGGTTCGGGCGCGGGCCCTCGGGCAGGATCTCGCCCGGAAAGATCGCCTCGTAGCAGATGGTCGCAGCCACCGGCGGCAGGCCCGGAACGGTGAGCGTCGCACGGGTCTGGCTCGGCTCGAAGCCGCCCGGAATATGCACGAACTGGCGCAGCCCCACGGCCCGGATCAGGGCATCGAGGACCTTCGGCACGTATTCCCCGAAAGGCACCAGATGCACCTTGTCGTAGGAGCCGAGGATCGTGCCCCTGTCGTCGATGACCTGGATGGCGTTGAAGAACTTGCCGACCGCCTCGCCTGGCAGCGGCTCGTCCATGCGGGCCGCCCCCGTGATCAGCACCGAACCCGGCCCGAGCAGGGTGGCGATCTGGTTGAGCGAGGCGGGATCGCGGTGGAGAAGGAACGGAAAGGCCGATTCGGGCCAGATGATGTGGGTGGCCTGCCCGATCCCGCTGCCGTCCGGTCCCGGTTCGGCGCTGATGGTCAGGTAGCGCCGCATGATGGCTTCGCGGTTCCTCGGATTGAACTTGGCGTCCTGCGGCAGGTTCGGCTGCATGATGCGTAGCCGCACCGCCTCGACATGGGCCGAGGGTCCGGAGGGAATGCGCCAGGCGCCGAAGGCCGCCAGTCCCGCCAGGGCTGCCAGCGCGAGGCCCGGCCCTGTCAGACGCTCGCGGAGCGTGCCGCCCGTGAACAGAAGCGCTGGCGCGGCGCAGATCCCCGAGGCCAGAAGTGTGAGGCCGTAGAGCCCCGTGACCGAGGCGGCCTGCATGAGCCAGAGATTCTGGCCGAGCGCCATGCCGGGGCTGTTCCAGGGAAAGCCGGTGAAGAGATGGCCGCGCAGCCACTCGCTTACCGTCAGGCCGAACGCGAAGGCCAGGATCCGCCGGGCGTCCGGGCGCCACAGGACGCGCGCGAGGGCGAAGCCGAAGGCGGAAAAGAAGGCGAGCAGGGCCGGCAGGCCCAGGACCCCGAAGGGCAGCGCCCAGGCGAACTCGTCCGCCTCCACCAGGAAGGCCGCGCCCAGCCACCAGAGCCCGGCCACGAAATAGCCGAAGCCCCAGAACCAGCCGATGAGCGCCGCCGCCCTGAGGCCGGCCCACCGGGACGGGCCGTCCTTGGCCGTTCCGTCCAGGAGCCAGATCGCGGGCGTGAGCGACAGGGCGAGGGCGGGCAGGAAGCCGAAGGGCGGCATGGCCAGGGCGCCGATTGCCCCGGCCGCGAAGCCCACGAGCCCCCGGCGCCATCCCCGGGCGAGGATGACGCGACCGGCCAGCGGCATCATTCGGCCGCAGCGCTTTCAGGGCGGGGAGCGGGCGGAGAAGCCTCTACCGCCTCGGCATCCACGGCGCGGCGATGGATCCGCACCCGCTTCACGCGCCGGGGATCCGCATCGAGAACCTCGAATTCGAGGCCGCTGGGGCCGACGATGAGTTCGTTCCGGGACGGAACGCGTCCGGCGAGGGTCACGATGAACCCTCCGATGGTGTCGATGTCCTCGGCGCTGTCCTCGTCCGTCAGGTCGACGCCCAGCGCCTCGGTGACCTCGTCGAGACTAGCGCGGGCATCCGCCATGAAGGTGCCGTCCCCGGCCTGCACGATGGTCAGGGTGGCGTCCACGTCGTGCTCGTCCTCGATGTCGCCCACCACCATCTCGACCAGATCCTCGATGGATACGAGGCCGTCGGTGCCGCCGTATTCGTCGATCACGAGGGCCATGTGGGTGCGGGTCGCCTGCATCCGGACGAGCAGGTCGATGGCGGGCATCGAGCGCGGCACGAACAGGACCGGGCGCAGGATGTTGGCGGAGGAGAGCGACATGGACAGGTCGATCTGTCCCAGGCTCGGCCGGGGAATCTCGTCGCCCGATCCGGCTTCCGACGCGCCGCCGTCGGCCCGCATGGCGATGAAATCCAGGAAGTCCCGGATGTGGACCATGCCCTTCGGGTCGTCGAGGGTTTCCCCATAGACCGGGAGACGGGAATGGCCGGCGGTGCGGAACAGATTGAGCAGTTCGCCCAGATTGGTGTCGGCCGCGACGGCCACGATGTCGGCGCGGGGCACCATCACATCGTCCACCCGGATGCGGTGGAAGCTGAGCACGTTCTTCAGCATCGCCCTTTCCTGGGGCGAGAAGTCCGTGTCCTCGACCGCTTCATCGAGGGCGTCCTCGAGATCGTGGCGGATGGAATCGCGGGGTTTCAGACCAAGCCGGACCAGAAACCGGTCGTACCAATGGTCGCGTGTGCCGTCGTTTTCGGGAAAGGTCCGGGCAGAATGGTCGCTACGACTTCGATCTTCGTTCATTGCAGTTGAGTTTCAGCCTGAACGTCAGCCGTTCATGCCGCCATATCGCGATAGGGATCGGCGATGCCAAGGGTGGCGAGCGCCTTCACCTCAAGAGCCTCCATGGCCTCCGCCTCCGCTTCGACCTCGTGGTCGTAGCCGAGAAGATGCAGGACTCCATGGACGATCAAATGGGCAAAATGATCCGCGAGCTCCTTGGATTCCTCCTCGGATTCGCGAACCAGCGTCTCGTAGGCTAAAGCAATATCGCCCAAATAGCGAGGCCCCGACGCGCCGGGCTGCTCGGGAGCCGGGAAGGAGAGCACGTTCGTGGGCTTGTCCTTGTCCCGCCAGGTCCGGTTGAGCTCCCGGATTCGGGCGTCGTCGGCGAGCATCACGCTCGCCTCGAAATCTCCCCCGGCCTCGTCGGAGACCGCCAGCGCCGCCTCGGCGGCCCGCGCGGCGAGCGCCTCCACGTCCGCGATGCGGGCCCAGTCGCCGCCTTCCGTCATGATGTCGAGCTCGATCACGGCCTGCGCTCCCGCTCCGGACGAGGCTGGTCCTGCTGGGGAGGCGCCGCGCGGGCCGCCTTGTCGTAGGCCGCCACGATGCGGCGCACGAGGTCGTGGCGCACCACGTCCTGCTCCTTGAACGTGACCCGGGCGATTCCCTCGACGCCGTTGAGGATCCGCACGGCCTCGACGAGCCCCGATTTCTGGCCGGGCGGCAGGTCGATCTGCGACGGATCGCCCGTGATGATCATCCGCGAGCCCTCGCCGAGGCGGGTGAGGAACATCTTCATCTGCATGGAGGTGGTGTTCTGCGCCTCGTCGAGCAGGACGAGGGCGTTGGTGAGCGTGCGCCCGCGCATGAAGGCGAGCGGCGCGATCTCGATCATGCCGGTCTGCAGGCCCCGGTCCACGTGCCGGGCCTCCATGAAGTCGTAGAGCGCGTCGTAGATCGGGCGGAGATACGGGTCGACCTTCTCGCGCATGTCGCCGGGCAGGAAGCCGAGGCGCTCGCCCGCCTCCACGGCCGGGCGGGAGATGATCAGCCGGTCCACCTGTCCGGTCTCCAGGAGCGAGACCGCGTAGCCGACTGCGAGCCACGTCTTGCCGGTGCCGGCGGGGCCTTCGGCGAAGACGAGCTCGTTCTGCTTGAGGGCCTTGATATAGGTGTTCTGCGCCGCGTTGCGCGCCCGGACCGCGCCGCGCCTGCGGGTCGCGATCTGGTCGAAGGCCGTGAGGCCCGGAACGGGCTCCTCGGCCGCCGGGAAGAGGCTGCCCTGCAGGGTGCTTTCCTCGATCGCGCCGTCCACGTCGCCGGGGCCGAGCGCGCCGCCGCTCCGGGCGTGCTCATAGAGCCCTTCCAGGACGCGCCGCGCGAGTTCCGAGGCCTCCGGCGTACCCTTGATGGTGACCCGGTTGCCGTTGGCGATGGCGACCACGTCCAGCCGCCGCTCCAGATGGGCGAGGTTCTGGTCGTACTGGCCGAAAACAAGGCTCGCGAGGCGGTTGTCGTCGAAGGTGAGGATGATTTCCGCCTCTTCCCGGACGCCGGGATGCGGGGTGGCGGTGTCTCGTCCCTTGTGTGCTCGTGCGGTCGCGTTGTCCGCTGGCGTCAAATGCCTCTCCTGCGCTGTCGTTAAGCCGCGGCCTGGCCGGGGCTGGAAACTTCCCCGAACAGGCTGTTCGAGCCTGCCTGGGTGATCCGCACCGTCACGATCTCGCCGATCCGGTGGCTGTCGGTCTCGATCTGCACGGCCTGCAGATAGGGCGACTTGCCGGCCATCTGGCCCGGGTGACGACCCGGCTTCTCCAAGAGAACGTCGAGAGTCTGGCCAACGGTTCCGCGATTGAAAGCCTGTCTTTGCGTTTCCAACAGGTTTTGCAGCCGCGCCAGCCGCTCCGCCTTCACGGCCTCGGGAAGCTGGGCTTCGCTCTCGGCCGCCGGCGTGCCGGGGCGCGGGCTGTACTTGAACGAGAAGGAGCTGGCGAAGCCCACATCGGCCACGAGCCGCATCGTGTCCTCGAAATCCGCGTCCGACTCGCCCGGGAAGCCGACGATGAAGTCGGACGAGAGGGCGAGATCGGGCTGGGCCTTCCGGATGCGGTCGATCAGGCGGCGGTACTCGTCGCCCGTGTGCTTGCGGTTCATGGCGTCGAGGATGCGGTCGGAGCCGGACTGCACCGGCAGGTGCAGATAGGGCATCAGGGCCGGAAGATCGCGATGCGCGGCGATCAGCTCGTCGTCCATGTCGCGCGGATGGCTCGTGGTGTAGCGCAGCCGCGCGATGCCCGGCACCTCGGCGAGGCGGTGCAGCAGGCGCCCCAGCGACCAGACGGAGCCGTCCGGGCCCTCGCCGTGATAGGCGTTCACGTTCTGGCCGATGAGCGTCAGCTCGCGCACGCCGGCATCCGCGAGACGCAGGGCCTCGTCCAGGATCTTAGGCACAGGGCGCGACACTTCGGCCCCGCGGGTATAGGGCACCACGCAGAAGGTGCAGAACTTGTCGCAGCCTTCCTGGATCGTCAGGAACGCCGACACGCCGCGGCTTTGCACCTTGGCCTTCGAGGGCGCGGGCAGGTGGTCGAACTTGTCCTCGACCGGGAATTCCGTGTCGACCACGCGCTCGGAGCGCGCCTTCTTCAGGAGAGCGGGCAAGTTGTGATAGCTCTGCGGGCCGACCACCACGTCCACTGCGGGGGCGCGGCGCAGGATCTCCTTGCCCTCGGCCTGGGCGACGCAGCCCGCGACCACGATCTTGGTCTCCTGGCCTTCCGCCTCGCGCTCCTTCTTCAGCTCGCGCACGCGGCCGAGCTCGGAATAGACCTTCTCGGCCGCCTTCTCGCGGATGTGACAGGTGTTGAGGATGACGAGGTCCGCCTCCTCCATGGCCTTGGTTTCGCTGTAGCCTTCGGTCGCGAGGACGTCCGCCATGCGCTCGGCATCGTAGACGTTCATCTGGCAGCCATAGGATTTGACGAAGACTTTTTTCACGCTGTCGGCCTGTGTGCTTGAAATCGGGCGTTGAGTTGCGGCCCTTTTAAGCCTTTTGGCCTCCGAAGAGAATAGCGGCTGTTTCGCTCAGGAGCCGGAGGCCCGGGACGTCGGGCGCCTCCCGGCGGGACGTCACGGCCGGAAGGCGCCCTCGACCGGGGCGGACAGTTCCCGATCCGCTTCGGCGATCTCGGCGACGACTTGCGCGAAGGAGGGGCGCTCGGCCAGCCTCGCATACCACCCCGCGAGGGCTTCATGCCCGCCGATCGGCGGCCCGCCCAGGCGGCGGGCGTAGAGCACGGCCATGAAGACGGCGATGTCCGCCGCGGAGAAGACGCCGCAGAGATAGTCCTGTCCCTGAAGCCTGCGGTTCAGCTCGGCGAAATGGCCCGCGATGGCCGCCTCGGCGTCTCCGGTCCTGGCCTCGCTGGCGGCCCAGCGCTCCGGATTGTGCGCCTTCGGCTCCGTCCGGTGCATCAGGGCGCGCAGGGGCACCAGCATGATCTCGTCGGCGAAGACATCGAGAAGGCGGCATTGGGCCCGCTGTCCGGGCGTGTCCGGATAGAGCGGGGGCTCCGGGCAGGCATCCTCCAGGTATTCGAGGATCACGGTCGAATCGTAGAGGGCCAGGTCGCCGTCGATCAGGACCGGGACCTGCCCCTTCGGGTTGGCCGCGAGCACGTCCGGGTGCTTGGGGCTGTAGCCCCCGGTCTGGCTGAAGGGCACCGGGATGCGCTCGAACGGCAGCCCCTTCTCGTGAAGGGCGATCTCGACCTTGCGCGAGAAGAGGCTCAAGGCGCCTGAATAGAGCTTCATCGGGGGTCCTTTCGGCTGGTTGTGGTCACCGCCCGGCCGGCGGAAGGGCATCGGGCCAGGAGGCGGAATCGACTAAACCCTCCACGTCGGCCCGGGACAACCCGATATCGGCCAGCTCGCGGTCGTTCATCCGGGACAGCGCCCGGCTGCTCGTCCGGCGGTCGAGCCAGGCCTCGAAGGCCAGGAGATGCCGCAGCAGCGACCCTCCGGTCCTGGCCTTGGCCGGGGCGAACCCAAGATTTACTGTGGCACATCCGGTCGCCATGGCGAATCTCCTTCGGAAGCGATTTTCTATGAGGTAAAGATGCTCCTGTGATAGGCTGCGGGCAAACGAGAAGTCCTTGTGTATTGCCCAAGCACAGCTTGGTCATGAAAGCTCTTTCGCCCATGTCCCGCCGCCGTCTTCCGCCCCTGAACTCCCTGCGCGCCTTCGAGGCCGCGGCCCGCCATCTCAACTTCGAGAAGGCGGGTGACGAGATCGCCGTCACGGCGAGCGCGGTCGGCCAGCAGGTCAAGGCGCTCGAAGCCTGGCTCGGCCGCCCCCTGTTCGCGCGCCTTCCCTCCCGGGGTGTCGTGCTGACGCCTCTCGGCGAGCGCTACGCCGCCGCCATCACGGAGGTGCTCAACCGGCTCAACGAAGCGACGGCGCAGGCCCTTCGGCCGGAGATCTCGAACACCATCACGGTCAGCGCCATGCCGAGCCTCGCGTCGAACTGGCTCATCCCCCGGCTCGGCTCCTTCCGCGAGCGCCATCCCGAGCTGGATGTCCGCGTCTCGGTCTCGACCCGGCTCACCGATTTCGCCCGCGAGGACGTGGACGTGGCGATCCGGTTCGGGCGCGGCCATTATCCGGGCCTGCGGACGGATCTTCTGATGGAGGAGACCTTCTTCGCCGTCTGCAGCGCCGCCCTGCTCAACGATCCCGACCGGCCCCTGCACGAACCCGCCGACCTGCGCCATCACATGCTCATTCATGAGGCCGTCGAAGGCGTGCCGGACTACGTCACCTGGGACCGTTGGCTCGCGGCGGTGGGCGTGCGGGGCGTCGATACCTCGCGCGGCCCGCGCTTCACGCACACCTATCTCTGCCTGCAGGCCGCGGCGTCGGGGCAGGGCGTGGCCCTGGCGACGAATGTGCTGATCGGCGATTACCTGAAGGCCGGCCGTCTCGTCAGGCCCTTCCCGCATCAGGTCAGGGGCGCCTACCAGTACTACATCGTCTGTCCGGAGGAGGTCGCCGACAGGCCGGCCCTCGCGGCCTTCCGCGCATGGCTTCTGGACGAGGCGCGCTCCCAGTCCGAGGCCGAGAGAGAGTAGCGGTCAGGCCGCCTTCAGGGCCCGGCGCACCTCGATCTCCGCCGCGGTCGTGGCCTCCTTGCGGTTGCCGTTGAACGGAATCGGATCGCCCCAGGTCACGACCACGTCGATGGGATAGCCGCGCACGAAGAGCGACAGATGCGGCCCGAGGTCCATATCGCCGTACCAGGCGATGAAGGGCCGGTCGCGCCGGGTGATCGGCAGGCCGTTGCGGTGGGTGTAGGACACGGCGAGCGGCTGCAGGAAGACCCGCTCCACGCTGTCGTGCATGAGCGCCGTCTGGGCCGCGCCGACCAGGGAGGAGCGGAAGGGCAGGAGCCTGTTGCCGTCGCTCGTGGTGCCTTCGGCGAAAAGAACGATCACCTCGCCCTTCACGAGGCGGTGGGCGAGCGCGTCGTTCACCTCCGCGGTGGCCTTCCGGCGCTGGCGGTCGATGAAGACGGAGCGCTGCAGCCTGGCGAAAAGCCCCACCACGGGCCAGCCCTCGATCTCCGATTTCGCGATGAAGGAAAGAGGATGGATCGACCCGATGACCGGGATGTCGAGCCATGAGACGTGGTTGGACACGACGAGCGTCGGGGCGCTGCCCGGCGGGGTGCCCCGCTCGGTCACCCGCACGTTGAAGAGGCTGAGCAGGATCCGGTGGAACCGCATCGGCAGGGTATGCAGCATGGGCCAGCCGAAGCGCAGCGCCAGCATCTGCAGCGGCACGAGGACGAGGCAGCAGAGGCCCAGCACGAGCAGCCGGAAGAGCGTGCCGATCCGGGTCACGTCTCGTCCTTGTCGAGCGGCACCGCGTAGAGTTCGAGCCGGTGGTACACCACTCTGTAGCCGAGCCTTCGGGCGATCTCGGTCTGCAGCGCCTCGATCTCCTCGGACCGGAACTCGATCACGGCTCCGGTTTCGAGATTGATGAGGTGGTCGTGATGCTCCCGCGCCGCCTGCTCGTAGCGGGACCGCCCGTCGCGGAAGTCGAGCCGCTCGAGAATGCCCTCGGATTCGAACAGCTTCACCGTGCGGTAGACGGTGGACAGGGAAATGCGGTCGTCCCGTGCCGCCGCGCGCCGGTGGAGCTCCACCACGTCCGGATGATCGGCGGCCTCGTCGAGGATCTGCGCGATGATCTTCCGCTGGCCGGTCATGCGCAGGCCCTTGTCGCGGCAGGCGCGCTCGATCGCGTCCGACCCGCGCGGCTTGACCGATGTGATGTTCCTGACTGCCAAGGTTCAGTCACTCCTGAAGCGCCGGATCCGAAAGCGAGGGCCGCTCCCGGGGCTCGTCCGGTGCTCTCCTTTTCGTGGGCGCTCCGTCCGGCGGGGAAACCGGGTCCGCTGCTCCGCACGATGCGCCCGCAGGTGCTTATAGGGGAGGCAGGCTGACGGGGCTATAGGTCCAGCGCCATCGTCAGGGCCGAGACCCGGGTCCCGTCGGGCTTCAGATAATACCCCATCCGGCGTCCGGTTTCCCGGAAACCGAAGCGGCGGTAGAGGGCGAGCGCCGGAGCGTTGCCGTCCTCGACCTCCAGATGCACCGTGCGGACGCCCCGGCGGGAGAGCTCGTCCAGATGGCGCGCGAGGAGCGGCCGGGCATGGCCGTGCCCACGGGCGTCCGGCGCGAGCGCGATGGTGAGGATTTCCGCCTCGTCCAGCACGATCCGCGACAGGACGAAGCCTACGGGCCTCGTGTCGGCCCTGAGAAAGAGCCCGTCGCCCACGACGCCGCGCTCGGCCATCAGGCCCTCGAAATCCAGTGCGCTCCAGGGACGGGCGAAGGAGGCGGCATGAATCGCCGCGAGCCGCGAGGCGGCCTCGCTTCCCACCGGCTCGATTCGCGCGGCCGGGGGCCTCGTGAACCGGTCGAGAAAGCTCATTGCCGGGCGATCCGCGCGCCCGCCTGCGGCTTGGCGTCGGGGTCGCGCAGATAGAGCGGCTTCGGCAGCGCCTGGCTCGGGTCGGCGAGCGCCCCCAGCCGCGCGACCCAGGCGATGTCGGGAGCGAAGGAGGCTTCGCTCACCAGGGCCTCGACGCCCTGGACCCGGGCCTCGGCCGCGAGCGTCGGGGCGGCCGAACCGGTCACCAGGAGGGGGCCCGAGCCGAGGAGGCGGATGGCTTCGCGGTATCCCATCAGGGTCGGCGGGATGATGGTCCGCCCGCCCGCCGCGATGGCCTGGATGTAGATGTGCCCGTGCTTGGCGTCGATGGCGGCCGTGAAGACGCCGCGCCGCCCGCTCGCCATCAGCGGCGCCAGGAAGGCGGAGAGCGTCGCGACGCCGACGACCGGAATGCCCGCCGCGAGCCCGATGCCGCGGGCGGCCGAGATGCCGACCCTCAGGCCCGTATAGCTGCCGGGACCGACCGTGACGGCCACCCGGTCCAGGCTGTCGAAGCCGCCCTCGACTTGCGAGGAGAGGCGGTCGATGAGCGGGAGCAGGGCCTCCGCGTGGCCGCGTTCCATGGCAATGGTCTCGCGGGCCAGGGGCTCCACGTCCCCCGCCTGCCAGATGCAGGCCGAGCAGGCGCCGAGGGCGGTGTCGATGGCAAGGACGCGCACGTTCGTCTCCGTTGTCTCAGAGCGTCTCTTTAGCGCATCGTGCGGAAAAGTGGACCCGGTTTTGCGGCGGCGGGTCCACTTTCGGCCGGTCGGGCCGGACGCAAAAACGCGGCCCCGAAAGGCCGCGCTGGAAATTGTCCGGAGCGTCGGGAGCGGATCAGACCGCCTGCACCTCGCGCACGTCCGGCAGGAAATGGCGCAGCAGGTTCTGGATGCCGTGCCTCAGGGTCGCGGTCGAGGACGGGCAGCCGGAGCATGCACCCTTCATGACCAGGTACACGACGCCATCCTTGAAGCCCCGGAAGGTGATGTCGCCGCCATCGCCGGCGACCGCCGGGCGGATGCGGGTCTCGAGCAGCTCCTTGATCGTCTCGACCGTGGAGGCGTCCTCCGGATTGAAGAACTCCTCGCTGTCGTCCTCCGTCGCGCCGTAGCCGTTCGAGAAGAGCGGCGCGCCGGTCATGAAATGCTCCATGATCGCGCCGAGGATGGCGGGCTTCAGATGCTGCCACTCGCCGTCCGCCTTCGTGACGGTGATGAAGTCGTAGCCGAAGAAGACGCCGGTGACGCCCGGCACGGCGAAGAGGCGCTGCGCCAGGGGCGAGATCTCGCCGCTCTCGGGGGTCTTGGCCTCGAAGGTGCCCTCGGGCATGACGACCCGCCCGGGCAGAAATTTCAGGGTGGCGGGATTGGGGGTGGCTTCGGTCTGGATGAACATCGTTTCTCGTCCTCTGCGCCGGTTCAAGGCCGGCCGAGCGTTGATCTTGGAATCGTTCTAACAGGTTCCCTCGGAAATGTGGACCGGAGATGGGCGGATTCCAAGGGCGAAAGCCAAATTTGGGGCGAAGGCCGAACTTGGGGCGAAGGCCGAACGTGTCGCCTCCGTCCCCGGTGCTTTTCGCCCGAAACGAGGTGGTTTCCTACCCGGCCAGGGCGTCGATCTCCTCGTCGGTCAGGCCGCCCGGCACGATGACGATCGGGATCGGGAAGGTGGAGGCGGCCCGCCCGCCGAGGGTCGACACGAGAGGGCCGGGACCTTCCTTGCCGCTGCCCGCCGCCAGGACCAGGAAGGAGATGTCCTCGTCCTCGTGGATGAGCCTGACGATCTCCTCCGCCCGGTTGCCGACGCGGATCACCTGCTCGGGCTCGACGCCCGCGGCGCTGCGCGCCTCGCGGGCCGCCGCCTCGAGCCATTTCTCGGCCTCCTCGCGGGCCTCCTCGATCATCGCCTCGCCGACCCCGATCCATTCGAAATTGTCGGGCGGGTCCACGACGGCGAGCATGACCATGCTCGCTCCGGTCCGGGCCGTGCGCCGCGAGGCGAAGTGGACCGCGCGGGCGCATTCCGGCGTCTTGTCGACGACCACCATGAATTTCGGCCTGTGGCCGGCTTCGTAGGATTGGCGTTTGCCGCTCACAGCACGCTCTCCTGCACCGAGCCCCGATGCTGCCCTGACCTTGCGTCAGGAGCAAGCCGGAGCTCAGCGCGGCCGCACGAAACCGACGATGTCCTTCACGGCGTTCATGGTTGCCGAAGCGATGACCCGCGCCCGCGCCGAGCCGTCCGCCAGGACGGCGTCGATATGGCCCGGATCCGCCGTGAGCCGGCGCATCTCGTCCGCGATCGGGGCGAGCTTCGTCACCGCCACGTCCACGAGCGCGGCCTTGAAGCCGGAGAACTGCGAGCCGCCATGCTGGCGCAGGACCTCCTCGGCCGTGGAATCGGTCAGCGCCGCATAGATGGAGACCAGGTTCTCGGCCTCGGGGCGGGTCTTCAGGCCTTCCACCTCGGAGGGCAGGGGCTCGGGATCCGTCTTCGCCTTGCGGATCTTCTGGGCGATGGTGTCCGCATCGTCCGTCAGGTTGATGCGCGAGTAATCCGAGGGGTCCGACTTCGACATCTTCTTCGAGCCGTCGCGGAGCGACATGATTCGCGTGGCCGGGCCCTGGATCAGCGGCTCGGTCAGCGGAAAGAAGGCGTCCCCGAAGCCGTTCTCGGCAATCGATTCGGCCCAATCGTTGTTGAATTTCTGGGCGACGTCGCGGGTCAGCTCGAGATGCTGCTTCTGGTCTTCGCCCACGGGCACGTGAGTGGCGCGGTAGACCAGGATGTCGGCGGCCATGAGCATCGGATAGGCGAAGAGGCCGACGGAGGCGTTCTCCCGATCCTTGCCGGCCTTCTCCTTGAACTGGGTCATGCGGTTGGCCCAGCCCATGCGGGCGACGCAGTTGAACACCCAGGCGAGCTCCGCGTGCTCCGACACCTGCGACTGGTTGAAGACGATGTGGCGCTTGGGGTCGATGCCGGCCGCCAGGAAGGCGGCGGTCACTTCCCGGATCTGGCGCAGCAGGTCCTTCGGGTTCTGCGGCACGGTGATCGCGTGCATGTCGACGACGCAGTAGATGCAGTCATGCGTGTCCTGCATGGTCACGAAGCGCTTGATGGCGCCGAGATAATTCCCGAGATGGAGATTTCCGGTGGGCTGAACGCCCGAGAACACCAGTTCCTTGAACTGCGCCATCGTCTTTGCACTCCTACGCTGGAGCGATGGGTCCGCCTCGCGGGCGCGAACCTCCTCCAGGGCCTTTCCAGTCGGGCGGGTTATGACAGGGCGACGCGCCGCGATGCAAGCATTCTCATGATTTTTCATTCTCATGATTTTTTCACGAGCATGGCCAAGTCGTCGCGGGTGACGGCGCCGGCGGCCCATCCGACGAGGGCATACAGCGCAAGGCCGCCGCCGCAGAAGGCCGCGAGGGCGAGGCTGCCCGCGGGCGGAACGAAGGCCGCCGCCAGGATGAGCCCGAGACTCATGACGATGGTCGAGGCCGCGATCCGGGCGAGCCGCCCGAGGAAGGCCCGATCCGGCGACCAGAGCCCCGCGCGGTCGAGCAGCCAGACCGTCGCGGCCGCATGGGCCGCGCAGCCCAGGCTGATGCCGAGCGCGATCCCGGTCGGGCCCAGAGGCCAGCCGAGGCCGAGCGAGGCCGCAAGGGTCACGACCATCCCGATGGCGGCGGCCGCGAGGGCGCCCCTCAGGGAGCCGCGGGCGAACAGGGTCTGGCTCAGCACCTTCCCAGCCGTCGCCGCCGGCAGACCCGGGCTGAGGCCCATGAGAACCAGGGCCGTGCCGCGCGCATCCCCGGCCTCGAAGGCGCCGCGCTCGAACAGGATGGCGGCCATGGGCGCGGCCAGGATGAAGAGCGCCGCGCCGGCCGGCAGGGCGAGCAGGAGCGCCACTTCGAGCGCCCGGTTCTGTGCCGCCACGATGGCCCCGGTCTCGCCCGCGCGGTGACGGAGGGCGAGTTCCGGCAGCAGCACGCCCGAACCCAGCGCCGCCATCAGGCCGAGGGGCAGCTGCATGACCTTCTCGGCGTAGTAGAGCCAGGACACGCCGGAGGGCCAGAACGAGGCCACCTGGGCGCCGACCAGAATGAAGAGCTGCACCGCACCGCTGGCGACAAGCGCCGGGAGCCCTGCGAGCAGCAGCCCCTTCAGGGTCGGCGACCAATGCGGCCGTCGGAACCGGATCGAGCCGCCGTCCCGCCAGAGGGCGGCGGCCACGAGAACGAGCTGGACCAGGCCCGCCAGGCTCGATGCCAGGGCAAGCCACGCGGCCTTGCGCTCGAGCGGCAGCCCGAACCCGATCTCCAGCGCGACCAGGCACAGGATGAGCCCGCCATTGACCGCCAGCGGAGCGAGCGCCGTCGCGGCGAAGCGCCCGCGCATGTTCAGGAGCGCCGCCGCGATGGAGGACAGCGTCACGCACAGGACGATCGGGAAGGAGAGGCGGGTATAGAGGGCGACGAGCGCGAGCGTTCCCTCGTCGTGCAGTCCGGGCGCCAGGGCGTAGGCGATCAGGCCGGCGGCGATTTCCACGAGCCCGGTGAGCCCGAGGAGCGCCAGCGCGAAGGCGCTCACCACGTCGCCGGCCAGGACCGCCGCATCGTCCGGACCGAGCCTGCTCAGGACGGGAACGAGGGCCGGGTTGAGCCCGCCCTCGCCGACGATCCGGCGCACGAGATTCGGCAGGCGGAAGGCGGCCAGAAACGCATCCGCCACAGGCCCCGCTCCGAGCGCCTGCGCGAACAGGATGTCCCGGACGAAGCCGAGGACGCGCGACGCGAGGGAGCCGAGGCCGACCAGAACGGAGGAGCGGATGAGCGACATGCCCCTCGGGCCTTAGAGCATTTTTCGGCGAAGGTGGATCCGGTTGGCCATCAAAAAATGCGGTCCAGTCAAGAAAAGAGATGGTTCCACGCCAGTGGAAACAGCTCTAACCGGTCCCGGGCGGAATGTCCAAGGCTCCCGGGAGCGACGGCGGAGCTACCCTCTCGCCCGCGCGATGGCGTCGCGCTTCTGGGACAGGGTCATGCCGCCGACGTAGGATTCTGTCCCGACCAGATAGGACGGGGTCGCGGTGAATCCGAGCGAGCTGCCGAGCTTGAAGGCGTCCTTCATCCATTGCCCCGTGCGCTCGGCATTGGCGGCTTCCTCCAGGCGCTTGCGGTCGCCGCCCAGGCGCTCGGCCTCGCCCAGGACCCGCCCGCCGTCGACGGCGCCCTTCAGGCGGAACAGGGCGAGGTGCAGGGGAAGGTAGCGCTCGGGTCCGTAGATCTGGAGATAGGCGAGCGCGGCCTTCGTGGCCGTCACCGAGGGAATGCCCAGGACCGCGAAATTGACCAGCACATAGGTCAGGTCCGGCTCGGCCTTGAGCAGCGCCTGCAGGTCCTGGGCCGAGCGTTTGCAAAAGGGGCAGTTGTAGTCGAAATACTCGACCATGATCACGTCCCCGTGCGCGTGGCCGAGCTGCACGGCGGAGGGCAGGCCGAGGGTGTCCTCGACGAGTTCGATCGGGACCGTCTGGCCCTCGGGGGCGGATTGGGCGAAGGCGCGGGCGCCGGCGCCCGACAGGGCGAGACCGGCCAGAAGGGCGCGTCGGGACAGGATCATGAACAAGGCTCTCGTGATGAAGAGCCCCCTGTTGCCGCCGGATGGTGTCGAGAGCAAGGCCAAGCTTCACCGTCTCACACCCTCGTGAAGCGGGACGGCGGGAATCGCCATGTAGGCCGCGTGCCTACTTGCTGATGCCCAGGTCCTCGCGGCGCTGCTCGTCGAGCACGTTGGAGGCGAGCGCGAAGGCGTCGCGGGCGCGGATCACGCCGACGAGGTTCCGGCCGTCGGTCGGGTCCATGACGGAGATCGTGGCGCGGTCGTCCGTGCGGAAGATGTCGATGAGGTCGGCCAGGTTGGTCTTGGGCGTCACCGCCGGGTTGGTCTCGTAGACCAGCTCGGCCGCCACGATGGGCAGGCGGATTTCCTCTCCCTCGATGGCCTCCACCAGACGGGGGTCGACCAAGCCCGCGAAGGAGCCGTCGTAGCGGTAGACGGCCGTGCCGCGCGCGCCCGCCGTCGAGACGGCGCGCAGCACATCGTCCAGGTCCGCATTGGCCGCGATCGAGCGTTTCGGCGGCTTGATGATCGGCGTGATGGGGCAGGCCGTGAGCCGCGAGACGTCATGCCCGCCCTCGATGGCGAGGCCACGCTGCTGGAAGCGCCAGGTCGCGAAGGAATAGCCGAACAGGCGATCCGTCAGGAACGAAGCGGTGACGGCCCCGATGGCGACCACGATGGCGGCCTCGTAGTCGCCGGTGGTTTCGAGCACCAGGAAGATCATGGTGAGCGGGCTGCCGATGATGCTGGCGCCGACCGACGCCATCCCGATCACGGCGCAGAGCGCGGGATCGACCGGCGGGGCGCCCGGGACAAAGGGTGCGACCCACGCGACGACCTGCCCGAGAATCGCGCCGATGAGCAGCGAGGCGCTGAACAGGCCGCCCCGGAAGCCGGCGCCGAGGCTTGCGGCCGAAGCCAGGGTCTTGGCGCCCAGAAGCCCGAGGGCGTGGCGCCCCGCGATATCGCCGTTCACGGCGTGCTCCACGGCCGCGTGGCCGCTGCCCAGGATGGCCGGGAAGCGGGTCGACAGGACCGTCAGGAGAAGCGCGGTGGCGACGCGACGGAGCGATTCGTCCCGGAACAGGCGCTTGAGGACGCGCTCGATGATGGTCACGAGAAGCATGACCCCGATGCCCAGGAGAGCCGACAGGAGCCCGATCAGGGCCGCGAGGGGGAAATCCGACCAGGACGCCCCGGTCTCCAGCGGCAGATGGAAGGGCTTGGCCTGGCCGGTGAGCAGCCAGATGGTGAGGACGGCCGAGATCGCCGCGAGCCCGATGGGAGCGAGCGTCCGCTTGGTATAGGTTCCGAGCACGAGTTCGTAGGCATAGAGCATGCCGGCGATCGGGGCCCGGTAGGCGGCCGCGATGGCGGCCGCCGCTCCGGCCCCGACCAGCACGCGCAGGTCCGAGCGCGGTCGCCCCAGCCTCCGGCCGAGCAGGCTTGCCAGCACCGCGCCGAGCTGGGTGACGGCGGCTTCGATGCCGACCGATGCGCCGAACGAGACCGAGGCCAGGATCGGAATCACGACCGCCACGGCGTCGAACCAGGTCATGGTTCCGCCCCGGAGGGCGTTGGCCTCCACCGCGTCGATGGGATCCCGGGTCGCCCAGCGGGACATGAGCCGCGACAGGACGGTGACGAGGATCGCGCTGCAGACCAAGGCCAGCGCGATCCTGACATAGGAGGCATGGTCGGGCAGGGCGATCCGCCGCTCCGCCGCGAAGCCCAGGGTCGCGCGCTGCGCGAAGATCACGAAGTTCTGGATCGCCGCGACGATGAGCCCCGTCAGGCAGCCGATCCCCAGGGCCAGGCCGACGAGGCGGAACGAGCCGGTGGGCTTGCGTATGTCGGGGGCGGAGGAATGCCGGGGATGAGGATCAGGACTCATCGTCGGCCTCGGTCTGAGGGGACCTGCGCATTCCAACATCCCGGACGAGTGAAAAAACGTGAGCCTGACAGGCCGGAAACGTCAATGCCGCCTGAAGGTTCAGGCGGCATTACGTAGGTCATTCTGAATGTGCCGTGAAGGAACCTGTCTAGAGCATTTTTCGGCGAAGTGGATCCGGTTCGCCGTCGAAAAATGCGGTCCAGTCAAGAAAAGAGATGATTCCACGTGAGTGGAAGCAGCTCTAGTCTTCCTCGCCCGTCACGCCCGCGGCGTCCTGGGCCTTGAGCACCTCCGGGCGCGGCATCGAGATGATGTTGTAGCCGGAATCCACGTAGTGGATCTCGCCCGTCACCCCGTTGGAGAGGTCGGAGAGCAGGTAGAGGGCCGAGCCGCCGATATCCTCGATGGTGACCGTGCGGCGCAGGGGTGCGTGCGCCTTCTGGTAGGTGAACATGAGGCGCGCATCCGAGATGCCCGCGCCCGCGAGCGTGCGGACCGGCCCCGCCGAGATGGCGTTGCAGCGGATGTTGCGCGGCCCGAGGTCGGACGCGATGTAGCGCATCGAGGCTTCCAGCGCGGCCTTCGCGACGCCCATCACGTTGTAGTTCGGCATGACCCGCGTGGAGCCGCCATAGGTGAGGGTGAGGAGTGAGCCGCCGTTCCTCATGCGCTTGGCGGCGCGCTGCGCGATCTCCGTGAAGGAGAAGCAGGAGATCACCATCGTGCGCGAGAAATTCTCGCGGGTGGTGACGTCCACATAGGCGCCCTTGAGCTGCGACTTGTCGGAGAAGCCGATGGCGTGGACCACGAAATCGAGGCTCTCCCAGTGCCGGTCGAGGGTCTCGAAGACCGCATCGACGGAGACGATGTCCTCCACGTCGCAGGGAAGGACGAGGTCGGAGCCGAGCGACTGCGCCAGCGGCGTCACGCGCTTGCCGAGCGCCTCGCCCTGATACGTGAAGGCGAGTTCCGCGCCCTGCGCCGCCAGGGTCTTGGCAATGCCCCAGGCGATGGAATGGTCGTTCGCGACGCCCATGATGAGGCCGCGCTTTCCTTGCATCAGACCGTTCACGTGGATCCCCCTGTGCATCGGCTCGAGCTTACGGTGCTGATTGTTATGAAAGCGTGCATCGCGAGCCGTGATGGCAATGTCGGTGAGCATATCCATGCGAGGTCCCCTGATCGGGCCGGGACTTCGCATGGGGATGTCTCAGGTTTATGACGTCTTCTTAGCCGTTGTAGCGGCTGAACACGAGTGTGGCATTCGTGCCGCCGAAGCCGAAGGAGTTCGACAGGACCGTGTCGATCCTGGCGTCGTCGATGCGGCGGCGCACGATGTTCATGTCGGCGAAGGCCGGATCGAGCTCCTCGATATGGGCGCTCTCGCAGATGAAGCCGTTCTGCATCATGAGGAGCGAGTAGATCGCCTCCTGCACGCCCGTGGCGCCGAGCGAGTGCCCGGTGAGTGATTTCGTCGCGGAGATCGGCGGGCACTTGTCGCCGGCGCCGAAGACCGTGCGGATTGCCTCGATTTCCTTCTCGTCGCCGACCGGCGTCGAGGTGGCGTGCGGGTTGATGTAGTCGATGGGATTGTGGACGTCCTTGAGGGCCATTCGCATGCAGCGCACGGCGCCTTCGCCCGAGGGCGCGACCATGTCGTAGCCGTCCGAGGTCATGCCGTAGCCGACGATCTCGCCATAGATCTTCGCGCCGCGGGCCTTGGCGTGCTCCAGCTCCTCCAGGACCAGGACGCCCGCGCCGCCGGCGATCACGAAGCCGTCGCGGTTGGCGTCATAGGCGCGGGAGGCCCGGGCCGGGGTGTCGTTGTACTTGGTGGACATGGCCCCCATGGCGTCGAAGAGCGAGGACATGGTCCAGTCGAGATCCTCGCAGCCTCCGGCGAACATCATGTCCTGCTTGCCGTACTGGATCATCTCGTAGGCGTTGCCGACGCAGTGGTTCGAGGTCGCGCAGGCGGAGGAGATCGAATAGTTCACGCCCTTGATCTTGAACCAGGTCGCGAGCGTCGCGGAGGCCGTGGAGGACATGGCCTTCGGAACGGCGAACGGGCCGATGCGCTTCGGCCCCTTCTCGCGGGTGATGTCGGCCGCTTCCACGATCACGCGGGTGGAGGGGCCGCCCGAGCCCATGATGATGCCGGTGCGCTCGTTGGAGATATCGCCGTCTTCCAGGCCTGCGTCGCGAATCGCCTGGTCCATGGCCACATGGTTCCAGGCGGTGCCGCGGGCGTGGAAGCGCATGGCGCGCCGGTCGACCAGCTCCTCCGGGTTCAGGGTCGGAGCGCCGTGGACCTGACAGCGGAAGCCGT
The DNA here is from genome assembly GCA_050789065.1 of Microvirga sp. Classification (GTDB taxonomy): domain Bacteria; phylum Pseudomonadota; class Alphaproteobacteria; order Rhizobiales; family Beijerinckiaceae; genus Microvirga. Next base: position 76,162 of record JBOZRS010000014.1, read on the forward strand.
ATTTCTCGTAGTCCTCGGCCTTGCTGATGCCGGACCGTGCCTCGCGCAAAGAGGCCAGCACCTCCTGCGTGTTGTTGCCGATGGACGAAACGATGCCCATTCCGGTGACGACGACGCGTCTCATAGCCTACCTCTTCATAGAATCCTGGATGCCAGCCTCAACTTCAGGGGAGGTAAGGCCGACCCTGCTCAATCTCAACCGTGAGCCTGTATATGGATAACGGCCCGACGGGAAGCCTGCGATTCGCGCGGGCAGCGGCGCGACCGGTAATCTTTCGAAAAGATCACGCCCGACAAAGGCTTGAGGCTGGCGCGCCGACCGGGCCGGCGCGCCGGAAAATCTAGCCGCCGGCCGCCGCTTCGGTCTGGAACAGGCCGACCCGCAGGTCCTTGGCTTCGTAGATCCGCCGTCCGTCGGCCTCGAGCCAGCCGTCGGCGATGCCGAGCACCAGCTTCGAGCGGAAGACGCGCTTGAGGTCGACCCCGTAGACGACTTTCTTGACCGTCGGCAGCACCTGGTCGGAGAACTTCACCTCACCGACCCCGAGAGCCCGGCCGCGGCCGGACGAACCGCCCCAGCCGAGGAAGAAGCCTGTCATCTGCCAGAGGGCGTCCAGGCCCAAGCAGCCCGGCATCACCGGGTCGCCCTTGAAGTGGCAGGGGAAGAACCAGAGATCCGGCCGCACGTCGAGTTCCGCGCGCACATGGCCCTTGCCGTGTGCGCCGCCATCCTCGCCGATGGAGGTGATGCGGTCGAACATCAGCATGGGCGGCAGCGGCAGCTGGGCATTGCCGGGGCCGAACAATTCTCCGCGCCCGCAGGCGAGAAGCTCTTCATAATCAAAGCTGGACTGGCGGGCCATGCCGGATGCCGATCCTTTCATCGCGTCGTAAAAGCAGCCGCGGGACGCCCCGAGGCCATCGGATGGGCGTTCTGGTAGCACAGGCTTGGCCGTCCATCAAAGGGACCTCGCCCCGAAGCCGGAATTCTTTTCTCCACCTCAGCAACTTCCCTAAGGGCCATTCCGGGTCAGCCTTGCGGCAGCGCCCTCGCTTGCCTATGATTACCCGGATAAAAGCAGTTATTCTTGCATTCAGTTCCGACGATGATTGATCCCTTGTCCGCCTATATCGAGTCTACGACCGCCCCGGTGCAGCGGAAGGGATGCCCCCTGTCCGAATTGCGGGACAAGCTGCGCCGCGTGGGCCTGCGCCCGACCCGGCAGCGGGTGTCCCTCGGCTGGCTCCTGTTCGGCAAGGGTGACCGGCACGTCACGGCCGAAATGCTCTTCGAGGAGGCGACCCGGGCCCGCGTCCCGGTTTCGCTTGCCACCGTCTACAACACCCTGCACCAGTTCACCGAGGCCGGTCTCCTGCGCCAGCTCGCCGTCGACGGGGCCAAGGCGTATTTCGACACCAACCCCACCGAGCACCATCACTTCTTCCTGGAGGAGGAGGGCGAGCTCGTCGACATGCCCGACCTGGGCGTCAGCGTCGCCGACCTGCCCGAGCCGCCCCCCGGCATGGAGGTGGCGGGCGTCGAGGTGATCGTGCGGCTTCGCCGTAAATCCTCTTAACAGCCGGACCTCGATCCTTTATCGCAAGAGCGGCTTGCGAAATTTCACGACATGCCGCTCATCCATAGTCTCGCCGCCATCCTCGTCACCGTCATCTGGGGCCTGAGCTTCGTCGTCATCAAGCTCGGGGTCGGCAGCATGCCGCCCCTGCTGCTGGCGGCCCTGCGCTTCCTCCTCGCGGCCCTGCCGGCCGTCTTCTTCATTCCGAGGCCCAAGACCGACTGGCGGAACGTGGTCGGCTACGGCTTCTTCCTCGGGGTGGCCCAGTTCGGGCTGCTCTTCGCCGCCATCGCGCTCGGCATGCCGGCGAGCCTCGCCTCCGTGGTGATGCAGGCGCAGGTCTTCTTCACGATTCTCTTCGCGGCCGTTCTCATGGGTGAGCGGCCGACCTCCCATCAGGCGGTCGGCGGCCTCGTGGCCTGCCTCGGCCTCGTCCTGATCGCCTGGCCGCGGCTGACGGGCGGGGGAGCCGTCCCGTTCCTCATGACGGTCGTGGCGTCCGCCGCCTGGGGCGTCGCCAACATCATCTCCAAGCGGGCGGGCCGGGTCGACATGCTCGGCTTCATCGTCTGGTCGAGCCTCGTCGCGCCGCTGCCGCTGCTCGGCCTGTCGCTCTGGCTCGATGGGCCCGCGCAGGTCCTCTCCAGCCTGGCCCACATCGACCGGGGCACCCTGGCGGCGCTGGCCTATCTGGCCTACCCGACCACGGTCTTCGCCTTCGGGATCTGGGCCTACCTCCTGTCCCGGCACCCGGCCGCCACGGTGACGCCGTTCGCCCTGCTGGTTCCGGTCGCGGGAATTCTGGGCTCGACCCTCATCCTGGGCGAGACCATGCACCCCATCGAGACCGTCGGCGGCGCCGTGATCGTCTTCGGGCTGGCGGTCAATGTCTTCGGCCAGCGCCTGGTCCGGGGCCTGCGTGCCGTTTAGGCGGGGCAGGAATCAGCGCAGCAGCCCGAATCCGACCAGCGCATAGGCGATGAGGAAAATCGCCACGAAGATGTTGAGGAAGCGCGGCGCCACGATGGACGCGATGCCGAGAACCAGGGCGAGGATCGGCAGGATGTTCTTGAGGCTCAGGGAAAGAGTCATGAGGTCCGGCTTTGAGGATTGGTGTTCCGTTGTTTCATTCTGGAACGGCAATTCTTGATAAAACGGAAAGAGCCCGAGGCCCGGCCGCGGCTGTCAGACCCTACTCGACCTTCTCGTTGGGATAGACGCCCCACAGCTTCTCCTGGCGGATGTAGCCGTCCAGGTCCCGCGCCCCGTCCAGCACGATCGTGACCCGGCACCAGGCGCCGTCGCACGTCTTGACGCTGGTGATCACGCCCGGCTGGAGCTGGGCGACCGTGCCGCCCTTGTCGTCGGGCCGGTCGAGGAGGTTGAGGGCGGGCACCTCGCCCTTGGCCCAGGGCATCACGAGGGCCGTGCGCCGTCCCGAGAGCAGGGAGTGGAGGACCCATCCTTCGGTGCCCTCCGAGTCGCGGATCCGCCGCCAGGTCTCGTATTCGGCGACGATCTCCACCGGCAGGCCGGCGCGCTGGAACACCCAGGCGGTCCTGTGGTCCTTGGAGGGGCCCTCACGCAGGTTGACCCGGTCCGTCTTGAGGCTGACATAGCGGGGCACGGGCAGGCCCGTGCCCAGGCGTCCGCCGGGGGGCTGCTGGGAGGATTGCTGCGCCAGAGCCGGCGCCGCGCTCAGGCCGAGGAGAGCGATGGCGGCGACGATCTTGCGCATGGTTTCCCTCATGGTGGCTTTGTCTTGGATCGAGGCTCTGGTAGAGAAGCTTGACGGGCCCCGCCACGCGGCGGCTCGTCGCCTTTAGTCGCCGGAGGAGGGTTAAGAGAGCGTGAAACTCTCGGACTTCCATGTGGCTTTTCTTCAGAGCAGGGGACGCCTGAGCCGATGAAAAAGAGACCCGCCATCGTCGTCACCCGCCGTCTGCCCGACGTGATCGAGACGCGCCTGCGCGAATTGTTCGACACGCGGCTCAACCTGGAGGACAAGCCCCTCTCCCGGGAGGAGCTCGTCGAGGCCATCCGGACGGCCGACGTCCTGGTGCCGACCATCACGGACGAGATCGACGCCGCGCTGCTGGAGCAGGCCGGTCCCAACCTCAAGCTCGTCGCCAATTTCGGCAACGGTGTCGACAATATCGACGTGACGGCGGCGGTCGCAAAGGGCATCACGGTCACCAACACGCCGGGCGTCCTCACCGAGGACACGGCCGACATGACCATGGCGCTGATCCTGGCCGTCGCGCGCCGCATCCCGGAAGGTGCCCGCGTCATCCCGAACGGCGAGTGGACCGGCTGGTCCCCAACCTGGATGCTGGGGCGGCGCATCACCGGAAAGCGCCTCGGCATCGTCGGCATGGGCCGGATCGGCCAGGCGCTGGCGCGGCGGGCCAAGGCCTTCGGCCTGTCGATCCACTACCACAACCGCCGCCACGTTCCGCCGAAGATCGAGGCCGAGCTCGAGGCGACCTACTGGGAATCCCTCGACCAGATGCTGGCCCGCATGGACATCGTGTCCGTGAACTGCCCGCACACGCCCGCCACCTACCACCTGCTCTCGGCGCGCCGCCTCAAGCTCATGCGGCCGGACGCAATCCTCGTGAACACCGCGCGCGGCGAGATCATCGACGAGGGGGCCCTGACCAAACTCGTGGAGGCGGGCGCCATCGCGGGGGTGGGCCTCGACGTGTTCGAGGAGGAGCCGGCGGTCAATCCCCGCCTCGTGCGCCTCGCCAAGCAGGGCAAGGTCGTCCTCCTGCCCCACATGGGCTCGGCCACCGTGGAGGGCCGCATCGCCATGGGCGAGAAGGTGATCGTCAACATCAAGGCCTTCATCGACGGCCACAAGCCGCCGGACCGCGTGCTGCCGAGCATGGTGTGAGGACCCTGCCGCCAGGCTCGCGCGGGACAACCTCAGACCCTATAACATATGTGAGTGCAGGATCGGCGACATAGCGGTCACAAGGCTTTCATAACGCGATGAAAAGTCCGCATGACCAATCCTCTCATCCTCAAACTCGAACAGCGCGACAAGCTCTCCGACGACGAGAAGAGGGTTCTCGAAAGCGCGATTGCGCGCGTCCGGACGGTCGCGGCCGATGAGGACATCGTCCGGCAGGGCGACCGCCCGACCGAGAGCAGCCTGCTCCTGGACGGCTTTGCCGCCCGCTACAAGATCTTCTCCAACGGCCGGCGTCAGATCACGGCCATTCACGTGGCGGGCGACTTCGTCGACCTGCACAGCTTCCTGATCAAGCCCATGGACCACGGCGTCCTGGCGCTCACCCCCTGCCGGATCGCCGCCGTTCCCCATGCGACCATCGAGAAGATCGTCGACGAACATCCTCATCTCACCCGGCTGCTCTGGCTCACCACGCTCATCGACGGGGCGATCCACCGCGAATGGCTCACCGCCATGGGGCGCCTGTCCGCCACGGCCCACATGGCGCACCTTATCTGCGAGCTCTTCCTGCGCCTCGAGGCGGTCGGCCGGACCGACGGGGACACGATCCAGATTCCCCTGACCCAGGCGGAACTCGGCGACACGCTCGGACTTTCCACCGTCCACGTGAACCGCGTGCTCCAGGAACTGCGCAAGGAGGGTTTGATCCGGTGGCAGGGCGATGCCCTGACCATTCTCGACTGGGACCGGCTGAAGGCGGTGGGCGAGTTCACGCCCACCTATCTCAACCTTCACCAGGAACATCGCTAGGCCGGGTCGGAGAGCCAGATGCCTCACATCACCATGCAGTCCGTCTCCGTCCTCATCGATGGCGGCCCTCACGAGGGGCGGCTCGCCTTCGCCGATGCCGATCTCGTGGCCGTGCTCGTTCGGGTGACGGCCGAGGAGGCGTCCGGCGGCGACGCGCAGGCCGGGAACTGGTTCCTGGAGGCGGGCTTCGGCCCGTGCGGCACCCTGATGACCTCGAGCCATCCGGTCTTCACCAGTCTGGAGGAGGCCGGGGAGTGGGTTCGCGACAGGCTGGAGACGGGGCTTCCCTCCGCTTGAGGCTCACCGCGGCCCGAGGTGCCGGATGATCTCGGCCGCTGCTCGCTCGCCCTCTTCCCACGCCCCGCCCGCCGTGCCGCACTGGGCACGGGAGAGCGCCTCGCCGGCAAACCAGATCCGCTCCCCGACCGGAGCCTTCAGGATGTCCCGGATGGCGACGAGGCCCGGCGGCACCACGGCCCAGGAGGCGCCCGACCAGGGATCGTGCCGCCACCGCGTGCTGTGCATGACGGTAAGATTGCGGATCGCTCCGTGGCCGAAATGCTCCGCCAGGACCGCCCGCGCGAAGCGGGCAGGGGCGTCGGAATCGCGCCTGTCGAACTGCGCCGCCGTCGGCTGGTCGAGCTCGAAGAAATGGAACGGTGTGCCGTCGATGCGGGTGAGAAGCCCCGGCGGTTCGCGATGGGTGCCGGTCAGGCTGGCGAGGCGATCCGCGCCGCGGAAAGGCGAATCGGGCCAGTGCAGGATCACGTGCTCGTAAACCCCTTGCGTGAAACCGTGGATCGCGTCCCGGAGCCGGTCGGGCAGGGCCGGGGCGAAGCGGATCGCATCCCGCTGCAGCACGGCCATCGGGGTCGTGACGATGGCGGCCTTCGCCCTCAGGGTCCCGGCGGAGCTCTCGATCCGCACTCCGGCTCCGGACCAGTCGATGCCCTGGGCAACCGTTCCGAGCCTGATCGGCAGGGCGCGGGCCATCCGGCCCACATAGGCGCCGAGACCGCCCGCGATGAAGAGATTGTCCGCGTATTCCATGCTCGGAAGATCGTGCAGGCTCACCTCGGCGAGAGGGCGGCCCGACACCAGCCCGTGAATCGCCGCGACCCGATGGCCCTGGGGCCCCATGGGCGGCAGCGCCCTGGCGGCGGCCTGATCCTCGCGGGCCTTGGCGGCTTGCGCCATCGCCCGGTCGGCCACAGCGAAGGCCCGGTCCAGGGCGGCGCTTGCGGGCCTGCTGCCCGGCCGGCCGCGAACGAAGACATGCCCGTCCACGGGCGCGCGGCGCAGGGGCTCCCGCCGCTCGATCCCGAGCTTCACCAGCGGATTGATCGGTCCCGCATGGAGCCAGTGCGCGCCGAGATCGACCGGGTGGCCTTTCATGGGGACCGTCACGGTCCGCCCGCCGAGGCGGTTTCGCGCTTCGAGCACCGTCACGCTCAGGCCCGCTGCGATCAAGCGCCGCGCCGCGCCGATCCCGGCGCTCCCGGCGCCCACGATCACCACGTCGGGCTCTTCCGCGGGACGCATCGACGATGAAAACGGGCTCTCGGGCTGCACAGTTTCCTCCCACCCCTCGCCTTGCGGAGGGTTCGTTCATAAGTAAAGTCGCGCCCCGTGCCGGGAGGGCTCGCGAAGAGCCCGCTTTCGGGCGCAAGTCCTTCCGAGCCTTCAGGAGACACACGACAGATGCTGATCCAAGCGGTTTTCGCGGCGGCCCGCGAGGTCTTCTCGCCCGCGCTCCGGAGCTTTTTGTGGAAGTCGCTCGGTTTGACGATCGCCCTGCTCGTGCTGGTCTGGCTCGGCCTGACGCGCCTGTTCGATGCCTTTCTGTCCAACCACTCCCTGAGCGCCAGCTATCCGATCATCGACAGCTTCGCGTTTTTCCTCGCGGGCGCGGGCCTTTTCGTCGCGCTGGTTTATCTTCTGCCCGCCATCACGGCCATCGTGGCGGGCTATTTCCTCGACGACGTGGCCGAGGTGGTGGAGCGCCAGGATTACCCGTCCGATCCGCCGGGCCAGGCGCTGCCCTTCGGCAGGTCGATCCTCTACGGCCTTCGCTTCGCGGGGCTCTCGCTCCTGGTGAATCTGGTCGCGCTGTTCCTGTTCTTCATCCCGGGCGTGAATATCGGCGTGTTCTTCTTCGCCAACGCCTATCTGCTGGGCCGGGAATATTTCGAGCTCGCGGCGGGACGCTACTGGCCGGCCGAGGATGTCGCGCGGCTGCGGGCCGAGCATCGGGGCACGGTTCTGGCGGCGGGCGCGGTTCTGGCGGGGCTCGTCCTCGTGCCGGTCCTGAACCTCATCACCCCGATCTTCGGCGCAACCCTCATGGTCCACCTGCACAAGAAGCTCACGCAGGGCCCGGCGAAATGGATTCCGGCCCGCCGGGAGGATCCGGCGTCGGTCGAGAAGTACTGAAGTCTCGGACGTGGCTTCGAACCCACGTCCGAGACTTTCAATTTTCGCTTCAGCGCATCGTTCGGGCCTCAGTGGCTCGAGGACTGTCCGACCGCGGGGCCGGAGGCCCGCTCGGGATGGAAGCCGGATGCGGGCCCGCCCGATTCGGGCGCCAGCAGGTCCGGCGTGGTCGTGGCCGCGTTGCGCTTGAGATCGAACTGGCCCGTCTTGCGGAAGCGCACCAGATAGGAGGGCACGATGGCCTCGATGGTGGTGGGCGTGATGCCGAGCCCCTGAAGGGTGCGGCCCTCCCGGATGGCGTCTTCGGAAACCACGTTGTCCTTTTCCAAAAGGACCGCCTGGTCGCGGGTCGTCACGATCTCGTCCGGCAGCAGGCCCAGCGTCAGCCGGTCGAGAAGGCCCATGACAGTGCCCTGGGCCCGGCCCACGGCGTTCGGCAGGGGCACGATCACCCGGCGGCGCTCGGTCACGTCGAGCACGTATTCCATCATCTGGCGCAGGGTGCGGATCTCGGGGCCTCCGCATTCATAGACACGGCTGCCCGCTACGGCGCCGTCCACCGACCGCGCGATGGCTTCCGCCACGTCCCCGGCATAGACGGGCTGGAACCGGGTATCGGCGCCTGCCAGCGGCAGGACCGGAAACATGCGGGCGAGCGCCGCGAAGCGGTTGAAGGAGCTGTCGCCCGGGCCGAACATCAGGGACGGGCGCAGGATCACCGCATCGGGCCGCACCCGGAGAAGGGCGGCCTCGCCCTCCGCCTTGGAGCGGGCATAGGCCGATTCGGAACCGGCATCGGCCCCGATGGCCGAGACATGCGTGAACGAGATGGCTTTCCTGGCGGCCTCGGCGATGAGGGCCGGACCCTTGGCCTGGAGGTCATCGAAGGTCTGGCGGCCCCCTTCCTGCAGGATGCCGATGAGGTTGACCACGTGATCCGCCCGCGCGACCGCACGAGCGATCGAATCGGGGTAGCGCAGATTAGCCTGGATCGTGTGGACCTGCCCCACCTTGCCCATGGGGAGGTAATTGGCCCGATTCGGCTGGCGGGTCGGCACGAGCACCCGGTAGCCGCGCTTGGCCAACAGGCTCACCACAAAACGGCCGAGAAAGCCCGATCCGCCGAAGACCGTGACGGTTTGCTGCGCGGGCGTGCGAAGGGCGCCAATCATGAAAAGCCTCCTGTCCGGTAAGGACTTGGCAGTGGAGCTTGGGTGAGAGTTCGACACGTCTCTAGTCAAACGCCGCCCCCCTGTGAAGGGGCGCAAGGACAAGAAAGCGCATCAAGTTCGTTTTCAGCGATTGACGCGCCGCGTGAAGCACCTTAAACGAAGCCTCGCCGACGAGGCATGCCCAGGTGGCGGAATTGGTAGACGCGCTGGTTTCAGGTACCAGTGGTGAAAGCCGTGGAGGTTCGAGTCCTCTCCTGGGCACCAAACTCCTTACATAGTAAGGGTTTTTGGGGCTAAATCCCGTAGGGGTTAATAGCTAGGGGTTAAATTTACCCCACATACGTTCCTGAGAGTTGACCCCTCAAGTTCTAGACCTGTTCATCCTCGATGCTGGCTCGGTAGGAATGAAAAAGCCGCCCGTAGGCGGCTGATGTATTCCTGAGATTCGTCCTGCTCACGCAGCATCGTCGAGCCCGACCGCCGAGCCAACCGAGACGCCAAGCTGGGTGGCGTTCGTGCGCCACTTCTCGTAAACAGGGACCTTCTTCTTCTGACGGAAGTAGCCTTTCGCATACCGGTCAATCTCCTTGAGGGTCTGATGACCGGTCGCAGCCATTACTTCATGCGGATCGCACCCGCGCTCGATCAAACGGCACACAAACAGCTTCCGAAGTCCGTGAAGGCTATAGCCTTTCGGAACCTCTGCCTCGTCAAGCCACTCGCGCACCCGATTGCCGAAGCTCTCCGAGGAGGCATAGGGCGCATCGTTATGATCTTGCCGAACGAAGAATTTCGAGCCGAGGACCCCAGCGGTTCTTGCCGCTTCCAGCGCTAAGTGAAGTTCCGGCAGTATCGGGACGTGAGCAATGTAAGGCTCGCCATCATCCTCATCTCCTTTTTCCTGCTCTACATGAAGGGAACCGAAGGGGAGGCCCGATTCGGGCGGAAGGTAATTGTGTACGCCAAGAACATACACGTCACCGCGACGCTGGCCTGTATATCCAGCTAACGACATAACAAGATGAGGCTTGGTGCCAGGAGGATATTTCGCCATTACCCTGTCCCACATCTCATCCGTCCACATTTTGAATCCTCCGCCCCTGATCCTGTACTTCTCGACGTTTAGGACGAGGTTGTGCTGCCAAAACTTCTCACGGACAGCGAGCTTCCCGAACGGGCGGAGCCACTTGACTATGTTGTTCGCCTGCCGGTCGCCGACAGTCTTTGGGACAGTCCTCCTGCGACCTGTTTTCTCGTCGATGACTTCGATGTTGATGACATCGACCTTGCGAGCGATAAGCTTTTGAATACCTTCGGCAGTGAACTGTCCCAGCGGGACCTCGCCGATCTTGCGCCCGTCGGGTCTGTCACGATTGACCGGCTCCGACATGATCCAGCGGTACTGGCCCTCAATAGCTCTCCCGTTTTTCTGGTTGAGGAACCATTCGCTTTTCATGAGCTTCAGCAATAGCCAGCCGACAGTACCATAGGGATAACCGCCGATGGCTGGTGAGGCCGCCGCAGGCTTTGGCCCTGAGCGTGGCGAGTTGTCCTCATAAGGATGTAACCCCGCTGCGAACCGAGTGTACGCGGCCCAAAAGCTCTCAGTGCTGAGGTCGTTCCCCCGAACGATGGTCTTTGGGTGCGGTTTGCCGCGCCAGAACACCCAGCGTGTCGCGCCGCCCTTCACCTTCGGCTGGTTATAGACACCGGGCCAGCCGCTCGCGGTGTTCTTAGGTCCATGATTCGCTCGCGCCATCAGTTGATACTCCACTCGTCGCCTGGAGTTTCGCTCTCGTCCCACAAAGGCAGGCGATGGAACATCTCCTCTACCTCGATTCGTGAGTAGAGCTTGCGTTCGCCTGCTCGGCGAGCCCGAGGCTTGAACTTCGCGTCTAGGCAGGCAAATGCCGATGGTGAGAGGCCATAAACTTTTGCGGCTTCGATCTCTGAGAGACCCATGATTTGAACTCCCTGAGGGAGGTGAATATCCTTCTTCTTGATCGACAATGTAGTGCTCAAATAAAAAATAAGTCAAAGGCCCGACGGTCCAATCTAAATAGTGCGAATCATCGGTTATGTTCAGACGCCGATAGAAGTAAACTCTGCGGCGGGTACTGGAAACTACACACCGGGCGCGTTCACGTGCAATATTCTTATGACGCTCCCGGCGAGCCATATCGGCGATAGCTGCATGGTCCTCGCCGCAGGAAACGACGCTGGGCAATGCTTACCGCGTGGCCGAAGTAAATAATGACGCCGGATCGCCACAGACTTTAGGGTGACGGCATACTTAAGCCATTTCCGTCGCTATGCCCCGTCATCAAGATTCCATTGAACACCGTCACCGATTCGCTCGTCTGAAATCCGCCCTCCAGGCTACTTGGTCGAAGGACGCTATGGCGCTCCTCAGCCGCTTGGCAAAGTGCAACGGCCCTGATTGGGGTCACCGCTTTACCTGCCGGTCTCCTGCCTGCCCAGCTTGCCGCGACCGCTACATCGGCGATCAGCGCCGTAAGGCGGAGCGGCGCTTTGCGAATGTGCCGAATTCTGAGATGGCAATGGTGACGATCAATCTTGGTGCCGTGCGCGATGTCGCCGAGATCGAGGCTATGGTTGCGAAGGCTCGCCGAGACCTCCGCAACATGATTGACGCCCAACGTCGAGCGTCAGGTCTATGGGCACCGGTCGAGGTCCTTTTGTTTCTGGAAACGGACGCTTTCGACGCGGAGGACTTCCCACAACTTGGTCCCGACAAGCAGACGCAAACCGGCGAATTCATTCAGGTGTTCAGCGGGTCTACGGGTGTCGTGTGGCTGCCATCCCTGCATGGTGTTGTGCGATTCGGTCCAACGCTAGACATCGGCAGGATTCGCGCAGCCTTTGAGAAACAATGGCCGGGACACCGTCGCGTAGATGTTCGTCCGTTCTTCAGCACTCGGCTGATGAAGGACAATCTTGGGGACATCATCAACTATTCTCTCAAGCACGAACACGCTACCGAGTTCATCGATAGGTCAACGGGAGAGGTGATTCGCCGGGAATGGGAGACAAAGTGGCTCGGCGAATATTATGCTTGGCTGTATCGTTGGTCGCGCAGCTTCAAATCAATCAGGCTTACAGTAAAAGCTAAGAAAATATCTCTGATTCGTGACGAATCAGAGATTCGTAGGTTAGATGTAAAAGAAATAGACAGTGACCCGCTCCCCGTCATATGTTCATTTAGTGTTTTTCCTACAGACTATACTTACTGGTGAATTATGAACAACTTGAACTTTAACCTTCGGAAAGTCGCAGATAGGGCTAAGGGCAATTTTCAGTTTAACGGCCCTCGGGATGAATGGATGATTGACCGTACCCGGCAGTGGTGTGCGCTCTTCACGAAGAGAGAATGGCGATACCGCATCGACATGATGGCAGGTGTCATCACTTTCGAATTCGCAGACCAAGACGATGCTGACACTTTTCGAAAGGTGTCGCGCCGGTCGCCGACCCTGATCACCTGCGAATAGTTGAGTACGGTATCAGGGCTTAATGAGGCTCTGGCCTAAGTCCTGCAACTTCTGCGCTGAGCGAGCGCGCTCATCGCGAATGCGCTGCTGGATGCCCGCTCGCTGCTCAGCCCTGCGGCGGCTTTGGGCAGGCGTCAGGGGTGGAACTGGCTTGCTCGTGCCCGCCGAGGGTAGCACGGGTTTGCGGGGCTTCGCCTCGATGATTTCACGGTAACGCATACCGTATTTATGCGGCGTTGATCAGCATCTCGTGAGAGACGCGCGGGTGCGCGTCTCTCGGATCACTGGGGCTTATCGCTGGCCGTAGAAGTTCCAGACCTTTTTCGGATTCGCGCTCGATGAGTTCGTCCTCATCATCGCCCTTGCGATAGAGGCCGAGGCGCTTAGCGAGTTCGAAGAAGCCGGGACCGGGGCGTGTTCGCCCTGCGGTCTTCCGATGCACAATGACGGAGAGAATGATCTGGTGCTTCTCCCACATCTGCTGCGAGACCGCATCAAGGATGCCGCCAATGGCGGTACGGTCTGCGGGGACACTCGGTGACATGCCAACCTCGGCCATCCACCGGCTCGTAGGTGAGAGGCTTCCGGTCAGGACTTGGCGCGGATCGGCCACGCGAACACCTGCCGCCCATCGTCTGTTTCCACCTCAAAGATACCGTCCGTGTAGTCGCGTCCGCCACACTCGGTGTCGCGCAGCAAACTGGCAACGGTGCGGTCAGCCTCCTGCCGTGCGGCATCGAGATCAGGCAGTTGGAGGCCGGTATCGTCAGGCAGGACCGTGCCATCCTTGGTCACGATGTGGAAAAAGTAGAGAGGCATGTGTTGCTCCCGGTGTCATGAGCGGGAGCGCGGTGGTGTCTCTCAGCCGCCAACGCTCACAGCAAGGAGCCAGCGATGCAAGGACAATGCACCAACCGAAAAAGAGTTGCAAACCGGCAGACGTAGCTTGGCCGTAGACCGCCTTTCTAAGCTGTGATAATAAAAATGTATCCCCGCTCAGGAACGAGATTTCCACATGCCGCAATCTCTGGAAGACGCTCTTCGTGAAGCGGAACAGTTCATCGTTGAGGGCGAGCAACGCTGCACCCGGCTGCTCATGCTCATGGCTCGTCAGGCTGCCCACGGGTGGGACACGACCCACACCGAAGCTCTGCTCAAGTGCTTCGATGACAATCTCGCCCGCATCCATGCTTACCGAAACGCTCTGCTTCGGAGCCTGCCATGATCGGGACTGTCACCCCTCTCACCGAGACTGTCAGCATCCCGGTGGACCTCGTGGCAGCGGCGGATCGTGCGGCGGGGCTGGCTGAGGGAGCCCGCGCCGAAGCCACGCGGCGGGCGTACCGCAGCGATTGGGCGCAGTTCGAGGGTTGGTGCCGCGCACAGGGCCTCGTGGCCTTGCCTGCCGTTCCGGGTACGGTCGGGCTCTACCTTGCGGCCCATGCCGATGCGCTGTCCGTGGCTACCCTCACGCGTCGCCTGTCGTCCATCGCCGTAGCGCACCGGCTCGCCGGTCATGCCCTCGACACCAAGGCCGCTGCGATCCGCGATGTCATGAAGGGCCTGCGCCGCGAAAAAGGGACGGCGCAGCGCCACGCTGAGGCTCTGACCGTGCCGCTGATCCGGCGCGTCCTCGCCACCTGCGGCTCCCGGCTCATCGACGTGCGCGACCGGGCGCTGTTGCTCGTCGGGTTCGCGGCGGCATTGCGGCGCTCTGAATTGGTGGCGCTCACCCTGGATGATATGGCCGTGGTGCCCGAAGGTCTGCGGATCACGATTCGCCGGTCCAAGGGCGATCAGGAGGGCGTCGGTGAGGTGCTGGCGGTCGGGCGCACCGGCACCGCTACCTGTCCGGTCGAGGCGTTCCAGGCGTGGGTTTCAGCGGCAGGGATTGAAACGGGTCGGGTGTTCCGCTGCATCAACCGGCACGGCCACCTGGGCGAGAAGCTGTCCACCAACGCGGTGGCCGAGATCGTGCAGCGGCGCGCAACGCTCGCTGGTCTTGATGCCAGGGCGTTCGCCGGTCACTCCATGCGCGCGGGATTCGCCACCAGCGCCGCTATGAACGGTATCGAGGAAAGGATCATTGCGCGTCAAACACGCCACCGTTCCACTGCCGCCCTGCGCCGCTACATCAGGGATGGCGAACTGTTTCAGCGCAACCTCACTGCCGAAATCGGGCTGTGATCAAAGGCGGGTAGAGGTGATTCGATGTTCAAGCTGCTGATCGACACCAGTGTATGGCTGGACCTTGCGAAGGATCATCGGCAACAGGTTCTCCTCAGCGCCCTCGAAGGGCTCATTGAGAGAAAGGATGTTGCCATCATCCTTCCACAAATCGTTATCGACGAATTCAAGCGAAACAAGCAGCGTGTCATTGAGGAAAGCGCTCGCAGTCACTCTGGGTTTTTTAAAAGAGTGAAGGACGCCGTTGCCCGATTCGGCGATGAGAACACGAAGGGAGCTATCCTCCAGCAGCTTAATGACCTCGACCACCGCATCGGCACTCTCGGTGAGGCCGCAAATGCCTCCGTCGCCCGAATCGAGCGCCTTTTTGAGGCTTCCACGGTCTTCCCGACCAGTGATGCTGTGAAACTTCGCGCTGCCGAGCGAGCCATCGCCAACCGCGCCCCGTTCCACCGTCAACGGAACGGGATCGGCGACGCGATCCTCATCGAGACCTACGCCGCCGCCGTAGAAGCTGACCGTGAGACCGACGTGCGATTCGCTTTCGTCACTCACAACACTAAGGATTTCAGCGACACCAACGTGGACAACCGTAAGCCTCACCCTGACATCGCAGCGAGCTTCTCTCCAGACCGATCCACCTATTCCATCAGCCTAGCAGAAACCCTCAACGAAGTTGCCCCAGAACTGCTTGAGGACTTCCGATTCGAGCTTGAGTGGACCGAGGAGCCACGGCGGCTTTCCGAGATACTCGATGAAATGGACCTTCTCACAGATCGGGTCTGGTACAATCGTCACTGGAACCGCCGCATCGCAATAGAACAGGGACAGATTGAACTTGTCGAAAAGGAGACGTTTCCAGTCGCGGATCACTCGAAACGGCCTATCCAACGAGACATTTGGGAGGGAGCGTTGAGGGCAGCGAAGCGCGTTGAGGAAAAACACGGCCTCGAAAATCTCGGGCCTTGGGATGATTTCGAGTGGGGAATGATCAACGGGAAGCTGTCTGCTCTGCGTTGGGTACTTGGAGACGAATGGGACAGCCTGGACACCTGATTCGTTGTTGCGATTCGGACCATAAGGCCGGGGTTAAAAACGACCGGCTTTAGGCGGGGTAAAACGGGATTGAAGCGGGGTAGGGGTTAAAGCTAAGTCGCTGATTTTAAAGCAGAGCTTTACTCCTCTCCTGGGCACCATCTCTCCTTTGGGAGTGGTGCTTTTTCAAGCACTTAGCTTAGGCGAAATACCAAAAAGTTAGAGTGGTTGAAAACAGCTCTGCTCTGTCCTTGGTGCTCGCTGGCCTCGATTCATGAATCGTTTTGTCTCTCGGCTATGAAAAACCCGCCCGAAGGCGGCTCACAGTTTGATTTGAGAGTCTGGTCAGGCTACCTTCGGAATTGCCGATGTGATTTCAGCCTTAGCCGCGCCAGCGCGCCATTTCGCGTAGACATCGACCTTCTTCTCACGGAAGTAGGCTTTCGCATAACGGTCAATTTCCTTCAGGGTCTGGTGGCCAGTTACAGCCATCACATCATGCGGATTACAGCCGCGCTCGATCGAGCGGCTCGTTCTCGTCACGGCTCGGGACGGTCGAAAGACTGTCGGTCACATTGTCTACGAGACCATGGACCTCGACCCGGTCGACAGGGCGAAAAGGCGCCATGATGCCCTCCCTCGTCCTTTGACGGAACCGTTGCGCCCAGACCTGTGCCAACCGCGACGAACGGGCGATGGCGCATGACTCGCCTGGAGCTACTTGTTGGTGTTCCAGATGTCGGTCGCGATTTTCCAATCGCCTCCCGCCTTCTCCCAGACGACCAGATACTTGCCGGTGACCTGCTGCGGTTGCGATCCTCTGGTCCGGAGCGAGAAGGTGCCGATCTCGCGCGCTGCATCGCTGCCGAGCGGCTTCACGTCCACTGCTGTCAGCTTGAGATCGCCGATCTGCTCGGTGGCAGCTTTCCAGAAGGTCAGGATCGCGTTCCGGCCCAACACCATCTCGGCTCCAGGCGGCAGAACGACTGCATCTTCGGTGTAGTGGGCCGCAACGGCTGCGATATCGCCGGTATTGAAGCTTTTCGCGAACTGATCGTTCAGGTTTTGAATGGCTGCCTTGTCCTGCGCCATGGCGGAAACTGGCAGGCACAGGCAGGTAGCAGCGAGAAGGACCCAGGCGCGCATGATCTGACTCTCCGTGCAATCAGGAGCATCATATCACTGCTGGTCCGCGCTTTCACAAAAGCCCGAACTACCTCCTTGGGATAAGGTCTTGCCATTCAGTTCAAGCAACATCGTGGTGCATGCTGCTGGGACAGATGCTCAAACCTCGTCCGTACATTTGCCACAAATCCCCGCTGCTTTGCACCTAAGTGACCCTGAACAGGGCGAGGACATGGGGGCATTCAGCGGCGCGTTCGTGCTGCCAACGAGAGCGTTCTCATGCAGGCCCTGCTCCCAAATGATACCCCAACAGTGACGTTGCCTCTCCCATCCAGCCTGACGGTGAGCCAGCCGCTGAACTCCTATGACCTTCAAAGGCTTGGAGAGCGCCTGCGGCTCACCTATGGTCCGGCCGAGGACACCCTCCCGGCTCGGCTGGCAGAGCTCGTGGAGCGGCTCGCACGAAGCGAGCAGGGCAGGGATTAGGTTAGTAGAAGCCTGCGACCTGTTCGGGGAAGAATGGCGGAAGCCCCAAAGTCCGTTGAAACGCCTTATGACGCTGGATAGCCAGCTTCTTATGACAGGGGTGGTCCGACGAGTTCGATCCCAAACTGCCGACAGGCTCGGGCGAGGGCTTCAGCTTGCGCGGGCGTGGGAGGGCCGGATGGATCAGGGAGCCCATCGTGTTCGGCAGGGCGTCCGAACGCCCGAACGAAGTTCTCGAATTCGCCTCGGGTGATGGTGAGCATGCGAGCCTCAGTCGATTCAACCCTGTAGGTGTGGGGAATGCCCTTGGGAGTCAGCAGCGTCTCCCCGGCACTGGCCCGACGCTCCTGATCTCCTACCCGGTAGCGCACCTCACCTTCCAGCACATGGAAGATTTCGTCCTCGTCATGGTGGATATGAAGGGGCGGGGTGTCTCCCCGTGAGGCCCGGTGTTCGAGCACCGAGATGCCGTCCGAACCGTCTCGCGAAGAGACACGGATCATGACGTGGGTGTTGAGGAACCAGAGGTTTCGGTGGTCTGTGGCAGCGCCGTCCATGACTGTACTCTCCGTCGCAGACGAATGACGAACTGAGCGTAGCGGCGCTGTGGTGCCGAACAAGGGAAATTCTGGAGATCAGCCAGTCCGCTGTTTCCGATACGAGTTCTTCACCGCGATCCTGCCGCCCCGGAACGTGAACACATCGCAGCCCTGGACCCCGACGCGAGCGCTATCCGGTCCGGTTGCCGTAAACACCTACTCCGAGACCCCACGATTCCCAGCAACGGAACCCTAGCGCATCGTGCGGAACCGGAGGTCCGCGTCAGCGACCCGAAGGGCCACGCCAGTGAAAAGTGGATCCGGTTTTTCCGCCTCGAACGATGCGCCCGCCCAGAGCAAGAGCATCGGAACTGATCCCAAAAGTGGGGCCACTTTTGGATTCGATGCTTTAGAGCCGGCCGTTGTATGTCAGAACATAGGCCGTGGTGGATTTTACCCGCTGCATGGCAAAGCGGGACGTGACGTTCTTGAGCGGAATCGCTTCGATCAATTGCTTGTAGAAACGGTCATAGGCCGCCATGTCCGGCACGACGACGCGCAGCATGTAGTCCACGTCTCCGGCCATGCGGTAGAACTCCATCACTTCCGGCATGGCTGAGACGAAATCTGCGAAGCGCTGCAGCCATTCGCCTGAATGGTCAGAAGTTTCGATGGAGACGAAGACCGTCAGCCCGAGACCCACCTTTTCCGGATCGACAAGGGCAACACGCTTCTGGATCACGCCGGACGCTTCCAGCCGCTGCACGCGTTTCCAGCAAGGAGTTTGAGACAGGTTCACCTTCTGGGCAAGCTCTGCGATCGAGATGCTGGCATCCTCCTGCAGCAGGACTAGGATCTTAATGTCCGTCGCGTCCATCCATCGACTCCAGTGGTACAGACAAAGCTTATGCGAAGGCTTGCTTTTCGAGAGCTCCGTGCTCGCCGGAGTATAGTTCTTTATAAAGAACGTTTATCGCGATCAAGGGTGATCTTACCGGGATCATTCTCAAGAAAGAGGCTTAATCCTAAAAGGGGAGAGAAATTTGTTCTATGGAACTCATGATCTATAGAACAGCCTGCTCGTCAAGTTTGTTCTAAAGAAAGAACGTTCCCGTTGACAGCCGGGTGTATTGAGACGATCCTTTGGGCTTCAGTGGGAGTGTTAATTCGCTCATCAGAAGATCAGTCAAGGACTCCAGATCCTCTCGATTGTCAGGCAACCGCCTCGCAGGCTCGTGTGAAGGATAGATGAAGAAATGACCATCATGAACTCCAAAGGCGTCACGACCGCAGAAGTCGCGTAGCTTCGCCCGATCCTGAGCAAGGACAGTAAAATGGCGTGAGACCCCCGGGTCTCTTTCAACGCCATGCTCCTCCCGACCCTGATTGTTGAACGCCGCGGGCTCCGCCGGCGGAAGGAGAACCTGTGCCATGAGTCTACCCCGCATCGTTGGTGTTTCCGGTAGTCCCCGCCGTCCATCCAAGACCCGTACGCTCATCGAGACGGTCATGGCGGAAGTTACGAGCCACAGACGGGTGCGCCTCGACATCTACGACTTGATCGATGCGGGTCCCGGCCTTGGCGCTGCGCTGCAGCGCACGGACCTAACCCTCCCGGCAGCGCGCATCATTGACGCCATCGAGCAGGCCGATGCGCTGATTGTGGGCTCGCCGGTGTACAAGGGCGGGTACACAGGACTGTTCAAGCACATCTTTGATCTGGTTGAGCCCCGCGCATTGGTGGGCAAGCCGGTGCTGATTACCGCCACGGGCGGCGGCCCGCGTCATGCCCTGGTAGTGGAACATAGCCTGCGGCCGCTCTTCGGCTTCTTCGAGGCCCTGACCATCCCCACAGCTGTCTACGCCAGCGATGCCGATTTCGCCGACGGACATCTGACTGACGCAGGGGTCCTGGCGCGGATGGCCGCAGCTGCGCAACAACTCGCTGATCTCATTGCCGCTCCCGTCCCACAAGCACACACGGCTCCTGCACTGGCATCCGTGGACCTTCAGGTCTCGCTTCTCGGGGTGTCCCGATGAGTACAGCCGTGAGCTCACCTGCTTCTCCGGGCGTCACCTCAGACCGATGGCTCCGCTATCGGCGATACATCCCTCCACTTCTCATCATCGTTCTGTGGCAGCTCGGTGCGAGTTCTGGTCTTATTCCGACCCGGACCCTGGCCTCACCCGCGCTGATCGCCGGCACGTTTGCCGAGTTGATTGCATCCGGCGAATTGCCCCGGCACCTCCTTGTGTCGCTCGGTCGCGTTGCGACAGGATTAGGAATCGGCGTTGTCGTTGGAACGTCGCTCGCACTCATTGCGGGTCTCTCACGACGTGGCGAAGACCTGCTCGATGCCACCCTGCAGATGCTCAGAACACTGCCGTTTCTGGCGCTCGTTCCTCTGTTCATTCTGTGGTTCGGCATCGGGGAAGCACCGAAGATTGCGCTCGTGGCCCTGGGCACGATGTTTCCGATCTATCTCACGCTGTTTGCCGGCATCCGCGGCGTGGACGCCAAACTGATCGAGGCCGGAAGCACCCTGGGCCTCAGCCGGCACGAGCAGGTGTTTCACATCGTGCTGCCCGGAGCCCTGCCATCGGCATTGGTTGGTCTTCGCTACGCGCTCGGTGTTGCCTGGCTCAGCCTCGTGGTGGCCGAACAGATCAATGCCGATTCCGGCATCGGCTTCCTGGTCATGACGGCTCGCGACTTCCTGCGCACCGACATCATTCTCGTGGGCCTGATCGTCTACGCCATCCTGGGGCTGAGCGCCGATCAGATCGTCCGTGTTCTCGAGCGTCGGGTGCTGGCCTGGCGACCAAGCTTTCTGAAGGACTGATTCATGAACGCTCATCCTGCCTTGACAACGCGACAGCAGCCGGTGGTGCACGTCTCAAACCTCGTGCGCTCCTTCGGCCGGGGCCCCAACATTCTCGACGGTCTCGATCTGACCATCCGGGCCGGCGAGTTCGTGGCGCTTCTCGGCCGCTCAGGCTCGGGCAAGTCGACGCTCCTGCGCACCCTGGCTGGTCTCGATGAGGCTCCGGCCGGCACCGTGATGGTGCCGGCAGAGCGGGCCGTAGTGTTCCAGGAGCCGCGCCTGATCCCGTGGAAGAGAGTATGGGCCAATGTGGCGCTGGGGCTACGCACACCTGACGCCCGCGAGCGTGCGGTTGCGGCCTTGTCTGAGGTGGGCCTGAGCCACCGGCTCGACGCATGGCCCCTAACGTTGTCCGGCGGCGAGGCCCAGCGGGCAGCCCTGGCCCGTGCCCTCGTGCGAGAGCCGAAACTGCTGCTACTCGATGAGCCTTTCGCGGCCCTCGATGCGCTCACCCGGCTCAAGACCCAAGGCCTGGTTGCTTCGCTCTGGAGAACCCACCGGCCGGCTGTTCTTCTCGTGACCCATGACGTGGACGAAGCACTGCTTCTCGCCGACCGGGTGCTGGTGCTGGATCAGGGACGCATCGGCTTCGACCTGCGCGTCAATCTGGATCGCCCGCGCCGTCATGCGCAGCCAGCCTTCGCGACCCTCCGGTCGCGCCTTCTGCGCGAACTCGGCGTCGAGGAAGAGGCCCCGGATGAGCCGGGTGCGGAGACGGCCGCCCCCGCCAAGACCAGAGTGCCCGCAGCCTCTGCCGCGCGGCTGGAGGATGCCGTCTGGACGGCCTCAGCCGATGCACTCGCCCAATCGTAAAAACAGGAGACCATCATGAGCAAGGACGTCGAGTTCATTGGCTTTGTCGGCACGCATTACGAGTCGGAGGCCCATCCCGCTGAGGGACCGGTCATCGATCGCGACTACATCCGGGCTCTGGCCCAGGCACAGGAATATGGCGGTTTCGATCGCTTTCTCGTCGCGTTCCATTCCACATCCCCTGAGAGCCAGCACATCGCGGCTTATGCCGCCTCGGTCACCGAGCGCATCAACCTGATGATCGCGCACCGGCCTGGCTTTACGGCGCCAACGGTGGCCGCCCGCCAGCTCGCGACGCTCGATCATCTCACCAGTGGCCGTTCCGGGGTTCATATCATCACCGGCGGCAACGACCAGGAACTCAGGCAGGACGGCGACTTCCTCACCAAGGACGAGCGCTATGCCCGCACGAGCGAATATCTCGATGTGGTGAAAGCGTCCTGGACCAGCGAGACGCCCTTTGATTATGCCGGGCAATACTACCGCTTCGAACGTGCCTTCTCGAACGTCAAGCCGATCCAGCAGCCGCACCTGCCGGTGTACTTCGGCGGCTCGTCGGAGGCCGCGATCGAGGTTGCCGGCAAGCACGCGGACATCTATGCGCTCTGGGGGGAGACGCACGCCCAGGTGCGCGAAACCATCGCTCGGGTGCGGGCCGCGGCAGTCCGGCACGGGCGCGAGCACCATATTCGCTTCAGTCTCTCGTTCCGGCCGATCCTGGCCGAGACTGAAGACGGCGCCTGGGCCCGGGCGGAAGGGCTTCTGGAGCGCATCAAAGCGGTGCGTGCGGCCAAGGGGCTGGGCGTCGCGGCACCGCCGCCGAACGAGGGGGCACGGCGGCTGCTCGAAGCCGCCGCACAGGGCGATCGGCTCGACAAGCGTCTCTATACCGCCATTGCGGCCGTGACCGGCGCACAGGGCAACTCGACCGCCCTGGTTGGCACGGCCGAGCAGGTCGCTGACGCCCTGCTCGACTACTACGATCTTGGCGTCACCACGTTCCTGATCCGTGGCTTTGATCCCCTTGAGGACGCCGTCCAGTATGGCCGCGAACTGATCCCGGCCTTCCGTCGCCTGATCGCCGAGCGGTCCCGTCAGTCTGCAGTGGCGGCTGAATAAAGGAGACGATCATGAAACGCATGTCCCTTCTGGCTGCTGCAGCCGCTCTTGCCTTATCGTGGGCACCCGCCTGGGCCGAGACCGTTTTGAAGGTCGGCGATCAGCGCGGGGGCTCCCGCGCCCTGATGGAGGCCGCCGGAGTGCTCAAGGACCTGTCCTATAAGATCGAGTGGAGCGAGTTTCCAGCCGCGGCTCCCTTGCTGGAGGCGCTCAACGCAGAGGCGATTGACACCGGGATCGTGGGTGATGCGCCCTTCACCTTCGCGGCGGCCTCCGGGGCGCCGATCAAGGCCATCCTGGCCACGCGGTCAGATCAGGGCGGCCTTGCCGTTCTGGTGCGCCCTGACTCTCCCGTGAAGACCTTTGCCGATCTCAAAGGCAAGCGCATCGGCACCGGCCGTGGCTCCGTCGGCCATCAGCTCGTGCTGGCAGCCCTTGAGGATGCCGGCCTTGGCAAGACTGACGTCACCTTGAGCTTCCTTCTGCCGGCGGAAGCCAAGGCCGCACTCACGAGCGGCAGCCTGGATGCCTGGTCGACCTGGGAGCCGTACACCTCGCAGTTGGTGCTCTCCGGCGAAGCCCGCATCGTGCGTGACGGACAGGGCATTACACCCGGTCTTGGATTCCAGGCGGCGCATGTGGAGGCGATCCGCACCAAGCGCAGCGAACTTGAGGACTTTGTCCGCCGCCTTGCTAAAGCCCGTGTCTGGGAGTCAGCCAACCGCGATGCCTATGCCGGGACCTGGGCGAAGCTGATCGGCCTGCCCAAAGAGATCCCACTGCGTTGGTTCTCCGGAGCGAATACCCGTCCGGTGCCGATCGATGCCGAGGTCGTGGCGGCCGAGCAGCGCACCATCGACCTTTATGCCCGCAATGGCCTGATCCCGAAGTCACTCAAGGCCGCCGATGTTCTCGACCCATCGTTCAACCAGGCGGTGCTCAGCGGTACTCAGGAAGCCGCGGCGCAGTAGCTGCGGAGGTACTAAGCCGCGCGCCCGTCGTACCACGATCCATCAGCCCCGGCCTGAGATCAGAGGCTGGGGCTTGCCTGTCCAAAGAACTTTTCGAGTCAAAGCCCCATGAGCGCACATCATCACCATGAGCACCACGATCAACACGAGCACGATCACGAGCATTGGAAGCACGAGGGTGTCCGCGTGATCAAGGGCGACCGGCTTGATGCCAACACTGCCCAGACCCCCGGGATGTTCCGTCAGGCTGCAATCAATCATGCCCGAGTGGGCGCCCAGAAGATCTGGGCCGGCACGGTTTCGATCCAGCCGAATGCCAAGACGGGCGTTCATCATCACGGCGAATTGGAGAGCGTAATCTACGTTGTGCGCGGCAAGGCCCGCATGCGCTGGGGCGATCACCTCGAATTTGTGGCCGAGGCCGGGCCGGGAGACTTCATCTATGTCCCGCCCTTCGTGCCCCATCAGGAGATCAACGCCAGCCCGGACGAGCCGCTCGAATGCGTGCTCGTGCGCTCGGACAACGAGGCAGTGGTGGTGAACATCACCGATGTCGACCCGGCCGAGCAGCCTGAAGAAGTGTATTGGGTCGATCCCATTCACAAGCATCCCTGATCGTCGCTCAGGGGCGCATTTGGATATCTGCGTCCATTACGCCATTCCGTCAGATCGTAAGAACTCCCTCTCAATGGTTTAAACAATGAACGTATCACGGCCTCTCCTTGTGTTGGCTTTGTCTGCACTCGGTTCATCATCCGCCCTGGCGCATACCGGGGCCGGTGAGATCATGAGTTTCTCGTCGGGTTTTGCGCATCCCTTCCACGGGCTCGATCATGTTCTGGCCATGACAGCTGTTGGACTATGGGCCGGCTTTCTCGGTCGCCGAGCCGTTTTGGGATTGCCGCTCGCTTTTCTGAGCGCGATGCTGGTTGGTGTGGCCCTCGCCTTGGCGGGCTTCGAGATCCCCGCTATCGAGATCGGCATTGCCGCGTCTGTTCTCGTGCTCGGCACCGCAATCGCGTTGGGTCTGAGGCTGCCCGCCGCAACGGCAACCATCGCCTGCGGGATCTTCGGCCTAGTTCACGGCTATGCCCACGGAACTGAGATGGGGCAGGGCGTCAGTGCGGGTCAGTTCAGTGCCGGGTTCCTGCTCGCCACTGCGCTCCTTCATGCCGGCGGGCTCGCAGCTGCAGCCTCTCTTATTCACAACAAGCCGATCCTGAGCCGTCTTCTTGGAGGAGGGATTGCCGTCGCGGGAGCAACTCTTCTCTTTGCCTGATCGCCGACAAGAGCAACTCGGGCACGAGCGATCATGGCGAATTATCGATGGCAGGCTCAATGTCCTGTCACGGGACGTCATGGATCGTGATGCAAAATCACCAATACTCCCGAGGGATCTGTCGCAGCAATTTGTTTCGGGGTTTCAGCTAATCCTCCCTGGGCTCAAGGCTGGAGGGTAGCGTGTTCAAGGGCAGGCATTTTGATCGGTCCGTGATCCTGCGCTGTGTCCGGTGGTATCTGGCCTACAATCTGAGCCTGCGAAATCTTGAGGAGATAATGGCCGAGCGCGGCATCTCTGTCGATCACGCGACCGTTCACAGATGGGTTGTCAGATGTTCACCCGAGTTGCTGGAGCGGTCCAATCGCCGCAAGCGAGCCATCACAGGCCAGTGGCGCATCGACGAGACCTTGTATTTGATGAGCGTTGCGGGTCATTCCCACAGCATGAGGCCAGGATAGCCCGAACGAGACGTAAGACAGAAGTCTGCGATGTAGA
>JBOZRS010000109.1:0-22103 GCA_050789065.1 Microvirga sp.
GCTCCCAGCATGACCGGAAGCACGAGGCCATACATGAAGCCGAGCTGATGGGCCATGGGCGACGGCATGTGGATGACGTCGTTTTCGCCCAGGTGAAGCCGTTTGGCGAAGGGCACGAGGTTGGACAGAATCGTATTCGATGTGTGCATCACGCCTTTCGGCTCGCCCGTGGTGCCGCTGGTATAGAGCAGTTGGATTACATCATCAGGCGAGAGCTTGCGATCACGCAGACGCTTGCGCCCATCTTCACCGGCCTTAGGCTTGAGCAGCGTCTCGAACGATTGCTCTCCTTCGCCATTGACGACGAACACATGCTTGAGTGAGGGAAGCTGTGCTTGGACGTTGGCCGCCATGGCGGCGTAATCAAAGTTCCTGAACTTCGCAGGCACGATGAGGACCTTCGTCTCGGCAAGACCCAGCATGAAGTTCAGCTCACGCTCACGGAAGATCACCATCAGGGGATTGCTGATTGCGCCGAGCTTGAGACAGGCCAAGTGCAGAACCGTGAATTCCCACCAGTTCGGCAACTGAAACGACACGACATCCCCATGTCCGACACCGCGCTCCTCAAGGCTCAGCGCAACAAGATCGGAGAGCTGATCAAGCTCTCCATAAGTGAGACGCCGCTCCCGCTCCTGTTCCGATTGCGCGGCTACCACGGCGGTCTTGTCCGGCGTCCGAGCCACGGCGCGTGCAAGATGTTCAAGAAGCGTTTCATCGCGCCAATGACCGCTTTTCGTCATCGCGTCCCGGCGCTTTGGTATAGAGCCCATTTCCAGTTTCATGGCGTTTCCTCCTCGCTAAAAGCCGGGCGTCTGTTGCGCCCTTTAATTCAGGCCGCGAGCGATTTCAGTGTCTCGCGGGCAATGATGAGCTTCATGATCTGAGCCGTGCCGTCGCCGATTTGCAACCCGAGCACATCGCGCAAGCGCTGCTCGAAGGGCAGTTCGGTGCTGTAGCCCGCATGCCCGTGCATCAACAGACATTTATGCACGACCTCGAAGGCGAGCTGCGGCGCCCACCATTTGCACATGGCGGCCTCACGGGTGTGCGGCACGCCGGCATCCTTGGCGGCCAATGTCCGATAACAAAGCAGTCGCGCCGCCTCGACATGCGTCTCGCATTCCGCGAGCGGAAAGGTGACGCCCTGGTTATCAGACAGAGGCTTGCCAAAAGCCTTCCGCTCAGACACATATTTCCACGTTTCGGCGAGGCATACGCGCGCTACCGACAAGCATTGCAGGCCGATGAGCGCGCGGCTGAAGTCGAATCCCTGCATCACCTGGACGAATCCTTTGCCCTCTCCGCCCAGCAGGCGCGTTGAAGGGACGCGCACATTGTCGAAGAAGATCGACCCGCGTCCGATGGCGAGCTCACCGAGATCATCGAACCGCGTACGGCTGATGCCGGGCGCATCGAGATCCACCAGGAAGGCCGAGACACCGTAGGCGCGCTCGGCTTCGGTGCCAGTGCGGGCGAAAACCACGGCGCATTCCGACTGATCCGCCATTGAGATGGAGGTCTTCTCGCCGTTCAGAACATAGAAATCCTCATCGCGCGTTGCCTTGAGGCGCAAAGCCGCCGCATCGGAGCCGCCCTGCGGCTCCGTCAACGCCAGCGCGATGACCTTCTCGCCGCTGCAGACTTGGGGCAGAATCTCGGCCGCGAGATCCGGCGAGGCATGACGAGCCACGATGGTGCCGCACAAGGACGCGAGCAACTGGATATAGGCTACGTTGAAGTCGCCCTCGGCGATACTCTCGATCACGATACCACTCGTAACGTGGTCGACACCCAGCCCCCCGTATTCAGCGGGCATCTCCACACCGATCAGACCGAGTTCGCCCATCTGCTTGCGCAGAGCCAACGAGACGCGACCCTCGGCTTCGATCTGCCGGGAGGCAGGGGCAAGCACGTTCTGCGCAAAGCGCAGTGCCGTCTCGCGAAAACTCATCTGCTCCGAGGTAAGGCCGAACATAGAAGCATTGCTCATAGACTGGAAGGAAGCATTCATCGGATTCAACTCACATTGGCGGAGCGGACAGTGTCACGCCCGATCTTGAGGCGCTGGATCTCCGAGGTACCTTCATAGATCCGGTAGAGGCGCACATCGCGGTAATGCCGCTCGGCGGCATAGTCGGAAACGTAGCCTGAGCCACCGTGGATCTGCACGTTCCGGTCGGCAACACGTCCTACCATCTCGGACGCGAACAGCTTGCAGCAGGATGCCTCCGTGCCGATATCCATGTCCGCATCCTTGGCGCGTGCGGTTTCCAGGACCATGCAGCGCGCAGCATAGGCTTCAGTGCGCGAATCGGCGATCATGGCCTGGACGAGCTGGAACTCGGCGATCGGCGAACCGAACTGCCGGCGGCTTGCGGCATAAGCGACCATTTCATCGAGTATGCGCTCGGCAAATCCCACACAGGCGGCTGCGATACCGAGACGACCGCGGTCGAGAACCTTCATCGCCGTGCGGAAGCCCTGCCCTTCCACTCCGCCAATCAGGTTGGCGACCGGCACGGGGCAATCGTCGAAGATCACATCCGCCACATGCGAGCCCTGCTGGCCCATCTTGTGCTCGGGCTTGCCGATGGACAGGCCCGGACTGCCGACCTCGACGATGAATGCGGACACACCGGATGCCCCAGGCTTGGAGGGATCCGTCCGCGCCATGACTGTGAACAGGCCGGCGCGGGGCGCATTGGTGATGAAGCGCTTCGTTCCCTTGAGGTAATAGACGTCGCCCTCACGCCGTGCCGTGGTCCGCACGGATGCGGCATCCGATCCAACCTCCGGCTCCGTCAGGGCAAAGGAGGCAATGACTTCGCCAGCGGCTATAGGCGGCAAGAAGCGCTGCTTCTGCTCCTCGGTGCCATCGATGACGATACCCTGGGATCCAATACCCACGTTAGTGGCGATCAAAGATCGAAAGGCAGGAGAAGCGCGCCCGAGTTCGAGCATCACCGCAACTTCCTCCTCCATCGACAATCCCAGTCCGCCGTAGGCGTCAGGAACGGATAAGCCGAAGAGTCCGAGCTCCCGCATCTCCTCGACGAGAGCTTCAGGGATGGCATCGGCCTTCGAAACCCGTGCTTCTTCGGGAATTAATCGCTGGTCCACGAAGCGGCGCACCGAGGCAGTCAGAGTGTGCAGGAGGGATTTATCTAAAGGCATTGTCATTTCTCCGATATGGAGATTATCGCTCTTCAATATAATGTCAATGCATTGTCATATTTATGGGCAACGAAGCGTGCAGAGAGCATACTAGGCCTATAATCCGAGATGTCTTAGAACCGAGCTCTTGGAACAATTAGGGAGGAGGTTTGCCTCAAAGGTTCCGCCTGGGCCTCCAATCGCCAAGTACCTTCGTCACGCAGAGGGTCCGTGACGCCAGTTAAGGTCATATTTTTCAAATGGTTAACAGGAAAAAACCCCGATAACGTACTAGAGTTTGCATCTCGCTCGCTCCGCCACCGTTTCGAGCCAAGTCTCTGTAAAAGAAAGAGTATAGTTTTCAGGCTGGGATAGCTTCCCCGCCGTGTTCCCCACCCGTGCGGTTGGCTTGGCTTCTCTGAGCGCCCCCATCGAACCATCGTTCCAGAACTATGATCAGCGGAATCGACGGGGCCAAAGTGGCTGCGGCCCACTGGCATGCATCGTCCTCAACGGTGTCGCCCCAAACTGATCGCGCCCCTTAACGATGATCGTCCTAATCCGGAATGTCGACTCGACACGCTTCTGCGAGGGACTAAGGTTAATGGGTAGTTAATACTGTCTGGGACATCGATAGACATCTATGGGACGGGCTGCAAAGTTTGCTGCTTTCTTAGTGGCCCTCTGTACAGAGGCTCCTGCTCTAGCAGCCACCATAACTGTCATCCCAAACTATTCCCGCCCAGTAGTGGCTATTGACGGGGAGTTGCGGCTCGGCGACGAGGATACTTTCGCTGAAAGGGTGCTTCGGCTCAAAGATGCTGTTGTCATGTTCAACAGCCTTGGCGGCAATCTGATTGCGGGCATAGAAATAGGCAGGGCTATTCGCCTCAAAGGCTTTGATACGTTCGTTCCTGACGGCATGGTTTGCGCATCAGCATGCGGTTTAGCTTGGCTTGGGGGCAGAACGCTACTTGCCGGACCCAGCGCTCGAATTGGCTTTCATGCGGCTTGGGTCATGGAGCGCGGTGAGAAACGCGAAAAAGGTCCAGGAAATGCCTTGGTCGGAGCATATCTGTACTCCCTTGGGTTAAAGGACGAGGCCATAGTGTACCTGACCTTGGCCTCTCCTGATGACGCAATGTGGCTGAACTTCAAAGATGCCTATGAACTCGGGATCCAGGTCAAGGAAGTTCCGTCGCTTCAAGAGCAGCCCAAGCAAATCGCCAGAAAACCCGAGGGGCCTTCCAGCGCACCAGAGAAACCTGCTGTCCCCGACGCTGTTTACCTCGATGCGGACGTTTCGAGCGAGCCAAACTCTGCGCCTCCCGCGCCGACCAACTCGCCCTCAGGGGTAAAGACTGCCGCAATTCCCCTGCAGCAAAGCAACCCGCAGCTATGGCGGGGACCTGAGCCGCCTGACCTAGAGCCTCAGGTGCTCAACCTCGTTAATCTGGATGCCGCCGCACAGGTCCAGCGCCGCCTCCAAGAACGAGGGTTCTTCAATGGGATAGCGGATGGGGTCTGGGGCCCGAAATCCCGCATCGCACTGCGCGACTTCAAATCAGCGAACGGGCTAGGGACTGGCGATGAATGGGATTTGCGGGTCCAACTTGCGTTGTTCGATGACAGGTATCGAACAGCCTCGGCTAGCTATGTTCCCCCCGATCCTCTCACTACGACGGACGGATTATTTCGACCATTCTCGCCAATTCCAGGTACATCGCTCCATCCACTCAATCCCTCGGACGCTCTCAAAATCCAGACCCGCCTGTTTGAGCTAGGCTATTACCGCAAGGCGGGTGATGGCGTCTGGGGCATGGCCTCGCGCAATGCCCTACGTGACTTCAAGACAGCGAATGGTCTCCCAGTCGACGATGTATGGGACAGCAATGTGCAAGACCTTTTCATGAGTGGGCACGCTCTCCCCGCGCTGGAGACGCCCTTTGGCGACTGGGCGGTGGCCGGTACATCTTGTACGGACCTAAGCAATCCGCGTCGTTTGTCTGTCTCTGCTAAAGACATATCTGCAGGATCAGTTGTCTGCCGGGTTGAGAATGGGCTGATCCGCACGGGTGACACGTGGAAAGGGGCAGCAATGTGCCCAGGTGATGGGCGAGAAGTCCCAATCAGAGTTATGTTCAGGATCGCTCAGGGACGCCTTATCGACCAATCCACTGTTGCATCGACACCGCGGCGGGACCCATACGTGCCCATCTTTGAGCGCTGCCGACAACCCTAAGAGGGTTGCCGGCTCGGTTACAATCACAACGGTCGTCCGCGTGCCGTACACGCCCTCCGGGCCCGACATCGCGGCCTTCGAGGCGGGCATGACCGCAGAGAGACTCCGCCTCTACATTACCAGCTCTACGCTCCATAACCCGACCGGCGCCACTCTCTCGCCGAAGACCGCCCACCGGCTCTTGAACGCGGCCTCGGCTCATGGCCTGACGATTGTCGAGGACGGCATCTTTGCCGATTTCAAGAATGCTCTAGATCTGCTTCCACTCACGCGGAATCATCTCTCTTCTTTGCTGCGCCGCATTTTTGACGGCGAACTGGATCCCTTCGCCGAAACATGCTCTAAGCCGACATCCGGTCTCCTTCCGGGATGTGCCATAAGCGGCCATTGCCGGCGCCGGACTGTAATCAACGGTACGCTTCAACGGCACGTTCGACCTGTCCAGTCCCGAGACGGCGACAGCCTCTCCTCTCAGATCACGATGAAGTCGTGATAGGTCATCTTCAGGTTCTTCGTGAGCGTCGCGACCTGGACCTGCGCCGTGTGCCCCGTGCCGTCCGCGTCGTAGTAGAGAGCACCCGTCTTCTTGTCGTAGATGACACGGTCGCTCGCGTCGTGCGCCTTGCTGCCCGTCCAGAAGGCCGTCGATTTGAGGGCACCGCCCTTCCCGACCTTCGTGAAGACCGCATCGTCCAGCCGGATGGTGTCGTCGACGACCTTGAAGTCGACAATCGTGTCGATGTTCGTCTTCCTGTTCGGCGCGGTGTCGAACACGAAGGCATCGTGGCCCGATCCGCCCGTGAGCACGTCCTTGCCGACCCCGCCGTAGATCCTGTCATTGCCCGATCCTCCCGAGAGGCGGTCGTTCCCGATCCCGCCGCGCAGGACATCCGCTGCGGCCGTGCCCATGACGCGCTCGCCGGCGACGTCTCCGACGGTCAGCGCCACGTCCTTCGTGACGGCCTGCCCGAACTCGTCCACGACCAGGACCTTGATCGGCAGGGTGGCTTCCGCCTCGTAGTCGAGCGGCCTGGCGAGCTGGAGCACGTTCCCGACGAGCCGGACGGCCCCGCCGTGGTCGTCCTCCAGAAGGTATTTGAAGTGGGTTCCGGGCCCGGTGGCCGATAGGGTCGCGATTGCGGTCCCCGGCGCCGTGCTCTCGGCGACTTGGGTCGTCGACAGCAGGAGATGGACAGGGTCATTGTCGACGGAGACCGTCTGCCCGCCGCTGAACCCCTTGACGGTTCCCCCTGTCATTCCCCTGACGGACGTGTTGGTGTCCTTCAGTTGCAAGCCGACCTGTCCCTCTCCGACGATGCCACTGACGGTGACGGCCCACGTGATGCCGCCGTCCGTACTGACCGGGTCAGCAACCGTCCCGGCGACGCCGCCCGTCAGGACGAGATCGTCCACGGACAAGCCCTTGACCGCTGCGTTGAAGGTCACGGTGAACCTGATCGCCGTCGTGTTGGCCGAGGGGAGCGGCTCGGCGTCGATGGACACGGCGCGCAGCTCGTCATAGGTGACGACGGTCGTGTAGGAGGAGTGGTTGGAATCCGCCTTGGTCTCCACCTTGATTCCGCCCTTGGCGAGATCGAGGCGCATGTAGGCGTCGTCAACGCCGTCTCCTCCTGCGTCGATCGCGAGCGTGTCGCCGATGAGCCGGACGCGCGCCTTCTCACTCACGCCCACGATTTCGATGGATTCCCCAACCTCGATGTCGGTGATGATGTCCTCGTCGAGGGTGTAGGCGCTGCCGACGAAACGGTCGATGCCCGTGCCTCCGGTCAGCACGTCGTAGCCGCCCCCTCCGTTCAGCGTGTCGCTCCCGGCACCGCCGATCAGATAGTCGAGGCCGGCTGCGCCGGAGAGGATATCGTTGCCGGCGTTGCCCTCGAGGATGTCGCCCAACGCGTCCCCGGTCAGGTTCGCGTTGCCGAACATGGTGCTGTCCGGAGCCTTCAGCCAGTATCCGCCTAGAACGCCGCCCGGCCCGTAGCCCAGGTGGTCGTAGCCATCGATGGTTGGCTGTAAAGTCCAGGTGCTGCCCCCCTGCCGGACGGTCACGAGAAACTTGCCGAATGTCGCCATGTTGTCGGAATCGGTGCTGATCCCGACCGTGATCGAATCTGCGGGTCCGTTCGCCAGGAACAGGTCATCGAGCGCAGCCGCGAGAGTCTTTCCGCCGTACGTTATGGAGCGGATGTCCCAGGCTGATTGGTAGTACTGGTCTGGGCTGAACTGGAAGATGCCGGCCATGCCGTGGGAGTCCTTGGAGGGTTACGGAGGCGGGACCGCCTTGGGAGAGAAGGTCTACAAAGCGGCTGGCTTCCAGCCTGTCAACCGCAGCGCGTTCGACGGCCGGCCGGCAGGACAGGAATGGCCCGGCTCAACGAGGCCCCATGCCCGACGGTGACTTCGTGGAATCGTCCTGACGACGGGCTGTTTCTCATCGCGCAGCATATTGCACGCTGAAGCCATTTCGCGGATGAGACAAGAGCCATGCTCTCAATCTGCGGCGGCTTTCATCCGCGTTCGCGGAAGCACGACGACGTTGTCACAGATGAGCGATGTCAACTCGCCAATCGGCACAGGACGGCCGAACAAGTAGCCTTGCGCCTCGGTACATCCTTCCGAGTCGAGGAAGCTCAGCTCCTCTGAGGTCTCCACTCCCTCGGCGATGACGGGAAGTCCCAAACCGCGTCCAAGGCCAAGCACGGCACGTACGATGGCGGCCGCTTGCGGCTTGGTATGGACGGCCTGAACAAAGGAGCGATCGATCTTGATCTTATCGAACGGAAAGGCCTGCAGGTTCGACAGGGACGAGTAGCCTGTTCCGAAATCATCCATGGCGATATTGACGCCGAGCGTCTTGAGCTTCTGCAATGCGAGCAGCGCGCGATTGGGGTCACGGACCAGAGCCGTCTCGGTAATTTCGATCTCCAGCCGCTCAGGCGGCAGCCGGGTTGCTGCCAGGATCTGCTGTACCTGTTCAACGAAGCCGTCACTGCCCAGCTGCAGGGCTGAGACATTGACGGCAATGTTCAGCGGCCGCGTCCAGCCGGCCGCCTGCCGGCAGGCCTCCTACATCACCCATTCGCCTATTTTCAGGATCAGCCCACTTTCCTCGGCAATCGGAATGAAGATTGAGGGAGGCACAGCGCCCCGGACCGGATGGTTCCAGCGCAGCAGAACTTCAAACCCGAGCACCTCACCAGTTTCAACCTGCGCCTGTGGCTGGTACACCAAGCTCAGTTCGTCGTTATCGATTGCGATGTCGAGGCTCTCGCGTCTGACGGAAATGCCGCAGAGAGCGCGGACAGTGATGCTGATGGCGCCTGATCGCGCTCCGGGTCGGTGATGGAGCCCTCAATGGGCGGGCGCGGTCCCGAACCGCTATCAGGATGGTGGCGATCAGGCCGTTCGGCCGGCTTCGGCGACTATCAGAGGGAGCCACGCCGAGCGCCACGCGACGTGAGCCTGCGAAGGCTCGGGCTTGCCAATCGAGCCGTGTGGCGCCAATCTCAGCTTAGCAAGACGTTCAGCGGGTGGATGCCGGACTATTTTCTTGTCAGGCAACAGAACATGGGAAGCGGCCAAGTCATGATCATGAACGGTGGGAATGCCGATGCTGGAGAGATCGACGAGGCAGCTTTGCCCGGGCGTCGGGCGGGGCTTCTCACCCGCCGGTCGTTTCTCGTCGGCTCGGCCGCCGGTGTCGGCGCGCTGGGGCTGGCCGGTTGCGTGACATCCGACGGCATGAGCTTCGCCGAGGCGACGAAGGTCTACGGGCCGGTGCCCGATGAGAAATTCGCGATTCCGGCGGTCGATGTCAGCAAGGTCGACCCGAAGTATTATCGCCGGACAGTTCGCTACGACACCAAGGAAGCGCCCGGTACGATTATCGTCGACCCCGGCAATTACTACGTTTACCGCGTCGAAGGCGACGGATCCGCCACCCGTTATGGTGCCAATGTCGGCCGCGACGGGTTCCGGTGGAGCGGTGAGGCCTATGTCGGGCGCAAGGCCGAATGGGCGACCTGGACCCCGCCCAAGGAGATGATCCGGCGCCAGCCCGAGGCGGCCAAATACGCCAGCGGCATGCCGGGCGGCCTCGACAATCCGCTCGGTGCCCGCACGCTTTATCTCTATCAGAACGGCGCCTACACGCTCTACACGATCTACGCCAGCAGTGACGCCGAATCGATCGGCACAGGCATCACAAGCGGCTGCGTCGGTCTCCTCAGTCAGGACATGATCCACCTCTATTCACGAACGCCGGTCAAGACGAAGGTCGTCGTCCTGCCGGCATAGGCAACGGCGCCATCTCAGGTCGGGGCGCTGCGGGTGCGGGCAGCGGTCCTATCCTATGCTGCCCTCCCCGGATAACCGTTACATCCACAACATTCGTTCGTTGCCCTCAGTGTGTGCCGCCTGTGGCCGATACCACTGTGCCCTTGGTTATCTCTCGGACTCTTCATCTCCCGCCGGATCCGATGACCGTTCTCGAACAGGGTCTCCGTTGCGCAGAATGCCATCGTGATCCGGATGATCCGCTGCCTCCTGCGATGTCTCACTCGCCCTCGTAGTAGGGTCTCTCGCGGCCGCGGGGGCCTTCCCAGCGGCCGGGGCCGCCGTAGCCGTCGCGGTATCTGTCACGGTCCCAGCCGCGATCCCAGCCACGATCGCCGCCATAGCCTCCGCCGTAGCGGCGCTCGACATACGCGCAGCGCTTGACGAACCCCGGAGCGGGATCGCCGAAGACCTCGTTGGAGCAGGGAACGCCGCGTCCCCTGACGAACATCTCCGTGTTGCGTCCCGGCACGCCGTAGATCACGCGGGTGGGATAGGGCACGCGGCAGAACCCGTGCTCCGGCGCACAGGGAACGAGACCCTGCGCCTGTGCGGCCGGCACGGCCCATACCGACGCGCCGATGGTGAGCACCGTTGCGGCCAACACTGAACGAAGCATGTTCTTTCTCCTTGCTGAGTGTCCCTGTGTACGACCCGC
Source organism: Microvirga sp. (assembly GCA_050789065.1). Lineage (GTDB taxonomy): Bacteria > Pseudomonadota > Alphaproteobacteria > Rhizobiales > Beijerinckiaceae > Microvirga. The sequence continues at coordinate 10,410 of JBOZRS010000109.1, forward strand.
ATCATGAATGCCGTCGTAACGGTCTCGGCTTCGGGCGAACGCGGCAGCGTCGCTCAATCGTTTGCCGCGAGCCGCGCGCCGCAGTTGAGCCCATCGCAAGACAGCCTCTTCACAACAATGTTGCATCGGTGAAAGGAATGATGCGAGCGTCTCGCCGCACTGCGTCTCAAAAGAGTTCATGCAGGCGTTGATCTCCATCGTGTGCGCTCATTGCGGCACGAGGGAATCCCGATTACGAGTCTGACCATGGGTTACTCGCATTCGGGGGATGAAGTGGCGACTTTGACGTGGAACGGTTCGTTTGGATTCGATCTCTCGGACCTCGATCTCGGCGTTCTCATGAACGCATACCGGTATGAGCGATCGCCGAGCACGTTCACTGCGATTTACGACGCGACCGGGCGCACGCGGGACGAGTTCAAGGGCTACGGATTCACCTACACGGTCGATGGGATCCCGGTCGGCGGCACAGTCACGGGCTATAACGCGGTCGTCGGAGGAAAGAAGGTCGCGTCCCTGACTGGAGTCCAGGTCGCCGTCTCCAAACTCGTCGACGTGGTGTCCACCTATTCGCTCAGCGACGATCAGAGACTCTATCGGTCCATCCTGTCCGGAAACGATCTCATCAAAGGCGGGCGATACGACGACATCCTCGAGGGATTCGGCGGGAATGACACGCTGGTCGGCGGCCGCGGCATGGACATCCTGAAGGGTGGCAAGGGCGCGGACACCTTCGTGTTCAACTCGATTTCCGAATCAAGGGGCTCTTCGACCGACCTCATCGCCGATTTCTCGCGAAGCCAGCGCGACAGGATCGACCTGCACAAGATCGACGCCAATACGTCCGCCAAGGGCAACCAGGCCTTCACGTTCATCGGCACGGCCGAGTTCAGCCACAAGGCAGGCGAGCTGCGATACTCCGTCGACACGAGGGAAGACGATTGGGGGAATACGATCTACCAATCCCATGTCGAAGCCGACGTGAACGGCGATGGCGCCGCCGATTTCGGGTTCACCCTCGACAAGGTCAGCAGCCTTTCGAAGGGCTATTTCCTGCTGTAGGGCTGTTTCCACTTCGCCGAAAAACGCTCCAGTGCATCGCCCGATGCGACCTGAAGGGCCGCGTCAGACCTGCCCTCCCAGGAGGCGGTCGAGGGCGGCCGTCGGTTCCGTCCGGAGCGTGGCGACGGCTCGCGCGATCTGGTCGTACTTGGTGCGGGTCACCTGCAGGTCCCGGAACCAGTTCACCAGATCGCCCCACGGATCGTTGAGCTGTCCGATGCCGGACAGGAAAGCCACCACGGTTCCGGCTTCCGCCCTGCCCTGAATCACCAAGTAGCCGCCGAAGGCCAGCACGGTGCAGATGCCGAGATGGTGAGCGAGGTTCATGAGGAAATTCATGGAGAACTTGAGGGTGTAGATCCCCATGTTCAACCGGAAGACCGTCTCGATCCTGGCCCCTTGCCCATTCGCGGCCGCGGGAGCCGGTCCGGTTTCACCGATGATGACGGCGCTGATCTGGCGCAACACGCCGATCCGCCGGCTGACCCTGTCGTTGATGGCCTTCTGCATGAGCGGAACGAAGACCAGCTGGGGCGAAAGGACGAGCATCGTGGCCAGCGCCAAGAGCGGATTCAGGTGGATCATGTAGGCGAGGACACTGACCAGGATGCCGCCCTGGAGAACGGGCTCCGAAAAGCAGGTGCCGACGAATCCTCCGATCGGGTCCACCTCGTCGACGATCAGGGCGACCTTGATGCCCTCCCTGGTGGGATGGCGCTCCCGCGCGAGATCGCTCAGATCGTCGAGAATCGAGGCGCGCAGCCGCTGGACCGCCCTTTCGCCGACCCAGCTCCTGTAGATGTTCAGGGCGAGTTTCGCCGCTCCGCCGAACAGGGCGATGGCGACATACATTCCGGCCAGCCTGACCAGCTCGCCGATTCTGTGGCTCCCGAAGACATCGTTGATGATGCGCCGCTGCAGCTCGAGCGGCACGACCCCGCCGCGAAGACGATGCCGGACAGCAGCGCCAGGCCCAGCTGATGCCTGCCGCTCACGCGGACGACATACCGGAGAAGGCCGGGCGGCGTCTTGGCAGGCGCCTGGGCGAATTCGGGCGGCCGTTCGATCACGTCTGCAAGCACCCAGGTTCAGATCCCCACTGATGCTCCGTTGTGGACGGCCCAGCGGCAGAGGACATTGTGTTAAATCAAGGAAAGCCGTCGGCCGCCATCATACTTCATGCTGGGCCCGGATGGGCCGCAGCCCACGATGCGCCTGTGGAACAAGGGAGCATCGGTCCCCGAAGGGGTGGCCACTTCCGGGCCTGAGTTCCAGGGAGAGAACATGATGGAGCCGAACGCGCGCAAGCAGCAATGGACCCTCTGGTATATCTTCGCGGCGTTTCTCGGCGTCCTGCTGATCCAGCAGTTCTGGACGACATACCGGGAGGTCGAGACCATCCCTTACAGCCAGTTCGAGCAGCTCGTCGCAGACGGCAAGGTCGCCCAGGTCACGATCGCTCAGGACACCCTCACGGGCGCCCTCAAGGAGCCGACCGCCGAGGGCCGCTCCTACTTCGCGACGGCCCGGGTCGATCCAAGCCTGGCCGAAAAGCTCGCGGCCAAGGGCGTGACCGTCACCGGCGCGCCGTCCGGCGGCATCATCTCGACGATCCTGTCCTGGATCCTCCCGGCCTTCGCCTTCTATCTGCTCTGGTCGTTCCTGTTCAGTCGCGTGGCCGAGCGCCAGGGGCTCGGCGGCCTCATGTCGATCGGCAAGTCGAAGGCCAAGGTCTACGTCGAAACCGACACCAAGGTCACCTTCGCGGACGTGGCCGGGGCCGACGAAGCCAAGTTCGAGCTGCAGGAAGTGGTCAGCTTCCTCAAGAACCCGCAATCCTACGGCCGCCTCGGGGCCCGGCTGCCCAAGGGCATCCTCCTGGTGGGCCCTCCGGGAACCGGCAAGACCCTGATGGCCCGCGCCGTCGCGGGCGAGGCCGGCGTCGCGTTCTTCTCGATCTCCGGCTCGGAGTTCGTCGAGATGTTCGTCGGCGTCGGAGCGGCCCGGGTCCGGGACCTGTTCGAGCAGGCGCGCAAGGCCGCGCCCTGCATCATCTTCATCGACGAGCTCGATGCGCTCGGTCGCAGCCGGGCCGCCGGCAACATCATGGGCGGGTACGACGAGAAGGAGCAGACGCTCAACCAGCTCCTGGCCGAGCTCGACGGCTTCGACCCCAGCAGCGGCGTGATCCTTCTCGCGGCCACGAACCGGCCCGAGGTGCTCGATCCCGCCCTCCTCCGCCCGGGGCGCTTCGACCGGCAGGTTCTGATCGACCGGCCGGACCGCAAGGGCCGCGTCGAAATCCTGAAGGTCCACGTGCGCAGGATCCGGCTCTCGCCGGGCGTGAACCTCGACGACATCGCCGGTCTGACGACGGGCTTCACCGGCGCCGATCTGGCCAACCTCGTCAACGAGGCGGCGATCATCGCAACCCGCCGCGACGCCCAGGACGTCTCGTTGGACGACTTCACGGCCGCCATCGAGCGCATCGTCGCCGGTCTCGAGAAGAAGAGCCGCGTTCTCAATCCGGAGGAGAAGCGCCGGGTGGCCTATCACGAGATGGGCCATGCCCTGGTCGCCGCCAGCCTCTCGGGAGTCGATCCCGTGCTCAAGGTCTCGATCATCCCGCGCGGTGTCGGCGCCCTCGGCTACACGATCCAGCGCCCGACGGAGGACCGTTTTCTCCTCTCGCAGAGCGATCTGCAGAACCGCATCGCCGTGCTCATGGGCGGGCGCGCCGCCGAGTCCCTGATCTTCGCGGGCGAAATCTCGACCGGAGCCGCCGACGACCTGCAGCGGGCGACGGCGATCGCCTTCGAGATGGTGACGCGCTACGGCATGGCGGGCACCACCGGGCAGCGCACCTACCTGCCCCCGCAACAGCCGTTCCTCGGCGTGCCGTCGATCGAGAGACCGAATGCGTCCGAGGAGACCCTGCGCGAGATCGATGTCGAAAGCCGCGACCTCGTCGATCAGGCGTTCGAGCGTGCCTGCAGGATCCTGCGTGACCGGATGAGCGATCTGGAAGCCGGAGCGACGCTGCTCCTGAAGAAGGAAACCATCACGGCGGATGAGTTTCCCGCCCTGAGCCGGTCCGATGAGGCTGCACCCGCGTCAGCCGGTCATCCTCGCCGGCAGGAGGCCGGGGCGAAGCCTGGCGCGGAGACGCAGCCGCGGGCTCTGGCGCCGCGCCCCTGACCTTGCCTACGCCGGCTCACGTTGACGTAAGTCAATGTCGTGGCTGACGGAACTGCGATTGTCGGTACCGGTCCGGAGCCGGCCAATAGGTCGCCGCTTGGCAGGCCGGAAGGAGAAGGGGTCGAGACAATGAAGCATATCGTGGCCATCGCGGTTCTCGCCGCCGGTTGCGTCTCCGGTGTCTCGGCTCGGGCGGAGGTCGTCGGCAAGGTGAGGACCGATTGGGTCGGGAACGACATTCTGGTTGAGGCCATCCATGATCCCCAGGTTCAGGGGGTGACCTGCCATCTGACCTATTTCGAGCGCAGCCTCATCGACCGGCTGCAGCAAGGCAACTGGTTCGAGGATCCTTCGAACTCGGCCATCTCCTGCCAGGTCACCGGTCCCGTCACCATCGGCAACATCGATCTCGACCGCAACGGCGAGGAGGTGTTCAACGAGAGCCGCAGCCTCATCTTCAAGAAGCTGGTCGTCAACCGCATCTACGACCGGCAGAACGACACGCTGATCTATCTCGCGCACACCCGGCAGGTGCAGCAGGGCAGCGCGAAGATGTCGATCGCGACCGTGCCGCTCTACAGCGCGCAGGCGACCTGGACCAAGGGGCGCCCGCAATAGGGCTTTCGGCGCGCCGCGCGGAACAGGGAGCTTGGTGCTTCGCCGACGCGACCCGAGGAGCCGCCCATGAGCCGGACGGACCGGCAAGAGGAGCCTGGAGGATCGAATGATTGATTGGCTCGTGCGCAGCCTGCTCATCGTGGCGGGCATCGTCACAGGATGGTTCATTGCCACGGACGCCCCGAATTTCGGTGTGATCCAGATGGTGGTGGCGCTGCTGCTTCTCACAGCGATCGTCGCTATGATCGCTTTCTGGCCGATTCATTGGAGGCGCAAGTCCCACCGCTCCGGCAGGACGATCCCATGACCGGCGCATCCGCGCCGGCTAGAGCATCGTGCGCCGCCATCGCGCGGCGTGGCCAAAAGTGGACTTGCACTTTTGGGATCAGCTCCGATGCTCCTTCTCTGGGCTGGCGCATCGTTCAATGCGACCCGAAGGGCCGCGCCAGCGAATAACCGGATCCACTTTTCCGCACGATGCGCCAGGGCATTTTTGGCGAATTGGATCCGGTTTTCTGGTTCGACGATGCGCCAGGACCAGGAACGACCGATCGTTTCATCCGGCGACCTCGATCCGAACCGTCTGCACGCCGTCGCGCACTTGCACATCGAGCACCCTGGGCACCTGCCTGGCCCTGATGACGCTCAGGTTGCCGCTGCGCTCCAGTCGCGCCTCCGCCACCTGCTCCAGGCGTGAAACGCTCTTGCGCCTCAGATCCTCCCACAGGTCGTGATCGGTCATGTGGGCCTTGCGCATGGCCCGGGCATCGATCTGCCCCTGGCGGATCAGGACTTGAGACTTTCCCTTGATGACGGATCCGAAGCCATGCCAGCGCATGGCGAGACTCGAGAACAGCCAATGCATGGCGATCAGCACCGCCGTCGCCGCAAGCGCAGGCAGGAACGGCGCGTTGCCCGTCACTGCCCGGCTGACGATGGAGCCGATCATGATGCCGAGGATCACGTCGAACGCGGTCGCGCGCCCCATGAAGCGCTTCTTGGCGAGCCTGATCATCAGAACGGTGACCATGTAGACGATTGCGGCCCGCAGGCCCATCTGCAGAACACCGATATCCCTGCTCTCCAACCCGAGCCCGAGCATCGTCCGCACGAGATCCTCAACGCGATCCATGTCCGCACCTCCACCCCCGAGAGGGAGGATAACGGGGTCGGGCCGGGCGGGTTCGGCGCGGCCCGCCTGCGCAGGCCCGCAGGCCTGCTTGACACCTCCCCCGGGCAGGCAGAGCATCTCTCGGCTGCCGGAGGCAGGTCCCCGACCGGTCCTTCCGGGTTTTCTCATGCGGACCGGGCCTCGGAACGGGAGACTGGCATGCCCATCTTCTTGGATCGCCACGATATGAAGGGGACAAGCGCGGCCGAGGTTGCCGAGGCTCACCTGAAGGATCTGGCGATCCAGGATCAATATGGGGTGAAATTCCTCACCTACTGGTTCGACGAGGAGCGGGGCACCGCGTTCTGCCTCGTGGAAGCGCCCGATCAGGAGACCGTGCAGCGGGTCCACCAGGATGCCCATGGGCATGTCGCCGGCGAGGTCATCCAGGTCGCCGTTTCGGCGGTCGAGGCCTTTCTCGGACGCATCAGCGACCCCCAGCCCTCCTCGCAGCACGCCAGCCCCGCGCCCGAGCCCGCACGCCGGGCCATCATGTTCACCGACATCGTGGGATCGACCGAAATGACCGCCCGGCTCGGCGATGTGGCGGCCATCGAGCTCGTGCGCGTGCACGATGCCCTGGTGCGGCGGGCGCTCGCCCGCCACAACGGGCGCGAGGTCAAGCATCTGGGCGACGGCATCATGGCGTCGTTCGATTCGATCATCGCGGCGGTGGAATGCGCGACGGTGATCCAGCAATCCTTCGCACGCTACAACCGGGAGAGCGCCGAGCCCATCCATGTCCGCATCGGCCTGGATTGTGGCGAGCCCGTGGAGGACAGCCGCGATCTCTTCGGCGCGACGGTCCAATGCGCCTCGCGGATGTGCGATGCCGCCGGCGCGGATCAGATTCTGGTCTCGGCGCCGATCCGGGACGAGTGCCGGAGCGAGTACCGGTTCGAGGATTGCGGCTGCAAGTCGCTGAAGGGTTTCCAGGAGCCCGTCCGGGTGTTCGAATGCGCCTGGCAGGCGGATGGCGGCGCCTGACCGGGCAGCGCGGCAGGCGTCCCGCACAGGCGATGCAATTCCATTGCTTCGGAGTTCCTGCAGGCGCCCGCTCGAAGGAACGGGCCTTCGAGAATGCCTTTCATCAATGCAGGGCGAGAAGCCAGCCGACCAGAGCCAGTGGCGCCACTACGCCGAGCACGAACGACAGCGCTTGCTGGGTCATGGTAACCTCCTGCGAACCGCTTCACCCTAGCCCGGGACTCGTCTTGCTACTGTGCGCGGCGGCACTTTGGGACTGACATGCGGGAATCGTCTTCAGACGCTACGGCTGTCGAAAGGGACGCTTGCGCGAGGTCCCTCCGGTTGTCTGGCCACCATGGAGGACGGATTGCGGTGTGGCGCAATCGCGCGTCCCGCCCTCGCTCGACCATCAACTCTAGCTCGTCCGTGGTATTGCGGCCGGCGTTGTGCTGACCATCTCACGTCCATGTCCTTGAAACGAGCAGCGTGGCTTTTTGTTGCAGTATCATTCCTCCTCGCTCAGCAGACATCCGCGCGCGACCTGCCGAGGAGCGCGCTGTGGCGCGTGGTGGCGACGTGCGTGGCGGCCAAGCACGCGCTCGACGTCTCGGTGCCCTGCCTTCAGGTCGATCTGGGAAAGCCCGGGTCTCCGGGCGTCGCCATCCTCAGGTCGCCGTGGAGCGAAACGCATGTTCTTGTGGCCCCGACGCGGCGGCTGAGCGGAATCGAGGCCGCAGTTCTGCAGAAGCCGGAAGCGACCGCCTATTGGCGCGCGGCCCTCGCGGCGCGCCGCTTCGTCATCGAGGCTGCGAAGGGCCGCATCGGGCTCGAGGATATCGGGCTGGCGATCAACTCCAAGGATAGCCGGACCCAGGATCAGCTGCACATCCATGTCGATTGCACGCAGCCCGATGTCCTCGCGGCGCTTCGACGGCACGATGCGGAATTCGGCGGCGTGTGGAAACCCATCGGCTTCCTGGAACCGAACCAGCGTTTCTTCGGAATCAGGATTGCTTCGGATGAGATCGGCGCATCGAACATCTTCGAGCGCCTCATGCACCTGCCGGGGTACCGGAAAGACCTGTCCAGGGTCGCGGTGGCGGTTTTCAGCACGGCCCCGAACGCTTCCAGGCCTGGCTTCTACGTCGTCGCCGCGCTCGGCCGCGACAGTCAGGCCGAGGACCTCCTGGACCATTCCTGCGCGCTGGCGCGAACCGTCTCCGGCAACGAGACGCTGGAAGTCGCGCGGTGACCCGCCAAGCGGCCGGCTGAATCGACAGCGCGGCGCTCCTACGACAGCCCGATCTGGCGAGCCTGAGCGGCGAAGTCGCGGGCTCCCCAGCGCCGATGGATCTTCCCGTCCTTCAGTTCGAACCATTCCATCGCGGTGATCTCGTAGGACTTGCCGGTCGGCTCGTGGCCCCGGAACGGCCCCACGAAGGTGCCCCGCTCCGTATACCGGGCCGCCACGACATCGCCTTCGGCCATGAGGCCCTCGATGGTCAGCGTCATGGCGAGGCCATGATGCAGCTCCGTCCAGACCGGCATGGCGACGTCGATGCTCCCGAACCCCAGGACGCCGTAGATGGCGGCATCCGGCGTGAACAGGCTGCGCAGCCGCTCGAAGTCTCCCCGGTTGAAGGCTTCCACGTAGTGTTCAACGACGGCCTTGTTGGACTCGAGCGACGGCATGACGAACCTTCTGACGATGAAATGCGGGCCGGACCTTAGCGCATCGTGCGGAAAAGTGGATCCGGTTATTCGCTGGCGCGGGGCGAGAAACGGTCCGCCCCGGAGGGAATTCACGCCTCGAGTCCGTAGGCGCTCAGGCCTGCTCTCATTGAAGTCGCACGGCGGAGACCTAAGAAAAGGAGATGCCCATCCGAAGGGGACAGCACTGCCTCCCTCGGCCGCGCAGCACCTGAGTTCGAAGGCCGTTTCGTGAGATCATCGGCGCGTCTTGCAGCAATCGCCCTGGCGGCCTGCCTGATCGTGTCCCAGGCTGCGGCGGCATCCTGCCCCCAGCACTTCTTCCAGGGGCAGGTTCCCGCCCTGACGAACCCGAAGCTCGCGCCCGGAACCCGACAGCTCTGCTACTCCGAATACGCGCTGCTCCATTCCGGCCTGACCCGAACCCCGCTGTGGGTCGCGGAGCATCTCACCCCGGAGCGGATCGTGGCGGCCCATGCGCTGATGCGCGTGAGCGACTTTCATGCGGATCCCAACATTCCGCCCAGCGAGCGGGCCGAACTGTCCGATTACGTCCGCAGCGGCTTCGACCGCGGCCACATGGCGCCTTCCGGCGACATGAGCACCCCGGAAGCCATGGACGAGTCGTTTTCCCTGGCCAACATGGTGCCGCAGAACCCGAACAACAATCGCAACCTGTGGGGCGACATCGAACGGACCGTGCGCAGGCTGGCGGAGCAGAGGGAGCTCTACGTGGTGACGATCCCGATCTTCCGGGGCGAGAACCTGATGAGCCTCGACGGGCGCGTGCTGATCCCGACCCAGATCGCAAAAGCCGTCTATGACCCGCAGCAGAATGCCGGAGCGGCCTATCTCGTGGACAATGCGCCCGGAGACGACTACCGGGTGATCGCCCTGGCGGAGCTGCAGCGGCTGGCTGGCATCGATGCCTTTCCCCGGGCAGCACCGGCCGTGAAGGAAACGGCCATGGAACTCCCGGCCCCCGAGCTGCGGCGGCCGAAGGGCGTGATCAGGCAATCCGCCAAGCCTCGCGCTCCGTCGGGACCTCCGGCGCCCTCGCCCGGAGCGGGAGCCCGTGATTTCATTCAAGGGATCCTCGATGCCATCGACCGGTTTGGACGCCACCCATGACGAAGTTTCAACCCTTCTCGGACGATAGCGCCTCCTTGAGCATCGGCGACCTCACAGTCGAGAACGGTGCCGACAGGATTGCGCTCTACGGCTCGCTGGACCTGACGCGGGACAAGGAGGGCCTCAAGCGGGCGCGGGCCCTGAAGGCGCTCGTCGACTCGGTCGTGAAGACCCTGGAGCGGGACAAGGCGCTGCCGGACAAGGCGGCCCCGCCCGAACCGCCGGAGCAGGTGCAGGTCAAAAACCCCTTCGAATGAAGAGCCGTCGGAGCCAGCCGGCGGTCCAGACCGCCCTCGCGATCCGGCTTCCGCGATATCTCCTGTCGAGGAAACGCGTTTTTCTGCTAGGGGCGCCTGGGGTGGAGGCGACAGGCGCGGCAATTGCTGCTAGCAGAGAGGCCTCATCTGCGACGAACCGTGAGAGCCGGCCCATATGCTGCGGCGTTTCCTGATCCTCCCATCCATGCTGACACTGACCCTTTCCGCCTGCGTCTCCAGCGACGGCGGGTCCCTGTCCCACTACGTGGGGACGGCGAAGGTCAACGTGGAGACGCGATGCGGCGGCGGCTACCAGGTCTTCCGGTATGGCGACGAGCAGAGAGTCCTGGTGGCCGCCTATGCCATCAGCCAGGCCTATAAGTCCGCCTGCGAACGGTACAACCCCGGCCCGGCCACCCTGGGCATCACCGGCGCACGCTATGAAGAAGCCGTGACGGAGTATTTCGCCAAGACGCCGGCCCTGAAGGACTGCAGGATCACGGGCGGAACGAACATCACGCCCCTGCACTCGGAATTCACCTTCTCCTGCCCGCCCGCGCCGGCCGCGGCGCCAGCCCCGCAGCCGCCCAAGGGCAAGAAGCGCTGAGCTCCGGCAAGGACGCTATCGCATCGTGCACAACCGGAGACGGCGCACGACGCTCTATGCCTTCCGGTCGCGGGCCTGCAGGAGCCGCTCCATATAGTCTCTGAGCAACTCCGCGGCCTTCTGGCCCCGGATCGCGATGATGCCGCGCTCCTTGCGCTCGCCATCGTTGATGCCGTTGAAGAAGACGTCCCGCTCAGCCTTGGACATGGCCAGGACGGCGCGGCCCTCGCACTCGTGCTGCCATTCTTCGGACCATGTGCTGACGGGCTCGCCCGTGATTTCGGAGATGGCGGTCGTGTCGCGGGAATAAGGGGCGTTGTCGCTCATGCGGGCTCAATGGCACGGCGATCGTGAAGAGAAGGTTTCTCCTGTCGTCCTGAGCGCCGGGATCAAGCCGCGATCAAAAGAAAAAGCGCCCGTGGGGCGCCAAGGAGCGGCCCGTGGGGGCTGCCAGGACCGTCACAAAACGGTAACAGGTCGGAAATTTTTGCCAAGGTCTTCTTTGCCGCACCGCGTCCTTCGCCCGGTCCGGGTTGATGCCGCCGGGGCAAATCAGATAAGGCTCGGGTTCCTGTGGGGGCAACTGCAGGCCTAGGGCCGCAATCTGGACCGGATCAAGAGTCCAGACGCGGCCCTTTTCTTTTGATCGCTAGCGGCTTCGATCCGGTCACCGGTCAGGCTCCTCCGCCTCCCGGAATGGGACCGTCAGCACCGTTTCGCCGGTCTCGTCGACGATCTCGACCACGAAGCCATTCTGCTGCTCCGCCGTCAGGCTGTCCCAGTACGGCACGACCTCGGCAAAGGCGCGGGCAATTCGCAGCGCGACGGTCCGGGCCGCGTCGATATCCGCCAGGTCCAAGCTCTTGGGATACTTAGTGGTGCATCCGGGAAGTCATGCTGCCCTCGGCAGGAGGGCTATCCCGGGTGAGCGGCGTGGGCGATGCCGGCGGCGTTGGCCCCAGACAAAGGGA
>JBOZRS010000110.1:0-18970 GCA_050789065.1 Microvirga sp.
CGCCGAGCCCGACCGTGGATCCCCTTCCCTCGCTTCGCTCGCCGGGGATGACAGCGAGCGTGAACCACACCTTGTCATTCCCGGCCGGAGGTGACGCAGTCACCGCAGGGGAAGGGAATCCACTCACCCGCGCGACACCATGGATCCCCTTCCCGACCCTGCGGGTCGCCGGGGATGACGGGGTGGGGGCTTTCCTCCTACGCACAATCCCGGATTGCGGGGCGGTGCCTGCCGTGACAGGAAAGCCCCGGCTTAGCGAAATCGTTATACCTGTGCGCCCATCGATCCGTTGCAGGGGCCGCCCGACACCGCTACATCGAACCCTATGATCCGTGAGCTTGCCAATCCGACGCGCTTCATGAGCCTCAGCGGCAAGGCCCTGCCTTGGGTGGCAGGCCTGGCGGCGCTCGTGCTCGCAGCGGGCCTCTACATGGTCTGGTTCGTCGCCCCCGCCGATTACCAGCAGGGCGAGACGGTCAAGATCATGTATATCCATGTCCCGGCCGCATGGCTGTCCCTCTTCTTCTACATGATCATGGCGAGTTCGGCGCTCGGCACCCTGGTCTGGCGGCATCCGCTCGCGGACGTGTCGCAGAAGGCGGCGGCTCCCATCGGGGCGGCGTTCACCCTGATCTGCCTCGTCACCGGCTCGCTCTGGGGCAAGCCCATGTGGGGCACCTACTGGCAGTGGGACGCGCGGCTCACCTCCATGCTGGTGATGCTGCTCATCTATCTCGGCATCCTGGCCCTGTGGCGCGCCATCGAGGAGCCGAACCGCGCCGCCCGCGCGGTGTCGATCCTGACCCTCGTGGGCGCCGTGAACGTGCCGATCGTGAAGTTTTCCGTCGACTGGTGGAACACCCTGCACCAGCCGGCTTCCGTGTTCCGGCTCGGGGGACCGACGATCCACCCCTCCATGCTCGTGCCGCTCCTGGTGATGGCCGTGGCCTTCACGCTCGTGGGCATCGGGCTCCATCTCTCCGGCATCCGCACGGAGATCCTGCGCCGCCGGGTGCGGACGCTCACCATCCTGGAGGCCGAGCGCCTCGACGCCCAGGCTGCCTGACGATGTCGCACACCTTCTTCATCGCCTTTTCCTACGTCCTTACCGCCCTGGTGATCGCGGGCCTGATCCTTCGCGCCGTAATCGATCACCGCATCCAGACCCGCGCCCTCGCGGAACTCGAATCCCGGGGCGTCAGCCGGAGGTCCCGCCGTGGCTGAGGCAGCAGAGCGCCCGCGTTCCCGCCTTCTGTTTCTCCTGCCGGGGATCGTCTTCGTGATCCTGGCGCTTCTCTTCACGGTCCAGCTGTTCTGGGGCCGGAACCCGTCCGAGGTGCCCTCGGTCCTTATCGACAAGCCCGTGCCCAGCTTCAGCCTCGCGCCGCTGGAGGGCCTGATGGCCGAAGGCAAGCCCGTGCCGGGCTTCTCGAACGAGGACCTGAAGGGCCGCGTCACCGTCGTGAATGTCTGGGCCTCCTGGTGTGCGCCCTGCCGTCAGGAACATCCGCTGCTGGTCGAACTCGCCAAGGATCCGTCCGTCCGGGTCGTCGGCATCAACCAGAAGGACAACCCGGACAACGCCCGCCGCTTCCTGGGAGCCCTCGGCAACCCGTACAGCGCCGTCGGGGTCGACCCGAACGGCCGCGCCTCCATCGACTGGGGCGTCTACGGGGTGCCCGAGACCTTCATCGTCGGCCCCGACGGCATGATCCGCTACAAGCAGATCGGCCCGCTGACGCCGGAGACGCTGCCGGGCTTCAAGGAGCGCCTGCGCCAAATCCCGCGCGCCTGAGGCGGTTGATCGCCACGTCCAGCGCCGAGAGAAACGCCGACCTGTCCTTCTGCGAAAACGGCTTCGGCCCGCCGGTCACGTCGCCCATGGCGCGCAAATCCTCCATCAGGTTGCGGGTGGCGAGCGCCATGCCGATGGAGGCCTCCGTGAAGGGCTTGCCCGTGGGGCCGATCACGTCCGCGCCCGCTCTCACGCAGCGATGGGCGAGCGGAATGTCGGCCGTGACCACGACGGCGCCGCGCCGCGCCCGCTCGGCGATCCAGTCATCCGCCGCGTCGAAGCCGGAACTCACCACGACGCGCTCGATCAGCGGGTCCTGCGGGACCATGAGAAAACTGTTCGACACCACGAAGACCCTGACGCGGTGGCGCTCGGCGACCCGGTAGATTTCGGCCTTCACCGGGCAGGCATCCGCGTCCACGTAGATCGCGATGGCTTGAGGCGTGTCGGTCATGAACCATGTATCCTTGACAGCCGGGCCGTTCCGACCGGCAGTGACGATCTCCCGCGGGCTGCGGCGCGTCCCGGCCCTTAAACCACAACCCGCTCACGAGCGAAAAGAAACCTTGGCTCCTCGATCCCGCATCCGGTCCGCCTGGATTTCGCTCCGCAAGCTGCGGACGACGCCGGGCCTGAGCGACGCCACGCAGCGGCTGATCCGCGAGGCGGATATCGGGGCCCTGCAGCGCGCAGGCCTCGCCCGCATCGTCGTGGCGGCGCTGCTGCTCCTGGCGGTGCTCGTCGCGACCAGCACCGTCACGATCACCAATCTCATGGCCATGCAGCAGATCTGGGCAGCGGAGCTCACCCTGTCGCTGTTCGGAGGCCTCGGCTGGGTCGGGGCTTATCTCGCGTCGAAGCGCATCGCGGTGGAGCGGCTGCCTGTGATCACCGCGGGTTTCGACGCCCTGCTGATCCTCGGCAACCTCGCCTACAGCCATTGGGGCCTCGGCATTCCCGGCAGCCTCTTCGCCGCTTTCCCGGTCGCCTGGGTGGTGCCCATTACCATGGCGGCGGCAGCGATCCATTACCAGCCGCGCCTCCAGGCCCTGGTCGCCGCCGTCTATGTGGCCGGGCTCGCGCTCCTCGCCTTCGGGAGCGGCGCCATGAGCCCCGCCGAGCGCCAGGAGGATCTGACCCGCCTGTCGGGCCTGTTCACCATGCAGGCCAACATGGTCCGCATCGTCATGGTCTTCGCGGCGGCCCTGATCCTGATCCTCGTCGCGCGCCAGGGCCGGGTCCTGCTCGAGCGGGCCGTGCGGGAGACGACGCTGCGGGTCAACCTCACCCGCTATCTGCCGGGCGAACTCGCCCCGATCCTGACCGAGCAGGCCTTCGATTCCTTGAGGCAGGGGCGGCGCATCCGGATCACGCTGCTCTTCGTCGACATCCGCGCCTCCACCACCTTCGGGGAAACCATGGAGCCCGCGCGGCTCGCGGTCTTCATCACGTCGTTCCGCCGGCGGGTCCTGAGGGCGGCGGCCCGGCATGGGGGCATGATCGACAAGTTCACCGGCGACGGGGCTCTCATTCTTTTCGGCGTGCCCTATGCGCAGGAGGACGACGCCTGCCGCGCGCTCGCCTGCGGCCGCACCCTCCTCGACCTCATCGCGCGCTGGAACGCCAAGCGCGGCTTCGACCCGCCGGTGCGGATCGGCATCGGTATCCATACGGGCGACGTGTTCTGCGGCGTGGTGGGCGACGAGAGTAGGCTCGAATTCACCGTGGTCGGCGAGACCGTCAACATCGGCTCGCGCATCGAGCAGGCCACCAAGGGAGCCGGCTGCGAAATGCTGGCCTCGCAGGAAACCGTGATCGCCGCGGGCGAGGACGATCTTTGGACTGTCGTCGAATGCGATCCTCTGCCTGGGGTCACGCGCAGCATGGTGCTCCTGCGGCCGGTTTAAGCCTCCTCCGGCTTCTTCACCTCGTGCTTCAACAGCAGCGGCGTCTGCGCCAGCGCGAAGGCGACGGTGAGCGGCATGATGCCGAAGACCTTGAAGCTCACCCAGAAATCGGTCGACTGCGTACGCCAGACGATCTCGTTGAGGACGGCAAGCGCGAAGAAGAACAGGGCCCAGCGCAGCGTGAGCTTGCGCCAGCCCTCCTCCGTCAGTTCGAACATGCTGTCGAGGACGATTTCGAGCAGGGGCTTGCGGAAATACAGGCCGCCCAGCAGCACGAGCCCGAACAGCCCGTTCACGATGGTGGGCTTGAGCTTGATGAAGGTGTCATCGCGCAGCAGGAGCGTGAGCCCGCCGAACACCACAACGACGACGCCCGACACCACCGGCATGATCGGCAGCTTGCGCAGAAGCGCGTAGTTGATGGTGAGGGCCACGACGGTCGCCACGATGAAGAGTCCCGTGGCGGCGTAGATCCGCTGGTCCTGCGCGAAGCCTAGGCGGTCCGCATAGGCGTTTCCGAGGAAGAACAGGACAAGCGGCCCGAGTTCGAGAGCAAGCTTGAGCAGGGGAGGAAGGCGTTTCTGGTCGGTCATGGCGTTCGTTCTAAAGCATTTCCTGGCAAAAAGGCACTCATGTCATCCCCGGCGGCTCGAAGAGCCGGGAAGGGGATCCATGGTGTCGCGCGGGTGAGTGGATTCCCTTCCCCTGCGATGGCTACGCCATCTCCGGCCGGGAATGACAGTGGGAAGCTCACCGTGTCATCCCCGGCGAGCGAAGCGAGGGAAGGGGATCCACCCGCAGGCGCTGCGGCTCATGGATCTCTTCCACCCTGCCGCACGCCGGGGATGACGAAGGGCCGGCCCGTCACGCGTCCAGCCCGGCGATCGCCTTGGCGAAGTCGCGGGCCGCGAAGGGCTCCAGGTCCTCCACCCCTTCGCCGACGCCGATGAAGTGAACGGGCAGGCCGAACTTCGCCGCGAGCGCCACCAGGATGCCGCCGCGCGCCGTGCCGTCGAGCTTGGTCATGACGAGCCCCGTCACGCCCGCCGCCTTCTGGAACAGCTCGACCTGGCTGATGGCGTTCTGGCCGACGGTCGCGTCGAGCACGAGGAGCGTGGCGTGCGGCGCGGTCTCGTCGAACTTCCTCATGACGCGCACGATCTTCTCAAGCTCCGCCATGAGCCCGGCCTTGTTCTGCAGGCGGCCCGCCGTGTCGACGAGCAGCACGTCCGTGCCGTTGGCCTTCGCCTCCTGCAGCGCGTCATAGGCGAGGCCCGCCGCGTCCGCGCCCTGCTCGCGCGCGAGGACCGGCGCGCCGACCCGCTCGCCCCAGACTTTCAGCTGTTCGATGGCGGCGGCCCGGAAGGTGTCGCCCGCGGCCAGCATGACCTTGAGGCCCTGGGCCCGGAACTTCTGGCTGAGCTTGCCGATGGTCGTCGTCTTGCCCGCGCCGTTGACGCCGACCATGAGGATCACGAAGGGCTTCTTCGTGCGGTCGATCTGCAGGGCCTGGGCGACGGGCGACAGGGCCTTTTCCACCTCGCCCGCCAGGATGGCCCTGACCTCGTCGGGCGAAATCTCCTTGTTGTAGCGGCCCGACGAGATCGCTTCCGTGATCCGCATGGCGGTGGGCACGCCGAGATCGGCCCGGATCAGGGCGTCCTCGAGCTCTTCCAGCGTCGCGTCGTCGAGCTTGCGCTTGGTGAAGAGGCCCGTGACGCTCTCCGACAGCGACGAGGAGGTGCGGCGCATGCCTTCCGTGAGGCGCTGCCACCAGCCCTTGGGGTGCGCCGGCCTGGTCTCGGGCGCGGGTGGAGCCTCGGGAGCAGGCACTGTCGGCTCGGCCGCCGCGACGTCGGGCCGCGGCTCCGGTCCTGCCTCGGTGACGATGTGCGGGATCGGCTCCTTCGGGCTGATGCCCTCCGGCTCCCTGCCTTCAACCGGCTGAAGGTCGGCGCCCGCCAGCTCCACGGCGGTTTTGCGCGCCTCCGGCGTATCGGGCGAGGCCGTCGTCACAGTCGGGGGCGCCGCCACGAGGTCGTCGGCTCCGGTAGCCGGCGGCGACGGCATGGTCTCGGGATGGCCCCCGGCCTGCGGCGTCTCCGGCGGGGTTTCGGCCTTGCGCCCGAAGAGACGGGACAGGAATCCGGGCTTGTCGGGCTTCGTGTCGGCCATGGGTTCGTTTCGCCTCGTAAGATCTTGCTGCTTGATTTAGCGCGTCCGCCTCGATAGCCGAGGCGCCATGAATGCGGAAGAGATAGTGTCGAGGGTGCTCTATCGCGATGCCCTGATGCTCGTGATCGACAAACCCGCCGGGCTGCCGGTGCATCCGGGGCCCAAAGGGGGTGAGACCCTGTTCCACCACCTCGACGCGCTGCGCTTCGGCCTGCCTCGCCGCCCGGAAGCGGCCCATCGCCTCGACAAGGACACGTCGGGTTGTCTCGTCCTCGGCCGCCATCCGAAGGCGATCGCGCGCCTCAACGAATTGTTCCGCAAGAACGAGGTCGACAAGGTCTATTGGGCCGTGGTCGAGGGCGGGCCGGAGGCGGAGGAGGGCGAGATCGACCTTCCGCTCGCGCCGAAATCGCCCGATCGCGGCTGGTGGATGAAGGTCGACCCGAAGGGCCAGCCCTCATTGACGAAATGGCGGGTGCTGGGGCGGACCGAGGGCCTCGCCCTCCTCGAATTGCGGCCCATCACGGGCCGCACCCATCAGCTGCGCGTCCATTGCGCCGCCATGAACTTTCCGATCCTGGGCGATCCGATCTACGGCACGGCCCCGCGCTTCCACGGCCCGGGGCTTCATCTTCATGCGCGCAGCATCACGCTGCCGCTCTATCCGAAGAAGCCGCCGATCACCGTGGAAGCGCCGGTGCCGGAGCATATGCGGGAGCGGGTGAGGGCGTGCGGCATCGCTCCCTCCCCCTGAGGGGAGGCAGCCTACGCCGCCAGCAGTTCCTTGCCGTCATGGCCCGCGATCGTCACCGGCACGATTTCGCCCGGCGTGACGGGATTAGCGAAGCGCACGAGCGTGAAACCCTCCGTGCGGCCGAGCTGGTTCGTCTCGATCAGCACGTTGCGTCGGGCACCCACCTCTTCGCCGAGATGCTTCAGCAGCGCGGCCTCGCCCTTCTCGCGCAGGCGCCGCGCGCGGTCCTTCACCACGTCTCGGGCGACCTGCGGCATGCGGGCTGCGGGCGTGCCGGGACGGGGCGAGAAGGGGAAGACGTGGAGGTGCGTGAGGCCGCATTCCTCGACGATGTCGAGGGAGCGGCCGAACATTTCTTCGGTCTCGGTCGGGAAGCCCGCGATGATGTCGGCGCCGAACACCATGTCGGGGCGAAGCTTGCGCACCTGATCGCAGAACGCGATGGCGTCGTTGCGCAGATGCCGGCGCTTCATGCGCTTCAGGATCATGTCGTCGCCCGCCTGCAATGAGAGATGGAGGTGCGGCATCAGGCGGCTCTCGTTGGCGATGGCGTCCAGGAGATCGTCGTCCGCCTCCACGGAATCGATGGAGGAGATGCGAAGCCGCTCCAGGTCCGGCACGTGGCGCAGAAGGCCCTTCACCAGGGTGCCGAGCTTCGGCTCGCCCGGAAGGTCCTTGCCGTAGCTCGTGATGTCGACGCCGGTCAGCACCACCTCGCGCGAGCCGTGCTCCACGAGAGTGCGCACCTGCTCCACCACGGCCCCCATGGGCACGGAGCGGGAATTGCCGCGGCCGTAGGGAATGATGCAGAAGGTGCAGCGATGGTCGCAGCCGTTCTGCACCTGCACGAAGGCGCGGGTGCGCCCGCGCATGCCGTCGATGAGATGCACGGCGGTTTCCTTCACCGCCATGATGTCGTCGACCAGAACCTTCTCGCTTTCACCGATGCCGAAGTCGCGCATGGAGGCCCAGGTCTCGGCCTTCATCTTCTCGTGGTTGCCGATGACCTGCGCGACCTCCGGCATGGCCGCGAAGGTCCCGGGCTCGACCTGGGCGGCGCAGCCCGTCACGATGATGCGGGCATCGGGCTTTTCGCGCGCGATCTTGCGGATCGACTGCCGGGCCTGACGGGTGGCCTCGCCGGTCACGGCGCAGGTGTTGACGATGACGACCTCGCCGAGACCCGCTTCTTCCGCGTGGCGCTGCATGGCCTCCGACTCGTAGGTGTTGAGCCGGCAGCCGAAGGTGACGACTTCGACCGCCATCAGGCCGCTCCCGCGAAAAGGGCCGGCGAGAAGACGCCCTCGTGCTCCAGCTCCACCGGGCCGGTCATGAGCACGTGGTCGTCGCCCTCGCGCCATTCGATCACGAGATCGCCGCCGGGAAGCGAGACGGTGGCCTTGCGCTCCGTCAGGCCCTTGCGGGCCGCCGCCACGAGCGTGGCGCAGGCCGCCGAGCCGCAGGCGCGAGTGGCGCCCGCTCCGCGCTCCCAGACGCGCAGGACGATGCGGTCGGGACCGACCACCTGGGCAAAGGAGATGTTCGCGCGCTCCGGGAAGGCCGGGTCGTGCTCGAGCGTCGGGCCGACGGCCTCGAGGTCGTAGGCCTCAGCGTCCTTCACCCAGAAGACGGCGTGCGGATTGCCCATGCCGACCGCCGAGGGGTTCTGCAGCTCGGGGGCTTCGGGAAGCTTCGTGTCCACCGCGATCCGGCGGGTGTCGGGATAGGGATCGCGCAGGGGGATCTCGTTCCAGGCGAGGCGGGGGGCGCCCATGTCGACGGTGAAGACCGTGTCGGAGACGCGCGCCACCGGCAGAAGCCCGGCCTTCGTCTCAAGAACGAGGCCGTTGCCGGCGGGGCAGCTCATGACGGGATCGGCCGCCATGGCCCAGGCGACGCAGCGCGTGCCGTTACCGCAGGCGCCGGATTCGGAGCCGTCCGTGTTGTAGATGCGCATATAGGCGTCCGTGCCGGGGGTCACGGGATCATGCAGCACCATCAGCTGGTCGAAGCGCGAGCGCGGATCGGCCGCGATGGCGCGCGCCTCCGCGGCGCTCACGCGGTGGGTCAGGCCGCGCAGGTCCAGCACGGTGATCTCGTTGCCGAGACCGTTCATCTTCAGAAAACGGCGGTTGGTCAGGGGACTCATGGGGCCGTATATGGCCCAACTCGCGGGAAATCGCGAGAGGGATCCGGCGCTTCTGCGGCAACGAGGTCGGAGCATCGTGCGGAACCGGAGGTCCGCGTCAGCGAAAAGTGGATCCGGTTTTCCGCGCTCAACGATGCTCCCTTCCTCAGAACGCGTGCAGGATCCGGGGGATGCTGGTCGCGATGATGAGAAGCCCGACCGCCGCCATGAGGGGGCGGGTCGGCACCCGGCTGACCAGGAATCCCCCCAGGGGCGCCGCCACGACACCCCCGACGATGAGGCCCGCCGCCGAGCTGAGCTCCGACCAGCCCAGGGTCAGGACGAAGGTCGCCGAGATGACGGCCGTGACGAGGAATTCGGTCAGGTTCACGGAGCCGATCACCTGTCGGGGCGCATGGCCGCGCCCGATGAGGGAGCCGGTCACGATGGGGCCCCATCCGCCGCCGCCCATGGCGTCGAGCAGGCCGCCGGCGCCGCCGATCCACGGCACGATCCAGTCCTTCACCTCGCGCGGCCAGAGGGGCCGGAAGGCCTTGAAGAGGATGTAGCAGCCGATTCCCGCGAGATAGAGCGACACCAGCGGCTGGGTGGATCTCGCATCGACGCTCGACAGGACGAAGGCTCCCAGCACCCCGCCGATCATGCCGGCCGGGGCCAGGCGGGCGACGAGGTGCCAGTTCACGTTGCGGTGGAAGGCGTGGGAGACCCCGGAGGCCGCCGTGGTGAAGATCTCGGTCGCATGGGTCACGGCGCTGGCGGTCGCCGGCGGCACCCCGAAGGCCAGGAGGCTCGTGGTGGACAGGACGCCGAACGCCATGCCGAGCGCGCCATCGACCAGCTGGGCCACGAAACCGATCGTGGCGAAGATCAGGAAGTCTTCCATTCGCGACGAGCCAGGGGTTGCAGGAGGCGGAAGCCGGAACGGCCAAACGGAGCGGACCGCCGCTTCAGAATCGGCGACGGCGCCTTTTCTTCCAATAGAACTTTCTATGGAGGCGCGCGGGATTCCAAGGCCTGCTGCAAAACGTCTCCTGTCCGGGGCCGAACCTGCTCTCGCCGCTGCCAAAAAAGCCCCCTATGGTGACGCACAGTTTCCTTTCTTGATTCGCGGGTGAGGCATTTCTCATGCGGCTGCGCTCCTCTCTGGTTTTCGTCCTGGCCCTCTGCCCGGGAATCGTCCTGGCGCAGACGCCGCCCGCGGCAGACGTCACGACGCCGGTCCCGGTGCAATCCGCGCCCGTGTCGCCTCCGCCCGCCGCCACGCCGGCCGCCCCCGCCCAGCCGGCCCCCGCTCCCGCGATGCCGGCTCCGGCCGCGCCCTCGCCGGATCAGCCGGCGCCTCCGCCCGCCACGGCGGCGCAGCCCGCCCCGGCCACGCCCGCACCGGGCGCTCCCGCCAGCTCTGCGCCGGCCCAGACGACGGCCCGCACGACCCTCTTCCCGAATCCGGGCGATCCGACCGATGTGGGCGAGGGCGTCCTGACCGCCAAGCCATCCGTGACCATCACCGGCACGAGCAACTGGGAAGACGCCTTCACCAACCTCAAGACCACGTTCGCCAAGCTCGAGGACGAGCTCAAGAAGGCCGGGATCACCCCGACGGGCCGGCCGCTGACGATCTTCGTCCATACGGACGACGACGGCTTCCGCTACGAGGCGATGATTCCGATCGCGCAGGTTCCGGAAGGCAAGACCGAGCTGACCCCCGAGATCAAGTTCGGCAGGACGCCGGAGGGCAAGGCGTTCCGCTTCGTGCACAAGGATGCCTACGACGAGATCGACGGCACCTACGAGACGATCACGGCCTATCTCGACGCCAAGGACATCGAGGCCAAGGATGCCTTCATCGAGGAATACGTGAGCGACTTCACGGACGGACAGGACACGAATTTCGAGGTCAATATCTACGTCCAGCCGAAACAATGATCGCCCTCTTCGACCTGGACGGGACGCTGACGGATCCCAAGACGGGCATCACCCGCTCGGTCCAGTACGCTCTCGAAAAGCTGGGCCGTCCGGTCCCGGAGGCGGACGAGCTGACCTGGATGATCGGTCCGCCCCTGGTGGAGGGCTTCACCAAGCTCCTCGGCGGGGCCGAGCATGCCCTGGAGGCCGTGCGTCTGTACCGCGAGCGCTTCAGCGATGTGGGCCTGTTCGAGAACGAGGTCTATGAGGGCATTCCGGCTGCTCTCGAGTCCCTTCAGGAGCTCGGTGCCCGCCTCTTCGTCGCGACCTCGAAGCCGCATGTCTTCGCGCGGCGGATCCTCGACCATTTCGGCCTGTCGCGGTTCTTCCGCGAAGTCTATGGTTCCGAGCTCGACAACCGCAACGCCGACAAGCGCGATCTGATCCGGCACATCCTCGACCGGGAGCGCTTCGATCCGGCGGCCGCCCTCATGGTCGGCGACCGGAAGCACGATGCCATCGGAGCGCGGACCAACGGCATCACGGCTCTGGGCGTCACCTGGGGCTACGGGTCCCGCCAGGAGCTGCTGGAGGCCGGCGTCGCCTGTCTGGTGGAGAATCCGGGCGGTCTGGAGGAGTCGATCCTCACGCTGACGGAGTCCATGTCTCGCCCGGCCGCAGGGGCCTGAACCGCTCCTCGGGGATGCCTGCCTCCCGAAGCGCCCTGCCCAGGTCCGCGACCGGCTCCTTGATGCCCTCGTTGGTGAGACGGAACGTGCCCCAATGGTGGCCGAGAGCCTGCTCGGCCCCGACGAGGCGGAACGCCTCGACGGCATCCTCCGGGTTCATGTGCTGCGGCCGCATGAACCAGCGCGGCTCGTAGGCGCCGATCGGCAGATGCGCGAGGCGGGGCCGTCCGAAGCGTTCGCGCACGGCCCGGAAGATCGCCCCGTCGCCGAATCCCGTATCGCCCACATGGTAGATCACCCCGGCCGGCGTGGTGAGCACATAGGCGCACCAGAGCGCCATGCGCCGGTCGTTCAGGCCCCGGGCCGACCAGTGATAGGCGGGTTCCAGATGCGCCGCGACGCCGTTGCCCAGATCGACGGATCCGCCCCAGTCCCGCGTCTCGACTGAAATCTCCGGATGCCCGGCTCTGATGATGGCGTCGTTGCCCAAGGGCGCGACGAAGCGTGGCCGGTGCTGCTGCCAGATCATCCTTAAGGCGCCGAGATCGAGGTGGTCGTAATGGTTGTGGGTGATGAGCACCGCATGGACCGGCGGCAGGTCTTCGAAGGCGATGCCCGGCGCATTGACCCGCTTCGGGCCCGAGAAGGAGAGAGGGCTCGCCCGCTCGGCGAAGACCGGATCGGCCAGGATGTTGAGCCCCGCGACCTGGATGAGGAAGGAGGCATGGCCGATCAGCGTCACCCTGAGGTCCCGCACCTCCGCCGGAGGCCTGTCGCGAAAGGGGCTCGGATCGCGCTCCGGCCACGCCTTGCGCCCGCCGCCGAACTGCCAGCGCAGCAGTTCCTTGAGCCCCTTGTCCTGCGGCTGGACGGGCGAGAAGAACCGCACCCCGTCGAAATGGTCCGTGACCGGGCCCTGGTAGTAGGGATTGGTCCCGCGGGCGAGGGGGTTCAGGATCTTGAGAAGCTTGTGGCGTCGCATGAAGAGTGGCGTGTCCGGGCAAAGTCATAAGCGTGGGGATGAAAGTGTCGCCGGGCAAGAGCCCGGGACATGCGCTCTTTCTTCGCTCCTGCCGCCGTCTTTCGGTCCGAAACGCCAAGCTTCCGGACAGGGCTGTCCTGTCCTTTTCTTGACTCCGTCGCATTTTCCCCTTACGTCCTGCCCTCAAATCTGTAGAGCGAGCCCATTTGAGCCGCCGACCAGCCCGAGAGGCTGGAGGTCAACGTCCGACAGCGCGATGCGCCCTCGGGCGCGTTTCTCTTTGGGTCTGGCATTCGGGATGGACGAGGCGATGGCCGACACGACATTGCGCATCGAGGACGCGGTCAACGAGACCTGCCCGTGGTCGGGAAAGCCGATCGCGGCGGATTCGCTCACCCTTTATCGCGGCCAGGTCATCGGCTTCTGCAATCCCGGCTGCCGCGACAAGTTCGAGGCGGCGATCGACCACTTTGAAAAGGCCCTTGCGACGCGCGATGTACCCCTCATCGCAAAAGGAATTGATTGATCATGTTCGAAGGCCTTTCCGACAGACTTTCCAACATCCTCAGCTCGCTCACGCGCCGCGGCGCGCTGACGGAAGAGGATGTGAACGCCGCGCTGCGTGAGGTCCGCCGCGCCCTGCTGGAGGCCGACGTCGCGCTCGAGGTCGTGCGCTCGTTCACCGACAAGGTGCGCTCCCGCGCGGTCGGCGCCGAGGTCATCAAGTCCGTCTCTCCCGGCCAGCAGGTGGTCAAGATCGTCCACGACCAGCTCGTCGAGATGCTGGGCGCGGAAGCGGAGGTCATCGACCTCAACGCGGCGCCGCCCGTCGGCATCCTCATGGTCGGCCTCCAGGGCTCGGGCAAGACGACCACCACCGCCAAGATCGCCAAGCGCCTGACGGACCGCGAGAAGCGGCGCGTCCTCATGGCGTCCCTCGACACCCGCCGCCCGGCCGCGATGGAGCAGCTCGCCGTTCTCGGCAAGCAGGTCGGCGTCGATACGCTTCCCATCGTGGCGGGCCAGTCGGCAGTGCAGATCGCGCGGCGCGCCATGGAGGCCGCGCGCCTCGGCGGCTACGACGTGGTCATGCTCGACACCGCCGGCCGCGTGACGGTGGACGAGGGCCTGATGATGGAGGCGGCCGAAGTCCGCGCCGCCACCAATCCGCACGAGGTCCTGCTCGTCGCCGACGCGCTCACCGGCCAGGACGCGGTCAACACCGCCCGCGCCTTCGACCAGCGCCTCGGCGTCACCGGCATCGTGCTGACCCGCATGGATGGCGATGCGCGCGGCGGTGCGGCGCTGTCCATGCGCGCCGTCACCGGCAAGCCGATCAAGCTCATCGGCACGGGCGAAAAGGTCGATGCGCTGGAGGAATTCCATCCCTCGCGCGTCGCCAACCGCATCCTCGGCATGGGCGACATCGTGTCGCTCGTCGAGAAGGCGGCCGAGAATTTCGATGCCGAAAAAGCCCAGCGCATGGCCGAGAAGATGCGCAAGGGCAA
The DNA here is from genome assembly GCA_050789065.1 of Microvirga sp. Classification (GTDB taxonomy): domain Bacteria; phylum Pseudomonadota; class Alphaproteobacteria; order Rhizobiales; family Beijerinckiaceae; genus Microvirga. The sequence continues at coordinate 13,865 of JBOZRS010000110.1, forward strand.
GTTCGACCTGGAAGACCTGCGCGATCAGCTGGCCCAGATGGAGAAGATCGGCGGCATCGGCGGCATGCTCGGCATGCTGCCCGGCATCGCCAAGATGAAGTCGCAGTTGGAGAGCGCCAATCTCGACGACAAGGTCATCAAGCGCCAGCGTGCCATCATCGATTCCATGACTCCGGCCGAGCGCCGCAACCCGGATATCCTCAAGGCGTCGCGCAAGAAGCGCATCGCGGCGGGCTCCGGCGTGAAGGTCGAGGACATCAACAAGCTGCTCAAGATGCACCGCCAGATGGCCGACGTCATGAAGATGATGGGCGGCGGCAAGGGCAAGGGCATGGCGGGCGCGCTCGGCAAGATGTTCGGGCTAGGCGGCGGCGGTGGAATGGGGGGGATGCCCCAGCCGACGCCGGAGCAGATCGAGGCGCTGCAGAAGCAGATGGGCGGCAAGCTGCCCGACTTCCCCGGCGGAGCGGGCGGCGCTCTTCCGCCCATGCCGAAGGGCGTTCCCGGACTGCCCGGCCTCGGCGGCGGGAAAATCCCAGGCCTGCCGGGCATCGGCGGTTTCCCGTTCGGGAAGAAGAAATGAGTTTTGTCATTCCCGGCGTAGAGCGCGGGAATGACACAAGGTTTGATCGAAGGACAATCAAAGGAGTAACCCAATGTCCCTGAAGATCCGTCTCACCCGTGCGGGTGCGAAGAAGCGTCCCTACTACCGCATCGTCGTGGCCGACTCGCGCTCCCCGCGCGATGGCCGCTTCATCGAGAAGGTCGGCACCTACGACCCGATGAAGCCGAAGGACGATGCCGGCCGCGTCGTTCTCGAGATCGAGAAGATCCAGGCTTGGCTCGCCAAGGGCGCTCAGCCGACCGACCGCGTCCTGCGCTTCCTCGATGCCGCCGGCCTCCTGAAGCGTCCGGCCCGCAACAACCCGCAGAAGGCCGTCCCGGGCAAGAAGGCCCAGGAGCGCGCCGAGGCCAAGGCCGCCGCGGCTGCTTCGTCCGAAGGCGAGGCTGCGTAAGCACCATGAAGAAGGAGCGCTTCAACCAGCGCTCCACTTCTTCCTTGTCCAGCCCCTCCGGACTGGACAAGGGCAGGGGTGGGGGTGCTGGCGCGGGCCTGAAAAAAGGTGCGCCCACACCCTCCTCCAAACCTCTTGCCCGTCACAGGGAAGAGGCGAAGCCCGCGCCCGTGCGGGACGATCTCGTCCTTGTGGGCGAGTTCGGCCGCGCGCATGGCCTGAAAGGCGAGGTGCGGCTGAAATCCCATACCGGCGATCCGCAGGCCATCGCGGCGTACAAGCCGCTCACCGGCTCCGATGGCCGGACCTATTCCCTGAAGAACGTGCGCCAGGCCCCCGGCGGCGCGCCCGATCTTCTGATCGCCGTCGTCGACGGCGTGACGACGCGCGAGGGCTCGGAAGCGCTGAACCGCGTCCAGCTCCATGTGGAACGCGACAGGCTTCCGCCGCCCGATGAAGACGATGAATTCCTGCTCGCCGATCTCATCGGCCTCGCGGTCCAGAACGCGGCGGGCGACGCGATCGGCACCATCGTGGCCGTGCCGAATTACGGCGGCGGCGACCTTCTCGAAATCGCGCCCGCGCGTAAGGGACCGACTGCGCTCCTGCCCTTCACCAAGGCCTTCGTGCCGGTGGTCGATATCGCCGGAAAGCGCGTCGTGGCCACGCTGCCGGACGATTTCTTCGAGGTCGGACGCCCCGAGCCCGGCGAGGATCGGGCGTGACGTTCGACGCCACCATCCTGACCCTCTACCCTGAGATGTTCCCGGGCCCGCTCGGCGTGTCCCTGTCGGGCGATGCGCTCGCGCGCGGCCTCTGGTCGCTCACCGCGAAGAACATCCGCGACCATGGGCTCGGACGCCACCGCGCGGTGGACGACACGCCGGCCGGGGGCGGCCCCGGCATGGTGATCCGCTGCGACGTGCTGAGCGCAGCCATCGATGCCGCCGTGCCCGAAGGGGATTCGCGCCCGAAGCTCCTCATGAGCCCGCGCGGCAAACCGCTGACCCAGGCCCACGTGCGGGACCTTGCGGCAGGCCCCGGCGTCGTCATCGTCTGCGGCCGCTTCGAGGGCGTGGACGAGCGCGTCATCGAGGCCCGCGGCTTACGGGAAGTCTCCATCGGCGACTACGTGCTCTCCGGCGGCGAGATGGCCGCCATGGTGGTGCTCGACGCCTGCGTGCGGCTCATCCCCGGCGTCATGGGCAAGGAATCCTCCGGGACGGAGGAAAGCTTCGAGACGAACCGCCTCGAATACCCGCATTACACGCGCCCCCGCGAATGGGAGGGCCGCGCCATCCCCGACGTCCTCCTCTCCGGCAACCACGCGGCCATCGAGCGCTGGCGGCGCGAGCAGTCGGAACGGATCACGCGCGAGCGGCGGCCGGACCTCCTGGAGCGCTGAAGCGCTTCGGCGCGCGGAACGTCGATCCCCACAGGAAGGTTAATGAAGCGGGGCCTTCGATCATAGGAGATCGACATGGTCAGCAGAATGATCCTTGGCGCTACGCTTGCATTTGCCCTGGTCGGCCCTGGTTATGCTGGGCCATGCACGCAACGGCTTGCCGATCTGGAGAAGTCCATCACGGCGAAGCAGGAAGGCGCCGGTCCCGCGGTGGAGGCGCCTGCCACGACAGGAACCACCACGCAAGGCGCCCCCGCCAGCCAAGGGCAGGGCGCAAACGTGACAGCCCAAAGCCAGGGCCGCAACCAAGCCATGCAGATGATCCAGCAAGCCAAGCAGCTCGACCAGCAGGGCAAGGAGGCCGAGTGCATGGACATGGCCACCAAGATCGGTGCCATGGCCCCGCCGGCGACCAAATAAACGGCCAATCGCTCTTGAGCGGCCGCCGTACCTTCGGTCCAAGGCACGGCGGCGAAGCCCATACCTTCTCCTGCCGGCCAGAGGAAGAATCAGAGGCGGCTGCGCTCGACAAGTGCCCGGAATTCCTGTATGGAGCCCGCCTCAACTTAAAACAGGACGCCGAAATCCCGCGGGCTTGGGGCTTCCCGAGACCTCGCAACGGCAGGAGATTGACATGAACCTCATTCAGCAGCTCGAGCAGGAGCAGATCGCGAAGCTCGGCAAGACCATTCCCGACTTCCAGCCCGGCGACACGCTCATCGTGAACGTGAAGGTGAAGGAAGGCGAGCGCACCCGCGTGCAGGCCTATGAAGGCGTCTGCATCGCCCGGTCCGGCGGCGGCCTCCATGAGAGCTTCACGGTCCGCAAGATTTCCTACGGCGAAGGCGTCGAGCGCGTGTTCCCGCTCTACTCGCCGCTCGTCGATTCCATCAAGGTCGTGCGCCGCGGCGCCGTCCGCCGCGCCAAGCTCTACTACCTGCGCGACCGTCGCGGTAAGTCGGCCCGTATCGCCGAGCGCGCCGAGCGTCCGAACAAGGGCGAGGCTCCGGCCGCGGCCGAGTAAGGCCCCCGGCATCGCCGACGAGAGTGAAAAGCGCGGTTCAGGCCGCGCTTTTTGTTTATGGACTGAAGCTTTGCCGGCGCCACCCGCGAAACAATTTTGTTGCGCGGGAGCGTCGTTCAGCTATGCGAAACGATCAAAGCACTGCGCCTTTGGGACACCTTTCCCTCAGGCCCGAGTCTCGCTAAACACGCAGGCATCCTTTTCACCTTTGGAAGAGAACCATGGCAGCACCCCGCACCCTCTACGACAAGATCTGGGACGACCACGTCGTCGATCGGCAGGATGACGGGACATGCCTTCTCTACATCGACCGCCACCTCGTCCATGAGGTGACGAGCCCGCAGGCCTTCGAGGGGCTGCGCGTCGCCGGCCGCAAGGTGCGCCAGCCGCACAAGACCCTGGCCGTGGTCGACCACAATGTGCCCACCACCGATCGCTCGCACGGCATCGAGGATCCCGAATCCGCCACCCAGGTCGAGACGCTGGCGCAGAACGCCAAGGAGTTCGGGGTCGAGTACTACAACGAGCTCGACGTCCGTCAGGGCATCGTGCACGTGGTGGGTCCGGAGCAGGGCTTCACCCTGCCGGGCATGACCATCGTGTGCGGCGACAGCCACACCTCCACCCATGGCGCCTTCGGGGCCCTGGCCCACGGCATCGGCACTTCGGAAGTCGAGCACGTGCTCGCGACCCAGACGCTGATCCAGAAGAAGGCCAAGAACATGCGCGTGACCGTGGACGGGCAGCTGCCCCCCGGTGTCACCGCGAAGGACATCGTCCTGGCCATCATCGGCGAGATCGGCACCGCCGGCGGCACCGGCCATGTGATCGAATACGCCGGCGAGGCGATCCGCTCGCTCTCCATGGAAGGCCGGATGACGGTCTGCAACATGTCGATCGAGGGCGGCGCCCGCGCCGGCATGGTGGCTCCCGACGAGAAGACCTATGCGTATCTCAAGGACCGTCCCAAGGCGCCCAAGGGCGAGGCCTGGGAAGCGGCCGTGCGCTATTGGGATTCGCTTCGCACCGACGAGGGCGCGGTCTTCGACACCGAGATCAGGCTCGACGCCGCGAACCTGCCGCCCATCGTGACCTGGGGCACCAGCCCTGAGGACGTGGTCTCGGTCGCGGGCGTCGTCCCGAACCCCGACGACATCCAGGACGAGAACAAGCGCCTGTCCAAGTGGCGCGCGCTCGAATACATGGGCCTCAAGCCCGGCCAGAAGATCACCGACATCACCCTCGACCGCGTCTTCATCGGCTCCTGCACCAACGGCCGCATCGAGGACCTGCGCGAAGTGGCGAAGATCGTCGAGGGCAAGCGCGTGGCCGAGAGCGTCAACGCCATGATCGTGCCCGGCTCCGGCATCGTGAAGATGCAGGCCGAGGCCGAGGGACTCGACAAGATCTTCCGCGCCGCGGGCTTCGACTGGCGCGAGCCCGGCTGCTCCATGTGCCTCGCCATGAACGCGGACCGTCTGGCTCCCGGCGAGCGCTGCGCCTCCACGTCGAACCGCAACTTCGAGGGCCGCCAGGGCTTCAAGGGCCGCACCCACCTCGTCTCCCCGGCCATGGCCGCGGCGGCAGCGATCGCCGGCCGCTTCGTGGACGTCCGCACCTTCGACTGATCCGGCTCCTCTCAGGACAAAAAAGAAGGCGGC
>JBOZRS010000111.1:0-87742 GCA_050789065.1 Microvirga sp.
CCTCTTCACGCACTTCAAGCGGGAGGAGGATGCCAGCATGACGAGCGGCAAGCTCGACGAGGAACTCGGCCGGATGAGCGGGATCGTGGACACGATCACGCCGAACTCAATGCTCCTGTTCAACGAGTCCTTCGCCGCGACGAACGAGCGGGAGGGCTCGGAGATCGCTGGGCAAATCACGACGGCCCTGGTCGAGCGGCGGATCAAGGTCCTGTTCGTCACCCACCTCTACGAATACGCGCACAGCCTCTATGCGGACCACAGACGAGACGCCGTGTTCCTCAGGGCCGAAAGGCGGGAGGACGGACAGCGGACATTCAGGCTCGTCGCCGGGGAGCCGCTGCCGACCAGCTATGGCGAGGACCTGTACAAGGGCGTGTTCGAACAGTCGTCTGCCATGCGTCTGGATCGGATGGGCGAGGACAAAAAAGTGGCGCGAGCGATATGACGAACTTCCGGTTCAGGTCATGCTGAGAATTTCGGCAGTCCTTTGCAGAGGTCAGCTCCCATAGTTTGTCCCGATCTTCCGGTACCAGACTGGGAGATCACCGTTGGAGACACTGAGGGCACAAGAACCCATCATTTGAAAGCTGTCTCTAGGCCTCGTCAAAATTTTTTCTCCAGTCCGGGAACTTTTCTCAAAACCTCGACCTCATGTGAGGGTCAAGACAAACAGGAGTGCTCTTTGACCTCACGGCGCCACCATCCCAAGCCCTTCGATTACGGGCAGATTTCGATCGCAGACAAGGAGGCCCTGCGGGGCTGCGCCTCCGCCATTGCTGTGATTGCCAGGAAGACCAACCTCCAGATCCTCGAACTCGGCGAGATCCTTGAGCGGGCCAAGGCATTGGTGCCCCGTGGGTTCGAGAAGTGGGTCTCCCGGGAGTGCCAGATGACGCCCAAAACGGCGGGAAATTACATCCGGGTTCACCAGCGCTTCGGCAGCCGGCGCGACAGCATCGCGGATCTGGGCATCAAGCCTACCACGCTGGTCAAGTTGGCGACCGCGCCGGATGAGGTGGTCGACGAGGTCTTCAGTCGGGTGGCGTCTGGGGAGACCCTCATCGGCCGCGACGTCGAGCAGATCCTCCGTGCCGGCCGCCCTCCCAAGGCTGCGAAGAGCCAAGTCGAGGAGACTGTCCACGCACCCGGGCGGAAGGGGCTGGTCGCGTTCCTGACTGGATGCACGCGGACGAGTGTCGACGAGTGGATGGAGCGCGTGACTGCGCTTCATGCCAAGGTGGAGGCAGCGATGCCCGACGGACAGGTCAAGAAGCGCTTCCACAAGGGGGAGTTCGTGAAGGCTGTTGCCTGGGAGGCGACGTGGCTCCGGATCGAGCTGGAACGCATGTCCGGCTACGAGTTCTGGAACAAAGCCGATCAGTACCTCGGCAAGGCCTGGAAGGATCGTCCCCAATGGCCGGAGGGCCACTGGAAGGACGTCAACGATGCCTTGATCACGCTCGAACGGAGCGAGATGATCAAGATCGATGACCTCATGAGCGCCCTTCGCTCCGAGGTCCTTCCGGCACTGGGATGGGCCTTGGGACTTGATCAGGTTGTGGCCGAAGACGGACAATCGCTTCCGCCTGAGTTCGTGCGTGAGATGGATCGTTTGGGTATCGGGGACGCCGGAATCGAGGGTGGGGATCTCAATGGAGAACCTGACGACCCGGTTGTGGAGTCAGACGCCGAGCTGGCGACCTCCACCTGTCAGGTTGAAACGGGCGCCTGTCCGGCCGTGCAGACCAACTCCATCGTGCTCCCGACCGACCTGACCGCATCGGTCGGACAGCCGATCGATCCGGCCCCTAGCATTCTGACTGGAACAGGTGGCGAGGTCGGGAAGGTCGAGGGCTTCAAGCGTCCGCCATTCCTTCCTCCACGCCCGTCGAGGGAAGGAGCCGCGTCTGGGAACGGTCCTCTGCCGTGATGGGACCATTCCGTTAGACGACCACAGTTCCAACTCGTTAGAGGAAGGGACACAGTTCTCCGGCTCGGTGCAGGTATGATCTCGCCCGGGCCGGAGGCCGGGTTGCTTTTTATCTATACACTGTCTTTTACACCTCATCGGTGCCAGCCCCGATGAGAGGTTCGACAGCCGCCCAATGCTTGAGGACGGTTGGCCGGGACAGGCCTGAGCGCCGGGCGATCTCAGACTTCGTGATCTGCGCTCCCTCGGCGAGCGCCGCCTGCACCGCAGAGCGGAGGGTTTCAGCCGCGCGCGACGCACGCAGGGCTGCGGCGTAGCGGCCACCAATGGCTTGCCGACGGGCGGTTCCAGCCACTCCATCTACGTCAGGTGCGCAGGCGCCCCGGTCCCTGGAGGCATCGCGAGCAACCCGGCTCGGATCCCAATGATCGGCAGCATAGGTGGTGACGCGGTAAAGGATGGCTTGAGCCTGTTTGGGGTTTTCGGCGACGCTGCTCGCACGGCCAACCAAGCTGTTGAACAGCTTCTCAGCCAAACGATCGCGGTCTTTGCTCGCAATGGACAGGATGTAAACCTGATCGGCCTGGTTATGCAGATCGCGCAGCAGAGCAAACACCCACTCCTGAAGCGTGGTGAAGAGCACGTTTGAGGCTTTCCTCTCCATCCCGGACAGGGCCGCGGCGCTCTCGCGGATCATCGTGGTCCGGCTCGTTGTCGTGTCGACCCAGCCAGCCCATTCCGACAGGTCCGGGAAGATCGTTTCGTTCCAGGTGCGATAGGACCAGAAAGGCGAAAGGGGGTTCTTGATCCGCATCGCATTCGACAGGGCGCCGGGATCGGCGCCGAGGGGCAGGAACTCCTTCGTGATGCCTGCATGGACGCCACGCCAGAGGCTCATGATATCTCGACGGCAGCGCGGGTCGCTGGGGTCGAACCAGACGCTGGACTGGTAAGGCAGCAGGTAGATGACATGAGGGCGCTCGATTCGGCCGTCCGGCAACTCGAAGGCGACGACGATGTGGGGCAGACATGGCAGCCTGAGTTGTTCGATCTCGTATCGGAGGGCGTCCCAGGAGGGAAACGTGACATCGAGGTCGATCCGGAAGACGCCTCTGACCTTGCCGTTCATCACAATCCAGGGATTGTCGAGGCTGAGAAGCTTCGAGTCGCCCTTAGTCATGATGTCCTTGGTGCGGCCGCTCATGAAGAGCGAGATCCGTGGCGTGAGCTGGACGATGCGACGCAGGACATGGCTCTGGTCTGAGCGGAGGCCAGTCTCTTTGAAAGGTTTCCTGAAGCGTCCGCCGACTTCCTCGCCGAAACACTCGAAGCCGTTGGTCAGGCGCCGATGGACCAGATCGCGGCGCGACAGCACTCGCTCCGCGAAGAAGGTGTCACTATCTCTCGGTGCGGCGGATCGGCGGCCTTCCTTAATCCCCGACATGACCTCGCGCAGCCATTGAGCTTCGGCCCAGCGGGTCTCGAACACGCGAACGCATTCTGGGACCGTGTCGCGAGAGCGAGGGGTGGCTCCATTGCTTGGCGCGTCAACATTTTTGGCTTCAGGGGCAGAGGAGGGCGTCGACTGGCCGGGGATATGTCCCGGCCTCCGGGTCACCGCAGAGACTCACGCATCAATTTGACGGTAATGATGCCGACAAGCATTCTGATCGCGCTCCAGGAAGCGCCGGGAGGGCCGCCACAGCCCAATGATCCGGCGCTTTCCTAGTGATGAGAACTGTCGGCGGAGCGGAGGACAAGCCCCTTTCCGCGGCAACGGGCCGATTGGGCCGGGCTGATCAGCTTCAGCCTAGGAACTCCTACCCGAGCGCGCAACTTCCCTACGGATTTCACCTTCAAGTAGGGAAGTTGTGTAGGGAATTGCTCCACGATGTTAGGGATGGTGCCTGGATGCCGTACGGCATCAGGTGAGCTATTACCGAGGGCATGGTCGCATGAGCGCGCCATCACAGCTATTCAGATCGCAACTGCCTAACCTCATCAACCTGCCTCATCGAAGTCATCGGGCTCGACGTCGTTGTCCTTCAAAGCTCTGAGCTTGCTGAGATCGATCTTAAGAGGAATCCGAGAGGTGGCGGCCTTCGCCTGATCTGCGGCTGCTTGGGCTGCGCCCTCTTCACGGGCGACCTCTAATTCTTTCCGGCGATACCAAGGCAGGTTTCTGGTCGGGTGGCGGAGCAAGCTTTTCCGGTTGAGTCCCCATTCCTCATCGCAGGCTGCAAACACAGCCTCGGTCCAGGCTGTCATAGCTTCTCGCTTAAGTTCAAGGCGCTGGGAGCGGTTGTAGACCAATCGTGTCACGTCAGCTTGATGGAATTCCACGCCTCCCGGAACACCCGATGAATGGTCCAGCACTGCCGACGCGGCGTCTCCCCGGATCGACATGTCGGACAAGATCGTTGCCAGAGAGCGTCGGAGGTCATGGGGGGAGAACTCGGGGATACCCTCTAACAGGTCAGGCGCAGCCCTGGCTCGACCGATTTCATCCAATCCCCGAAGACGCCGAATGAGAAGATTGACGGAAGAATCATAGACGTGAATGTCGTCGACAGGATTGGAGGTTCGCAGCTCCTCGGATGATTGGCTGAGACGCCTGCCTCTTCGCTCCGATGGAAAGACCCATTGGGAGCTTGGACGGACCGCCATCGCACGCTCGAGGATCATGACCACCCGGGGTGGGATTGGCAGGGCGTGAAAGCGCTTCGACTTCATTGAGCCGGCAGGGAACGCGACGATCTTCCATCCAGCGGCATTGGGATCATCGACCAGGTGCGATGTTAGGATAGACATTGAGGCGCTCGTCCTCTGGGCCGTCAGCACGATCCACCAAAGCGCGGCAAGGATTGCTTTCGAAGGCGCCTTGTTGTTGAGCCGCTTCGGCAAGACCTGGTTCGTTTCAGCTATGTGGAGAACCTTCGCGATCTGCTCTAGGGTCAGAAGACGGGTCCGGGCCTGCTCTACGTGGAGCGACTCGACCTCTGTCCACCAAGCTGGGATTCCACCAAGACCGGATGATCCCTTGTGGAAGCGTTTAGCCCAACTCAGGGCCGCGCGAGAGTAGTTGACGACCTTGCGGCTTGAGGTCCCGCCATTTTCCTTCATAACGGCATCGCGGATTGCCTCAATATCATCCGCCGCGATCTGGCGGAGAAGCTTGGTCTTGAGCCGATCGAATGGTGGCAAGGTCAGGTGGCGACGGGCGTCCTTAATCGAGCTGTCCGAAGGAGGCTTGGTGCCATAGCGCTTCTTCTTCGGCTGTGAGACGTGGTCCTCGATGTAACGCTGGACTAGGTCCGGCCATTTCCATTCCCCTGCCTCGGCAGCCTTGCGAGCTTCGATGTCCGCAGTTGCAGCTCTATGGTCCCGCCCAGCATGACGCGAGGCGATATATGCGGAGGGGTCGTCACCAATCTTGAGCATAGCTCGAACGACACGAGCCTTCTCCCTGGCTGTTTTCGCTGTCTTAATATCAGCCAGCTTCCCCAGGGACTTTGTCTTTCCATTCCACTTCAATATCCAGGAGGCCGAGCCTCCTTGGATCCGAAGGGACAACCCCTTCTCTATGACATCAGCGAAAACAAGGGGATCGGCTGAGGTGTAATTTCCTGCCAAGGCGGCGGCCGCGGCCTGTTCAATTTGTGTTGGTCCGATCTCCACCCGGGACGACGGCATTCTGCACCTTCACTTGGTAACTTTGGGAGCGCACAGGAGAATAGCCGCATACCAAGTTCATACCAACAGAAATTTCTGTTCCTGAGTTGTGCGTTCGCAGGATATTATGACTTGTAGATAGCAAAACAACGGACATTTTGGCCTGTTTGAGCCATTCTTTAACAGAATTGGTCTTAAAATGATGGGGTGGATAAATGGAAAAGAGGAATCATAATCCTTGTGTCGGGGGTTCAAATCCCTCCTCCGCTACCATAGGCCCAAGATCTTTTCTGGCATTTCCCCGAGTTTCCCGTCAGAGCCGATACCAAGCTGGTACCAACCGGCTCGCGGTGAACGGCCGATATCCCTCTCGTCTGCACACCGCCTCGAAGGATCGAGCACTCTATCCTTCCTCGGGTGATTCCCAATTCTTTTGGCGAGCTTGGCTGGTCGCAAAGGATCAGCCCCGAAATCCATGCTCAGCCTTCGCATCCAAGCTGCTGCAACCATTCCCCTGGTCCTGACGTCGTTTCTCAGCTCTCAATCTTTCCGGATGATGTTTCGCCAAACCCCAGCACCTCCCGATCCTGCGAGGCGAAGGTTTAAGCCCGCGCGCTCGTGTGGATTGTGCCCACTGTCCTTAGGGCTCACCCGGCATCTCTGCCTCGGGGGTTGAACGTGCTAAACATAGCCGATGCAGACCTCCGTCGCGCCTGAGGGCATTCGGACCTTCGTCCCGCCGCATCCGGATCCTGCTCCGGAGAACCTCTCGCCGCGTCAGCTCGCATCGCTGATGCGCACCAACAACCTGCGGGTCTGGTCGCAGCGGGCCTATGAGGAAGAGGTTGTCGTCCGCCGCTTCTTCGGCCGCTCCTCGGTTCTGTTCAATGCCCCCGAGGCGATCCGCCATGTTCTGGTGGATCACCCGGAGGCTTATGGCCGAACCCGGGCCACCCTCCGGATTCTCAAACCTCTGCTCGGGGAAGGGCTGTTCACCAGCGAGGGAGTTGCTTGGCGCCATCAGCGGCGGACCCTTGCACCAGCCTTTACGCCACGGTCGGTGGAACTGCTCATTCCGCATATCCGGTCAGCCACGACTGAGATGATCGGCAGTGTCGCCGCCGCTGAGAGGGAGCGGGTGGATCTCTTTCCCATGATCCAACGTCTGGCGCTCGATATCGCGGGCCGCACCATGTTCTCCCTCGAGATGGGACGGCACGGCTCCGCGCTCCGGGACCAGATCACACGCTATGGCCAGAGGCTCGGACGACCGCACCTGCTGGACTTCGTTGTTCCGATTGGCCTTCCCACGCCACACGATCTGGCGCGGGCCTGGTTCCGGCGCGGCTGGATCCGGCTGATCGACCGGATCATGGCCGAGCGGCTCAAGGCCAAAACCCATGCGAGTGGTCCCCGCGATCTGCTCGACCTGCTCATGGCCGCCCGTGATCCGGAGAGCGGGGAGGGGTTCTCGCCCAGCCAGCTGCGGGATCAGATCGCCACCATGATCCTGGCTGGGCATGAAACCACGGCGGTGGCACTGTGCTGGTCGGTGTATCTGCTGGCCCAGCTGCCGGAGGTGCAGGAGCGGATCGCCCAAGAGGCCGCGTCAGCCCTGTCGGACAGTGGAGAGGAAGCCCAGCTCAGCAAACTGACCTACACACGGGCGGTGCTGGATGAGGTCATGCGTCTCTATCCGCCCGCCTACGTGATCGTCCGGGCAGCCCGCCAGCCGGACGAAGTCGCGGGTGTTGCGATGAGGCCGGGCGATCTCGCCATCATTTCACCTTGGGTGTTGCACCGGCATAGGAAACGCTGGCACGAGCCGGATGCGTTCGCCCCGGAGCGCTTTCTGCCCGGCGCCTTGGCCATCGACCGCTTCGCCTACCTGCCCTTTGGCGTCGGGCCACGTGTGTGCATTGGCGCTCACTTCGCCCTCATGGAAGCTACTCTGGTGCTGGCCGAGCTCATGCGCTCGTGCCGGATTGAACTGGTGACAAGTCGACCGGTCTTGCCCGTCGCAGTGGTGACCACCCAACCCGATCACGCGCCGCTGTTCCGCCTGCGGCCCCGATAGGCCTCTGCCGGGATATTGAGCTTTCCGGCATCGGATAACTTTGTACATCCAAGAGTAGGTATCAGCTGAGAGGAGCAGGTCATGGCAAGAGCCAGCAAGTCGGTTAGCCGAGCCCGCACGACGGAGCGGGGAGCCTCCAAGAAGGGTGCTGGCAAGCGCGCTGCCGGTCAGCGAAGAGGGGTAGAAGGAGGTGCTGTGAAACGGGGAGCTGCCAAAAGAGGCGCGACAAAGCGGCGAAGCTCGCGGGCAGCGCTCGAAGTCAAAGGCTGGACCGTCAACTTTGTCTCCGGGGAGTCTCTCCAGCTCGAGGCGGATGCTGTGAACATCGACAGCAGTGGAACGGTGACATTCTCTTTGTTTGGGAACGACGTGCTGTACGTCTCCGCCGCCAACTACAATTTCATCATGGAAACGAGTGAGCCTCTCGAGAGCAGTGAAGAAGGCGGGGAGGGGGGTGAAACTGGTCGATAGGTCAATTTTGTCAGAGCAAGGCATGCGTGGACGCCAACTCGATTCCCCGCCCGACGGATGACGTGGCACGTCGCCCCCCGCCTCTCTCACCCCGTGAGATTTGATAGGAAGGTGAGCGGCGTGAATTCATCCGCGCCAATGAGACAAGTGAATGAAACGCCTCCAGTGCGAGGAGGAACTTATCAGCGATGATGGCGACTGCCGGAAACATTTTTGAACGCGTCCTCCGCGATGCGGAGGACGAGGAACTCACAGCGCCTGTTGCCGCGGAAGGCGTCAGAATCGAGCGCATTGTCTCTACAGGGCAGGCAAGCCCACCCGGGTTCTGGTACGACCAGGAGTGGTCCGAGTGGGTGCTGTTGCTCTCTGGATCCGCTGGCCTTCTATTCGAGGGCGAACCCGCTCCCAGAGAGCTGAAACGAGGGGATTACCTGCTGATCCCGGCGGGGAGACGCCATCGCGTAGAATGGACAGACGCGACGGAGCTGACGATCTGGCTTGCTGTTCACTATGGCTCGTTGTCTCGCAGTGAGTAGCTCAAGGTCGCGACCGTGGCGTCCAAACCAGGTCGCAAGTCCGTTCCCTTCGTCGTGAGATCTAAAGACTAAAGCAGCTCGACACACCAAATAGCACCAGGAGCACGCACTCTTTTGACCTCCTCGGCGTACGCGCGGGGTGACGCTTATCGTGATGGCTGGGTAGGACTCGCAGAACGCGCTCGTGCACGGCCTTGGGTCATTCCGTGTGCCGGCGCGCCCAATCTCGGCGAGATCGGCCTCGAACATCGCTCGCCCGACAGGATCACCATAGCTGGGAAAAACGCGGCGAACGGCTGCGATGAACGCCAGCCCGATCTCCGTGACCTGGATCGGCGGATCCTTGCCCTTCAGCAACTCGACATACTGGCTCTTCTGGAGCTTCGGCAGGATCGTGTCACGCGTTGCCGCGGTCCCGAGACCCTTGGGTTCGTTCGGGTTTACGGGATTTTCCAGAGCGGCTTTGAGCATCGGGTCGGCCACGCACGATTAGCCACTCTCCGTAGAGCTTTGTGAAAGTCTGGAATGCGTTGGCAAAGTTCTTCTGTTCGCGGTCCATGCACATAGCGCGTTGCTCCTGTTGATAAGTGCTTAGGAGGAGAGTATATATTTATCTTGTGATAACTATATTATCGTTAGGTGATTGCGTCAATGAGCATATGATAATAAATTTATCACATGAGCATTACCGCCATTCAGAGCAAGATGGCTCGCGCTGCACTAGGCTGGAGCACGAGCGAGTTAGCAAAGCGCGCCAATGTGGGCGTGGCGACGGTAAACCGTTTTGAAACGGGACAGGCCGTACCTATTCCGGCGACTGTCGCAGCGATCCAGCGAGCCATGGAGGATGCTGGCATAATATTCATATCAGAGAATGGTGCTGGGCCTGGTGTTCGGCTGGCGAAAAAGGCCGAAAGCTGATGCCTGTCCCAGCCCGTCCAAAGATCTACCATATCGTCCACGTTGATCGGTTGGCATCAATCGTCGAAGAGAAACGGCTCTGGTGTGACGCCGAGATGATGAAGCGGCAAAATTCCGGAACGACCATAGGTATGAGTAACATCAAAGCTCGTCGTCTCAAGGAACTCACGCTGAGTTCGCACCCAGGTCTGTACGTAGGACAATGTACCCCGTTCTATTTTTGTTCTCGATCTGTTATGCTGTACCTCATGTACGCTAAGAGCCAAGAACTGACGTACAAAGGTGGCCAAGAGCCTATCATCCATCTCGAGGCAGATATGATCGCCACAATTGAATGGGCGGAGGCAAAGGGCAGAAGGTGGGCCTTCACCCGATCAAATGCAGGCGCTTACTACTTCGAAGATTATTGCTCTCTTGATGATCTTGATAAGATCAATTGGGAAGCAGTTCGTGCCAAGCAGTGGGCGGGAAATGGTGTTTCTCGATCTGTCAAAGAAGGGAAGCAGGCTGAGTTCCTGATTGAGCGCTCGTTCCCTTGGCATCTTGTTGACCGCATCGGTGTTTACTCACGGCAAATCGCGGCACAGGTGCATCAAGCCTATGGAACTACTAAGCATCGCCCGCCCGTTGAGATCAAGACCGACTGGTACTACTGAAGGAGACCAAAAATGATCGAATTCAGAACCGGAGATATCCTGAAGGCAGATGCTGAAGCTCTGGTCAACACCGTTAACTGTGTTGGCATCATGGGTCGTGGGATCGCGCTTCAGTTCAAGAATGCCTTTCCGGGCAACTTCAAAGCTTATGCCGCGGCATGTAAGCAGAATGAAGTGCAGCCAGGGCGCATGTTCGTGTTTGAAACAGGAACGATCACGAACCCAAAGTACATCATCAACTTCCCCACGAAGCGCCATTGGCGCGGCAAGAGCCGCATGGAGGATGTTGAGGCTGGGCTGGTCGCATTGGTCGGAGAGATCAAAGCTCGAAACATTCGGTCAATAGCTATTCCTCCTCTAGGAGCAGGACTAGGAGGGTTGGAATGGTCTGCGGTCCGGAGTCGAATTGAAGAGGCTGTACAAGCGCTTCCGGATGTACAAGTCCTCATCTACGAACCAAACGGTGCTCCAGATCCCAAAGTCATGGCGCGAACAAGTGACGTTCCAAATATGACGCCAGGCCGCGCTGCTCTGATTGGGCTAATGCATCGTTATCTAGGCGGGCTGATGGACCCGTTCGTGACACTGCTTGAAGTGCATAAGTTGATGTACTTCATGCAGGAGGCCGGACAGCCGCTGAGACTGAATTATGTGAAGCATCACTATGGCCCTTACGCACCAAATCTTGGACATGTGCTGAGGACCATCGAAGGTCATTACGTGTCCGGTTATGCTGATGGTGGAGACACTCCAGCAAAGCAACTCGAACTTGTCCCTGGTGCAGTTGATGAAGCTGAGAACCTAATCAAAGGGGATGAAGAGGCCAACAATCGCTTTGAGCGTGTAAGTGAGTTGGTCGATGGCTTTGAGACGCCCTTTGGCATGGAACTACTGGCGACAGTCCATTGGGTCGCCATGCATGAAAAAGTGCAGGATCTGGATGAGCTAACAAGCAAAATCTACGAGTGGAACGACAGGAAGAAAGGCTTCTCGCCCCGACAAATTGAGATTGCATATCGCACTCTGCAAACAAAGGGCTGGCTAGTAGCAGGTCAGGCCTAAGCTCGGGAACATAGGAGGGACCGCGACGGTCCTTCCTTCTATTCCCGTATAGAGGCAGGGCCGGGGGCGTTTTCGCCCCTTATGGAGGCCGCCAGCCGGGGGCGGTAGCGCCCCTTGGGTGTGTGGGGCGCCGCGTTTGATTTCTATGATTTCTGGTTTGATTGTAAGCGCTGTCTGGGCCCCACCTTACCTTTGCGGGCCTGAGGGGCGACACTGACGATCTCTGATTTGGGATCGTTTTGTGTCGATGGTTGACCATATGCTTGAGCCGCCGCGCCCGGTGCGGCGCCTGGAAGTGATCACCGGAGCTGGCGGGCGCCGGCGCTGGTCAGCGGACGAGAAGGCGCGGATTCTAGAAGAGGCGACAGCACCAGGCGCGGTAGTGTCCGAGGTGGCCCGCCGGCACGGCATGTCACCCCAGCACCTCTTCACCTGGCGCCGTCAGGCCAAGCGAGGCGGACGATCGTCCTCTCGCCTTTGCTCCGGTTGTTGTCGCCCCTGACACGCCGCACCCCACGCCGGCCGCCTGCCGTGAGGCGATCATCGAGATTGTCGTGGAGGGCGCCGTCATTCGCGTCCCGTCCGGGACCGATGGAACGACATTGGCCCTCGTGCTGCAGGCCCTTAAGAGTCTGCGATGATCGGGCCAACCGGCACTGTCCGCGTCCTGGTGGCGACCAAGCCCGTGGATTTCCGCAAGGGTGCTGATGGATTGGCCGCCCTCGTGCGCGACACCATGGGAGCCGATCCGTTCTCCGGGACCGTCTACGTGTTCCGCGCCAAGCGCACGGATCGCATCAAGCTGGTGTTCTGGGACGGTACCGGCGTCGTGCTGGTCGCCAAGCGGCTGGAGGACGGCGAGTTCCGCTGGCCCAAAGTGCAGGATGGCGCTCTTCATCTGTCGGCGGCGCAGCTCTCCGCCCTGCTCGAAGGTTTGGATTGGCGCCGCGTGCATGAGGCACGCCAGACCACGGCGCCAGTCGCAGCGAGTTGATCATACGGACCTGATCCCATCCGTAAGAGCCATCGCCGGCGTGGCTGAGGCATGATTCACTCCCCCTCGTGACCAGTGCGATGACCTCTCTCCCGGATGATCCTGACCTGCTCAAGGCGATGCTCGTGGCGGAGCGCGCCGAGAGCGAGCGGCTGCGTCAGATCATCAAGGAGCTGCAGCGTCATCGCTTCGGCCGCCGGGCCGAGACCCTGCCGGAAGATCAGCTGCTGCTGGCACTCGAAGAGGTCGAGCAGGTCGAGGCCGCTGACCATGCGCACAGCGAGATGGAACGGCCGAACCAGCGTGTTGATCGGCGCCGCAACCGCGGCTCGCTGCCAAAGCATCTGCCGCGGATCGAGACTGTCGTGGAGATCGACGATCCGTCCTGCCCCTGCTGTTCCGGTCCCTTGCACCGGATTGGCGAGGACGTCTCCGAGCGGCTCGATATCGTGCCGGCGCAGTTCCGGGTGCTGGTGACGCGACGGCCCAAATACGCTTGCCGCAGGTGTGAGGACGTGGTGGTGCAGGCACCGGCTCCGGCCCGCCTGATCGAGGGCGGACTGCCCACCGAAGCGACCGTGGCGCATGTTCTCGTGGCGAAGTATGCCGATCATCTGCCGCTCTATCGGCAGGCGCAGATCTACGCCCGGCAAGGTGTCAACCTGGATCGCTCGACCCTGGCCGATTGGGTCGGCCGCGCTGCCTTTCTGCTGCGGCCCGTGCAGGAGCGTTTGTTCGAGAAGCTCAAGACCTCCGGCAAGCTGTTCGCCGACGAGACCACGGCACCGGTGCTGGACCCGGGCCGCGGACGGACCAAAA
The DNA here is from genome assembly GCA_050789065.1 of Microvirga sp. GTDB lineage: Bacteria > Pseudomonadota > Alphaproteobacteria > Rhizobiales > Beijerinckiaceae > Microvirga. The sequence goes on from JBOZRS010000111.1 coordinate 13,142, forward strand.
CGGGTCAGCTGTTTGCTTATGCGCGGGATGATCGCCCCTGGGGCGGCGCCGATCCGCCCGGGGTGGTTTACGTGTATGCGCCCGATCGCAAGGCCGAGCGGCCGATCGCGCATCTGGCGGGCTTTGCGGGCGTGCTGCAGGTCGACGGCTATGGCGGCTACAAGGTGCTGGCCGGGCGCAACCAGGTGAGCCTCGCATTCTGCTGGTCACACGTGCGGCGCCGCTTTTACGAGCTGGCCACCACCGGACCGGCGCCGATTGCGAGCGAGGCGCTTACGCGCATGGCCGAGTTGTACCGGATTGAGAGCGAGATCCGCGGACGCTCGCCCGAGGAGCGTCGCACGGCCCGGCAGGAACGCAGCCGGCCGGTGCTGGAGGAGCTTGAGCCGTGGCTACGCTCCAAACTCGCGCTCATCAGCCAGAAGTCGAAACTAGCGGAGGCGATCCGCTATGCGCTCTCACGCTGGGAGGGGCTGACACGGTTTGTCGATGATGGGCGCATCGAGATCGACTCCAACGTGGTCGAGCGCGCGATCCGGCCCATTGCGTTGAATCGGAAGAATGCTTTGTTCGCTGGATCCGACGGTGGCGCGGAGCATTGGGCGGTGATCGCCTCGCTGATCGAGACCTGCAAGCTGATCGGCGTCGAGCCCTACGGGTATCTGGCCGATGTGATCACCCGCATTGTCCAAGGCCATCCCAACAGCCGTCTCGATGAACTGCTGCCTTGGTCCTATCCGGCTGAGCAAGATCTCAAAGCCGTGGCCTGAAGACATCGCTCTGATGTCCGCTGTCAACGATTTTGACGCAACGATCCCGCCGCTGCGGAGAGCGGGCTCGTATCGATGAACACGCAGAGGTGGGGACGAGACCTGAAGGACGTCGGTGATCAAGCTCTGATGCGCGGGTTGGCTACCGCATTCCCGAGTGTGCGTCCGGGGCTGGCCCTATCTTACGGCGGGCGTCGACCCATGGTCGGCCACAAAGCGTTTGACGGGCTTTTCCCCTGCCGTGATCCCGCCCCCGCCTCTGCATGAGAAGGAGCTGTTGCCTCTGGGGCAGATCAGGCGGGTTGAACCTCCCGGGCGACCGCCCACATGAAGCCGGAGAGCTCGCGAGCGACGGCCGTGCACACCACCGTTGACTTCTTGCCCCGTCGAGTGAGGGCTCGATAGCGCGCGCTCAGGCGCGTCTGGGCTTTCCAGGCGATTTCGCGCACCTTCGGCGTCGTCGCCTCCAGCCGATAGAGTTTGACTGTACCGATGCGCGGCGGGTGACGGTAGGTCCAGGCGCTTTCCACCAGCATGTGCCGGACCCGACCGTTCCCGGCCTTGGTGATGCCGCCGCGCCGCACCGTTTCGCCGGTCGAACGCTCGCCGGGGACGAGGCCCAGATAGGCCATGAGCTGACGAGGGTTCTCGAAGCGGCTGACATCCCCAACCTCGGTGACGAAGGTCACGGCGACAACCAGATCGATGCCGCGCAACGCCTGCAGGGCCCGCACGAGCGGGGCCAAGGACCAATGAGGCAGGAATTCTGCAATCGTCTGCTCGAGCCGCTCCACCCGTTCCTTCGCAAGCCGAACGGCTTCGACCATCTCCTGCAGGACGATCTGGTGAGCGGGATAATCGAATGTCTGCTCCTGCAGCCAGCGCAGGTAGCGCATGGTCCACCCCTTCTTGCGCGGGTAGACGCGCCCATGTTTGAGCATGAAGGCGCTGACCTGCTGGCGATGCACCCGCAAGGTCTCGACCGCCGCAGCGCGGGCGCGGACCAGGTCGCGCATGGCTTCGTGACCTTCATCGGGGACCCACACCGCCGTGAGCTCGCCCGCTCGCAGAAGTTTGGCCAAGGCGATTGCATCGCGCCGGTTGGTCTTGACCCGATCACCGGGCTTGCGCGGAATGAGTGAGGGGCAACAACTGCGCAGGGATAGCCGAGACTGGTGATGAGCCGGTGCAGGCCATAGCCGGTCGGGCCAGCCTCGTAGCAGAAGTGGACGTAGTCATACTTGGTCGCCAAGCGCTTCACAAAGCGCCGCATGCTCTCTGCGGAAGCATCGATCTCTCCCAGGTCGCGAACCTCGCCGCCGCGCTCGCCATCAGCCACTGCAACAGCATTGCGCGCTTTGGCGACATCAATTCCGACAAAAACCTCCGTAGACTGTCCCATGGCTCGTCCTCCTGCGGTGAGGATCGGCTCGGCCTACCCGAGCAACCCTCGGAGGCGCAGAGTAGGGCGAGCCACACACTCAACACAGGCGGACATACGGTCTTACGTTTGATTCTCGAGCCCTGGATCCTTAGCAACCCTTAGCCTCTCCTTAGCGGTTTGCAGTTTGCGGTGCGAACCGGAGTGCAAACCATGTATCGACCGCTCTCAAAGCCTTATGCCGCAAGGGTTTCAGCCTAGTAAACAGTGCGTACTGAGTGCGAACTGCAAACCATTTCGCGTGTCATCAATCCCTTGAGAAACAACGATTTTCCCGGCCTGCCTTAGCAGGTTTGCACCTCCGAAATCGAAACCAGGAAAAATTCTCTACATGAGGGGACGGCGGGTGCAGAACTGCTAGCGGCCTGGGAACTTTCGAACCCCACCCCCTTACCTTCGCCTACAGTATGACTCGACGGTTTCAGCGTTGGCGTGTTGATATTGCCTGTACAACCATAAGGGGGCAGTAATGGCGTGGTACAAATACAGTCAGATGTTGAGGCAATTTAACAGTGATGCCTTCGACACTATCCATACGCCCGGTACCGCTGCTCCATTCTCTGGTATTTATCGGTGCGCCGGCTGTGCGAAGGAAGTCGCCTCTAACAAGGGTGAACCGCTACCGCCGCAGAACCATCATCAACACGCCAGTAATCAGGGTGCTGTCCGCTGGCAGCTCATCGTCTTTGCGGATCATACTGGAGGGCAGTAGCAGTCCCACCTTGCCCAACCTCGCAGGAGAGTGGTTCTATGCCTAAAACGGCAAGGTGAGGCATGTGGGGCTGGCTTAGATCATTATTCTCGAAGGAAGCTGCACCGGGTTTGGGGCCTTCGTCCGCTATCGTTCGCCCCAAGCATGCTCCCCCATGGCTCGATCAGATACCTGCTAGTGTGGTCTTCATCGATGTGGAAACCACAGGGCTCTACTCGAATGACCGCATCGTCAGCTTGGGAGCTATCAAGCTCATGACCGAGCCGTTGCTCGGTGGGGATTTCAAACTGAGCCTAATGCATCTGATCTTCAATCCTGAGAAAAAGAGCCACCCGAGAGCCGAGGCTGTCCATGGATACAGCCATTCACTGCTCCGCTCCCAGGACCGCTTCGAGGCATACGCAGGCCAAGTCCGGGATTTCATCCACTCTGGCGACTTAGTGGTCGCTCACAATGCTGACTTTGATGCGGGGTTCATCGATCGGGAGTTTGGCCGGCTGGGATTGGCCCCTATCGAGCGGCCGATTTTCTGCACCATGGAAGGCTACCGTCAGCGGGATCTACCGGGCAGAGCATCATTGGATGCTGTCTGCTCCCAAATTGGGATGAGCCGGATGGGGCAGCGGCATGGAGCCCTAGAGGACGCCTGGCTCGCCATGAATGTCTATCTCTGGATGCATGGATGTCCGCAGAGAGCCGAGTTCCCGAGAGATAGGGACCATAAGCCAACAAACCTGAAACCTACCCTGGCTGTTGAAGATGCCCCCTACATCTCGTCATCAACCGGGCAATCGAGATCCGAAGGCGACCTCACGCCAGAAGCATCCCGCATCACCGACCTTGTAGAGGCAGTAAAACAGGCGAAGCGTGTAGGAGACTTGGCACATGCCGAGAAACTGCTGATCGAGGAGATAGGCCGCCAGGAAGAGGACTCGCGCAGGAACGGCTATGGCGTGGCCCCTTGGTACTACGAGCAGCTTGCTATCGTTTACGCCAAACAGAAACGGTACACGGATGAGCTCCAGGTCCTGGAGCGATATGATCGTCAGACAAAGTCACCTGGAGTCGGCCCGGCGAAGCTCAAAGAGCGCCTCGGAAAGGCAAGAGAGCGGGTCGGCCGCCGTGAAAGCAAGCGGCCCTCGTCTCCTTCGATCTAACTGATCTTATCCAGTTCATTAGCCGACGGCATCACGGCCTCCGCCTCAAAATCCCTACCGGTGAGCCGACGGCGTTCACCCGGGAGCAGGAGGCCATGCCGCTCCAGGTATGTGGCCTGTGCCTCGAACAAGGGTGGGTCGTTTGGATCGATCGGAGCCCCACGGCTCGCCAATTCCGCATAATGAGCCTCGAGGAATCCGCTCATCTGCAATCCGGGCGGCATCTCCTCTCGCACGAACCAGTTGTTCGGGATCCCGAAGCTGAAGGACGGCACATGGGCCGAGATCTCATGCATGGGCGTCCCGGTTCCTCCGAGGCGGCGCCGGGGTTCGGCCCGACGGTTGTCCTTCAGGGTGTGAACAGTCGAGAAGCTCTTCAGGTTGCTGCGCGGCGCAAGCGACGACACGCACGCTTGTCAGGGGGAGGGGGCTCGTCCTAGAATTGTTGACAGAAGTTCTACCTAGCTTCTTGACCAGATTGCCGCCGTTCCGGGGACCAGCCGGGGCGGCGGTTTTCGTTTGAATCCTTCGTTTGTCCCTCACGAGACGTTCCTTTCGTCGTTGAGGACGAGGAACGTGGGTGAGCTAAATCAATGGCTTGCCTGTGCTTCCCAAGCTGAATGTCGTGGGTTCGATTCCCATCGCCCGCTCCAACTTTCCTTTAGGAATTTCAGAAGTTTACAAGGTTCGGGCGACTAGGGATCTGCGTCAGCGGATTCCGGTGATACAACGCTGATACAACAATCCCTTACGATCGCGCTCGAATCGCTGCGTCAATCCGTCCAAGACGATCCTCTTTGGGTCGGCGTCTTGGAATTCTTATTGTGCACCTCCCGCCGGTTGACTTCACCCAAACTCAGGGATGGCTGCAGTCTCGCCTAGCGGGTTGGGCATGGTTCATTTCGAGATTCCCTGCTGCATCCAAGCTCCTGTCATTCTATGTAGCCCATGACCCCGGAATTTAGGCTCATGGCCTGATGCACGCCCCTTCCTTTCTCAGTGGAAACCCAAACCTCAGGCCTCGCAGCAAGCTAGACTGTATCCTGGGGCGCGTGTTCACTAGTTGGCATCAACTACGAGAACGCTAGATGCCGACGCCGATATCAGAACTGACCCTCGATGAGATCGTGGCCCTCCTGATCCAGGGTGAGGAAATCGAGATTGCCGGAGGGGGGACGTTCGGCCTTACGTCTGTCGACAGCCGCTCTCTACTTGCCTTCTATAATCAGGACCGACGAGCATATTGGAACCCTGATAGGGACGCACCAATCCAGAAGGGCGAGATTGATCGCCTTCTTATAGCCCTTGATGCTCCCCCGAAAGCGCCCTCTGTTAGAAAGAACTCTGCCGCTAAACGTATGCGGTGGCGACTGACCAAAATTGAGACACATCGCTTTCGTGGGCTTCACCGGCACTGCGGCGACCAAGGGAGAGATCCCAGCCTCTTTGTCCATGAGTTTAATGACGATATAACTCTCCTTCGCGGGTTCAATGGAGCAGGTAAGACTTCGTTACTCTCGGCAGTTTGTTGGTGTCTCACAGGGATCGGCTACCGATCGCAAGGTCTGCCATCGCAGCTGCACGAACCCGTTGAGGTTGAGATCGTACAAAAAACAGCAAGCGACAACTCTCCTTCCCAAATACCCTCATTCAAGATTCCCCCGATTGTTCCCATCCCATCGGACAGTGAACTCATCCTTGTCGATGGCGAATCAAAAATGGACACGTGGGTCCGACTGCATCTCCAATCTTTGGATGATCTAACGCAAGTTGTGATGGTCGAGCGCCGACTTGTTGCTGGCCCCAAAGGAACGTTTACCACAACAACGACTGGCATAGACGAACTCAGCCTGGGAGAAATGGCTCTTCAGGTTGGCACCGTAATGCCTGGCATAGCTGCAGCTATGCGATTTGATGATCGTACAACCCTGTCACAAGCAGTTTCAATTCTAACCGGCATCCGCCCTCTGGGACACTTTGGGAGTCGTTGCGATCGATTGCACGATCGTTTAACGGGTAAATACACGAACGATGCGGAAGAGACTCGAGATACATTTCTGGCGACAACGACAGCACAAATCCAAACACTAGCGGATCTTGTGAAAAGTTATCAGGGGATGCCAGAGCTCGAGTGTGTAGTTCCTCCTAACTCCGATACTCCTCTAGCTTGGGAGGAAGGTCTCGCAACAGCGAAGAACCAAGTTGCGGCAGCCGAGGCGACTGCGAGAACTGATGCGGCACTTATACTCGGATCCTTGCCCAGGCTTGGATCTGCCAAGGAAATTGAGAATTTCGTAGCCGATCTTGACACTGCAGACTCCCTTATAAGTTCCGCAGCGTTAAGGAGCTTGCCATCTATGGACGCCGCGATGAGGCTCGGGAAAATTGAGCCTGATGATATTGCGGCGGCTGAAGCTGTAATCGAGGCTGTACAAAACGAAGCCAAAGAGGTGGCCGAACGCTTGGCCGACGAAGCCCGATCGAAGCGCATGCGCCTCTATACCTTGGTTGCCCGATGGCATGAGGAACATCATCCCGGAGAAAAGATCCACGCATGTCCTGTATGCCAGCGTGACTTGACGGACGAAGCTGAGGTTCCTCCTGATGCCCTCCTATCGCTGGGAATCGCAGAGGCCCTAGAAGCCTGCCGAGCCGCGGACGCAGCTACGACAAAAACCGGAATCGAGTGGGAGCGCGACCGAGCACGTGCCTTTCTTGCTGAGATACCCTTAAGCGTGAGGAGGTTTGCTACAGAGATCCTGCCGGAAACGCTCCTAGACCTTTATAGGACAGCCCTTCAATCCGAGCTCTTCAATTCGTCAGAGATGCCGAGGGTTATTGCGCCCTTAGCAGGGAATGTATCTCGGATCTGGACGCAGGCTATCGCCGACGTTCCTACTATGGCCCCCCACCAGACCATTACACTCCCTAGTTCTATCCCAAATACAGAGGGTCTTAGGGATCTGTTAACGAACGTGGCGAATGCGACGAGGCTTGCCCGTCTTCGCATGGCCCATGGAGCATTAGTGCAGCGCGCAATCAAAGTTGTCCTACAGGAGACTGCTAATCAAGACGAGCTTCCAGCGAACGAACGGCCCTTGAGAACTCAGATTGAGATTTTAAGGCGATACGCCCAGGCTGCCCAAGCTTTTGGAGCAATTCAACGGCAGCTAGAACAAATTACCACAAGTTGTAGAGGCTGGTCCGAAGCTTGCGAGCGCATCAAGAAACTCGCACGTGCTGCCCAAGCAATCGAACCGTTCCGGACGTTCCCAGACTTGGTTCAGGGACAGATTGGCCAACTTATCAATGATCTTAATGATCAAGCCACCAGTTGGGCCAACCACATGTATCGCGCCCAATATATTGGAGCCCCATCCTATGCTGGGCTTCATCCTGATCAAGGCGAGACGTTCAACCTGCTTGCTGCTCGCGGGAGACATCGAGTCTCAGCTCACCATGTAATGAATGCGTCGGCTCTTAGGGCATTCTTATGGGCATTCGTATTAGCGCTGTGGGCCCAGATTTGGGAGCGCTCCGGTGGAATAGCATGTCTGCTGATGGACGATCCTCAAGATCTGCTAGATCCTGCAAACGTCGCCAATTTGGCATCCAGCATTCCCAACATGATCGAGGCTGGAATGAACCCGTTGCTCGCTAGCAACGATTTTTCCTTCCTCACGAATGTTCAGAATTATGTCCGAGCGGCAAAAGGTGGTTCACAAGCCTATTCGGCTGGAGTTTTTGAATTTTCTGCAATCTCGAGCTCGAAAGCCACGGCAAGTTTATCTCCGATATTGGATGACCTTCATGATCGTTGCAGAAGGCTGGAGGATGATGAGAACAACCCAGACCTTGTACGCTCGTTTGTTTATCCCGTTCGAGTAAGAATTGAGACGAAGCTATGGGATCTACTTTGCGATGATCCTGTCGTTCTTCATGATCCAACACTCAATGATCTTCTTGATAAGATCCATGCTGCTCGGAAGCGCGGTGAGCGACCTTTCAATGAGGAGCCCTTCCGCCTTCTCATCGAATTACCCTGCCTACTTCCTGGCACTGACTTTAGGGGTGTCATAAATAAAGCCCACCATGGCAAGGCCGATCAGATTACTCCGACCGAAGCTGCAATTGTACGTGAGCATTATCGCTTGGTACTTTCGACCATTGATGCGTGCTGGGTCTCGTATGCCCGCTTTATGCGCCGGCTGCCTCCGGAGGAAGGAGAGAGTTCAAAGACGTCAACTCCGCCTCCACCACAGGTGATTGCATTCCCGAGGTCTTCATTGCCAATGATTGGTCGGTTGGCGGCACATCAGGGAGGAACCCCCTTAGTTGAGGCGGAATCCGCAACTGAAACTTTTGAATTTGATGGCTTAGGCCAAGTGTCACTGTACACCGTGCGTGCAGCCACCCTCGGTTTGATCGCAATTCCTGGCCAAACGCTCATCGTTTCTGTTGAGGAGCCGGTTCGCAATGGTGACCTTGCTATCGCCCAAGTTGGTAGTAAGGTTTTCGCGCGCCGCATAGGACTAGATAGATCCGATCCGTCCCGCATTGCACTTGAATCAGTTCCGTCAACATCTCCAAACGTTCCTCCGACGTACTTTGTACCTGCTGCCACAACTCGTCTAAACAAGATTATTGGAGTTTTGTTCGATGACATCAAAACTCCTGGAATCAAGGAGGAGGCTGTACCTGCGCAGGGGTCTCAGACTCTTAGTCATGTTACCGCTGCGGCGCAGGTTATCGGCGATAGTGCGTTCCCAGTCGCACGTGATGGGGATCACGTGCTTGTTGGGCCTGTAGATCAGCCAGACAATTTGATCGGGCGCATAGTTGCGGTGATCACTCGCGATGGACCAGACTCGCCAGACTTCCACGCATTTCTGAAGCGCCTCGGGAAAGCGATGCCTGGTCAGTCGAACGTGCACTACCTTGAGAATGTTGGCCAGATTGGCGAGGGAGAATACATCCAAGTTCCATCGCGCGGCCAGAAGCCACTACCCAGCATCCCGGTTGTGGAACGGCTTTGGAAGGTTCACGGCGTTGTTTTTAATACACCGAATCAACAACGGCTGACCAGAAGCTAACGAAAATCATCATCGTCCAGGATTTATTGAGGCGAATTTATCTGCCTCTCAGGCCACGGGTCAGCTTTGATATCGAAAGCTGTGCAAAGTACATCTAGAATAGTTACAGGCAATGGATCTCTCGAGCGCTAATACTGAAGCCTTCATTCAGCTTCATCGATTCCACGAACATCTAAACCGAACCATCAAGACTCTGGTCATTGGCCTTGGATTGGCATCAGAGGCGGTACAAGAGAACCGGCCACAAGAGTCAATACGGCAACTTCTCTACGACCGTGACTGGTTATGGGGAGGGATGCCGGACTGGAATGAACCAGATGCCCTTATTGACGAAGCGCGTCGAGACATCGGGCAAACTGGCGTCGTTCGTGCGTTTTCCGCATTCGATTTCTTTTTGGACAGTATTGAGGCAGATCTCGCAAGCTGGGCACACCGGTTGCTGTCAACTGATCAAAGAGGTCTCCCTAAAAGGGCTAAAGAATCTCCGCCGCCCATAGAAGATGAAACGGAGAGCGCGGATCGATTGGTAGGGTTCTACGACCGGTTAGGCGTAGGGCGAGATGGAATTGAGTTTATCTGGCCAGTCTATCGCTACTTTCGTCTTGCAAGAGATTGCATCGTCCATCGTCGTGGCGTGGCAAGTCGCGCGTCAGCAGAGCTATCTAATTCGTCCCAAATTTCAGAAGCAATAAAAGGTTGGGCTACCTATACAGGCGAAATGAACAACATTGAACTCCTGTCGCTGGAAGAAGGGCAAGAGATAGCTTTTACCCATCGCCAAGCGTTGCTTGCGTCGTCAGTTATTCGCCTAATCGCTCTAGACATAAATAGGATTTGCTTAGCGAAGCTAGGTGCCGCCGGTGTGGTATTCCTAACTGCCCGCCGATTATTCATCGATAGACCGCCTAGTCTAAAGGTTCTATCCTTTCGGTCCGTTGAGAATGCCATGCATGGCATTCTTGGAGACCGCTACCGCATTACGGGTCTGATTGCTGCGGAAACAAGGCAGATTATGCGCGAACTAGACATCTGGCCTCTATGTAACAAGCGTCTAAAAGACCTGAAGAGAATACAAATCACCAATCCAACGACGGATCTGCTAGCCCCGTGACAGGCGAAAAACGATCAGTTGTTCACAAGCGGGGTTCTGATCGAAGACTGGTGAGTTGACAGCCTGGAGCATAGAAAGACTGGCTGCTCCGAGTGAATTTCGTAACTGAAGGTTTATTTCCGTTATATAGCCTTTCCCGTTACCGTCAGTTGTGTAGATCTACACTGCTATTAAGCTTGGGGTCGTTGAAATTCCTATTTGAGATAGCGGCAATGTCCGATAAGTAGGGATTATCGGGCATCGCCTCGGGCACGGACGCTCCTCATCTGTCGAGGCCGTTCGCCAACTCCTGAATGACGGTCCAGGCGGTCAGGACATCCTCGCGGGCGGTTGATGTCTGACCCACCTGGAACCGGATCACGAACCGACCCTCGTGCTGGGTCTGCGTCAGGTACAGCCGTCCGTCGTCATTGATCCGCTGCAGCAGGCGCTGGTTGAGGGCATCCAGGTCGGATGCATTCCGAGGCGTGTAGCGAAACGTGAAGAGCGACAGCACGGGCTGCGTCATGAGCTCGAACTCAGGATGGGTATTGATCAAGCCCGCCAATTCCTGTGACCAAGCGACGTGCTGGCGGATCATGCTCTGCAGGGTCTCGACCCCATACGAGCGGATGACGAACCACAGCTTCAGAGCGCGGAAGCGCCGACCTAACGGCACCGACCACTCGCTGTAGTCGACCAGTCCGTCGCGCCCGAGGGTCCGGAGATAGGCCGGCCGCAGCCCCAGCGTGTCTGTGAGAGCCTTGGGGTCTTTCACGAAATGGGCCGAACAGTCGAAGTTGGTGAACAGCCACTTGTGAGGGTTGAAGACAAAGCTGTCAGCCTCGTCCGCCCCTTGCATCAGATCCCGGAACTCTGGGCAGATCATGGCGCTACCGGCCCAGGCGGCATCGACGTGAAGGTAGAGACCGTGGCGGCGGGCGATCGCCGCCACCCCGGCGATGTCGTCGCAGGCTCCGACGCTCGTGCCGCCGAGACAGGCCACGATGGCCGTCGGAATGAAACCGGCCGCCAGGTCGGACGCGATAGCATTCTCGAGGGCCACGAGGTCCATGCCGTATCTCGGGCCCTGGACCGGCACCTTGATCAGGTTCGCATCACCAATGCCCGCAATGCGCACGGCCTTGTCGACCGAGGAATGCGCCTGGGCCGAGCAGTAGACGCGCACGGTCGGGTGAGCCGTTAACCCCTGCGTATTGCCGGCAAACCCAAGCGCACGCTCCCGGGCTGTGAGAAGAGCGGCGAGGGTGGCTCCGGAGGCGGAGTCCTGGATCACGCCCGAGAACCCGGCGTCCAAGCCAATCATCTGGCGGAGCCACTCGAGCATCCGCGTCTCCAGCTCGGTGGCGGCCGGCGACGTCTGCCAGAGCATGCATTGGGCCGCCATCGTGGCCGTGACGTATTCGGCGATAACGGAGGGTGGGCTGGAATTCGCCGGGAAATAGGCGAAGAAGCGCGGGTGCTGCCAGTGGGTCATGCCGGGCACGATCAGCCGGTCGAGGTCGGCAAAGATCGCCTCCATCGGCTCGCCAGCCGCAGGCGGGTGGGCAGGCAACTGCTTCAGGAGATCGCCCGGCTGAACCTGGGCCCGCACCGGGCGCTCGGCCACGGTTTCCAGATAATCGGCCGACCAGTCCGCGGCGCGATGCGCCCACGGCCGAAAGGTGTTGTCTGTCACGGCTCTTCCTCCAGCTGGCCAGTTGTCCGGCACGCGGATATCACACGCTTTCACCAGGGTCCGTAACACCTTCGGCTGGGTTGGGACCGGCGCATAGGCGGATCGTCTCTACGGAACCGCGTCTGTCCATTGATCCTCAAGGTGAATACCTCCTCCAACCGGGACCTGGCTCCTTCAACAAGGGCGGCAGGGGGCGGATGTCGGCGGACCTTCAGGGCTGATCCTCGTGTCGGCTCGGCTAGGACGACGATTTCAGGCTCCGAAAGGTGATCGAATAACGCAGGCGATCCACGGCCGGGATGCTGTGCTCCCATTCGGTGCGGGAGGGGCCTTGCAGCAAGCATACAGAGCGCGGCTCCGCGACGACGGATGCCCGCCCCCATGTGCTGCCCGTGTTGCGCCGGAAGCGGAACACGCATGGCGATCCGAGCGAGATCCCGACCACCTCGGCGAACACGGGCTTGTCCTTGTGCCAGCCGATCCCGGCCCCGGGGGCATATTCGGTCAGGAGAACGTGCTGCAGATCCGAGGTTTCCAGGCCGGTGAAGCAGGCTACGCGCTCCCGCAAGGGACGCAGAAAATCGGGCATCTCCTCGGTCCGCTGCAACTCCATCCGGTTAAAGTCGTACTGCCAACCGAAGGAAAGTACCCGTCGATTGCCGCGATAGCCCCGGAATTCGAATGTCCTGAAGGGCAGGTCCCTAAACCGCTCCACTAGGGCGCGTTCCTCGTCAGCCGGGAGGAAGTTTGGTCAATAGCGGAAACCCTCAGGCAGGGACGGAGGAGCTTCAAACAGATTCAATTGGCTCTGGCCCATGGGCCGTCTCACTCCTGCGGGGTATCGAATGAGCGGCCTAGTGAAAAGCTTCAGCCTTCGGTCTGGTTCTCACCCCAGCGCCAGCGGCATACATTGGGCGGCGAGGTCATCCTGGTGACAGACCGGCGGTCGGGAACAAAACCTGGCTGGTGCTGGTTGGCGGCCAACTGCCTGATCCATCGGTGAAGGAGAGTACGGCCAATGATCCGACTCACGGCCCAGCGTGCATCAGCACTCCTGCCGGTGTCAGCTTGACGACCACGGGCTCCGAACGCCTGGCCGGCAAGGTGGCCATCGTGACCGGAGGTGGACGGGGGCTCGGACGCTCCATGGTGTTCGGCCTCGTGCGCGCGGGCGCCAGGGTTGTCGCAACCGCTGCGCGCGAGACAGCGGAGGTCGACCAGGTGGCGCACGCGGCCGAAGAGATGGGCTATGTGGACCGGGTCCTTCCCCTCACGGCTGACGTGACCCGGGAGGAGCACTGTGTCCGGGCGGTCGAGGCTGCTCTCGCGCGGTTTGGTCGTCTGGATGTTCTCGTGAACAACGCCGGGCGGGGCATGAAGTACGTCAGCGAGAGATTCCTCACCGAGCCGACCCGGTTCTGGGACGTTGCGCCTGAAACCTGGGGGATGGTGATCGACACGAATGTGAACGGACCATTCCTGATGGCCCGGGCTGCCGTGCCGAGCATGCTCCAGGCGGGCTGGGGCCGGATCATCAACATCTCGATGAACCGCGAGACCATGCGCCGCCGGGGCTTCTCGCCGTATGGTCCCTCGAAAGCCGCGCTTGAATCCGAAACTATCATCTGGGCGCAGGATCTCGCCGGAACGGGGGTGACCGTCAATGCGCTGCTACCGGGAGGCGCCACGCTGACCGGCATGATCCCGCCAGGCGTCTCCAGCGCCGTGCGTGCGCACCTGCTTAATCCCGACATCGTGATTCCGCCGCTGCTGTGGCTCGCCTCGACCGAGGCTGACGGGGTGACCGGCCGAAGACTGGTCGCCAGCCAATGGCGTTCCGATCTCGACGAGGCCGCGGCCGCCGAGGGCTCTTTGGAAGAGGCCGGCTGGAGGGCGCCATAGGATGGTTCGGCTCAAATAGGGCGGCACAGCGGTGCTGACCCATAAGATGCAGCCTGAACGGGAATATCCGGTGTCAGATGCGTTCCTGTTGTTGCAACAAACTGGACAATCGCTATGGATGTGCAAACTCTCTTCCAACCGTTCAGCCTCAAATCCCTCGAGCTGAAGAACCGCATCGTCATGGCGCCCATGACGCGGTCGTTCTCGCCCAACGGAATCCCGACACCGGATGTTGCGGCCTATTACGGCCGACGGGCCGCGGAGGTTGGGCTGATCGTGTCCGAAGGAACGGTGATCGACAGACCAGCTTCGTCAAACGATCCCAACGTGCCGCATTTCTACGGAGACCAAGCGCTGGAGGGCTGGAGGCGCGTCATCGACGAGGTGCATGCGGCCGGAGGCGCCATGGCGCCGCAGATCTGGCACATGGGTGTCATGCACCCACACGCCTCGGGGTGGCTGCCTCCCGTGCCGTTCGAGGGGCCGTCCGGGCTCGTGATGCCCGGTGAGAGAACCGGCGTGGAGATGAGCCAGGCCGATATCGCCGAGACCATTGCCGCCTTCGGCCGCGCCGCAGGGGACGCTAAGTGGCTGGGCTTCGATGCGGTCGAGATCCACGGAGCTCATGGTTACCTGATCGATCAGTTCCTGTGGGCCGGCCTGAACAAGCGCACCGATGCATGGGGCGGAGCAACGCTGCCCGAGCGCAGTCGCTTTGCGGTCGAGGTGGTGAAGGCGGTCCGTGAGGCTGTCGGTGAGGATTTCGTTGTGATCCTGCGGCTGTCGCAGTGGAAGCAGCAGGACTTCGCTGTCAAACTCGCCAAGACACCGGAGGAGATGGAGGGCTGGCTTACCCCACTCGCAGAGGCCGGGGTCGATATCTTCCACTGCTCGCAGCGGCGTTTCTGGCAACCGGAGTTCGAAGGCTCGGACCTGAACTTCGCCGGCTGGGCCAAGAAGCTGACCGGCAAGGCCACCATCACGGTTGGGTCGGTGGGCTTGTCCGGCGAGTTCATCGCCGCCTTCCAAGGTGAAAGCTCGCATCCGAGTTCCCTGGATGAGCTGCTGCGCCGGTTCGGGCGCGGCGACTTCGATCTGGTGGCGGTTGGCCGGGCGATCCTGTCCGACCCGCAATGGCCGACGAAGATCCGTGAGAACCGCAGCGAACAATTGCGCGACTTCACGCGGGAAGCTCTTGCAACCCTCTTCTAGGTGTCGGCCGTTGAACCTATCCACGACCGCCCTTGCGGCTACCGAGCAGCGGCTCTGCTCGTCCAACTGGCTCTTAGGCAGAGCAAAACGGAGACAGGCATGAAGGGGATCAGACTGCGTTCACCTGGCGGGCTTGAGCGGCTCGACCTCGTCGAGATTCCCGATCCTGGCGCGCCCGGCCTCGGCGAGATCCGAGTCAGGGTTCACGCGAGTTCGCTCAACTACCACGATTATGGCGTCGTGAGCGGACGGATGCCGGCGGAAGACGGGCGCATTCCGATGTCCGACGGTGCCGGCGTGGTCGAGGCGGTGGGCGAGGCCGTGACCGAGTTTAAGGCCGGTGATCATGTCGTCTCATGCTTCTTCCCCGGTTGGCTGGAGGGACCACCAGCGGTTTCCGATTTCTCGACCACACCGGGCGACGGGGTGGATGGCTATGCCCGTGAGGTCGTGGTGCGGCCGGCGAGCTGGTTCACCCAGGCACCAGCAGGCTTCAGCCATGCCGAGGCAGCCACCCTCACGACGGCCGGGCTGACGGCGTGGCGCGCCCTTGTGGTCAATGGCGGTCTCAAGGCGGGAGATGTGGTGCTGGTGCTGGGCACCGGTGGGGTGTCGATCTTCGCCCTTCAGCTTGCGAAGGCCATGGACGCGACGGTCATCGCCACCTCGTCCTCCGACGAGAAGCTGGAGCGGGTCCGCGCCTTGGGCGCCGATCACACAATCAACTACCGTCAGCACGAGGACTGGGGCGCACGGGCGCGGGATTGGATCGGTGGGCGCGGCGTGGATCACGTCATCGAGGTCGGTGGGCCGGGCACGCTGGGGCAATCAATTGCCGCAGTGCGGGTTGGTGGACACATCGCACTAATTGGCGTGCTGACCGGCCGGGCCGGCGAGGTCCCGACCGGTGCCCTCATGGCCAAGCAGGCCCGGCTTCAGGGGCTGATCGTCGGAAACCGCCACCAGCAGCTTGACTTTGTGCGAGCAATCGAGGCAACAGGCCTGCGGCCTGTAATCGATCGCAGCTTTGGCTTGGCCCAGATTGCCGCCGCTTTCCGCTACGAGGAATCGGGAGCCCATTTCGGCAAAATCTGCCTGGAGTTCTGAGGACCTCGAGTGTCGAGGGAACAGCCAGAAAACGAATCGAAGCACATCATCATTGATCTGCTTGTGGGATAGCCTCGACCAGGTCTCTGGCGACAGCCTGCGAGCTTTCCCGTTCTCCCAGTCAACGAGCATACGAGAAACCTAAAGGCCACCTGTAACCGCCCTTTCGTTGATTGCATCGGACTCGATGATGCGCTCCCTGGGCGGGGCGGAGATCGCCGCCTCCAGCAGCACCCCGGCGAGCCGCTCGTGCGGCACGATCCGGTAGCGGCGGGGTAGAAGCGGATCGGCCAGCCGCAGGAGCCGCATAGCCACGAATTCTGTGGGCCGGAACTCCTCCCGGTCCCCGCCAATCAGGGCGGGGCGAACAATGGTCAGGGAGGGGAAGCCGACACCACGGATTGCCTCTTCCACGTCGCCTTTGACACGGTTGTAGAAGAAGCGCGAGCGCGGGTCGGCGCCCGTCGCAGAGTTCAGCGCAAAGGCACGGGCACCATGTTGCCGGGCGAGCCGCGCCACAGCCAGCGCGTAGTCGTGGTCGACCCGGCGGAAAGCCTCCTGCGACCCCGCCTTGCGGATTGTGGTGCCCAAGGTGCAGATCACGCCGTCGACCGACCACCACGGCGCGTCATCCGGCAACTGCTCGAAGTCGACCAGCGGGTTCTCCAGCTTCGGATGAGGTGGAAGCGGACGGCGGGCCGGGGCCACGATCCGGGTCACCCGGATGTCGTCCAGCGCCTGCCTCAGGACGGAGCCGCCGACGAGGCCGGTCGCCCCGACCAGCATGAGGATCGTCATCGTGGACTCAGACCTAGACACCCGTCCTGAGGGCCGTCAGGACATGCCGGGCCACAAGCTCGGAGGATTGCGGGTTCTGGCCGGTGATCAGGTTGCCGTCCTGCACCGCGAAGGGCTGCCAGTCGGGCCCGCGCTCGAAGCGGCCGCCCAACTCCTTGAGCCGGTCCTCCAGCAGGAACGGCACCACCTTTGTCAGCCCGACCGCTTCCTCCTCGGTGTTGGTGAAGGCGCTCACCCGGCGGCCAGCGACGACGGGCCGACCGTCCTGCCCCTTCGCCTTCACCAGCCCGGCCGGGCCATGGCAGACGGCGGCCACGACCTTGCCCTGGCCGAACATCGTCCCGACGAAGCGGGCGAGCGTCTCGTCATTGGCGGCATCCCACATCGGTCCATGCCCGCCCGGCAGGAACACCGCGTCGAAGGAGCCCGGATCGACGCTGGCGAGGGCGGGGGAGTTCAGGGCCGTCTGCATGGCGCCCCCATCCGACAGGAAGCGATGGACGGAGGCCGGAACCTCCTGCTGCTGCTCTTCGGGCTTCTCGCCCGGTCCCTCACCGGCTTCGGCTGGCAGACTGCGGGGATCCCACGGGATGGCGCCGCCCTTGATCGACACGAGCGTGACGTCGGCTCCTCCGTCGAGCAGGGCGTAATAGGGCGTGGCGAGCTCCTCCAGCCAGACACCGGTGCGGTGGCCGGTGGATCCCATCTGGTCGTGCGAGGTGGCGACCACGAGCACTTTGGGAGCAGGCATGTCTCTTCTCCATCGTGAGGGCAACACGCCGTCAACTCGAAGCCGCGGAGGAGGTTCGGGTCAGGGGCCCGATTGGGAACGCCCCACGACACTTCGGAGAATGATTGCTGTCACGCGAATTCCAAACGGTCATTCTCACCGGCCAGGCGATGCTCAGACCGCGGAGCCGATGTGAGCCGCAGGTGAGGGAAAGATCTTCCGACCGTTACGGCTGGGCGTGCTTCCAGGCCGTGGAGAGCTACCCTCGGGATACTCTGGAGGCTGCTTCCATGATCAAGTCGCCTGGCGCCTTGCCTCACCAATTCAGCAGCGTCTGTTAAGCGCGGTCAGATCGTGATCCGCGAACCCACCTCGACCGCCTGGTCCTCGGGAATGCAGAACTGGTCGGTCACATCGCTCGCCGAGCGCGCCAGCGGGATGAAGAGGTAATCCTGCCACAGCGGCAGGCCCGAGGTGGCCGAGGCTTGTAGCGCCCGCCGCGACAGGAAGAATGACGCGTTCGTCAGGTCGAAGTTGGCGGCCTCCAGCGCCCTGGGCACGTTCGGGTGCTCCATGAACCCGAACCGCACCGTCACCCGCGAGAACCGCTCCGACAGCTTCTCAATCGTAACGCGGCCCTCATCGGAACGGCGCGGGGTCTCCTCGGTCACCACGGTCAGGATCACGTTGTGATCGTGCAGAACCTTGTTGTGCTTCAAGTTGTGCAGCAGGGCGGCAGGCACATCCTGGGCATTCCCGGTCAGGAAAATGGCCGTGCCGGGCACCCGCGGCGCCGAGCTGCTTTCGGCGGTGCGGATGAACTCCAGCAGGGGCGGGCGACCCCGATGCGAGATCTCGGCCAGCAAGCGCGTCCCCTTGCGCCAGGTCCGCATCAGGATGAACAGCCCGGTGCCGACCAGCAGCGGGAACCAGCCCCCGTGGGGGATCTTGAGTGCGTTGGCCCCCAGGAACACGAGCTCGATGGCGAGGAAGGGCGCGATCACCAGCACGGCCACGGCCGGCGACCAGCGCCAGAACTTCCAGGCCACGATGAACAGCAGGGACGAGGTGATCACCATGTCCCCGGTCACCGCCAGACCGTAGGCTGCCGCCAGGGCGCTCGACGACTCGAACAGGACGACGATGAGGATCACCGCCGCGAGCAGAAGCCAGTTGATCGTGGGAACGTAGATCTGACCCTTCTCGGTCTCGGAGGTGCGCATGACCCGGAAGCGGGGCAGCACGCCAAGATTCATTGCCTGCTCCGAGATCGAAAAGGCACCCGTGATCACCGCCTGGCTGGCGATGATGGTGGCCACGGTGGCCAGGATCACCATCGGCAGCAGCGCCCACGAGGGGTAGAGCAGGAAGAACGGGTTCTCCAGCCCCTCGGGATGCGCCAGCAGCAGGGCGCCCTGGCCGAGGTAGTTGAGGGCGAGAGCGGGAAGAACCAGACCAAGCCAGGCCGTGCGGATCGGGGCCCGGCCGAAGTGGCCCATGTCGGCATAGAGCGCCTCCGCGCCGGTCACGGACAGGAACACCGCGCCAAGCGCGAGAAGCCCTGCGGTGCCATGGTTCAGCAGGAAGCTGAAGCCGTGCACGGGATTGATTGCAGCCAGGATGCTGAGATCATCCTGAATGTGCATCAGGCCGCCGAGGGCCATGACCAGGAACCAGAAGGCAGTGATGGGCCCGAAGAATGCGGCCACGCTCGCGGTGCCGAAGCGCTGGACAGCAAAGAGCGTGATCAGGATCACGAGGCTAAGCGGCACCACGTAAGCGTCGAAGGCGGGGGTGACCAGCTTGAGGCCTTCCACGGCCGAGAGGACGGAAATGGCGGGCGTGATGATGACATCCCCGTAGAACAGCGATGCTCCGATCATGCCGAGGATGATGGTGATGCCGGTGCTGTGGCCGAGGGCGCGCTGGGCCAGGGTCACGAGCGAGAGGGTGCCGCCCTCGCCGTTATTGTCGGCCCGCAGCACGATGACCACGTACTTGACCGTCACGATGATGAGCAGCGTCCACAGGATGAGGGAGACCACGCCGAGCACCATCTCGCGGGTGAGGGCGCTAGCACCCGCATGACCCGTTGCGGCTGCGAGGCTCTCCTTGAGGGCATATAGCGGGCTGGTGCCGATATCGCCGTAGACCACCCCAATGGTGCCAAGCGTCAGGGCCCAGAAGGAGGTCGGAGCAGCGTGTGCATGTTCGGCAGAGCCGGCACTCACCCGTTCGCTGATCCCTATGGCAGCCATGAGCCCTCGCACGTTTCGGAAAGGGGAGCCGTATCCCCTCGGCTCAACGTAGCTGCACGCTGGAGGGTTTCACCTCCTGAAGACACCGGGTTACCTAGGGTCTGTTAGGTCTTGATCCAGTCGAGAGTTGCGGCGAGACAGAGCACGCCCATGAAGGATCGGGCGGTCTTCTCATAGCGCGTTGCAACGGCTCGCCACTCCTTCAGCCTGGCCCAGAGACGCTCGACGACATTGCGATTGGTGTAGATCCACTCCGGACAGGCGACCGGCGCCTCATTGGACTTGGCCGGGATCGCCGGCTTGGCACCGATGCTCCAGATGTGTTCGCGGAAGCTGTGACTGGAGTAGCCGCGATCCGCCACGACCCAGCTCGGCACGTCCGGCAGGCTGTTGAGAAGCGGAATGGCGTCAGGCAACTCGTGCGCCTGACCCGGCGCGAGCCGAAACGCGATGGCACGCCCGAGACCGTCGGCGATCACGCAAGCCTTGGTGCCATAGCCCCCACGAGAGCGGCCAAGTGCTTCACGATCGTCTCGTTGAGCTTGAGAGCCCCTTTTCGGCGCGCTCCTGCCGCCTTCTGGTGCGCCCGCACGCTGGTGCCGTCGAGGAACGTCATGCCGAGCTGGATGCCGCGCTCCTGCACCAGGTTGAGCAGACGCTCCCAGACACCCAGGCGAGCCCAGCGAATGAAGGTCTGAGCAGCCCGCCACCACGGCCCCAACTCAGCGGGCACCGCCCGCCATTTAGCTCCATTCTCATGCCGCCAGAGAATGGCCTCAACGGTTCGCCGCAGATCCTGCGGCGGTGTCTTGCCCTTGGGACGGCACTGTTCCACCAAAGGCTCCAGCATCACCCATTGTGCGTCCGTCAGCATGGCTCCTCCTCAAACAGGACGAGCAAAACGCCTCCAGGTGCAAAGGGTTCAAGTCATAACAGGCCGTAGCAGGCAGGGTTCTGTGAAAGCGTATGACGAGAGCCTGCGAGTGGTATCGGCAATAAATGCACATCGGCACGGAAGGAGCATTCGATGCCGATGCCCATAATTTGGGAGTGGAGGCGAGAACTCCACCAGCGTCTCGTGACGCTACTTGAAGTCCGAAAGCGCGACCTCATAGACATTCTGTCCCGCCTCGTACCTGATGTTGTAGGCTGACGGGTAGGCGCCCGGCCTGCTGTAGGAGGACGGCCGCGTCACGGTGGCGGAGAAGGCCGGTTTCGACTGGAGGAAGGCCAGGGACGCCATCGGCTCGAAAAAGGTCTGCTGCCCGTCGTAGTAGCCGTAGATGAAAGTGGTGGTGAAGGGCTGGCCCTGAAATTCAGGTGCGGCGGGATTGACTGCATGAACGCCCATGTGAGGCACGGCCGTCCCCGGTGGCACGATGTACCGGGTTGGCAGAAGTCCAGCCGGCGGCTGCTGGCCCGGATCGCCTGAGGCGTTTGCGTCCTTGAAGGTGATGCTCTGATGATCGGCCTCGCTCACCAGGTAGAAATGGAAGTCGAAATGCGGCACGTCGTACACGTGCGGCGGCGGGTGGCCGGCAGCCTCCCAGTCGATGACCACGTGATTGACAATCGTCTTGGGTCCGTCCACCGGCATTGGCAGGAGATAGGCAAAGTCCGTAGCGGCACCCTCGGCCGCGCTGGGCAGCCCTTCAAGCACCTCCGGCGTGAAGATCGCGCCTATAGACTCCAGTTTCCCGTCGCTGTCGGTGCGGACCACAGTATGCGCGGTGCCATGGCCAATGGGCACGGCCGCACCGTTGTAAGTTTCGGCCAGGGCTGGGCCTGTAGCGAGCACCACTGTGAGGGTCGCAAGAAGGCAGCGTGGGTTCCAGAGAGCACGCACGTCGGTCATGATCTTCCTCCAGGTCAAGCCCGGCAGAGGTGATGGCCTGAGGGTTAGACGGGACTCCGCTCAGGCAAACTCCGACTTTTGGGAAATTTTAGCATCCTCTCATTATCTCCACCAGGATGATGATCGGTGGCGCAGCCGCACCCAGACCGGCCGACCCGGTGGATTTCGCCGCGTTGTTGGATGATGTGGGCGTACGGCAGTTCGCCCTCGCAGATCCACCGCTGCAGAATAAGGCTGCGATCAGGCAGATGGACGCCTTGGGGCTGTGACTCTCTCGGCGGTTGCACTGCGCCCGGCCCGCAGCAGGAGCCAGCCGCCGATCAGCATGGCCGCGCCCCAGACCAGGAAGGCGATGTCCCAGTAGATCCACTGCTCCCGCGGCACCGTCTCATTGACGTGGTGGATGCCGAGGATCTGGTGATCGACAAGTCCCTCGACGAGATTGAAGAGGCCAAAGCCCATCAGCAGCGTGCCCGGCAAGAGCTTGCCCGACCAGCGGATGTGGCTCGTCCGGGAGTAGCGCCACAGGATCCAGAGGCCAAGAACCGTGAAGATATAGGTGCTGGCGTGAAAGAGGCCGTCCCAGAGGGTATTCACCTTAAGGTTCTCGACGCTGTCGGGCGGGTAGCCGGCGCTGGTGAGCATATGGTGCCATTGCAGGATCTGATGCAGCACAATGCCGTCGAAGAAGCCGCCAAGACCCAGGCCGAACAGGATCCCTGCCGAAATCGGGAACCCGCCACTGTCTCGATCGGTGCCGTTCATGACGACCTCCAGTGTTATGCCTCACGATGTGAATAGGGTTCATCAACGTGGCGCCGTTCGCAGCTAGAGAATCCGAAGGAACACGCAGGCCACAGCGGACCTGTCCGGCGCTCAAGTTCAGCCAACGGGAGAATTCATGGAGAAGTTCCCGTTGGCGGGACACCTGGATCGGCATGGCCAGTCGCTTGCGAACTTTCGAATGTCGGCCGGGTTAACCGGCCGAGCCCGGTATCGGGCCGGATACGATTGGCCCTGATCGCATGGACTTTGGAGGACAGGCTCATGACCTATTCCTTTACGGCGAGGCTCGACCGCCCCTTTGACGAGGTGGTGGCCGCAGCGACAGACAGTTTGAAGAAGCATGGCTTCGGCGTCCTCACCGAGATTGACGTGAGGGAAACGTTGAAGAAGAAGCTCGACATTGAGTTCCGCCCTTATCGGATCCTCGGAGCCTGTAATCCGAAGATGGCGTATCAGGCGCTCCAAGCCGAGGACAAGATTGGCACGATGCTACCCTGCAACGTCATCGTGCAGCAGCTCGAGAACGGCCAAGTCGAGGTGTCGGCCGTTGACCCGGTCGCGTCGATGCAGGCGATCCAGAATCCCAAGCTCGGTGAAGTGGCCGAGCAGGTCCAAGGCATGCTCCGGCAGGTCATCGACGAGCTCGGTGCAGGAGCAAAGCGGGCCACCGCGGCACAACCGTGAGAATACTGGCGGCCTCTCGACGACATCAGGCGCCCTGACCTGCGCAAACCTGCCGCTTCGAGTTCGTCGCTGGTCCAGCGGACAGTCTCGTGCCGAACCGCAGCGTCTGCCGGTCCGGCACTCGCACCTCCCAGAACCGGACCAAAGGGAACGGCCCTCACAATTGCCTCGGTGCGTTCGCCGGCGGCAATGGGGCACTTGCGCGATGACCTCTTGACGAATTATGAGATTTTACTAAATTAGGATAATCTTATAAATATCAGGTATGCGTATGCCCAAACTGGACCTCGATCTCGAGACTTTCGAAAACCAGGCCACGGACGTGGCGGACGTCCTGCGGGCGCTCGCCAACGAGCGACGGCTGATGATCCTGTGCAAGCTGGTAGAGTGGGGCGAAGCCAACGTGACCTCCCTGGCCGAAGCCGTTGGGCTGTCGCAATCAGCCCTGTCGCAGCATCTGGCCAAGATGCGGGACGAGGGCATCGTTGCGACCCGGCGCGAGAGCCAGACGATCTGGTACCGCATCGCCGACCCGCGCATCGAGCAACTCTTCGCCACGCTGTACGGTCTGTTCTGCAAGCAGGCCAAGACAGGCAAGTCCACTTAACCGGTCTCTGTCATGGAAAACTTTACCCCTGTCTCCGCCCTTGTCGGCGGCCTTCTGATCGGCGCATCCGCCGCGCTGTTTCTGGTGTTGAACGGGCGCATTGCCGGCATCAGCGGCATTCTTGGCAGTCTGCTCCAACCGGCCCGAAACGAACTCGGCTGGCGCCTGGCCTTCCTAGCCGGGATGTTCATCGCGCCACTGGCCTATGTGGCCTTCGGTGGAGTTCTGCCAACGGTTGCTCTTGACGCCTCGCTGCCTCTGTTGGTCGTGGCCGGGCTGATCGTTGGCTTCGGCACGCGCTTGGGAGCGGGCTGCACCAGCGGCCATGGCGTCTGCGGCATCGGCCGCGGCTCGCCGCGCTCGCTGGCCGCCACCGCCGTGTTCATGGCCACTGCCATCGGTACCGTCTTCCTGACTCGTCACGTCATCGGAATGTAAGCTATGCCCCTGATCCTGTCCGCCTTTGCATCTGGCCTGCTGTTCGGTCTCGGGCTGATCGTCTCGCAGATGGTCAACCCGGCCAAGGTCCTTGGCTTCCTCGATCTCTTCGGCCACTGGGACCCGAGCCTGGCCCTCGTCATGGGTGGCGCGGTCGTGGTCTCCGCGCTGGGCTATTGGGTCGCCAAACGTCGCGGTGTGCCCGTGCTGGCCCCGCGGCTGGAGATTCCGTCCCGCCGTGACCTGGATCCGCGCCTGATTGGCGGGGCTGCCCTGTTCGGCATCGGCTGGGGCTTGGTGGGCCTGTGCCCCGGCCCGGCGCTGGTCAGCCTGACGTTAGGTCCGGCCCAGGTTTTCGTCTTCGTGGCCGCGATGATCGTCGGCATGGCGATCTTCCGCCTCGTGCCCGCCGACTGGCCGCAGGTCACCTTCCGGCGGGAGCCCGCCGGGGTTGACGGGTAGGCCCGCAGAGAAGCCGCACCGTTTCCTTTCTGATCAGACCCGCCGTCCGTCACCAAGAGGAGCAGTCCCTATGCCGACCCCGACTTCGACACCCTTGCACGGCCACCCCATCGTGAAGGGCTTCTATGAGAAGCGCACCGGTAGCGTGCAGTACGTGGTTGCCGATCCCGAGACGCGGAAGTGCGCCATCATCGACCCGGTCCTCGACTTCGACCCGAAGTCCGGCGCGACCGCCACGATCCAGGCTGACGAGCTCCTCGCCCATATCGAGCATGAGGGCTACACGCTCGAGTGGATCCTCGACACGCATCCCCATGCCGACCACTTCTCGGCGGCAGGCTACCTCAAGGACAAGACGGGCGTGCCAACCGCCATCGGTGAGAAGGTGGTGGAGGTTCAGAAGCTCTGGAAGGGCATTTACAATTGGCCGGACAGCTTTCCGATCGACGGCTCGCAATGGGACCGGCTGTTTGCCGACGGCGAGCGCTTCAAGATTGGCAATCTGGACGTGGAGGTGATGTTCACCCCCGGCCACACGCTCGCCTCCATCGCCTACGTGATCGGGGACGCCGCCTTCGTACATGATACGATCTTCATGCCCGACAGCGGCACCGCTCGCGCCGACTTTCCCGGCGGCTCGGCCAAGGCTCTGTGGCAAAGTATCCAGCGCATCATGGCCCTGCCGGATGAAACCCGCGTGTTCACCGGCCATGACTACCAGCCCGGCGGGCGTGAGCCGCAATGGGAGAGCACGGTCGCGCAGCAGAGGCGTGAGAACAAGCACCTCGTGCAAGCGAAGACCGAAGAGGAATTCGTCGCCCTGCGTGAGGCCCGCGACCGCGAGTTGCCGATGCCCAAGCTGATCCTGCACTCGCTGCAGGTGAACATCCGCGGCGGCCGCCTGCCGGAGCCTGAGAGCAACGGCAAACGTTACCTCAAGATCCCCCTCGATGCGCTTGAAGGCGCGCCCTGGGACGAGTGAGAAAAGCCGCCACAGCATTTATCCAGAAGCCATTGATCCCCAGGAGTGGTCCATGAAGCGTCTAATCCTCGCGATCGGTACTGTTGTTGGCCTGCTGGCGAGCCCTGCTCACGCTCAGGAGACCATCCGGGCCTTTGGTCCCGGCGGGCCCGCGCCGGCCATGAAAGAGGCCGCAGCCGCGTTCGGTGCGAAAGAGAATGTCAAGGTGGAGATCGTCGCCGGTCCGACCGGGGAGTGGCTCGACAGAGCCAAGGCCGAGGGCGACCTGATCTTCAGCGGCTCCGAGGTTATGATGAGCGATTTCGTGGCAGCCATGGGTGGGCAGATCGCCGAGGCGACGATCACGCCGCTCTACCTGCGGCCCTCCGCCATTCTCGTGCGCCCCGGCAACCCCAGAGGGATCAAGGGCTTCTCCGATTTATTCGCGCGCGACCTCAAGGTCCTCATCGTCAACGGCGCCGGACAGCAGGGGCTCTGGGAAGACATGGTGGGGCGCTCCGGCGATATCGGAAAGGTGAGGGCGCTCCGCTCGAGGATCGTGGCGTTCGCCCCCAACAGCGCGGCCGCCCGCAAGACCTGGACCGAGCGGCCGGAGATCGACGCTTGGATCATCTGGAATATCTGGCAGGTTGCCAATCCATCCATCGCCGACCTCGTTGAGGTCGAGCCCGAGTATCGCATCTATCGCGATGCTGGCATTGGCCTCACAAAACGAGGACAGGAGAAGGGCACGGCCAAGGCCTTTATAACCTTCTTGCAGTCGCCAGAGGGCGCTGCGATCTTCCGCAAGTGGGGCTGGGTGACGGATTAACCTCTGGAGGCCAGCGATGAGCTTCTATGCCGAGCATGTTCTGCCGCATCTTCTCAACCTCGCCATGCGCAACCGGGAACTCGCCGCCTACCGCCGACGCGTCGTGCCGGCTGCCCATGGCCGCGTGCTCGAGATCGGGATCGGATCGGGCCTGAATCTTCCCTTTTACGGCAGCGCGGTAAACGAGGTGATCGGTCTCGATCCCTCATCGCCCTTGCTGGCCATGGCCGATAGGCAGGCGCGGAGAGAGCACGTTCCTGTGACGATGCTGCAGGGTTCTGCTGAGGCGATCCCGCTCGATGACGCCAGTATCGATACGGTTCTGACCACTTGGACCCTCTGCTCCATTCCCGATGCGCATGCCGCCCTGGCCGAGATGCGCCGGGTGCTCAAGCCATCCGGGCAGCTGATCTTCGTCGAGCATGGCAAGGCGCCCGACGCGGCCGTGGCCCGCTGGCAGGACCGGCTCACGCCGCTCTGGCGGCCGATCGCCGGCGGGTGCCATCTCAACCGCCCCATCGCCGGCCTCATCGAACACGCGGGATTCAGGATGAGCGATCTGCATTGCGGGTACGCAAAAGGACCTCGGCCCTTCACGTTCATGTACGAGGGCAGGGCCTCACGGGGATAGAGCAGGAACGTCATGAGCGACCAATCGGATCGGGACCGCTGGAACACACGCTTCGGCAGCGAGGAGTACCTGTTCGGCACGAGCCCGAACGCGTTCCTCGCCGACCAGCAGCACCTCCTGGCGCCCGGGCAGCGGGCGCTGGCGATTGCCGACGGCGAGGGGCGCAACGGCGTCTGGCTGGCCGAGCAGGGATTGCAGGTCACCGCGGTCGACTTCTCTCCGGTGGCTCTCGCCAAAGCTCACCGGCTTGCAGAGGGCAGGGGAGTTCAGGTGAGCCTTGTCCAAGCGGATCTCGCAGCTTGGGATTGGAAGGAGAACAGCTTCGACGTGGTGGTCGCCATCTTCATCCAGTTTGCGGATCCAAAGCTGCGCGAGGCGATCTTCCACGGAATTCGCCGCACGCTGGCTCCGGGCGGCCTGCTCCTCCTGCAGGGCTATCGGCCGGAGCAAATTCAATATGGAACCGGTGGTCCGCCGCATGCGGAGAACATGTACACGCCGGCCATGCTGCGCGAGGCCTTCTCAGACTTTGAAATCGTCCATCTGCGGGAGCACGACAGCGTCATCGAGGAAGGGACCGGACATCGCGGCGTGTCAGCGCTCGTTGATCTGGTCGCGCGCAAGCCGGCCGATGCTTTGGATCAGGATGGAGGGAGCAGGCAATGATGAGGACACGGCATAACAGGCTTCCGACATCGACAATCCTGGTTGGCATCTTTGGACTTGTTCTTGGTCTTCCAGTGCCTGCCGCTGCCGAGGAGGCACCTATGACGAAGGTCTCGCCACCCTGGGAGAC
Organism: Microvirga sp.; assembly: GCA_050789065.1. GTDB lineage: Bacteria > Pseudomonadota > Alphaproteobacteria > Rhizobiales > Beijerinckiaceae > Microvirga. The sequence continues at coordinate 41,163 of JBOZRS010000111.1, forward strand.
GTCCGAGCCCGGCCCAGGCCGGCGGTTCACGGTTCCGGAGGTCGACAATGCGTCCGACCTCTTCGGCGACATCGCCGATCCCGACCTGGTCGTGTTCTACGGCGGCAACCAGTACATGGTTGTCCCTGAGCTGGTCGCCGCCTTCCGCCGGGAGCACCCGCAGCACCGACGCATTTTCGTCGAGACGCTGCCGCCGGGCATTCTGGCGGACCAGATTGAGCAGGGCGCAGTGATCGTGGGCAACCTTCGCATCGACCTGAAGCCCGATGTATTTATTGCCGGCAAGAGCCGCATCGAGCGAATGCAGGGCGAGAAGCAGCTCTTTTCCGAGACGCGCCCGATCAACCGCAACCGACTTGCCCTGATGGTGCGGGCCGGCAACCCCGCCGCTGTCCATAGCCTTGCGGATCTCGGGAAAGCCGACGTTCGTGTGGCGATGCCTAACCCTGCGTGGGAGGGCATCGGGCGGCAGGTCGAGGAATTGTACCGCAAGGTTGGAGGCGACAGGCTTGCAGAGCAGGTTATGAAGGAGAAAGTTCAGGATGGCACGACGGTTCTTACCGATATCCATCACCGGCAGACACCAATGCGGTTGATGAGGGACCAATCGGATGTCGGTCCAGTGTGGGTCACCGAAGCCCTGTACCAGCGGCGGGTCGGCCACCCGGTCGAACTCGTCACCCTGCCAGAAGACCAAGCCCGAATGGGAACGACCATCGCCGCAGCCTTCAAGGATGCGCCTCATGCGCAGGCCGCCAAGGATTTCGTGGCGTTCCTGATGGGACCGGAGGCACAGCGGATCTTCACCGAATACGGTTTCATGCCGCCGGAATGAGGCCGCGTTCGAACCGCTTTATCACTATGACTTTGGAGAACACCATGTCGTACAGGAATGCTCTTGCTGTCCGACCGACGGCGAGCGCTTCCGGATCGGCAACCTGGACGTGGAGGTGATGTTCGCCCCCGGCCACACGCTGGCGTCCATCGCCTACGTGATCGGGGACGCCGCCTTCGTCCACGACACGCTCTTCATGCCCGACAGCGGCACCGCCCGCGCCGACTTCCCCGGCGGCTCGGCCACGGCACTGTGGACAGCATCCAGCGCATTATGGCCCTGCCTGACGAGAAGCGCATGTTCACGGGCCAGGACTACCAGCCGAGCGGGCGCGAGCCGCAATGGGAGAGCACGGTCGCGCAGCAGCGGCGCGAGAACAAGCACCTCGTCAAGGCGAAGACCGAAGAGGAGTTTGTCGCCCTGCGCGAGGCGCGGGATGGCGAGCTGCCGATGCCCAAGCTGATCCTGCACTCGCTGCAGGTGAACATCCGCGGAGACCGCCTGCCGGCGCCGGAGAGCAACGGCAAGCGTTACCTCAAGATCCCGCTCGATGCGCTTGAAGGCACGCCCTGGGACGAGTAAGCCGGTCTCAACCCAACCGGGGTCGCAGTTTCATCGGGCTCTCACTTCCCGGCGGGTCCAGGAGAAAGATAGATGCAATTCTTTATCGACATGGCCGTGGTGGTCTCGGTTCTCGGCATGTCATTGGCTGTTCCAGCCGTTGGCAGCGGCAAGCGGCATCGCATTGCCGTTCAGGTCAACCAAGACGACCCTGCCGTCATGAGTCTCGCCCTCAACAACGTGGCGAACATGGCGGCATATTATCGCGAGAAAGGCGAAGAGTTTCAAATCGAGGTCGTCACCTACGGCCCCGGCTTACACATGCTGCGCGATGACACGTCTCCCGTAAAGGAGCGTATCCAACAACTTGCCGAGAATCTGTCTTCCGACTGTCTCCGGTTTAGCGCCTGCACCAACACGAAGGAAACCATGGAAAAGCGCGAGGGGCGGACGGTCGCGGTCGTTCCTCAGGCGTCGTTCGTTCCCTCCAGCGCCGTGCGGCTGGTGGAGCTTCAGGAGCAGGGGTGGAGTTACCTGCGTCCATGACAGACGCAGACCGGACCTGCACGTGCAGCCAGGTGCGGGGACTCTTTACCCGCGCTGCGCTGCCTGCAGCGCGTTGTGTGCCAGATTGCGGGCTCCGCCGTTGGACGTCCCACCGGCGCCGAGGCCGTCAAAATCGCCGCGGACCGCTTTCAGCGCGTAGCGTTCACGGTTGATCTCCGCTACGGTCCGGTAGCCCAGGCGGCGGAAGATCGGAACGGGCGGGCACCAGCCCTGGAGCGCATGCTGAACCATGAAGCCGGTCGCGGCGGCGGAGAACAGATACCAGCGCCGGTCGACAAGCGCACCGAGCGCGATGCCGACCAGGTTCACGATGGCGAAGTTTGTCTGCAGGGTGCGCTCGATATCCCACTCCTGCTCCAACTCCCTCAGCTCTTCATCGATGTCTTCAGGTCGGCCGCCGGCACGGCGGGCGAAACTCGCCGCCGTCGCGCGCTCGATCGCCTCATTGACCGGTTGGGCCGTTTGCCGGGGAACGCGAGTGGCGGTGTCGGGAAGCATGGCGCATCTCCTGTTGATCGGATGGCGGGATTAGGGGAACGGGCGATCCTCACGCCCCGTGGGGTCGGGCGGCCTCAAAGGTTTCCCACAGGTGGCTGTCGCCTCCGTCCTTGCCGACGCGTTCGAAGTCGCCGCGCAGGGCTTTGAGCGCGTACCGTTCCGCGGCGATCTCGCCCTGCGTCCGCAGGCCCAGGCGACGGAACAGGGGCAACAGGGGATAAGCCCCGTTCAGGTTGTGCACGAGCAGCATGGCGCTGGCGAAGACCGGCAGCAGGAACCACCGGCGATCGACCGCCCAGCCGAGGCCGAGGCCCAGAAGGATCGTGCCGGCCGCCTCGGTCTCGATCGTCCGCTCCACATCCCATTCGGCATCGAGCTCGCGCAGGCGATCCTCGATCTCGTGCGGATGGGCGGCATAGTAGGCGACCCGTGCCTCGGTCTCGGATTGGATCCGTGCCTTGACAGCCGAGGATGTATGGTCCGGAACGCGCCTGAGGGTGGATGCGACCATGGGACTGCTCCTGGTTTTCGGAGATGCTCGATGGCTGCGGGACGCTGCCGCAAGCCGCGTTTTGCCTTAGCGTCTTGCCTGGCCCGTGCAGGTGTTGAGCCCGACCGCGGCATTGAGGGGGCAGTATTGGGTTGCGGCGGTGATCAGGGCGACCGATCCGATGCCGATCAGGGCCGCACGCCATCGTGCATCGGTTGAGGAGGTGAGCCCCGCCGTGACGAGCGCTGTTCCAAGTCCGGTGCGAAGCGAGCGGTCTGCCCCGCCAACGTTACATTCCATGATCGTCTCCTCTGAACCAGCCTACTCGGAACGCCAACAGGAGCCTTTCGGTTGCGGAGCACCCGTGTCCGACGGCATCAGGCATTGAATTAGGTTTATCTAATTTAGTTGATCCAGAACAAAGGCGGCGGCCGCCGCGCCGTCTAATTCAATCTCGTCACGAGCGGATCATCCGACCGGAACCCGGCAGGCAACCACCTGCGATCCTGCTCAGGACAAAATGTAGATCAAGGAAACGGTAAAATGATCAAGAACTGGCCGGAATTCACCAGGACGCTGAGCGAGGGGTTGAAGGATCTGCGCGGGGGCAATCCCGAGGTCATGAGGGCGTTCGGCACCATGGCGCTTGCCGCCAGCGCCCCCAAGGCTCTGGACGGAAAGACCAAGGAGCTGATTGTCTTGGCGATCTCCGTCGCGCTGCGCTGCGACGACTGCGTCGGTTTCCACGCCAAGGCGGCGGTCGACACGGGGGCCTCGCGTGAGGAGGTTCTGGAGGCGCTCGGCATGGCCATCTACATGGGAGCCGGGCCATCGGTCATGTACGCCAACCACGCGCTGGAAGCCTTCGGCCAATATGCGGACAAGGCGGAACAGGGCAGCCTTCGGGCCGCTTCGTAAGATGCCTCCCAAGCAATGAGAGGCTGGCGCCAGCCCCTCGTTGCTCGCCGCGTGTGTTCCGCGCATGGCACGTGCCCCGGCTTCAAGCAATCGACCCGAACCGTGGCTGAACATTTCTGCGACTTCCCGCCGAGCGCTCCGATTCCAGCACTGGGACATCAGAGCGCATCAGGCAGCGTCCCGCATGACCCCGGCCGCTCGTGATTTCTCCGCCACAGAAGCGGGCGCCTTGATCCGGAACCAGGCGACGTACAGAGCCGGCAGAAACAGGAGCGTCAGAAGGGTTCCTACAATGATGCCGCCCATCATGGCGTAGGCCATCGGCCCCCAGAACACCTCCCGGGAAATCGGGATCAGGGCCAGGCTTGCCGCTGCTGCCGTGAGCAGGATCGGCCGTGTGCGATGCCGGGTGGCCTCGACCACCGCGTCCCAAGGAGACCAGCCCTCCCGGCGCAGATCCTCGATCTGCACGATCAGGATCACCGAGTTGCGGATCAGGATGCCGATCAGCGCCAGGACGCCCAAAATTGCCACGAAGCCGAGCGGGGCGCCACTGGGAAGCAGGGCCGCCACCACGCCGATCAGTCCGAGCGGGGCAACGGCCGTTACCAGGAACAACCGTTGGAAGCTCTGCAGCTGGATCATCAGGATCGTCGCCATCACGAACAGCATCAGCGGAACCACCGCCAGGATGGGACCTTGAGCCTTGGCGCTTTCCTCCACCGGACCGGCTACCGCGACCGCGTAGCCTGCCGGTAGAGCTCTTCTGAACTCCTGCACCGAGGGCTCCAGTTGCTGCACGACGGTCGCGGGCTGGCTCGAATCCCGGATATTTGCCCTGACCGTGATCGTCGGCACACGGCTGCGGCGCCAGATTACCGGCTGTTCGAGTTCGTAGCGGAAGGTCGCCAGCGCGGCCAGGGGAATCGACTGTCCGTTGCGGCCCCGCAGCTGCAGGTTCTGGAGCGTTGCAATCGAGCCTCGCTCGGCGTCGCGCGCGCGGCTGACCACGTTGACGAGATAGGTCTCGTCCCGCACCTGAGTGACCGTCCTGCCGCCGACCACCCTGTTCAGGGCCTGGGCGATCTCCTCTGACGTGACGCCAAGTTGGCGAGCCTTGTCCTGCAGGACATCGACCTTCACCACCCGCGCCGGCTCGCTCCAGTCGTAGCCGATCTCGGTTAGGAGCGGATGGTTGTCCATCACCCCGGCCAGGTCCTGTGCAAGCGCACGGACTGTCCCGATATCCGGCCCGCTGACGCGATACTGCACGGGACGTCCGGCCGGCGGCCCCATGGGCAGAAGCGTCACCTGGACGTCCAAGCCGACGAACTTCTGCTGCGCCACAGTCTTGAGCCGTGCCCTGACCCGCTCGCGGGCTTCCAGGTCTTTGGTGACGATGATCATTTGGCCGACATTGGGGCTGGGCGTCAGGACATCGAAGGCCAGGACAAAACGCACGGCGCTCTGGCCGACGTAGGACGACCAGTGCTCAATGTCATGATCGTCGACGAGCATGGCCTCGAAGCGATCCATCTGGGCTCTGGTTTCGGCAATCGAGGAATTTTGGGGCAGGGTGAAGTCGACGACGATTTCAGGACGCGCCGACGATGCGAAGAACTGCCGCTCCACGAACCGCATTGCATAGACCGAAGTGATGAACAGCGCGACGGTCGTTGCAATGGTCAGCCAGCGCCAACGCATGGCGGCGACAAGCACCCGTGAGAAAGCCGCCATGAGCCAGCCCGGCCTGTCGTGATGCTTCTTGATCGCCTCCGGCAGGAGCGTCACCCCCAGCAAGGGAGCAAACAGCACCGCAACAATCCACGACAACAACAGCGAGACGGCAATGACTACGAAAAGCGTGAAGGTGAACTCGCCCGCGTTGCTGTTGTTCAGCCCGATGGGAATGAAGCCGGCCACCGTCACGAGCGTGCCGGTGAGCATTGGGAACGCCGTTGAGGTGTAAACGGCAGTGGCCGCCTTCTTCAGGGTGTCGCCGGCCTCCAGTCGGGCCACCATCATCTCGACCGCAATCATCGCATCGTCGACAAGCAGCCCCAGCGAGATGATCAGAGCGCCCAGCGAGATGCGCTGCAGCGAGATGCCAAGGTACTGCATCACCACGAAGGTCATGGCGAGCACGAGCGGGATCGACAGCGCCACCACGAACCCGGCGCGCAACCCCAGGCTGATAAAGCTCACCACCAGCACGATAGCCACAGCCTCGAACAGCGCCTTCGTGAAGCCGCCGACCGCCGCCTCTACCACCACGGGCTGATCCGAGACGAGATGCACCCCAACCCCGATGGGCAGTTCACTGACGATCACACTCATCCGCTCCTTCAGGGCTTTGCCGAACTCCAGTAGGTTGGCCCCCGGCTTCATGCCGATGGCGAGCCCAATGGCGGGTTGGCCATTGACGCGAAACAGCGATTGTGGCGGGTCGGTGTAGCCGCGGGTGATCGTGGCGACATCGCTGAGGCGGAAGAAGCGGTCGTTGACGCGCAGGTTGATGGCCCGCAGGCTGTCCTCTGAGGTGAACTGCCCGCCGACGCGCACGCTGATGCGCTCCGGGCCGGCCTGGATGACACCCGACGGTGTGATTGCGTTCTGCGCTTGTAGCGACCGGATGACCTCCTGCTGGTCGATCCCGAGCGCTGCGATCTCACGGGTCGAGAACTCCAGGAAGATCACCTCGTCCTGCGCTCCGATCAGATCGACCTTGCCGGCGTTCGGGACCGTGAGGAGCTTGGCGCGCACGTCCTCGACGTAGTCGCGCAGCTGCCGCTGGCTCAGCCCATCCGCGGTGAAGGCGTAGATGTTGCCAAAGACGTCGCCGAAGCGGTCGTTGAAGAACGGGCCCGCCACGCCCTGCGGGAACTGACCGCGGATGTCGTTGATCATGTTGCGCACCTGTACCCAGGTGCCGGGCACGTCGGGTCCCTTGGTTGTGGGTCTCAGGTTGACGAAGATCGTGGTCTGGCCGGGGGTCGTCATGCTGCGGGTGAAGTCGAGGGCCGGGAGCTCTTCAAGCTTCCGCTCGATCCGGTCGGTGACCTGGCCGATAGTGTCCTCGACCGAGGCGCCGGGCCACTGCGCGCTGATCACCATCGTCTTGATCGTGAATGACGGGTCCTCCTCGCGCCCCAGGTTCATGTAGGCCATGACGCCTGCAATGGTGGACACGATCATGAAGTACCAGACGAGCGATCGATGGCGCAGCGCCCAGTCCGAGAGGTTGAAGCCGTTCTTCACTGCGATGCCTCGTCTGCAATCTTGACCTGTTGGCCAGGCGTCAGGCTGTTTACGCCCGCCGTGACCACACGGGCGCCCGCGGCGAGCCCGTCCGCGATCCGGACCGAGCGCTCGTCACGCGCCGCGACCTTCACATCTCGGAGCGAGACTGTCTTGGTGGCCGGGTCGACGACCCAGACCATGGTTGCGCCGTCGCGCTCCAGCAGCGCCGATGGCGGCAGTTCAATTCCGGGAGCGTTCCTGGTGCCCAGAACCGCGGTTACCGTGGTGCCGAGCCGAAAGCTGGCCGGGAGATGGTCGAGCGTGATCCGGACCCGGCGAGTGCGGGTCGCTGGATCGGCCTGCGGCGCGATCTCGCGCACCCGGCCGCTGGCCCGAACGGTCGGGTCGAGTTGCAGGGCGACCTCGAAGCGGGCCCCTGACCGCAGGCTGCCGTTGAGGTTCTCGGGCACGTCGACGACGGCCTCGCGTGCGTCCGGGCGGGCAAGGGTGACGACCGTTTGCCCAGGCTGCACCACCTGGCCAACCTCCGCCCCGACGGCGGTGACCACGCCGTCGAAGTCCGCACTCAGCTGGGTGTAGCCGAGTTGCTCCTGGACTTTGGCCAGATTTGACCGAGCGCGCGTGACGGCCGCGGCGGCGGCCTCGTGGGCCTGCTGGGCGGCCTCGAACTGCGCCTGCGTCGTGGTCCCCTGTTCCAGAAGTGTCCGCTGGCGGGACTCGGCCGCGGTCGCGTTCTCAAGTTGCGCCTGGGCATTCGACATCTCGGCCTGGGAAGACCGCACGGCGAGTTCGAAGGTCACCGGATCGAGGGCAGCCAGCCGGGCCCCCTTCTTCACGGTATCGCCAACATTGACGGTGCGGGAGACCATGCGGCCGAGCACACGGAAGCCGAGGCTGGAGCGGATCTGGGGCTCGACGGTTCCAACGAAGCCGAGCTCGTTGCCAGCCTGCGAAGCGGCGACCACCGACAGCACGGGGCGGACCGCGGGAGGCGACTCGGTCCGCTGCTCCTGGCACGCGGCCAGCGCGAGGGTGATGCCGAGTGCGGCGAGACTGGTGCGGAGAGCGTTCATCGGGTGGTGCCTTCAGCCAGCGCGACGGCCTGGTTCGGGCGCAGGAGCTGCGCTCCGGCGGTGACGACAAGCTCGCCGGGCTGAAGCCCCTCGCGCACGACGATTTGGCCGGTGTCATAACGCTCAACCACAATCGGCCGCAGCGACACCGCCTTGGAGTCAGGATTGACGACCCAGACGGCGGGAACGCCTTTCTGCGAGGACAGCGCGCTCCACGGCAACACGACGGCCTTGCGAGGCTTGAACCGGCTCTCGCCGCTCACTGCGGCCCCGAGGGTCATGCCCGCCGGCGGGCGCTCGATGCCAATCTTGACCTGGACGGTGCCGCTGGCGGGATCGACCACGGGCGCAATCTCGCGCACCTGGCCCGTGGCCGTGACGGCGGGGTCTGACACCAGCCGGATCTCGACGGTCCGGTCGACCGGCTCGCGGATGAAGAGCGCCTCGTGGACGTTGAACACCGCGTCGCGGGGCCCGTCATGGGCGATGGTGAACACCGGCTGGGCTGCTTGCACCACCTGGCCGACCTCGGCCTTGCGGGCGGTAATTACGCCTGAGGCGCCGGCGCGGAGCTCGGTCTGCGCGAGCTGGTCGCGAGCGACCGCCAGCTGCGCCATGGCGGCATCGAGGGACCCCTGCGCCGTCCGAAAGGACTCTTCCGCCTGGTCATAGTCGCGGCGTGTGGTGTAGCCGCGGGACAACAAGGTCTTCTGGCGCTCGAACGTGGATGACGCTTGGCGGAGCTGCGCCTCGGTAGCCCGGACGGCTGCCTCGGCGGCGGTTACGTTGGCCTCCTGCTCCTCCGGTTCGATCCTCGCCAGCACCTGATCGGCCCTGACATGCGTTCCGACGTCAGCGTTACGTTCGGTGATGCGGCCGCTGGTCCGGAACGCCAGATCCGTCTGAACCTGCGCCCGGATGTCTCCGGTGAGCGTGACCGTCGGTGCATCGTCGGTGAGTTCGACCGCCTGCGCTTGGACGGTAGCCGAAGGCTTGTCAGGCAATGCGTCTTGCTGTTGGCATGCGGCGAGGCCACTCACCGCGAGCAAACCCAGGATGCCCACAAATCGGCCGGGGACAGGATGGAACATGAGGACGAATTCTCCGGATCTCAGGGCGTCTGGTGGATGGCTCGCAGGCGGCTGGGATGGAAACACCAGTAAAATGGATTGCGAGCGGTGCGATTATGGGTTGAGCAAACAGATTGTTGCGAACGAAAGCGAGTTCATGACGCGCGGTCGCGGCACGCGGCGGGATGAACAGACAGAAGATCGGGAAGGTGCTCGTCTCCGGGGCGTCTTTCGACAGGTCGGGTGTGGAGCCGAGCCCGTGTAGACCCCTGCAGCAGGCGCAGGAATTTCTTTGACACCAGCAAATCAGTGCCCAGCTCCTTGGCTCGCCGTTCCATGCGGGACAGCGCGTTCATTGCCGGCCCGAGGACGGTGAACTCGGCGCGCCGTTCATCATCGAAGACGCCCGCAAGAACGTGCCCTCGGTGCAGCGTGGCAATAACACGGATCTCGGTTGCAGCATCGGGCTGCTGTTCCCGAAGCTCGATCTGCCTAAGGATGTCGAAAGCGGCACCGAGTGCGGCCTCAGCCTGCTGGCCCGGTGTCCCTTCCAGAAAGACAGTCAGAACACCGTCCCCAAGGTATTTATCGACGATGCCGCCGTGACACGAAACCGCGTCATGAACGAGGCGCCGGAATTCCATCAGTGATGCGATTACCTCACGGCTTGGACGCGTCCGGGCGAATGTCGAGAAGCCGCGTATGTCGACAGCCAGAAGGCATGCATGGCGCTCACTGACGCCGGTCTGGTTGACGTCGCTGATGACTTCGGTGGCCACTCTCTCGGGCAGGAAGCGTGAGAGCCGCACCCGATCCCACTGTGCACGCAGGATGGCCACTGAGGCAAGCCTCGCCCGGTGCGCAGCATAGAGGACAAAGCTTGCCGTGAAAGCAAACGACAGAAATCCAAGCACCTGTCGCGTTGCAAGAGGAGTGAGGCCTTCAGCCGCCTCGCAAGCCTCCGTGCCGACGAGTAATGCGAGCGCCACAAGCCAGCCTGTCAGCACAAGTCCAGTGAACGCTGCCACCAGGCCGCGTCGAAGCTGGAGCCCGGTCTGGATCAGAAGAAGAAAGGCGGGAAACAGACTGCCTGTGGTGTTCAGGCGAGGCTGGTCATGGAATCCGAGCGGCAGGTGACGCGCGATGACGTACACCGCCAGCGCGGCATCAACCACCGTAGCGGCCCAGTGCCACCACGATCGTGGTGAAGTGATCCATGACGACACCGCCAAGATGATTGTCATCAAGCCATAGGCTCCAATCACGATGCGGTGGCCTTCCGTATCGCCAGGATCGTGTTCGATCAGGGCTGCAGCTCCGAGGACCGCCAGGACGAGAAGCCGTGGCAGAAGGATTTGCTGGAGGGGTTCTTTGTGGTCCCGCGACAGCTCATTGTCGCGGCCGCGACTAAGGATTGTCGTTTCAGCATTCCTTACGGAGCGGCCGCTGCTTTTGCGCCGTTGTGCAAGACGGTCGAGCCCTAGCATCTGGAGCTCCCTGGTGTTTCTGGAAGCGCTCCCTCGGACAAGCAAAGACATGTGGTGCGAAGGCCCGCACGTGTCGCGTTCTCACGTGAGCCGACCCCTGTTATTGGCTTAGCGGCACGCGCGAGAGCGATGTGGACCTGCAAGGCACATGTGCGGCCAAGGCTAGCAGCTTCAGCACTGGCCTGACGGAGGATGATGCCGCTGTTCATGAAAGACCTTCGGACAAGATTGTCTATTGTTGAGGATCCGGCTCGGCACGAGCCTGTCATGGCAGCTTCGGCTAATCCGCCAGAAGGCGAGCGACGGCCGACGTCAACGCCTCGCGCGAGATCTCGCCGACATGGATGGATCGGAGCTTTCCGTCTTCTCCGATGAAGAGGGTGACCGGCAGACCCGGCGTCGCGTAGTGGCGGGGCACGTCCATGCGCGCGTCGAGCAGCACGTTCGACAGCGTGAGCTTCTCGTTGTTCAGATAGCCCTCGATCGTCGTGCGCTTCTCGCCCTGGTTCACGAACAGGAACGTCACATCGTCTCGCGTGGCAGCCGCCTCGGCCATCATCGGCATCTCGCGCCGACAGGGCGGGCACCAGCTTGCCCACAGGTTCACCACCACCGGCTTGCCGCTGAAGGACGTAAGAGCCGTCGAGCCTCCCTCCAGTCGTTCAAGGGCGACATCCGGCATGGGCGTCGAGGGCGTGGCATTGGTCAGCTGCCAGACCACGTTCCAGGCGAACAGTGCGACGCCGAGACTGAGGACCGCTTCGATGGCGGCCCGCCGTGTCCGGACCAGGGCTGCGGAGGCTAACGCAACGCCGGCGGCGCCCCACTGCCAGGAGAAGCCGCCCTGCCAGACCGCAAGGATGCGCTCGGGTTCCGCTGCGAAGCTGGCTGCATTCTCGATCACGTGCCCCAGGCGGGCAGTGACCAGACCTGTCACGAGAGCCCAGGTCGACCAACGACCGATGCGGGAATCGAGGCGGGAGGACAGGATCGACGTGGCGACCATGAAGGCGCCGATGCCGATGATGGCGGCGAGGCGATCGCCGGCGAAGACGAGGGGACCGATGGAAACAGCTTGCATGAGGTGGTTGGTCAGGGATCCACCTTAAGGCAGCCTTAAGGGCTGGTTGTTGTGAGGTTGAACCTCCCGGCAAGCGGCCGCATGCTCGGCGACGGGTGCCCGGCTCCTGTCAACGACCGGCCGTCGCGACGGGGGACGCGACGGTGCCGCCGAGGGAGGCCCAGGTCGCGCCGTCGGAGCCTTCGCGTTTGATGTACGTGTAGCCGGTCCGGCCCCAGGGCAGCACTGCGTTGCGCTTGTTGTCCAGAATGAAGTCGCCGCGGTCGGTCCGCACCATCAGGACCGCATGGCCGGCGCCTTCCTCATCGATCACCACTGTCATCCGCAACGTGCGGCGCGGGAGACCCGCCTTGACCAAGCGCCTGCGCTTGACGAGCTGATAGTCCTCACAGTCGCCGTAGCCGTCTTCAGCAAAGCCCCAACGATCCTCGATGCCCAAGTGATCCGCATCAGTCACCGGCTTGATCGCGGCGTTCACCTGCCGGTTCACGCGCAGGAGGGTCTGCCAAATCTCCGGCGTGAGGGTGATCGTGGCAGGTTCGGAAACGTCGACCATGCACTCGGCGGGCTGCTCGGAGCAGAAGCGAGTCCAGCCGAGGATCGGTTTAGCGTTGCCGATGGCGGCAACCGATTTGGAGGCGTGCGGCATGGGAGCCCTGGTTTGGGCATGCGTTTCACTGCTCGCCACCGCAAGCATCAGAGCAAGTGTCGTGAGACCGAGCGAGTGCCTGGAAAAAGCACGAGCGTTTGCACGCCCGAAGAATGGTAGCCGCATTGCCCCCACCACTGCTGTTAAGGTTTTGTTGACCAATCCTGGCACGGCGTGGCGGTACCGCTCAAGAAGGAAGTTAAGCGAGCGTTAACGCGTCGCACTTGCTCGAACCCGCAGCTCCGGACGTCGAGCTCCTTCCTGGTCCAACGAAACGCCGATGATTTCGAGGCGGCCGATCGCATCATCAGAACCGTGGCTCTGATGCACAAGGTTGCTGTCAAAAACGAGTTCGCGGAAACCGAGGGCGGTAATGGTCTAGATGTCCGCAGGGGATGTCGGGGGTCAGATCAAGTTCCTGCTCACCTGTGGTAGGAGCCGGAGCTGAGCTTGATCAGCTCAGACACCTCCACCATCAGCCTGCGACGGCGTCAATGCCAAACCCGACCTGCAGGCCCGACCGATCCGACCGGTTCCGGAGCACGAAGGTGGCGTTTGCCCGCTTGAGCGCAGCCTCAACGATGGCGAGGCCCAAACCGCTGCCCACGGCACTGCGATGGCGGCCGCGGAAGAAGCGGCCGGTCACCAGGTTGATCTCGTCTTCGGGAACCCCAGGTCCTTCGTCCTCGATGGAAATGGCTGCGGGGCTGGCTGTATGGTCGAGGAACCATCGCACCCGGCCGATTTCCGGCGAATGTTGGATGGCGTTCTCATGCAGGTTGCGCACGGTAAGATGAAACAGCTCGCGGTTCATCCGAATGGTCGTGCGGAACAGCTCCGGGTCGATCGCTATCCGGACACCAGAGTTCCCTGGGGCAAGGCTTGTGACCACCTCCTCGATTGCGGGGCCGACCACGATGTCCTGCACCCTGCCCTGGTCCGAGGCGGCATCAAGCTCGGACATGGCGAGGAGCTGGCGGACCAACCGGCTGGTGCGGTCAACCGCGACGAGGGTTTGCCTCAAGGCCCCTTCGCGTGTCTGCGGATCCTTTGCCGCCAAGGCTACCTGGACTTGGGCTCGGAGCCCGGCCAAAGGCGTACGAAGCTCATGGGCCGCAAAGGCGGTAAAGCTGCGCTCGTGCTCCCGGGCGGCAACAACCTTGCCGAAGAGGCCGTTCAGGGCTTCGACCACGGGGCGGATTTCCGAGGGCGGGGTACCGACGTTCACCGGGCTCAGATCCTCGGGTCCACGTGACTTGAGACCCTGAGTCAAACGACGGAGGGGCCGCAGTCCCTGTCCGACGCTGGCCCAGATCAGGAAGGCCAGCACCGGCACCATCAGGGCCGCGGGCAGGAGCAGGCCGCTGACGAGATCGGTCACGAGGCGGTCGCGAAGTCCCAGCCGGTCGCCCACCAGCACCCGAACACCCTTGTCCCGATCCTCGACGGCATAGACGCGCCAAGGCTCGCCATTGACCTCCCGTTCCGAGAACCCGCTCGCCTCATCCGACAGTTCCGTCTCGGGTGCGCCACTCGATCGGCCGATCAGCCGCCCGTCGAAGGACCAGATCTGGCACGAGAGCTGGCGTTCGTAGCCGAGATGCGCCGGCTCGGGCAGGGGAACAGACGCGGCGGGCTGATCAGCCCGCGCCGTCAGCCCAATCTCGCCGCTGGTGACCAGTGAGCCGACCATGCGGGCCGACTCCATCAGGCGGGTGTCGAGCACGTGCTCGAGCTGCTGTTTGCTGTCGAGGTAGATCCAGGCGGTACCGGAGAGCCAGATCAGCCCGGTGGCGGCGATCAGGATCACGAACAGGCGGGTGCGGATCGAGTTCACGTCAGGCGCTCCGAAGACGGTAGCCCAGGCCACGGACCGTCTCAATCGCTTCGCGGCCGATCTTGTCGCGGAGATGATGGATGTGGACCTCGACGGTGTTGCTCTCCACGTCCTCCTGCCAGCCGTAGAGGCGATCCGCGAGCTGATCCTTGGACAGCACCGTGCCGGGACGCATCATGAGGGCTTCGAGGATCGCGAACTCACGCCGGGACAGGCCGACCGGCTGGCCGCTGACCGCGACGGTGCGGCGGCCCGGATCAAGCTTAATGCCATTCCACGACAGGGTCGGCGTGGCCCGTCCGGTGGCCCTGCGGGAGATCGCCCGCAGGCGGGCCGCGACCTCGTCGAGGTCGAAGGGCTTGCCGAGATAATCGTCGGCTCCGCTGTCGAGCCCGCCGATCCGGTCGGCCACAGTGTCCCTGGCGGTCAGCAGCAGGACGGGTGTCGCATCTTCACACCGGCGCAGCTCGCGCAGGATGTCGAGCCCGGAGCCGTCCGGCAGCATCAGATCGAGGACGATGGCGTCGAACTCGGCTGTGGCCAGCGCCGACCGGGCGTCGCCGCAGGAGGCGACAGCATCGACCGTAAAGCCATGCAGGCCAAGGCCAACCTTCAGGCCATCGAGCAACATCATATCGTCTTCAACCACAAGAATACGCATTGAGCACCTCCACGGGCTCACTGGCCCGCTAGCCTTAAGGCTGCCTTAAGGTTGGTCAGGCGGATGGGAGATAGTTGTCCTGTTACGGGGAATCTCTTGTCTCAGAATCTAATCCGAATTTTGTTCGCCCTCACGGCGATTCTTCTCGGGACGGCTGGAGCCGGAGCCCAGTTCAACATCCCGAGCCCGGATGACGTGTTCAGGCTCACCGTCTCTAAGGGCGGCAACGGCAGCGTCAACCTCGATTGGTCGATCGCACCGGACACGTATCTCTATCGCGACAAAGTGATCGTCATGTCGCCGGATGCCAAGTCGGTTCGGGTTGAGACCAGCCCCGGTCAGCCAAAAGATGATCCGACCTTTGGGGAGACCGAGGTCTACCACGACGCAGCCCACGCCATTGTGACAGCCACGGCGCTCGAGGCCGCGGATTCGCCGCAGGTCCTTCAGGTCACCTACCAGGGCTGCGCCGACAAGCTGGGCATCTGTTATCCGCCTGTGACCAAATCCATCGATCTGCTGACACTCGCGGTCACCGAAGCCGATGCTACGGGTGTCACGACCAACCGTGCCGGCGCCAATCAGGGATCGCCGGCAGCATCCGCCCCGCCCCGGACGGAAACATCGGAAACGGCCCGGCCTGGGGCGACCCAAGCCGCGCCCCCATCCATCGCCGCTCCGGTCCAAGCGAGTCCGGAGGCTGATAGCTGGATGAGCGGCAGCCTCGTCTCGGTCCTGGCAACCTTCCTCGGCTTCGGTCTGCTGCTGACCTTCACCCCCTGCGTGCTGCCGATGATCCCGATCCTATCGGGCATGCTCGCCCGCAGCGGCGGGCAGCTCTCGGCGGGGCGAGGCTTCGCGCTTTCGACCACCTATGTGCTGGCCATGGCGGCGGCTTACGGCCTGCTCGGCATCGCCGCCGCCTGGTCAGGCCAGAACCTGCAGGCGGCCCTGCAAACGCCTTGGGCCTTGGGTGCCATGAGCGTGCTGTTCGTCGTCCTGGCGCTGTCGATGTTCGGCCTGTTCGAGCTTCAGCTGCCCGCCTCGTGGACCGGTCTCATCGCGGGCCGGACCTCCGGCCTGGGCGGCTCGCTCCCCGGCGCGGCGGCCCTCGGCTTCACCTCGGCCCTGATCGTCGGTCCCTGCGTGACGCCGCCGCTGGCCGGGGCTCTGCTCTACGTCTCGCAGACGGGTGACATGATGCGTGGCGCGGCGGCTCTGTTCATGCTCGGCCTCGGCATGGGCCTGCCGCTGATCGTGTACGGCACGGTCGGGGCCAAGGCCCTGCCGAAGTCGGGGCTGTGGCTGGTGCGCGTCAAGCAGGCCTTCGGCGTGGTCTTCCTCGGCGTCGCCATCGCGATGATCTCCCGAATTGCACCGCCGCAGGTGTCGCTGGCACTGTGGGCCTTGCTTGCCATTGGAACCGGCGTGTTCCTCGGCGCCTTTGATGCAGTTCCCACTTGTCCCGGGCGTCGGCTCGCCAAGGCGGCCGGAATTGCCGCTGTGCTCTATGGCGGCACGTTGGTTGTGGGCACGGCAGGTGGGGCAACCGATCCGTTGCAGCCGCTTGCTTTCCTGGCTCGCGGATCCGCCCCCGCCGCCACAACCGCCGAGGTGGCCTCCACGCGCGTCACCACGCCTGCGGAGTTCGACGCCGCGGTTCAAACGGCTCAAGCGCAGGGCAAGCCGATCCTGGTCGACTTCACGGCGGAGTGGTGTGTGACCTGCAGGGAGATCGACCGCAACGTCTTCGCCGATCCCGCCGTACAGGCAAGGCTCAGGGACGTGGCGTTCATCCGCGCCGACGTGACGGATTACAATGACGCCAGCCGTATGTTGATGAAGCGCTTCGGCGTCATGGGGCCCCCGACGATCCTGTTCCTTGACCCCAAGACGGGGCAGGAGGTTGCCCCGGCCCGGACCATCGGCACGATCGATGCGGACGGCTTCCACCAGAAGCTCACGGCGGCGGGGGCGTGATGGCGATCAACTCATCTCGTTATTCCGCGGATGCATGGTCTCGGCGAACTTTTCTGACCTTCGCAACCCTTTCTCCGGGCCTGGCGCTCCTGCCTCGACAGGCGCACGCACAGGCCGCGGAGCTGGCCTTTGCGCATGTCTCCACACGACAGGCATTCGACGCGGCGGTCGGGCGCGCCCGCGCAAAGAAGAAGCCGGTGCTGGCGTACTTCACGGCGGAGTGGTGTCCGATCTGCAAGAGCATCGATGCCCGCGTCTTCTCGAATCCCGTGATCAAGCGGCGGCTCGAGAGCATCGCTCTCGTGCGGGCGGACGTGACCGCCGTCGATGCCGGCAACCGTGCGCTCATGGAACACCATCGGGTGCCAGGCCCGCCGACGATGTTCGTCATCGATCCGAAGGACGGCCGGGAGATCTCCAGGACCCGTCTGACCGGAGCCGTCGACGCCAACCTGTTCCTCGACACGATCAATCTCGCAGGCCTCTAGGCCCGCACCTGTGAAGCCAAAGCCAAGGAGCCCATCATGCCTCGCCTCACGCAGTCTCTCTTCGCCGCCGTCTTGGCCGCATTGTCCGTCGTTTTCGTTATGTCCATCGCTCCGGCTCGGGCCCAGGACAAAGTCCTTTCAGTGGACGCGATCCTGAACGATCCACAGGCGCCCGTCGCCGGCAATCCCAAGGGCGATATCACCATCGTGGCCTTCCTCGATTACAACTGCCCGTTCTGCAAGAAGTCGGCCCCGGACCTGGAGAGGATCGTCAAGACCGACGGCAAGATCCGGCTCGTCTACAAGGATTGGCCTATCCTCACGCCCGCCTCCATCCATGGCGCCCAGCTGGCCCTCGCGGCCAAGTATCAAGGCAAGTACGATGAGGTTCACCATGCCCTGATGAGCATTCCGGGCATGAAGATCAGCAAGGAGAAGATGACGGAGGCGGTTCAGAAGTCAGGGATCGACATGGACCGTCTGAACGCGGACCTGAAGCAGCACGGCGCCGAGATCCAGGCGCTGATCCAGCGCAACCTCGACCAAGCCGACGCGCTTGGGCTGTCGGGAACGCCGGTCTACCTGATCGGACCGTTCAAGGCCTCGGGGGCGCTCACCTACGAGCAGTTTCAGCAGGCAGTCAGTCAGGCCCGCGCCCAGGGCAAGCAATAACCCGCGCCCGCTTCTCGTTCCGATCCCCCGTTCCACTGCCTGACAGGATATCCATGTTCCGTCTCACACAGTTGCTTCCGCCAGCCGGTCTGCTCCGCGCCGTTGCATTGATCCTCCCGGCCTTCCTGGCCGCCTGCAACACCACGGCCGCACCGCCGCCGCAGGCCGCTGCCGTGCCTGCTGTCGATCCCGTTACAGCGGAGCGGTATGCCGCGGTGACCACCGACAAGCATCTGGTGCCTGGCGTCGATCCTGCCAGCCTCAAGCCGCGCAATGTGCGCCAGCTCGTGGACTATGCGACCACCGAGAAGCCGGGGACCATCGTGGTCGATACGAATGCCCGCTTCATCTATCTCGTGCAGGAGGGCGGCAAGGCTCTGCGTTATGGCGTCGGCGTCGGCAAGGAGGGGCTGGAGTTCAAGGGCACGGCAACCGTGAACCGCAAGGCGCAGTGGCCGACCTGGACGCCGACGCCCGACATGATCAAGCGCGAGCCGAACCGCTACAGGAAATGGGCCGGCGGCATGGAGGGCGGCACCGACAATCCGCTCGGCGCCCGCGCGCTGTACCTGTTCAAGGACGGCAAGGACACGCTCTACCGCATCCACGGCACCAACGAGCCGGAAACCATCGGTCAGGCCGTGTCCTCCGGCTGCATCCGGATGATGAACCAGGACGTGATCGACCTCTACAGCCGCGTGCCGGCCGGCAGCAAGGTGGTGGTCCTGTGATGACCACCAGCACATCCCAACTGGCTGACAATGGAGTTGAACGCCCCATGACTCTTGATCGACGCCGCATCATCCAGGGCGCCGCCCTGATGCTCCTTGCTCCCTCGTCCTTCACGGCCGCCCAGGCCCAAAGCGGGGAGGGGTGGCACCCGCTCAAAGGGGACGACGGCAAACCCGTTCCCAACACCCGGCTGCCGGTTGAGCTGACGGGCGAGATCGAAACCTTGCCGGGAGTGATCTGGGTGGGCTCGAACAGTTCCGCCGTCACGCTCTACGAGTTCTACGACTACAACTGCCCCTATTGCCGGGTGGCATCGAAGGACCTGCATGCCCTCGTGAAGAAGAGGCCGGAACTCCGCCTCGGGCTGATCAACAACGCCATCCTGTCCCTCGGATCGATGCAGGCCGCCAAGGTGGAACTGGCGTTGCTCCTGCTGAAGGGCCCGGCGGTGGCGTACGAGTTCCACCGGCGCCTGTTCGCGATGCCGGGCACGAACGACGGCGCGCGGGCGCTCAAGGTCGCCGAGGATCTCGGTGTTCCGAGACGCCAGATCGAGCCTGCCGCCGACAGCGAGAAGGTCGGCGGGATACTGCGCGAGCAGATCCAGCTCGCGGCCAACCTGGGTCTCGCAGCGACACCTTCCTTCGTGGCTGCCGGGGTCGGGGTTCTGGGCTATCCTGGTCCCAAGACCATTGGCGGGATCATCGCCGCGCTGGACACATGCGGCGAGGCCGTCTGCCCCTCCTGATGCCATCGACACGGCACAGTCTTTTCTTGAAGACGGGAGAAGCCAATGAGCGGAGAGGATCAAGGCAAGCACCTGACCATCCTGCAGATCAATGACACCCACGGGTACCTGGAGCCACATCCGGAACTGATCTGGAAGGGACGGCAGCCTGAATTCCAGGTTCTCGGCGGCTTCGCCCGGATCGCGGCTCTGTTCCGCAGCGTCCGGGAGGAGGTTGGGGATGCGGTGCTCGCCCTCGACAACGGCGACACCTTCCACGGGACCTATGCCGCTGTCACGTCGAAGGGCGAGGCGTTCGTCCCCCTCGTAAATGATCTCAGGCTCGACGGCATGACGGCGCACTGGGAGTTCGCCTGGGGGCCAAAGCATGTCCAGGCTCTGGCGAGCCGGCTCACCTATCCGGTGCTGGCGATCAACTGCTACCGCAAGGCAGACGGAACGCGACCCTTTCCCGCATCCCGCGTCCTCGAACGGGCCGGATTGCGGATCGGGATTATCGGGATCGCTGCGACGATCATCGACAAAAGCATGCCGCCGCATTTCAGCGAGGGGCTGCGGTTCACCAATGGCGACGAGGGGCTCCCGGGAGAGATCCTCCGCCTGCGACATGACGAAAACGTCGATCTGATCGTCGTGCTGTCTCACCTCGGATTCCCGCAGGACTGCAAGCTGGCCCGGAGCGTTAGCGGCATCGACGTCCTGTTGAGCGGACACACCCACAACCGACTCGAGGAGCCCGTGCTTGTGAATGGCACGGTGATTATTCAATCGGGCTGTCACGGATCCTTCGTCGGACGACTGGACCTGCGGGTGACGGCGGAAGAGGTCGCGGTGGAAGGCCACCAGCTGATCCCGGTCGACGCATCGATCGAGCCGGATCCGACGATGCAGGCTATGGTCGATTCAGTCCTGGCCCCGCATCGCAGCATGCTGGCCGAGATCGTGGGGCACACCGAAACGGGCCTTCATCGCAACACCATTCTCGACGCTCCCATGGACGACCTGCTGCTGGCCGCCATCGCCGATGCCGCCGGCACGGAGATCGCGTTCTCGAACGGCTGGCGCTATGGCGCGCCGGTTCCCCCGGGTCCGATCACGATAAACGATCTCTGGAATATCATTCCGACGAATCCGCCGGTTTCGACCGTGGATCTCACCGGCGCAGAAATCCGGGGGATGCTGGAAGAGAACCTGGAGCGCACCTTCTCGGCCGATCCCTTCGGTCAGATGGGCGGGTATGTGAAGCGGTTTCGGGGCCTAACGCTTCAGGCCAAACTCGAGAACCCGCCAGGGCACCGCATCGAGCACGTTTTCGTCGGTGATCGGCCCGTTGAGGCCGAGCACACCTACAGGGCTGCCTTCGTGACCGCCCAGGGCGTCCCCGGCAAGTACGGCCGCAATCGACAGGATCTCCCCATCCACGCCATCGATGCTCTTCGGGCGTACTGCGAGGCGCAGGGCAGAGGGGACGGCGAGCAAGCCGGACGGCTGATCCCGGTCTGATCAACCACAACCAACGATAATCCAGGGAGGAAGAGAATGGATTGGAAAACTTTCGTCGGCTTCAGCGTGGCTGGCATTGCGGCTCTGTCGTATGCGGGCCTGACCAGCGGCTCCGAGCGGCGACCGAACCAGCCACCGGCGGCCCGGCAGAGCGTCGCGAGCAGCAGTAAACCCGCGGCGCCGGCTACAACGTCTGGCAGACCGCCAATAACCGCCGCTGCTGCGACAACTGCGGAACAGCCGAAGCCGCTCGCCGATGCATGGATGGTGCCCGATGTGAACGAGTTGCCGGATGATGCCTGGGGCAGGGCGGTGCGCCTGGGGCGGGACCTGACGGTTGCGACCTACGCCCATCTCGGACCCGAGGTCGCCGATGCCGGCAAACGCTATGCCGGCAACAACCTGTCGTGCCAGAGCTGTCATCTGGATGCCGGAACCAAGAAGTTCGGCTTGCCCTTTGTCGGCGTCTTCGGCGACTTCCCGCAATACCGCTCCCGCGAGGGCGAGGTCGGCACCATCGAGGATCGGGTCAACGGCTGCATGACCCGCAGCATGAACGGCAAGCCGCTGCCCATCGACTCCACCGAGATGAAGGCGTTCGTGGCCTACATCAAGTTCGTATCCACAGGCCGCCCCATCGGCGCCAAGACCGAGGGGCGCGGATCCGGCAGCATCCCCGAGCTCACCCGGGCGGCCAATATCGAGCATGGCAGGGAGGTCTACGCGCAGGTCTGCGCCGCCTGCCATCAGGCGGATGGCCAGGGCGTCCGGAAGGGCGCCGCGGGCGATGCCCAGGGCTACCAGTTCCCGCCGCTGTGGGGGCCGGACAGCTTCAATAACGGAGCGGGCATGAACCGGCTGATTTCTGCCGCCAACTTCATTCACAGCAACATGCCGCTGGGGACGACCTATGATGCGCCGGTTGTTACGGCGGAGGATGCCTGGGATGTCGCCGCGTTCATCCAGTCCCAGCCGCGTCCGGCCAAAGCCGAACTCGACAAGGACTTTCCGAACCGGCTGCAGAAGCCGGTCGATGCGGGCTATGGTCCCTACGTGGACGGCTTCAGCCAGGAGCAGCATCGGCTTGGACCGTTCCAGCCCATCCGGGAGAAGCTGAAAGAGTTGAAGCAATCCGCGAAAGGAGGGGCTCCTGCCGCCTCAAACTAGGTCGGCCTTCCACCTTCCTCCCCTATAAACACAGAGAGTTGTGAACGATGCGGATGAACTCGGCGCGTAGCGTTTTGAGCGGAGTGATCCTTGCCGCGGCCTTGGCCGGCTGCGTAACGGTTGGCGACCCGAGACACCTGAAGCCGGTGCCTCCGAGGTTGGTCGCCAGCATGCAGGCCAAGGGGATGACGGTCTCCGATCCCATCCTCATCCGGGTGTTCAAGAAGGAGGCTGAGCTGGAGGTCTGGAAGAGGGACCGTTCAGGGCAGTACGCCCTTCTCAAGACATATCCGGTCTGCCGTTGGTCGGGGCAACTCGGACCGAAGATGCAGGAGGGGGACCGGCAGACGCCCGAGGGGTTCTATACGGTGCGGGCGGGCCAGATGAACCCGAACTCCGCCTACTATCTCTCCTTCGACCTCGGTTTTCCGAATGAGCTGGACCGGGCCCTCGGCCGGACGGGCTCGGCCCTGATGATCCACGGCGCCTGCTCATCCTCAGGCTGCTTCGCCATGACGGATGACGGCGCCGCCGAGCTCTTCGCTTTGGCGCGGGAGGCCCTGAAGGGTGGGCAGGACAGTTTCCAGGTCCAGTCCTTCCCCTTCCGCATGACGCCGGAGAACCTGGCTGAGCACCGGGCGAGCCCGCACATCGCGTTCTGGCGCAATCTCAAGGAGGGCTCGGATCACTTCGAGGCGGCGCGCCGGCCGCCGAGGGTCGCAAGCTGCGGCCGGCGTTATGTGTTCAATGTCAGTCCGAACGATCCGGGGGCGCGGTTCGATGCCGGGACGGCCTGCCCCGCCTACACGGTCGAAGCAGGGGCGGCCATGATAGTGGCGGCCAAGCAGGCGAAGGACGAGGCTCGCATCAAAGACATCGTCGCCTCCGGCCGGGTCGCCGTCAGCTACACCTATCTCGACGGATCCATGCATCCGAGCTTCCGTGAGATCCTGCGAGCGTCAGGCCCGGCCCGGCTGCAGGCGCTGACCTCGGGCCCGATCGAGGTGGGCCGGCCGGATGCAGCCCTGGCCGAGCCGAAGATCACTCCCATCGGATCTGTCACGACCTGGACAGCGGCCACCACGCCGTAACGGCAAATCCGACATCGACAGCAACTATTTCCCAGGAGATCAACCATGATTTCAAGACGAGCCAACGCCGCGCGCCTCGTGGTGCTCGGAGCCGTTTTGGCGCTCGCTCCCGCAAAGGCGCAGACTTCAACCCCGTTCAGTTCCGAACAGCGCGACGCGATTGGCCAGGTGGTGAGGGAGTACCTCCTCAAGAACCCGGAGATCCTGCAGGAGGCGTTCACGGAGCTTGAACGGCGCATGCAGGAATCGCAGCGAGCCGCACGGGTTAGCGCGCTGCAGACCGAACGGGACAAGCTTTTCCATTCCCCGCACGATTACGTGGTCGGCAATCCGCAGGGTGACGTGACGCTGATCGAATTCATGGATTACAACTGCCCCTTCTGCAAGCGGGCAGCGGCGGACGTGGAGGCCCTGATCAAGGCCGACCCGAAGTTGCGCGTCGTGTTGAAAGACTTCCCGGTTCTTGGCCCCGACTCCCTGGAGGCCAGTCGGGTCGCGGTCGCCGCTAAGACCCAGCTCACCGGCGACAAGGTGTTTGAGTTTCACAAGCGGCTGATGGGCTCGTCCGGACGGGTCAACGGCGAGCGGGCGAAGGCGGTTGCCCGGGAGATGGGCCTGGACCTGGCCCGGCTCGAAAAGGACATGAACAATTCAGAAGTGGAGGCAGTCCTCCGGGAAACGGTTGCACTCGGCACCAAGCTGGGGGTTACCGGCACGCCCGCGTTCGTCATCGGAGATGAGATCGCTCCCGGTGCGGTCGGTGTAAATCCCTTGCGCTTGGCAATTATGAACGTCCGGAACTGTGGCAAGGCCGTGTGCTGATCGGCTCACAATCATCTTCCCCTTGTCTCTTGAGATCACCGGACATGAACTCTCACCACACAAAAGTTCTGATCATCGGAGCCGGCCCGGCCGGCTATACGGCTGCCATCTATGCGGCCCGCGCCAACCTGAGGCCCATCCTCGTCACCGGCCTTCAGCCCGGCGGTCAGCTGACGATTGCCACCGACGTGGAGAACTACCCGGGCTTTGGCAAAGGCATCCAAGGTCCCGATCTGATGGAGCAGATGCGCCAGCAGGCGGAGCATGTCGGCACGCGGCTGATCTACGACACCATCACGTCTGTCGACCTCGTCCAGAGCCCCGTGACAGCGATCGGCGATTCCGGCGATGCCTACATTGCGGATACGCTGATCATTGCGACAGGCGCCCAGGCCCGGTGGCTTCAGCTGCCAAGCGAGAAGGAGTTCAGCGGGCACGGAGTCTCGGCATGCGCGACCTGCGACGGCTTCTTCTATCGCGACAAGGAGGTCGTGGTCGTCGGAGGCGGCAATTCCGCCGTGGAGGAGGCGCTCTATCTTGCGAATATCGCTTCAAAAGTCACCGTCATCCATCGGCGCGATCGCTTCCGGGCCGAGCCGATCCTCCAGGACCGGCTCTTCGCTAATACGAAGATCGAAGTGGTGTGGGACCACGTCGTCGATGAGATCCTCGGCCGGCGCGAGCCCTTGAAGTCCGTGACCGGGCTTCGGATCCGCAGCACGAAAACGGGCCTGACACGGGAGCTTGCGACGGACGGAGTCTTTGTCGCGATCGGCCATAATCCCGCCACGGCCTTGTTCCGCGGCCAGATCCAAATGGACGAGAGCGGCTATATCCAGCTTGCGCCCTGGTCGACCGCCACCTCCGTGCCCCATGTGTGGGCCGCCGGCGACTGCGCGGACTCCAAGTTCAGGCAAGCCGTCCTGGCGGCTGGAATGGGCTGCATGGCAGCCCTGGAAGCCGAGAAGTTCCTGGCGGAGCACTCGTCCGATCCAATGGCACGGTCGGCTGAGAAGCGCGAGGAGGGGATGATTGGGGCATGGGATTGAGCCAGCCCCAAGGGATGCTGGGCGTGGCCATTGAGTGGAAGCCGCGCCACAGAACTTTCCGGGATGCGAGCTATCCCCCCGCACCCCTGAAAGCTAAGCTGATTGATCAGCTATTGGACAGGGGCTTTTGAGAGGCGGCTTCAAGCTGTGGCCGCAGGGCGTCCAGGTTGTAGCCGGCGGCCGACGCTGTCTGCAGGATTTCATTCGCTGAGAGCCGGTCGCTGGCGGCGAGCGCCCACAGCGTCGTCGAGCGCGTGCCGGTCCGGCAGAAGGCAAGGGAAGGCTTCTGCCCCTCCGCGACAGCTGCCCTGAATGCCTCGACCTGATCGTTCGACAGCTGGCCCGGCACGACCGGGATGTGCCGGTAGTCCAACCCTAGGCGCTTCGCCGTGGCCGCGAGCTCGTCGCTGCGGGGCTGGTCCGGGGCTTCGCCATCGGGGCGATTGTTGATGATGGTCTTGAAGCCCGCCGCGGCGGCCTCCTCAAGATCCTGCTCAGTCAACTGTGGGGCGACCGATAGATTGGGCGTCAGCCTGACGGCTTTCATATGAAATCTCCTCTTCTAGGGGGATGAGAATTGCCGGACCCAGTTCTGCAGGGTGGCAAGATTGGCAAGCCCCGCCTGCCGCGCGACGACCGAGCCGTGCTTGAGCACAAACAGGGCCGGAATGCCCTGAACGCCAAGCCGCCCGGCCAGTTCCGGTTCATTGTCCACGTTGACCTTCACGAACCGGGCCTTCGGCTCCAGCTCTTTGGCCGCCCGCTCGAAGATCGGCGCCATCGCCCGGCAGGGGCCACACCACGGCGCCCAGAAATCCGCAACCACCGGAATGTCGCCGCGCTCGGCGTGGCGCTGGAAGCGCTGACCGTCCAGCTCGACCGGATGGCCGTCAAACAGCTTGGCCTTGCAGCTGCCGCAGACGGCACGTTCGGCGGGCCGCTCTGCAGGAAGGCGGTTGACCGCATCGCACCGGGGACAAACCACGTGGAAAGCATTCGCCATGGACCATCTCCTGCATCTCAGATTCAAACGAGATTGAGGCTTTTGACCAACATATAGATCGCGACGACGAAGATCAGACCCGCGAAGACGGTGTTGAGCGCGCCCTTCCGGGTGGAGAGGTGCTTCGCCGAACGGGCGCCAAGAAGCCCTCCGAACACGCCGCCGCCGATGAACAGCGCCGCCAGGGTCCAGTCGACCAAGCCCGAGAGGGCATAGTTGGAAGCGGTGGTGAGACCGAAGGCCGTCACCGCCACGAGCGAGGAGCCCACGGCGTAGAGGATCGGCATGCCGGTGGCCAGGATCAGGCCGGGCACGATCAGGAACCCGCCGCCGATGCCGAAGAAGCCGGACAGCGCTCCGGTTGCCAGGCCAATGCCGACGAGCTTGGGAAAATTATCGCGGCTGAGCTTCACCTCCGGCTCGCCGCCGCCTGAGCGCTTGCGCAGCATCAGAGCGCCGACCACCAGCATCAGCATGGCGAAGAGCGCGAGCAGCTTCTGCCCGTCAACCATCTTGCCGAGGGTCGAACCGCCAAAGGCCCCGATGACGCCTGCCACGGAGAAGACGAGGGCACAGCGCCACTTCACATTGCGTGCGCGGGCATGGTTGGCAAGATTGGCGGCGGCGTTCGCCGCGACCGCAATCGCGCTTGTGCCGATCGCCATGTGCGGATTGGTCACGCCCACCAGGTAGACGAGCAGAGGCACGGCCAGGATCGAGCCGCCTCCGCCCACAAGGCCGAGCGTAAAGCCGACGAGCGAGCCTGAGGCAAGGCCAAGGACGCTCTGGGTGAGGGACAGATCCATCAGGGTCTCCAAGGCTAGCTGTGGTGCAGTTCGTTCAATGCGTCAGACGCGGTCGGGCTTCACGCCTGCCGGGGCTGGGCGTAGACGGCCCGGTTCCAGGGCGCCTTCACCAGGATACGCGCCATGCCGCAGAAGCCGGTGATCCCCGCCACCATCAGGCCCGCACCGACGAAGGCGGGCACGATGAAGAACGAGGGCGAGAAGAACAGGCCCAGGAGTGTGCCGAACAGGGCCATGCCGCCGGCGCCGATCTGCACCTGGCGCTGGAGTTCGAGCGGCTGACGGCGATCAACGGAAACCGGCAAACCAGCCTTCTTCCAGGCATCGATGCCACCCTCGACGATGAAAGCCTCGCAGGCGCCACCGACCTTGGCCGACAGGCGGGCGGCATTGCCCTTGGTGCGGGCGCCGCTCTTGCAGTGGAAGATCACCGGCTTGCCTTCATGCAAGGCGAGATCGGCCGCGTCGAGCTTCGACAAAGACATCAGGCGAGCGCCGGGGATATTCTCGCGGGCATGCTCGTCGGCCTCGCGGATGTCGACGAGGACGGCGCCTTGATCGAGCAGGCGCTTGGCGTCAGTAGGGGTGAGGGTGGGCAGCGTCATGATTTTCTCCAGGTGAGGCGGGGTCTTAAGCGTTGCGGCAGAAGAGGCCGTGCAAGGTGGCAAAGAGGTCCTCGATCCGCGGGTCGGCAATGCGGTACCAGATCGTCTGGCTCTCGCGCCGGGTGGCGACGATGCCCTCGTCCCGCATGCGGGCGAGATGCTGAGACAGGGCCGACTGCGACAGCCCCACCGCCTCGGCCAGCGAGGTCACGTTGGCCTCGCCCCACTCCACCAGCTTGCACAGGATCATCAGGCGCCGCTCGCTGGCGAGTGCCCGCAGGATATCCGCCACTTCGGCGGCCTTCTGCGCGAAGGTCTCAGGGTTGAAGGTCGGGGTCGTCACTGTCGAGCTCCGTTACTTTACGTATTGCTTATTTAGTTATCACTTATATATTGTCAACCACGACGGCGCAATACGTTGCACAGGAGACATTCAACCATGTCAGGCCAACCGATCATCCGGGCGTTCTTCGACGAGCCCACCAACACCGTCAGCTACCTGGTCGCGGATCCGGCGAGCAGGAAGGCGGCGATCATCGACCCTGTCTTCGACTACGATCATAATTCCGGCACGGTCGACACGCGTTCGGTCGAGGCGATGCTGAAAGCGGCCGAGGAGGCGGGCTACACGGTCGAGTGGGCGCTCGAGACCCATGCTCATGCCGATCACCTCTCCGGTGCGCCCTACATCAAGGCCAGGACCGGAGCGAAGATCGGCATCGGCGAGCACATCACGGAAGTGCAGCGCATCTTCCGTCCGATCTTCAACGCCACCGATCTCGACACCAGCGGACGCGACTTCGACCACCTGTTCAAGGATGGCGAGCGCTTCAACATCGGCGAACTTGCCGTGGAAGTGCTGCATACGCCTGGGCACACGCCGGCCGACATCTCCTACAAGGTCGAGGATGCGGTGTTCGTCGGCGACACGATGTTCATGCCGGACTACGGCACGGCCCGTGCCGACTTCCCCGGTGGCGACGCACACAAGCTCTTCCGCTCGATCAAGCAACTCATGGCGCTCCCGCCAGAGACGCGGCTGTTCATGTGCCACGATTACAAGGCGCCGGGCCGCGATACTTATGCCTGGGAGACCACCGTTGCGGAGCAGCGCAAGAAGAACGTGCACGTGAAGGAGGGCGTCACCAAGGACGAGTTCGTCGCCATGCGGACTGCCCGTGACGCCAAGCTCGCGGCGCCCCGGCTGTTGCTGCCCTCGATCCAGACCAACATCCGCGCCGGCAAGTTCCCGCCCGCCGAGGCGAACGGCGTGCGCTACTTGATGATCCCGGTGAAGCTGAAAGGCGGTGCCGAAGACGTCGTCTAAGCCATGACGGGTGTTGGCCTCGAACTGAGCCGACACCTACCCCTTGACTCGCACGAGATCTTTCCAGCCTTCCAAGCAATTCAGGTGATATTCCTATGACCGACACTCCAATGCTGTCTACCATTCTGCCACGCCTCAACGAGCCGGCCCCGGACTTCCAGACAAATACCACCCATGGGATGCGCTCCCTTAAGGACTACAAGGGTAAGTGGCTCATTCTTTTCTCGCATCCAGCCGACTTCACACCAGTCTGTACGACCGAGTTCATTGCCTTCGCGCGAAACTACGACCGGTTCCAAGCTCTCAACTGCGATCTGCTCGGACTCTCGATCGACAGCAACTTTGCGCATATTGCCTGGGTTCGAAGTATCGAGATGAATTTCGGGGTCAAGGTCCAGTTCCCGGTGATTGAGGATCTCTCAATGAAAGTCGCGCACGCCTATGGCATGATCCAGCCGGGAGCGAGCGATACCTCGGCCGTGCGAGCGACCTTCTTTATCGATCCTGAAGGCAAGCTGCGGGCTATGGTGTACTACCCCATGTCAAACGGTCGCAGCATTGAGGAGTTTCTGCGCCTCCTCGAAGCATTGCAGACGTCCGACAAGCATGGGGTTGCAACGCCGGAAGCCTGGAAGCCGGGCGACAAGGTGATCGTGCCGCCTCCGCAAACACAAGAGGAAGCCGAGGAGCGAAAAGACAAAGGGTACGACTACACGGATTGGTACTTCTCTAAGAAGGCGATCTAACCGGCAGGAGGCGCGAGCGCCTCTCCTCCGCTTGGGCGCCTTCGATCAATCCCGATCGCAGGCGCCTCAGAAATCCCAATCCAGGGATGTTGCCAGCCGTCCAAACTGGCGGCCCCCTGATGCTGAGGATCTCGGCCGCGCGGCGGTGGAGGTTTCGTCCGCTGCGAAGGACCTGAAGGCTCTGTTTGACTCGCAGGTCTTCGGCTTGTGGCGCAACATACTTGGCTTCGAGCTGAGGCACACGGACCAGCCGAAGACCTGTACCGGGTGATCCGCAATGCGCTTAGCCATGCGGACAGGACGTCGGCCCATCCACACATTCTCTCCAGAGATGGGGTGGTGACCACGGTGTCATCGAAGGCCCACGGTGTTGAGCCTGTCCGTTGCCAGAGAGGATCTCAGGACAAACCGTGTTATGAAGCTCTGAATTCTTGCAAACCATCGACGATGAGCTTTGCGCCAACCCCGCCAAAGACGCCTCCGAATCCTCCTTCGATCACGCGAAAGAGACGAGCGTAGGCACGCATCGCCACCCCGGTCGAAAAGACGACGGCATACGTGCTGTAGACGATCAGCGCCGATATGGCAGCCCCGACCCCGATGCCCAGAAAGTAAAGGCTGGGCAGATTGGAGGACGCAAGAAACATGGAAATCGCGACCCACATCATGGCGGCCTTCGGGTTGGTCATGACCACCAGAAGCCCACGCCGGTAGGCCGCTCCGGCTTGAATGTCCCTGCCTCTTGGGATGGAACCACTCGCAGGGATCGTAATGGATGTGTGCAGAGCTTTCAGGCCCAGATAAACAAGATAACCTCCGCCGAGGAACCGCATGGCCGTGACCGTCTGCGGAACGGCCTTGAGGAGCGCCCCGATTCCCGAGGCAAAGAGCACCGCCCAGATGAATACACCTGTTGCGACACCGGCGGCGGTGGTGAGACCGGGCAAACGCCCGCTTCCGAGGGCAGCCGACGAAACGGCCATCAGATTTGGCCCCGGCGACACCTGCGCCAGAAAGATCCCAACGAAGACAGCCGCTACTTCGAACATGATGGCTCCGATCCGGACGATGCCGCAGGATGTCGACTATCTGAAACCGGAACACCAGACAATCCTTGTATCGCCGTACGCGAGTTCGACGGACGGACCGGTTGATGTCGCGGCTGCGGGCCGACGATCCCAGAGATCCGGGAGCGGCGGAAGCTGACGCCTTCCTCGCGCTGGCCAACACCCAGATCAAGGTTGTTCCAGGTCATGGGCAGATGACCAATCGGGCAGGGATGTCAGCCTACCGAGATATGCTCGTGACAGCCCACGATCGTGTAGTGAGCCTGATTGCACAGGGTAAGAGCGTTGATGAGGGGGTCGCAGCCGAGCCGCTTGCGGACATCGGCCGCAGGGCTTTTCGAGAAGAGTAGAGCGAAATGTTCACTTGTCGAGTGAGACTGCGGAGAAGAAAACTGAAGGGGTAGGCGCGTTTGGGGGAGCCTGGGAACTCGGTACCTGATGCTGCGGCCCAGTTGCCGCGCTCACGATAGCGTAGCTTTCAAATTAGGTGCAGGGCGCGTCAGCCACGAGGAGGCAGATGCCGGTCTTTGACAATGGCGAGTATTGATCTTCCTCAACTTGCTCCAATGGCACTGGGATAGGCTCACCATTGCCTGCAGCAGGCATCGTCTGTCGATCCGAGCAGCCCGAGTGCCTGGGACATTCGCCGCAGGTTGGGGACGACCAGCCATGAGCTTCCAAAAGGTTCTGATCGCCGTCGACGACAATCCGATTGCCGCGCATGCGGCCGATGTCGGCGCCGAGCTGGCGCATGCACTTGGGGCCGAGGTGGCACTGATCCATGTGATCGATCCGGCCCTGGCCGTGGCGCCGGATGCCGGCATTCCCGCCGAGGAGCTCGCCCTCCTCGCCCGGCGGGAAGCCGCAAGAGTAATCGCCGATTTCCGCGTACGGATTCCGGCGGGACTGTCGGTGCTGCAGTTCACGCCGCAAGGACCGCCCGGGGAGGAAATCGTCAAAGCCGCGCAGGACTGGCCGGCGGACGTTATTGTGATCGGCAGCCATGGCCGCGGCGGCCTCACCCGCGCCCTCGTCGGCAGCGTCGCCGAGACGGTGATGCGCCACTCGCCCTGTCCGGTCCTCACTGTCCGTGCCAAGGAATGACCAATCCTCAGAAGGGGGTGGCTAAAGAGGCAATCGGCCAGCCCGTCCAACCAACGCGCTTTGACGGCTCCTCGAGCCGCGAACAGGGTCTCTCGACCAATGAAGCGAGACAGCGGCTGGCGCAGGAAGGGCCCAACGACGTTCCGGACAAAAAGTCTCATCCACTCCTCCGCTTCGCTGGCAAGTTCTGGAACCTGTCGGCCTGGATGATCGAGCTGATCGCCCTCGTTTCTCTCATCCTCCATAAATGGGCCGATCTGTGGATCGCCCTCCTGCTCCTGGTGATGAATGCCGTCTTGAGCTTCCTGCAGGAGCAGCGGGCCTCCGCCGCCGTGGCGGCCCTGCGGAACAGACTGCAGGTCAGCGCCCGCGCCCTGCGCGATGGGGCTTGGCAGGCGATCCCCGCACGAGAGCTGGTCCATGGCGATGTCATTCGGCTGCGGTCCGGCGACTTCGTTCCGGCCGACGCGCGGGTCATTGACGGAACCGTGCAGGTTGATCAGTCGGCCCTCACAGGCGAGTCGCAG
This sequence comes from Microvirga sp., assembly GCA_050789065.1. Lineage (GTDB taxonomy): Bacteria > Pseudomonadota > Alphaproteobacteria > Rhizobiales > Beijerinckiaceae > Microvirga. The sequence continues at coordinate 73,588 of JBOZRS010000111.1, forward strand.
GACATCACCGGAACCAGCAGCGACGTGCTCTATTCGGGCGCCGTCGTCCGGGAGGGCGAGGCCACTGCGGTCGTGGTTGCGACTGGGCCACGGACCTATTACGGCCGGACCACCCAACTGGTCGCGAGCGCCCATCCGAAGCTGCATGTCGAGGAGGTCATTGCCCGCGTGGTCAAGTGGCTCTTCGCCATCGTCGGGATCCTCGTCGGAGTGACGGTGGTCGCTGCGACCGTCCAGGGATTGCCCATCTCCGAGATTCTGCTGCTGTCATTGGTCCTGCTGATCAGCGCCGTGCCCGTGGCCCTTCCCGTGATGTTCACGGTCAGCATGGCGGTCGGGTCGATGGAGCTCGGCCGTCATGGCGTCCTCGTCACCCGGCTCAGCGCGGCGGAGGACGCCGCGAACATGGACGTGGTCTGCGCCGATAAGACCGGAACCCTTACGATGAACCGGCTTTCTTTCGCAGGTGCCCGGCCTCAGCCGGGCTTCTCCGAGGCGGATGTCCTGCGCTGGGGTGCGTCAGCCTCGAACGAGGCCGACCAGGATCCGATCGACCTCGCCTTCCTGAGAGCGGCCCGCGACAGGAAATTGCTTGATGAATCGGCACGGATCCTGTCGTTCACGCCGTTCTCGCCCAAGACCCGTCGGACCGAGGCCATCGTTGCGCATGGCGGGCGCCGGGTCCGCGTCATGAAAGGCGCGCTGCGGACCGTGGCGGAGCAGGCCGGACTCGATCCCGCAACCTTGAGCATGCTGGAGGCCTGCGTCACTGCGGAGGCGCAGAACGGTTTTCGCGTCCTCGCCGTTGCGCACGCGGAGGGCGAGGGAGCATGGCAGTTCGCCGGCCTGGCATTGCTGCGAGACTCCCCCCGGCCCGACTCGCGCCAACTCATTGACGAACTCCATTCGCTAGGGGTCAGGGTCAAGATGCTGACAGGCGATGCCATTCCTGTCGCGCGTGGGGTCGCCCGTGAACTGGGTCTCGGCGACATAGTCCGCGCCCCTGAATTGCGAGCGGTGGGAGATCCCTCGGATGCCCGGGTGAGGGACCTTGTGGAGGCCTCGAGCGGCTTTGCGGAGGTGTTTCCGGAGGACAAGTTCCTCGTCGTCAAGAGTCTTCAAGGGGCCGGTCACGTCGTGGGCATGACCGGCGATGGTGTGAACGACGCCCCGGCGCTGCGCCAGGCCGAGGTCGGTATCGCCGTCAGCAGCGCTACGGACGTGGCCAAGCGGGCTGCGAGCGTCGTACTGACGACCGAGGGGCTCGAAGGCATTGTCGATCTCGTCAGGAACGGCCGGGCCATCTACCAGCGTGTCCTCACATGGATTATCAACAAGATCGGGAGCACAATTCTCAAGGCGGGTTTCGTGGTCATCGCTTTCCTTCTGACAGGCCAGTTCGTCATCTCCGCCCTGGGGATGGTGCTGCTGCTGTTCATGACGGATTTCGTCAAGATCGCCCTCTCGACGGATCGGGTCCAGCCCTCGCAGGAGCCCGAGACGTGGAACATCGGCCCGCTTGTGAGCCTGGCCGTAATCCTCGGGCTAGCCATGCTCGTCGAGGCCTTGGGGTTGCTGGCACTGGGGTGGCGTGCGTTCGACCTCGGCCACCATCCGGGCCAGCTCCAGACGTTCACGTTTCAGGTGCTTTTGTTCTTTTCTGTATTCGCGATCGTCTCGATCCGTGAGCGCAGGGCGTTCTGGGCTTCCTGGCCGGGAGGCATTCTGGCCTCCGCGCTGGCCGCCGATGCGCTTGCCGGAATCCTGATCGGCCTGTACGGGCTTGCCGGATTGCGGCCCCTGGCGTTCACGCAGACCATCTGGATCATCGGCTTTGCGCTCGTGTGCTGCCTCGGCGTCAACGAGGTCATCAAACGCCTGTACTTCGCGTACCTTGGCACGAAGCCCGCCGTCGAATGAGAGGCGGCAGGCCTGAAGCCTGCCGCTGCAGGGAGCCGGACCCGGAGACGGGTTCCGGCGCCTCGTCGCTCCCTCAACCGAGGGCCGCCATGCTGATCGCCACGAAGCGCGTCCTGTCCTTGTCCTTGACCCGCAGGAGGAGCGCCTTCTTTCCCTCTTTCTGGGCTCGTTCGATGTCCGCTTTGACGTCGGCCGGGGTCGATACCGTCTGGCCTGCAACGTCAAGGATGACGTCGCCCTCCTTGATTCCCTTGGCCGCGGCGGCGCTGGACGGATCGACATTCAACACGGCAACACCCTCATCGCCGGCTCCGGGAATCGAGGTGGCCGGTGCCAGGCGCAGCCCAAGCTGCGGGCCGCTCTCCGGATGTGTCTCGGCGCTGGCGGTCTTCTCGTCCGGCAGGCTTCCGAGCTGCACGCTCGACGTCTGCTCCCGGCCTTGGCGCAGGTAGGTCAGCTGGATCGTGGTTCCGGGTTTGAAAGCAGCGATCTTGCGAGACAGATCGCGCGCGTTGGCGATGGCCTCGCCGTTCACCGCCGTGATCACGTCGCCAGCCTTGAGCCCCGCATCGGCTGCCGGGGTGCCGTTCTCCGCGCGATCGACCAGGGCGCCCTTGTCGGAGGAAAGCCCGAGGCCGTCGGCGAGCTCCTTCGTGAGCGGCTGGATCTGCACGCCGAGGTAACCGCGGATGACCTTCCCGTCCTTCTCGAGCTGGGCGATGACCGACTGAACGGTATCCGACGGGATCGCGAAGCCAAGGCCGACGCTGCCGCCGGAGGGCGAGTAGATCGCCGTATTCACGCCCACGACATCACCGGCGAGATTGAAGGTCGGGCCTCCGGAATTGCCCTTGTTGATGGGGGCGTCGATCTGGAGGAAATCGTCATACTGGCTTTCCCCGATGTCACGGCCTCGCGCCGAGACGATCCCGGCGGTGACGGTGCCGCCCAGGCCGAAAGGGTTGCCGATCGCCACGACCCAGTCGCCGACCCGAGGCTCGGATTTGGCAAGATGCACGAACGGGAAGTTGCCGCCCTCGGTCACCTTCAGCAGGGCGAGATCCGTCTTCGGATCGGTGCCGATGACTTTCGCCGGCAGGGTTCGGCCGTCGTCCATCGTGATCTGAACCGTCCCGGCGTGCTCGACGACATGGTTGTTCGTGACGACATAGCCGTCGGCCGAGATGAAGAAGCCTGATCCCAGCACCTGGCCCGGATGCGACTGTGGCTGGCGGTTCTGATCGAAGTAGCGGAAGAGATCCCGCAGCTGCGGCGGGAGCTGATTGAGATCGCGAGAGGAGAAGGAATGGCTGTCGGAGGCCGTGTCTTCGAGCTTCACGCGCACCGCCACGACCGCCGGCTTGACCTTTGCTATCACGTCGGCGAACGAGAACGCACCTGGATTGTCGTGGACCGCGAGAGGCGCCGACGACGGTGTCTGCGCGAAAGCGGGCGTCGAGGATTGAAGGGCTGCCGTGCCCATGACGCCCGATACGATGAAGGCCACGGCAGCAACGGAGGCGAGCGCACGCTTGGCGGGCGCACGGGTCCGGACAGAGATCTGGTTTGACATGGTGTCAACTCCCTGAACGAATTCAGCCGCGTCGGCGGCATCTCTGTCCATATTGGCGGCCACCATGGACGTGTCCTGGCCGGCGGATTAAGAATTGTTCATGATCCTACGATGATGCCGAAGCCCTTCTGTTTTTGGGCGCCGGTCGTGCAGGCGACAACGTCATCGAACGCTATGGAAACGGTCTTCGCGAGAGGCAGATCATGGCATGCTCTCTGGCTTGGAATCTGCGGGCCGATGGCGAGAGGCCGCCTCGATCTGAGGGCGCAGGGCTTCCAGATTGTATCCTGCGTCCGTAGCCGTCCGGAGAATGACATCAGGGGCGAGATGGCGGGAGGAGGCGAGAGCCCACAGGCTGGCCGAGCGAGTACCGGTCCGGCAAAAGGCAAGCGTCGGCCCGGCAGTCGCCGTGAGGGCGTCCTTGAACGCCTCGACCCGGTCAGGCGACAGGCGACCGGGAACGACCGGGATATGCCAATAAGGAAGACCCAAACGCCGCGCTGCCGCTGCGAGGGCGTTGCTCGGGGGCTGGTCCGGCGCTTCGCCGTCAGGGCGGTTGTTGATGATGGCGCGGAAGCCTGCAGCGGCGGCGACCTTCAGATCCTCAGGACGCAGCTGGGGCGAGACCGAAAGGTGATCCGTGAGCTTGGCGAATTGCATGGATCGTCTCCTATGAATTTGAGAACTGCCGACGATGTTGCTTCAGCCTCACAGCAGATCGAGGCTTCGGACCAGCATGTAGACGGCAACGACGAAGATCAGCCCGGCAAAGACGGTGTTGAGGGCGCCTTTCCTGACAGCCAGCTTCGACGCCAGGCTCCCGCCGAGCAGCCCGCCGAGGATCCCCCCGCCGATGAACAGGGCCGCGAGAGGCCAGTCGACCAGACCGGAGAAGGCGTAGTTCGCCGCCGTGGTCAGCCCGAAGCCGGTCACCGCCACCAGCGAGGATCCGACCGCATAGAGGATCGGCATGCCGGTCGCCAGGATCAGGCCCGGCACGATCAGGAAGCCGCCGCCGATGCCGAAGAAGCCGGAGAGCGCCCCTGTGGCCAGGCCGATGCCGACCAGCTTGAGAAAGTTCTCCCGCCCGAGCCGGACACTCTCGTCGCCCTCACCGGAGCGCTTGCGCAACATCAGGGTACCGACCACCATCATCAGCACGGCGAAGAGGGCGAGAAGCTTCTGCCCGTCGACCATTTTGCCAAGGGTGGAGCCGCCGAAGGCGCCGACGATGCCGGCAACCGTGAACACAAGGGCGCAGTGCCATTTCACGTTTCGCGCGCGGGCATGGGTGCCGAGATTGATCGCTGCATTGGCCGCCACGGCCACTGCGCTGGTGCCGATCGCCACGTGTGGGTTGGTCACGCCGACGAGATAGACCAGCAGCGGCACCGCCAGGATCGAGCCGCCGCCGCCCACAAGGCCGAGCGTGAAGCCCACGAGCGAGCCGGAGGCCAATCCGAGGGCGCTTTGAAGAAGCGAGAGCGTCATTGTGTTCTCCTCAGCCCGCACGCCCGCCGCGCCCCGGGTGAGGAGGAGGCGGGCGGAGGGTTCCGGAGGGACTCGCGGGGAGCCTATCCGGCGGTGGCAGCTTGGCCCCTGGGGCAGTACGTCTTGAATTAGATATTGCTTATTTAGATAACTCTTATATATTGTCAATGTAAATAACGAGACGGGCCAGTGAGGAGGTTCAGATCATGTCAGGCCAACCCATCATCCGGGCGTTCTTCGACGAGCCGACCTTTACGGTGAGCTATCTGGTGGCCGATCCGGCAACAAAGAAGGCAGCAATCATCGACCCTGTCTTTGACTATGATCATAATTCCGGCACGGTCGACACTCGCTCGGTCGAGGCGATGCTCCAGGCCGCCAAGGAGGCGGGCTACACGATCGAGTGGGCGCTCGAGACCCATGCCCACGCCGATCACCTCTCCGGGGCGCCCTACATCAAGGCCAAGACCGGGGCAAAGATCGGCATCGGCGAGCACATCACCGAGGTGCAGCGCATCTTCCGCCCGATCTTCAACGCCACCGATCTCGACACCAGCGGACGCGACTTCGACCACCTGTTCAAGGACGGCGAGCGCTTCAACATCGGCGAACTCGCCGTGGAGGTGCTGCACACGCCGGGCCATACCCCGGCCGATGTCTCGTACAAGATCGAAGATGCGGTGTTCGTCGGCGATACGCTGTTCATGCCGGATTACGGCACGGCGCGCGCCGACTTCCCCGGCGGCGATGCGCACAAGCTCTACCGCTCGATCAACCGCCTGCTGGCGCTCCCGCCCGAGACCCGCCTGTTCATGTGCCACGACTACAAGGCACCGGGCCGTGACACCTATGCCTGGGAGACCACGGTCGCCGAGGAGCGGAACAACGTGCACCTGAAGGACGGGGTGACGGAGGAGAATTTCGTGGCCATGCGCCAGGCGCGGGACGCGACCCTCGCGGCGCCGCGGCTGCTGCTGCCCTCGATCCAGACCAACATCCGGGCCGGCAAGTTCCCGCCCGCCGAGGCCAACGGCGTGCGCTACCTGATGATCCCGGTGAAGCTGAAAGGCGGTGCCGAAGGGGTCGTCTGAGCCAACCCGCGCCGGTCTCTTGCGGATCGGCGCTTCGTCACCCGAGCTTGCGAGGAGGCACTCCATGAAGCTCTCGAAGATCACTCCGTTTTTGTCTGTTTCTGAACAGCTCACCGAACAGGACCTGGGGATCGCGGCGGCGCAGGGGTTCAAGGCCATCATCAACAACCGCCCGGACGGCGAGGCCGAAGACCAGCCGCGCAGCGAAGCTCTTGCGGCGGCGGCCGAGCGCCTGGGCTTGGCCTACAGGCACATCCCGGTGGTGTCCGGCAAGGTCACGGACGCTGATGCCGACGCGTTTGCGCAAGCGCTGGGTGAGGTGAGGGGGCCCGTGCTGGCCTTCTGCCGGACAGGCACCCGCTCCACAACCCTCTGGGCCCTCTCTGAAGCCTGGCACCTCGACCCGGAGGCCATCCTCAAGGTCGCAGCCGAGGCCGGCTACGATCTGCAGGGCCTGAGACCCCGACTGGAGGAGCGAAGCCGCGCCGGCGCTCCTGGTCGCGCGGGCAATGTGCCGAGACCAGACAACGTCGTTCCCCTGCGCCCCGCCACGACCTACGACGTTGTCATCGTGGGCGGCGGAGCGGCCGGCATCTCGACGGCTTCCAGCCTCCTGCGGCGCCGGCCCGGGCTGTCCATCGCGCTCATCGAGCCGCGGGAAACCCACTACTATCAGCCGGGATGGACCCTCGTGGGCGGCGGTGTCTTCGACCGCAGCCAGACGGAGCGCCCGATGGCGCGTGTGATGCCGCGCCAGGTGCATTGGATCCGGGCCGCAGCGGCGGGCTTCGAGCCGGAGCGCAATCAGGTGGTGCTGGAAGACGGCGAGCGGGTCGCCTATCGGGTCCTGGTTGCGGCCCCCGGCATCGAGCTCCACTGGGACGGCATCGACGGGCTGCGCGAGACGCTCGGCCGCAATGGCGTGACCTCGAACTACAAGTTCGAGATGGCGCCTTACACCTACGAGCTCGTGAGCTCCCTGCGCGGTGGACGGGCCCTGTTCACCCAGCCGCCGATGCCGATCAAATGCGCCGGCGCGCCGCAGAAGGCGATGTATCTGTCGTGCGACCATTGGCTTCGCAACGGCACGCTCAAGAACATCGAGGTCGAATTCCATGCCGCCGGAGCGGTGCTGTTCGGGGTCGAGTACTACGTTCCCTCCCTGATGCGGTACGTCGAGAAGTATGGGGCCAAGCTCAACTTCGGCTCGACCCTGAAAGCGGTGGACGGTCCGGCGAGGAAAGCTTTCTTCGAGATGAAGCGGACTGACGGCTCGGTGGAAACGGTCGAGCGCACGTTCGACATGATCCATGTCTGCCCGCCGCAGCGGGCCCCCGGCTTCGTCCGTGAGAGCCCGTTGGCCGATCAGGCGGGCTGGATCGAGGTCGACCCGGCCACCCTGCAGCATCCGCGCTTCGGCAACGTATTCGGTGCTGGCGATGCCTGCTCGGCCCCGAACGCGAAGACGGCGGCGGCCGCACGGAAACAGGCGCCGGTGGTGGCCGAGAACGTCCTGTGCGTTCTCGACGGGCAGGCTCCGCGGGCCGTCTACGACGGCTACGGCTCCTGCCCGCTGACGGTGGAGCGGGGCAAGATCGTGCTCGCCGAGTTCGGCTATGGCGGCAAGATCCTGCCGACGTTCCCGTTCCTGGACGGGCGCAAGCCGAGCCGGCTCGCCTGGCTCCTCAAGGAGAAGATGCTGCCGGCGATCTACTGGGACTTGATGCTCAAGGGGCATGAGTGGCTGGCTAGGCCGGAACGGCTGCCGCACAAGCCTGGATCGCATGAGGCGCAGGCGGCGCTGGCTCAGGACGTTAACAAGGTCTCCCGTTAACAGCCGGGAGGAGCCGATTGACATGCGTCAACGCGCACGTGGCTCCTCCCTTACAAGACTACCGAGATGATGGGAGCCCTGGGCCTGTGAAACCGCCGACGAATCGACTCGAGCCATCAAGCCCCATCGCATCGCTCATCAAGCGAACTTCGGTCCGATGGGCGGTTGGGCTCGGTGTTGCCACCCTTCTCCTGGCCGGGGCCTATCTCCTTTATGCCCGACGGCCTCTGACCGTCGATGTCGCCGCCATCGAAACCAACGTGCCGGTCCGGGTGTTCGGCCTCGGCACGGTCGAGGCGCGTGTGCTCTCGAAGATCGGCTTCGAGGTCGGCGCCACCTTGGCCGAGTTGATGGCGGACCACGGTGATCGCGTCGCGAAGGGCCAGGTCCTCGCCCATCTCAGCTCCGGCGAGCAGGAGGCGAAGGTCGCCAAGGCGAAGGCGGCCCTGCTCATCGCGGAGGTCAACATCAAGCGCGCAGAAGCCAATCTGGAGAAGGCTCGCGCCGTGCTGGCGCAGAAGGAGGACGCCAACCGGCGCAAGCAGGCCCTGGTCGGCCGGGACATCGTCTCGCAGCAGGCCGCCGAGGAGGCGATCCGGGATGAAGCCGTCGCCCGCGCCGACGTCACGGTGGCTGACAGTGAGGTCGCGAGCAGCCGGGCGCAGCTCGCCGATGCCCAGGCGCAGCTTCAATACGAGGAGACCATGCTCCGTCATCGGACGCTGGTTGCCCCCTATGATGCCCTCGTCATCGAGCGCCACAAGGAGCCCGGCACGGTCATCAAGGCCGGCGATCCGATCTTCACGCTGATCGCCCTCGGGACCTACTGGGGTCTGGCCTATGTCGATGAGGCCCGGGCCGGCTTCATCGAGGAGGGTCAGAAAGTGGACGCCCGTCTCCGCTCCCGGCCGCAGGAAGCCTTCACCGGACAGGTCGCCCGGATCGGCCTCGAGAGCGACCGCGTGACGGAGGAGCGTCGGGTCTTCATCAAGGGCGACGCTCCGCCGCCGCGGGTCTATCTCGGCGAGCAACTGGAGGTCTGGATCACGGTGACGCAGCTCAACAAGGCGTTGCTCGTGCCCGAGGCCGCCGTTCAGGGCTACGATGGACGACAGGGGCGGGTTTGGACGGTCGAGGACGGGCAGCTGCAAAGACGAGTTGTCAGCTTCCGGCATCGCACCGAGGACGCACGGCTTGAGGTCGTCGGCGCACTCCCCGATGGCGCGCGCGTCGTCACCCGGATCGACAGCGGCTTTCGCGAGGGCCGGGCGGCGCGGGTCCGGGGGGCTGGTCCATGAACCTTGCCTACCGCGACATCCGCCACAATCTCGGCCGGTTCGTGCTCACTTGCCTCGGGCTCGGCTTGCTGCTTGGCGTCGTCCTGTCGATGATCGGCATCTATCGCGGCCTTGTGGTCGATGCGCTCACAATTGCCCGGGCGCCGGCAGTCGATCTCTGGATCGTGGAGGCCAACACCCGCGGCCCCTTCGCCGAGGCCTCCCGCATTCCGGGCGACACCCGCGAGGCGATCGCCCGCATCGCCGGTGTCGCGGGGGCGGGGAGCATCACCTACCAGACCGTCGAGGCCGAGCACGCGGGCGGGAAGCTCCGGCTCTATGTGATCGGCTACGAACTGACGCGCCCGGGCGGCCCGCCCGAGATCGTCGAGGGGCGGGCCATCGCCCGCCACCACTATGAACTCGTGGCCGACCGGTTGAGCGGTCTTGAGGTCGAGGACCGCATCGCGCTCGGGCGCAACACCTTCACCGTGGTCGGGCTGACGCGCCAGCAGGTCAATTCCGGCGGTGACCCTGCCGTCTACATCACGCTGCCGGATGCCCAGAAACTGCAGTTCGATCTCTCTCCGCCCGCCGCTCGCCTTCAGCTCGCCCGCGGGAACGGCGGCGAGAGCCGCGATACTGTCAATGCCGTCGTCGCCCGGCTGCAGGCGAATGCCTCTTCCGACGCCGTGGCCGAAACCGTGCGGCGCTGGAAGCATCTCTCGGCCATCACGCAAGAGGCGCAGGAGGGCATCCTCACCAGTTCGCTGGTTGATCGCGCCCGGCGCCAGATCGGGCTGTTCACGTCCCTGCTGCTGGTCGTCTCGGCGGTGATCATCGCGCTCATCATCTATACGATGACGATGGAGAAGTTGAAGCAGATCGCTACCCTGAAGCTGATCGGCGCACCGGACCGGACCATCATCGGGATGATCGTGCAACAGGCGCTCGCGCTCGGGCTGATTGGCTTCGCCATCGGGGCGACACTGATCTTCACCATCAAGGACTTCTTCCCGCGCCGCGTCGTGCTTGAGCCCGACAACGTCCTCGCCCTCGGCCTGATCGTCTTCGTGGTCTGCCTCCTGTCGAGCGGGCTTGGCGTGCGGGCGGCACTCCGGGTCGATCCCGCAACGGCGCTCGGAGGCTGACGTGATGGGCCAGTCGCCAGCCCCGCTTGTGCGGCTGCAGGGCATCTCCAAGCATTTCGGAGAGGGAGAGACCCGCGTCGATGCTCTCAGGGACGTCACGCTCGATGTCCATCCCGGTCAGGTCGTCGCCCTGCTGGGTCCCTCCGGGTCCGGCAAGACCACGCTCCTGAACATCATCGGCTGCATCCTCGATCCTTCGTCAGGCTCGATGGAGCTCGATGGCGAAGTCGTGGTGAGGGACGGCATCTGGCAGCGCCGCGACCTGAGGCGTCTGCGGCTCGACAAGATCGGCTTCATTTTCCAGTTCCACAACCTGCTGCCGTTCCTCGATGCGACCGACAACGTGGCAATCGTGCTTCAGCTGGCCGGCTGGGACGCGGCGACCGCCCGCGCGAGAGCTGTCGAACTGCTGGAGTATCTGGAAGTAGCACATCGTCAAAGTTCAATGCCGTCCAAGCTGTCGGGCGGGGAGGCGCAACGCGTCGCGATCGCCCGTGCCCTGGCCAACCGTCCCCGCATCATCCTGGCGGACGAGCCGACGGCGGCACTCGACTCGAAGCGGGCGGGCATCGTCATGGACCTGTTGCGGAAGCTCGCGGTGGAACAGGAGGCGGCGATCATCGCCGTCACCCACGACGAGAAGATCTTCGACCGCTTCGACCGCATCTTCCAGCTGCGGGATGGCCGGCTGGACGAGAATGGATACGCACCCGGATAGAGAGGGCTTTCAGCCAGAGAGGCAGGGCGGGCGTAGGCGTAAAAGCTGTCGAATGGCACCTGAACGAAGCAGGATGCTTAAGGCGTAGGATAGGAACAGGAATTGTCGGGATGAGCAGTCTTTCGAAAGCCGAAGACAGATCGAAGATCCGCCTCGGCCTGCGTGAGAACCTGCCGCAGTTCATCCTCCTCGTCATCGTGAACGCTTTCGTGGGCGCGATGGTAGGCATGGAGCGCAGCATCCTGCCCGCTATCGCCGAGCAGGAGTTCGCGCTCGCCGCCAAGTCGGCGATCCTGGCCTTCATCGCGGTGTTCGGCGTCAGCAAGGCTCTCGCCAACTATCTCGCCGGGCGCCTGTCCGACCGCTATGGCCGCAAGCACGTGCTCGTGGCCGGATGGACAATCGCGGCACCTGTGCCCTTCCTCCTGATGTGGGCGCCGACCTGGTCCTGGGTGCTCGCAGCCAATGTCCTGCTCGGCATCAGCCAGGGACTGACCTGGTCGACCACTGTGATCATGAAGGTCGACCTGGCGGGCCCGCGCAACCGCGGCCTGGCGATGGGCCTGAACGAGTTCGCCGGCTATTTCGCGGTTGCGCTCGCTGCTTGGACTACCGGCTGGATTGCCACGCGGTATGGGCTGCGGCCGCAGCCGTTCTACCTCGGCGTTGCTTTCGTGGCTGCCGGTCTCACCTTGTCGGCCTGGATGGTCCGGGAGACGCAACACCATGCCTGGTACGAGGCCGAGAAACATGCCGGCCCGCAGGATCGGGCACTCAGCCAAAGCGAAATCTTCCGGCGGACATCCCTGACCGATCCGAACCTTTCGAGCGTCAGTCAGGCGGGCCTCGTGAACAACCTGAACGACGGCATGGCATGGGGGCTGTTTCCTCTGGTTTTCGCCGCCGCCGGAATGGACCTCGCACAGATCGGGACTCTCGCGGGGCTCTACCCGATGGTCTGGGGGCTGCTTCAGCTCGCCACCGGCGCCTGGTCCGACCGGGTCGGGCGCAAATGGCTGATCGCGGCAGGCATGTGGATCCAGGCCGCAGGTATCGCCCTGATCGCACTTGCAACCGGCTTTGCCGGATTTGCCACAGGGGCTGTTCTCCTCGGGGTCGGCACGGCCATGGTGTATCCGACGCTGCTCGCCGCCATCGGCGATGTCGCGCATCCCGGCTGGCGCGCCTCGGCAGTGGGCGTGTACCGCCTGTGGCGTGATCTCGGCTATGCGATCGGCGCCGTGCTCGCCGGGGTCACGGCCGACCTTTTCGGCCTCGGCCCGGCGATGTGGCTGGTGGCTGCCCTGACCTTCGGCTCGGGGCTGGTGGTGGCCGGCCGGATGACGGAGACGAGGCAACCATCACCTTCTGGCAAAGCTGGTCAGGAGAGGGGGAGTTAACGCGTGAATTCCACTGGATCGGCCTCCTTCAATTCCACAGGCGTGACACAGAGGTTCCAGGTGATGGCAGGCCGCTTCGCCCGGGGGGTCTGACGTGCGAGATACGGTTTGGTATCAGCGCCTCGGCCTGGAGGGTACAGGAGCCCCGTGAAAGGCGAAACCCTTCACTCCGCCAAGCCGATGCTAGAGGACGCTGGACTGACGTTTATCGAACAGCACGGGAAAGTTGGTACACTGTGCGACCCAAGAGTGACCGACGAGAAGGCCTCCACCAAGTGATCTGTTGCATAGTCGAGCTGCTTAGGGTCGATCGCAGTTCCATAGCATCGCTAGCTGAGAGGCTGCGAGTCGATTGCTGTCAGTCTAACTGGTGGCTGGGAAAGTCGCGGCTCGACCCATTCGCAGATCTTGGCGATGCCGCTGCGATTGGCCTCAGCATACGCTCTGGCGATGTCATATCCGGCGGCGTCGATAAGGTGCCGATAGATCAGGCTGTGCTGGGCCGTGATCTTGGCTGACGAGCGTCCCGTGACCTGCCTGCCAACCCGACGGGCTTCAGGCACGATGACCGACTTGCCGGCCTCAAGGAGCGACAAGGCGGCGGTCAGGATGACGATGCCGGCGCCGATGACGACCACGTCGCATTTCTATTCACCCGTCAGCTCCGGAAAGTCGGCGCCTGGGGCATTGGCCACCCAGCAGCAGTCGGGCTTTACCGGCAGTTGCGTCACGGTAATCCTCCGCGAAGGGCTGTCAGGCTAATCCGGGCGGCAGCCTACCCGGAGACAATGCCCACGCTTCGATCCGGTTCTACGCGGTCCTTCAGATATCCCGCGGGAGGGCGGTGTAGACCCGCACGATGAACTGGTGAAACTCCGCCATGTAGTTTCTCAGGAAAGTTTCCGTCGACTCATTCGTCACCTCGCCCTCATCTGTGACCAGACCGGGCTTGAACTGGATATAGGCCTCGGGTGCGTTCATCTGCGGCGAGTTGCAGAAGCTGAGGACGCTCCGCAGCTGTTGCTGAGCAACGGCGGTGCCGATCGCGCCTGGTGAAGTGCCGATCACGGCCGAGGGCTTGCGGGTAAACGAGTTCTGGCCGGAGGGGCGGCTGGCTCAGTCGATCGCGTTCTTCAGTCCGCCGGGGATCGAGCGGTTGTACTCCGGGGTGACGAAAAGCACCGCATCCACGGCCGCGATGGCCTCCTTGAACACTTTCGCCACGGGCGGGAAATCGGCGTCAGAGTCGTAGCTGTAGAGCGGCAGGTCCCGGATCGGGATCTCGGTGAACGTGAGGTGCTCTGGGGCAAGGCGGATCAGCGCCTGGGCGAGCTTGCGGTTGATCGATTCCTTAGCAAGTCTGCCGACCAGATAGCTGACTTTGAAGGTGGTCATGGCTTACTCCCTGGTGTGATGTGAGCCGCTATGACAACGCTTTCCGACCGGAGAAAGCCCTATTGTCGCTTCGCGCCACCAAGGCCTCGATCGGCTTAGAGCAGCGTGCCCCTGAGGATGGCCAGCGCGACCGTGAAGTAGATCACCAGTCCTGTGACATCGTCCGGGGTGGCCACGAACGGCGCCGAGGCGCTCGCCGGATCGAGCCGGGAGTTAAACTGGAATTTAGGTGATGGGGTCGATCAAGCGACGTTGTGTGTTGGCGTTGGAATGATCTCGGCGCCATCCTTAAATCTGACACCGGC
>JBOZRS010000112.1:0-3584 GCA_050789065.1 Microvirga sp.
ACAAGGCGTTTGTGGAAGCCTTCAAGAAGGCCAACAACGGCATGCGGCCGAACTTCATGGCGGTGGGCGGCTATGACGGCATGCACCTGATCTACGAGGGCCTGAAGAAGACCAACGGAGCCGGCGGTCAGGCGCTCGTGGATGCCATGAAGGGCATGAGCTGGACCAGCCCGCGCGGGCCGGTCTCGATCGACCCGCAGACGCGCGACATCGTCCAGAACATCTATGTGCGCAAGGTCGAGCGCAAGGATGGGGAGCTCTACAACGTGGAGTTCGCCACGATCCCGAACGTCAAGGACCCGGTCAAGGCCGCCAAGTCCAACTGAAAGTTCTGCCCAGCGGCGTCGCTCCACGGTGGCGCCTCTGCTTACGTGTATACAGGTGTGACGGCGAAATAGCGTAACCTTCCTCTGCGACATCATGGAGATTGTCGCAAGCATAGTTGCTCCACATCCTGGTCTGTATACACTCTGTACTCAGGGAGAAGAACAATGACAGACGCCAAACCTTTTCCGCTGAACGCTTGGTATGCCGCGGCGTGGAGCCATGAGATCAAGCATGAGCTCGCCGCCCGCACGATCTGCGGCAAGGACATCGTTCTTTATCGCCGGACGGACGGCGAGGTGACGGCTCTCGAGGATGCCTGCTGGCACCGGCTGCTGCCGCTCTCGATGGGCCGGCTCGACGGCGATCAGGTGGTCTGCGGCTATCATGGCCTCGTGTTCAACTCCGCGGGCCGGTGCACCTACATGCCCGCCCAGAAGACCATCAATCCGTCGGCCTGCGTGCGCGCCTATCCGGTGGCGGAGCGGCATCGTCTCGTCTGGCTGTGGCCGGGCGACCCGGCCCTGGCGGACCCCGCGAAAATTCCGGATTTCCACTGGAACGACGGCGCCGAATGGGTCGGCGAGGGCGGAACCTTCTACAGCCTGAAATGCGATTACCGCCTCGTCATCGACAACCTGATGGACCTGACCCACGAAACCTACGTCCATGCGGGCAGCATCGGCCATGATGCGATCACGAATACGCCCTTCGACGTCACGCATACGGATCGCACGGCGACCGTGACGCGCTGGATGATCGATATCGAGGCGCCGCCGTTCTGGGCGAAGCAGCTGGGCAAACCCGGCAACGTCGATCGGTGGCAGATCATCTATTTCCAGGCGCCGTCGACAGTCGTGGGCGATGTGGGCGTGGCCCTGACCGGGACCGGCGCCCCGCAGGGAGACCGCTCGCAGGGCGTCAACGGGGCCTTCCTGGCGGCGATCACGCCGGAGACGGAGAAGTCCTGCCACTACTTCTGGAACTTCGTCAGAACCTTCCGGACGGACGACGAGCAGCTCACCCGGGACATCCAGCGGGCACACGTCAATAACGGCCAGGGCGTCTACGATCAGGACCATGTGGTGCTGGAGGCGCAGCAGGTCGCCATCGACAGGAACCCGAGGCTGCCGTTCTACAACCTCAACATCGACGCGGGCGCCCTGTGGGCCCGCAAGATGATCGACCGGATGCTTGCGGACGAGCATGGGCCGGCGGCCCACGCTCCGAACCAGGCCGCCGAGTAGGCGCCGCCATGAGCGAGCAGATCGAGTGGCGGAGCGCGAAGCTGCGCTCGACCCAGGATCTCACACCCGACATCCGGCTCTTCGAGATCGAGCCGTCGGGAGAGTTCGTCGTTCCGACGCCCGGCAGCCACATCAACGTGACCGTGCAGATCGGCCAGCGTCCCGACGTGCGCTCCTACTCCATCGTCGGCCCCTGCACGGACGGCATCTACCGGATCGCCGTGAAGCTCCTCGGCGACAGCCGCGGCGGCTCCGCCTATATGTGGAGCCTCGCTCCGGGAGCCCAGCTTACGATCTCGACGCCCGGCAACCATTTCGATCTCAGTCGGGGGCGTCCGGAATATCTGCTGCTCGCGGGCGGCATCGGCATCACGCCGATCTTCACGATGGCGCTCGCCCTGGCGGAGGCCGGAACCAACTTCCGGCTGCTCTATGCCTGCCGTCGCCGGCAGGACATGGCTCTTGCCGACGAGCTTCGGGAGAAGATCGGGGATCGGCTGCAGGTGTTCCTCGACGAGGATGGCGCACGGGTGGATCTCGATGCGGAGATCGCCCGGCTGTCTCCCGCCGGGGAACTCTATGTCTGCGGCCCCATCGGCATGCTGGAAGCGGCCAAGCGGGCATGGCAGCAGAGCGGCCGTCCGGTGGATCGGCTGCGGTTCGAGACCTTCGGCAACAGCGGCCGTTTCGCATCCCAGCCGTTCAAGGTGAAGATCCCCCGTCTCGGCATGGAGGTCGACGTTCCGCAGAACCAGACCATGCTCGATGCTCTGGAGCAGGCCGGTGTCGCCATGATCTCCGACTGCCGGAGGGGCGAGTGCGGGCTGTGCGCGCTCGACATTCTGGAGGTTGACGGCATTGTCGATCACCGGGACGTGTTCTTCAGCGAAGAGGAGAAAGCTGCGAGCAGGAAGCTCTGCACCTGCGTCTCCCGCGTGGCGGGCGGCAGCATCACTGTCGATACGCCGGACAGGATGACCTGATGGCGACCGTTCGAACGAACTCTAAGAGCAGGGGGCTGTGACGATGTCGGCGGACAGGAACAGCGACCGCTCGCTCTCTCAGACCGTGAAGGCGCAGCTCGCCCTTCGGGAACTCGTTCTCCAGGGCGAGTTGAATCCGGGCGAGCGCGTCTCGGAGCTTCAGATGGTCGAGCGCCTCGGCGTGTCCCGTACGCCGGTCCGCATGGCTCTTGTTCGGCTCGAGGAGGAAGGATTGCTGGAGGCGATCCCGTCCGGCGGCTTCGCCGTGAAGGCTTTCTCCGAATGGGAGATCTTCGAGGCGATCGAGATCCGCGGCACGCTCGAAGGGCTGGCGGCCCGTTTCGCAGCCGAGAGGGGCGCCAGCCGCTCCGGGCTCAGGAAGGCTGCCGATTGCCTCGATGCCATCGACGAGGTCTTGAGCTGTGACGCCGGTGATGCCGATCTTTCGCGCTATGTCGCGTTGAACGCCCGGTTCCACGATATCCTGCTCGAACTGGCAGGCAGTCGGGCCCTGGTCCGGCAGCTCGAGCGGGTGAGCGCGCTCCCCTTCGCGTCGCCGAGCGCTCTCGTGCCGGCTCAGGCGCACGCTCCGGAGTCGCGCCACATCCTGACGGTCGCCCAGGACCAGCACCGGTGCGTTCTCCTCGCAATCGAGCGCCGGGAGGGCAGCCGTGCCGAGGCGATCATGCGCGAGCATGCGCGCATCGCGCACCGCAATTTGGAACGAGCGTTCACGAACCAGCGAGACATGGATCTCGTGCCTGGTTCGGCGCTCATCAAGAGGCGCATCCGCGCCTGAAGTGAGAGGCTTTAAGAAAGCCTGAATGGGAGGAAGAAGAATGCTACGTCGCACATTCATAGGGGCCGCGGGTGCAGCAGCCCTGCTGGCACTGGGGGGAGGGGCCTCGGCTCAGGACACCACGAAGATCGGCTTGATCCTGCCGATGACGGGACCGTTCGCCTCGACGGGACGCCAGATCGAGGCGGCCGCGAAGCTCTACATGCAGCAGCAGGGCGACACGGTCGCGGG
>JBOZRS010000113.1:0-5234 GCA_050789065.1 Microvirga sp.
ACTTGTCGGCGAGCTCGATCTCCTTGGCGACGGTGACGCCGTCCTTGGTGATGCGCGGCGCGCCGAACGACTTCTCGATCACCACGTTGCGGCCCTTGGGGCCGAGGGTCACCTTCACCGCGTCGGCGAGAATATCGACGCCGCGCAGCATCTTCTCGCGGGCATCAGAGGAGAATTTGACGTCTTTGGCAGCCATGAGCTGAAATCCTGTTGCTTTGATCTGAGTGGGACGGGGCTGTTTTAGGCCGCCCTCTGCGCTTCGGCAGACGGCTCGATCACGCCCATGATGTCGGATTCCTTCATGATGAGGAGATCCTGACCGTCGATGCGCACCTCGGTACCGGACCACTTGCCGAACAGCACGCGATCGCCAGACTTCACATCAAGGGCAACAAGCCTGCCGCTCTCATCGCGGGCGCCGGGGCCGACGGCGACGACTTCGCCTTCCTGCGGCTTTTCCTTAGCGGTGTCCGGGATGATGATGCCGCCCTTGGTCTTCTCTTCAGCCTCGATGCGGCGGACGACGACGCGGTCGTGCAGTGGGCGAAACGTCATGGGTGTGCCTCCTTGTTCTTGAAATTGGGGCACTCGTCTGCGCCGAGCAGCAGCGTTAGCACTCGACGCATGAGAGTGCTAATTTGAGGTGATAGTCCAATGCTTCGGGTGAGGCAAGGTCATCGTTTTGGAGTGGCTTAACTAGAGAGGGACTGAGAGGACCCTGCCACGGCGGCGAGCGAATACTTCTTGTCAAAATACCTATTTTATGCGAAATGTTATATTAGAAGTTTACTGATTGCTTCGATTTAAGGTTCTCGCTATGGCAGTGGGATCCAACATAATATCGCCTCTAACCTGAACCGGCATGATGAAACTTTGTTCCTCATAACCGGATGCAAGGAACAGCATCTTGCCACTTGGCATTGAAACTAGCATATAATGCCATAATGGAGATGCTGCCATGTCTGTTTTACTGCCCGTCGACACCGCACCCAAGGACTTCCGGCCCTCACCAATCACCGATGATGAGGCCGCCGCGATGTTTCGCGCAGCGCTCAACTTGTTCCGCTTGTGGGACATTACTGATGAGGAGGCGGCCACCCTGCTCGATTTGCCAGTGCGCACGTACCGGCGCTGGAAAGCTGGTGATCTCGGCCGCATTGACCGCGACAGCAAGGCTCGGCTGTCGAACCTCATGGGAGTCCATAAAGCCCTGCGGATCATCTTCCGCGAACCGCAGCGCGGTTATGGTTGGATTAAGAAGCCAAACTCCGCATTCGCGAACAGGTCGGCCCTTGAGGTGATGCTCGGTGGTGAACTCACTGACCTGATGCGCGTCCGCCGCTATCTCGACGCCGAGCGGGGCACTTGGTGATCGATATAAGCTCAATTTCCATCTCAGAGATTAGATGGCCTAGTTCTGTTCGGATCATCCGGAGCATCTTCCCACCGATCGACCTCTTCGAGGACATTGCGGACCCAGCCGATTGGCCCCTGATTATCTCGGCGGAGCAGAAAACCAATCCGCGCCTGATGGAGACCATCGGCAATCTCGACCTTGTCCCGGAACAGCGTCGCGTCGCCGGCCCAGGGGCGAGTTACCTCATGGCTCCTTTTACACATGTGAGCACTGATCGGCCGAGTCGCTTCAGCGATGGTACGTTCGGAGTCCTCTACGCGGGGAACACCTTTGAAGTCGCCCTGTTCGAGACGATCCACCACCATGGGAAGTTTATGGCCCGCACGGATGAACCGCCTGGGTGGACCTCTCAATTCCGCGAGATCTTGCTCGACATCAATGCACAACTGCATGACCTCAGGAGCAGTACAACCGATCAATCGGGGCTGCTCCGGTCCGACAACTACGAAGCGAGCCAAGCATTAGGGTCTCAGCTTCGTGCTGCAGGCTCCAACGGTGTCGTTTACCCGAGCGTTCGCTATCCAGGTGGCGAGTGCGTGGGCGTGTTTTATCCAGACTGCGCCGCAAATCCCATTCAGGGTCGTCATCTCGACTATCACTGGAACGGCACGGCGGTTGATCTCTACCGCGACGCGAACACCGGCCAAGTCTACCGGATCGTGTAGCCGCTACAACAAGTTTCGCCAGTCACCATCGTTACCCGCACCTGGCTTCCGGTGCCACAACTGAAAACGTGATCTTTACAAAATTGGACCTGTGCTGAAGCCAGCAGTTTGGTGTCGATTCCCAGCTGCAGACGAACACGTTTGGTTAACCATGCGTGGCCAACCGCCTCGCACAGTCCTAATTGCGTCACAAGCTCGACCCAATGCGGAGCTGATGTGAGCACACAACGCTCTCAGACATTCAGCTAACGATCCGCGAGTAAGCTCATGAGCTATGTGAAAACCCAAGTCAGGCTGCAGCTCGATGCACCAGGCAAAGGCCTCCTGGCGGCGACCGCAGTCGGCTGGGGCCTGTTCGTATACTCCGTCCTGTCGACAGGATTTGAGGAGCACACGCTCCACAGCCAGAATCGGCAGCTCCGGCAGCAGATTGTGACTGTCACCACAGATCGCGATCAGCTGGCGAAAGCCAATGATCAAAAGATCCTGGCTGGCCAAGATCTGAACACCATGCTGGCGCGGATCGAAGCAGCAACCGAAGAACTCCAGCAGCTGGACTCTCTGCGGGCGAGCGTCAGTCAGGCGATTGAGCAAACCCGCCTTCAGTTCACCGGACCGTCAGATCAGCCTGCAGCCATGACGGAAAGTTCTAAAGTCAGCACGACGTCAGCGGTTCGCCTTTCCAAGCAGGAGATCCGCACGGCGCAAGAAGCGCTCGTCGACTTCGGGTATGGAAAATTAAAAGCTGATGGTGCATTAGGCCCCTCGACCCGCAAAGCCGTTGAAGCCTTTGAACGAGCCAAAGGTCTTCCTGTCACGGGCAACCTTGGAACTGCGACCCTTCAGGCCTTGAGAACTCACACGGCCTCGGTGACACAATAGCTGTCGCGCCACGCGGGCCGCTCAAGAAAGCCTCTCTGTCGATATCCTGACCTTCAAGCATAGCTGCGACGGGGAGCCTCGGCTCGCGACCGAGGCTTTTTCTTGAGGTACGCCGAAACTGTCATCGGGTACGAGCATTACTCCGAGCGGAAGCTGGCACTCCAATCCTGGCTTTCCGGAACGGGAGGCCTCCTCATCAACCTGGCAACGGCGGGTGAGGAGGCCTTTCCCTTCAGTGGAACAGATTACGCCTCGGCAGTTGAGGGGCCGCCTCGACCTTCTTATCCCCGTTGAGTGGCTTCATGTCGGACTCTGGCGACAGATGCACGATGGCCGCCAGGATGGCGGCTGGCCGGATTTTGAGCTCCTCATCGATTATCTTCAGGAGTTCATCATCCTTCGCTACATATTCGAGCACACCCAGCAGGAAATGCGATGATGTCGCCGAGGCGCGGATCGTCTCGGGCTGAAGGCCGGTGACGTTCAGAAACTGGATGATCCGATCGACGTCCGCGACGATGAAATTCAGGACTTGAATAGCGACACTCTCTGCATCGCCTCGACCGACGATGGCCCTTCCCTGGAATGTCTCGGTCATCTCAGCCTCCACCACTTCCCGTATCTGCTGACACCTGAATATAGGAGAGCCCATCTTGTAATGTTAGCGGCTTCAGGTACGCTTGAAAGTGTATCCGTCCTGTTATCCTTTCCGACGGATGAAGCATATCAGCACCGACGGGTTGGAATTTGACGCGACCGGTATTAATTCCCTGCCCATCCCTACACCTCTTTTCCGGGCCGAGAGATCAGGACACTGCATCTTCCTCGGCCTGAAAACCTTTTCCAACGATCAGGATTGCCAGATGTCCGGCATCGCACGTCAGTTCGAGCCGCAGATAACCCGGAGCGGCGGCGCGCCCTCCAAGTTCCGCTTCACCATCCGCTGTTCGGAATGTGCCAGTGCAGACACTTACGAGGTCTCCAGGCCCACCAGCAATGATGCCGTCAAAGGCTACTTCAACGAGCGCGGCTGGCTCCTTGGGCGTGCTCCCGCCTTTGATGTCTGCTCAGCCTGCTTGGCCCGACCACGGCACGCTCAGGAGATGAAGCCGGCAGTCCCGCGTCCTGAGACCAGAGCTGCGGACAAGCGGCACCAGGAGACCGCCGAGATTCTGGCCCGGCACTTGGGCAAACCTGAGGAATTGGCAGCAGCGGTCTTCCGTCCAAAGGAAGCCAAGCCGCCTCAATCCCCCGCACCGAAGGCACTGCAGCCAATACACCCCACGCCAGCTCTTCCGCCAGAGGTTGAGCAGACTCTGACCGAAATGGCGGCGGATCTGAAAGGCTTGCGGTCAGCCGTGGGCCTCATCGCGGATCAGGTGAGCCAGCTGGTCGCTCTTGGTGGCCAGCAGATCGAAGCCATCGCACGCGTCGCCCCGACCCTCCTCCGGTCGACGGAGGGTCTCTCAGGCAGTCTTCGGCAGGTTGTCGGTGCCATCCAGGTGATCCCGCATCCCGCGCGCCCTGTAGCTGGTCTGCAGTCCGTGTCGGGAGCTGAGGCTGGCCCCGAGTTGACGCGAGCCGTCGATGCTGAATCAGCATCTGTACCAGAGCTGGAGGTGCAGGAGGCGCCACGGCGGGATGGGCGCAAGCGGAAGGCCGAGGTCGAAGAGGGACAGATCGCGTCTGCTGCGGTCGTGGTGAAATCCATTGCGGACGCCAAACGCCCGGATCGGTTCTACACCTCCATCCGCCTGCCACGGGCATTGTGGGATAACGCGGGCTTCGGGCCGGACGACCGCCTGCTGCTCGACTGGAGCGGCAAGGCTCTGACCATTGAGCGCGCCACAGAGGGTGGCGTGAAGCCGAAGTCGATCGGGGATGCTTCTGTGGTGCTGCAATCCTGGAAGCTCGGCAACCTCAACGTCGATCAACTGAAGGTCACAGGCGCCAATGGCTCTTTGCGCCTGACCTCACACCTGACCATTGGGCACAAACGCCCTGAGGCATGATCGCCGTGTGATGCGTACGGGGTGCTGAAGGACCCAGGTCCGGTAATGCTGTGGCTTTGAGCAGCAAGTCTCGGCTACCGGAACCTGCTGGCACGAGCCGGAGAACCTAGCTTTCCGGTGTGGATCCGTATGGCTCATCAGCAGCATGAAAGCAGGACAACACGGTGTTGTCACATTAACTCGGGTTTGACTGCGCCCGTGTAGACGGGCCGGCATGAGCAAGTCTGTCAGCTACAAACGTCATCGGTTCCCGCCTGA
>JBOZRS010000114.1:0-3945 GCA_050789065.1 Microvirga sp.
CGTATCGCTCTTCTTGAAGAGGTTCTGGCAGGCTGGACACCCGCCTCGATACGTCGCCTTTCTCAAACCGTCATCACCCACATTCCGAAATAACTCTGACGGAGCGGCTGGAGGGCACTCCTCCCTGGAACTCAAGCGCCTCTGCCACCCAGGGGCGCTTCTCTTTGCGGGACTACCTGCAGCAGACCCACCAGCCGACCTCTGAGGGCAACCCCATCGTGTGCGCCAGCCTCATCGCTTTGTCATCGCTCCGTCTCTCTCGCGCTTGATCCAGAAGGCGAAGCGTATGCGCGTGCGTGAGGGCTGTTTCCCCGACCGGCCGCACCCGGACCATCTGGGTCGAGGTCGAGGGAGCCAGGGGCAGCCTGGGGTGTTGTCACGTTAACTGACGCCGGGCGGCCGCGTAGGAGCCGAGCTTGTCGGTGATCATGCGCCGGGGCGGGCAGCCCGGCTTCCGCAAGAGACGCTTCAGCAAGCGCTTGGCGGCCTTGGTGTCGCGTCGGCTCTGAACGATTTCATCGAGCACATAGCCGTCCTGATCAACCGCTCGCCAGAGCCAGTGCTTCTGGCCTGAGATCGTGACCACGACCTCATCCAAGTGCCAGATGTCGCAGGGGCCCGGTCTCTTGCGCCTGAGGCGGCGGGCGTAAGCGGGCCCGAACTTCAGGGCCCCGCGGCGGACGGTCTCGTCGGAGACGTGGATGCCGCGCGCTCGAGCAGCCTCTCCTCGACCAGCCGCAGGCTCAGGGGGAACCTGAAATAGAGCCAGACCGC
This sequence comes from Microvirga sp., assembly GCA_050789065.1. Taxonomy (GTDB): domain Bacteria; phylum Pseudomonadota; class Alphaproteobacteria; order Rhizobiales; family Beijerinckiaceae; genus Microvirga. The sequence continues at coordinate 775 of JBOZRS010000114.1, forward strand.
GTGGGCAATAATTTCAGGTGGAAAGCGGTGGCGTTTGTAGCTGACGGGTTTGGGCATGCCAGTCGATCTACACGCCTTCCCCTCGCTCCAGAGTTAATGTGACAACGCTACTTTCACTATGCCGAAGCCCACATTCGGCTCTCTGGAGATTTCCTTGTTCGTCATGCCCCTGACGAGAAGTTTGAGCACTTCGAGCTGTGAGGGATTGAGCCGGCCGACAAGGCGGACCTACGAACGGCAGCCTTGAATCTAATCTAAATGTCCAACGGGACTTGTGGTTCCGCTGCCGGTCGTTAACCACAGCAACGCGCCGTTTTCGAATTATAGTGCCAGACTGCGAATCGAACTTGGGACCGAATACTAGGCAATCTCGAATCAAGTTCGTAACTCAGAAGCACCTGGAACCGGCCTTTTACATGCGAATTGACTCGGCCTTTGCGGCTAAATGATTCTAGCTAAAGAAGTTTCCCACCGCTGAATCGATCTATTGTGAATGGATTCTTGACGCGTGACTCCACAGCCAACTCAGAATCGGGCATCTCTCGATATGGCAGGAGTGTAACGGGTGGATGCCATGCCTGATGCAAAGCAGATCGAGCGCGTTCAACGCTTCCGAAGGTCTCGTCGGGAACGGGGTGACCGGGAGATGAACGTCTGGGTTCCCGGACTTCTCGGCGCTGCGATCGACCAGGCGGTTGAGAGTGGACGCTTTAAGTCCCGTGAGGCTGTCATCACCCATGCTCTCGAGGCCATGTTTGCCCCAAAGGATCGAAATGTCGTGACGTAAACCAGGCAAAGCAAAAGGCCCACGAAGCTGGAAACTTCGAGGGCCTTTGGAGACCACCGCGAGGGTGGGCATTCGGAAATCTGAACACCTTCCTTATGCCATCCCGACAAGCTGAGTGTCAAGAGCATCGGTTTCGGTGAACGCTCCCGCTTTGCCCTCAACATGGAGGGTACGATGCAGCTTGCATCGTCAGGAGGCCGGCGGCTGAGACATGCCGCTCTGGCTGCAAGGAAGCTTGCGCTCGAAGCTGAGCGCACGGTCACACGCAAAGAACTCTCGGCGGCCGCCCGGGACGCCGGCAAGGCGCTCGACCTGAGACCCGCCCAGCGGGCGGTTTTGTCTGAGCTCGTCGCCTGCTGGGGCGAGCAGGAGTGGGAGCGACTGCTGGTTTGGCCGTCCAACGACTACCTCATGAGCCGCACCGGCCTGACCGAGCGGGCGATCCGGCGCATCCTGCGCCAGCTGATCGACCTGCAGCTGCTGGTCCCCAAGGACTCCCCCAATGGCAAACGCTTTGCCGTCAAGGATCTCGCGGGCCAGGTGATCGACGCTTTCGGGTTCGATCTGACCCCAATCTACGCCCGCCGGGGCGACTGGGCCGTGATGCTCATGGAGCAGACGCAGTTGCGTGAGGTGCAAAAGCGGGCGTTCGACGAGGTCACCATCTGCCGGCGTGCCACCGAGGAGGCTCTGAGCGCCTTGGCGGAGCACTTCCCTGAGGTGGATCGCACCGAACTGGAGGCCCGGCTCAAGACCCTCCAGGCCCGCACACCCACCCGCTCGCGGATAACGCTGCCGAGTGATCTTCTGGACGCGTGGCAGCTGTTGAGAACCCATGCAGAAGAAGTCTTCTATGAAGTGGGCAATGCCGGACTCGGAGTCCGCCACATTAATAACAACAATGAATCTCCTAGTGAGCCTTGTAACAAGGGCTTTCCGAAGAAAGCTGAGGCGGTTCGTTCAACCGAACAACCGGCAGAGCACCTATCACCGGAATTGATCCTGGAGGCGTGCCCCACCCTGGGCGAGTACGGCCAGCCGGTGCGGGATCTGGCCGACATCGTCTCGGCCGGACGCTACCTGCGCGCTTCCCTCGGGGCGCATGAAAGCGCCTGGGCCGAGGCCGTGGAGGACATCGGCACCGTCCGGGCGGCGATTGCGGTGATCTATGTCCTGCAGCTCTACGAGGACGACGCAGCCAAAAACGGCGGAGAGAGCCGGATCAAGAACCCAGGCGGCTATTTCCGTGCCCTCACTCGCATGGTGAAATCCGGGAAGGTCGAACTTGCCGTCGAGCTTCTGGCCATGAGGAGGCGAAGAATGCCGTAAGAGACCTGGTTTGATCCTCAAGACACCATGATCATCTTGCGTGGGCTTGCACCTGTCAGCAAAGCTGGTCCTCGGCTTCGGCTGCAGATCGGCTGGATAAGCTAATCATAGTCTCGCCCGCAGTGAAGGCGAAGTTGCAAGGAGGTTTGGTCACATTGGAGGCCTTGAATGGAAAAGGTGAGCCAGCGGAGTGCATCACTGGTGTGAATCGTTCATGCTCAATGGATTCAGGACTTTGATTGGACCTCGTCCATGTGTCCGCGCGACACTGGCGCATGGCTCAAGACACGATCCACTATCTGGTCCTTCACAGGTGCGATCCAAGCTGCAACATGGCTCGCTATTATGTCCTGTCGATCGAGCCGAGCCTGTTTGGTGATGCGACCCTGATCCGTGAGTGGGGCCGTATCGGTCGACCAGGGCAGCGCAGGGTTGAGCTCTATGAAAACCAGTCCTGCGCCGTGGAAGCCCTCGAGACATGGCTCCAGCGAAAGCGGCGACGCGGCTATCTGCTGCGAAGCGGGTAAGGGGAGGAGTGCGGAGAAAGCTGGACCGGTCTCAGCGCGGGGTCTTGAGCAGTTCTTCTACAGCTTCAGCTTCCTTGAGGGATCCGTGGCAAATAATTTGTTTCAGAGTTTCAGATATTGGGATAGGGGGCTCAGTAGCGGAAGAACAGATGCTCAAGGGTAGGCATTTCGATCGTTCTGTCATCCTTCTGTGCGTCCGGTGGTACTTGGACTACAGCCTCAGTCTGCGCGATCTCGAGGAGATAATGGCCGAGCGCGGCATCTCCGTCGATCATGCGACTGTTCACAGGTGGGTTGAACACTACTCGCCTGACCTGCTCGAGCGCTTCAATCGGCGCAAACGAAGCGTCAGCCGGAAATGGCACAGCGATGAGACATACATCAAGGTCCTTGGCGGCTTTGCGACGTTTGTGGGACCGGAAGCATGCGCGTGACGCAGCCCTTTCATGAGGCATGTTGCATTGCAAAGAGGCGGGATGCAGCCGATATGAGCGGTGGCTGATTTCAACGCGGCACCGCTTTTTCTTC
>JBOZRS010000115.1:0-18155 GCA_050789065.1 Microvirga sp.
GCGAGCTTGTGCGCGTAGCCGAGCGTCGCAAACGGCTTGTCAATGCCACCCGACGCGCTGTTCGATCCGTTCGTCGATACGTAATATGTAGCCATCGCTGGAAATACCCCTTTGTGGTTAGGATTATTCATGGAGATGGCCCGGTGAAATACTATAAATTAAAGTTTGAAGCTTAGCGCCGAGCCAGTTATGAGACTGTAAGATCGAATATGACAGGAATATGTTTGCAGGATACAAACCGAATTATGAGTTTCTTCTCAAAACATGTCTTTGAACTGACGTCATAATCTATTCTGCTTGTGATGACGCAAGACCTTATTCCGGGATCGGCGGGAGTGAACATAGGGTGAATTTCCCTTTCTCACCCTCTTCTTGCCGCAGTCAGGACCAAAGTGACAGGACAAGCGCCAATTACTCCTATCCGCCGAACGATCACCGCAATCAGTTATTCTCTAAGTGGAGCAGCTATGACCCACGGCACAAACGATCCGGCCTCTGCGTTGGTTATCGGGTGGAAGCACTTATGATGACGATGCTGCCCAACCGTTGAAGCATGAATCATGATTGCACGTGGCCAGATCATCAAAGACACCAGGATCTGCCTCGACGGGGCATCGTTCTACGAATGTCGATTTCAGCGCTGCCGGCTGATCTTCAGCGGGCTCCTTCCTGTCACGCTTGAAGGCTGCACCTTCGACAATTGCAGCTGGGAGTTTTCCGGACCGGCGCAGAACACCCTGTCCTTCATGACGATGCTCTATACGCAGGGCGCCAAGGATCTCATCGAGAGCACGTTCGCTCACATCAAAGGCGCCAAGGCCGATCCCGAAGGCAAGAAGCATTAGCAAAGCGGCGCACCTTCCGGTCGCTTCGATTCAGCGCAGCGCCAAAGGAGTAATCCGCCAAAGCACCGTCTTTGTTTACTCACCTCGCCTACATTCATCAGTGACATTGAGATTGGGCTGATAGTTGCGATTCATGCCAAGAGAGTTGGAAACCTCGCAGTCCGATATGGGACCGGACCATGCCAGAGAACTGGTCGCCCGGATCCTGGAATTCGTCGCATCCGAGCCGGAACGGCTCGCGCGCTTCGTGCGGACGTCCAGCTTCCAGCCGGAGACCGCCGAACAGGCGGCGCGATCGCCACTCTTCATGCTCTCCGTGCTCGACTCGGTCATGAAGGACGCCCTGCTCCTGGATGCTCTTCACAGACAGGAACGCATCGGGCCGGCCCTCATCGAACTGACGCGCGCGAGACTGGCTTTTCATATTGCGGCGGAAGTCACGCGGCGCAGCGAGGGCGAGGCGGAAATCTCTGCCGTCAGAGCGCGAGTTCAGCACCAGCTGCGCGTGCTCCTGCATGTCGCGCGGGGGCGATAGCCCGGCCTTCCAGCCAGGGCCCTGATGCCGGAGTGCTGCTCCTCGGAAGGTTATTGAACCGAGGGAGCGTTCAGCGGGATGCTCTGCACCTTCTGACCCGAGGCATCGACGATCTCGAGCCTCCACCCCTGCCACGCATCGGAATTCGACGGATCCTCCGCCCGCAGTTCCTCGACCACCTGCATGGCGTAGATCATCGCAACGCGGATGTCGGATACTTCAACACCTTCCTCGTCGCGGATCAGCGCGAGGCCATTGGTCAGGTTGAAGTAGTAGCGCGCAGGCACAGACAGCCTCGATGCAGCAGGGGCCTCAGGCCCGGATTGACGGTGGTCAGCTGGTCCGTACCGAGGAATGCGCAGCAATGCCAGGAGAAATCAACTCTCTTCCTCGAATTGATGACCTGTCCGGTTCGAAGAGCCCTTGCGGGACATACCGGTGATTTCGTCGGTCCACCATGACGCTATATCCTGCCGCCTTCAATGCATGCTGCCTGCGGCCTCGGAGAGGTCGGCCAGATAAGTCCAGCTCGCAGGGCTCTGCTGGACGGGAGTCATGAGGATGGTCCGCCCCTCGGCGTCGGTGACTTCGAACCTCATACGGCGCAGCGCCGCCGTGTCCTGGAGGAACTCGTCCGCGCTGCGCATGACTTCCAGCAACAATGCGGTCCGGTCCGGCAGCTCCATCCCGTCGGTGTCCTCGATCAGCCCAAGCTCATCTCTGATGTTGAAATAGTAGATCCCCATCGCAGGTACCGATCCCATGCCCGCTCCCCAAGCCCGCAGCATTCGTAGGATGGCGGTGGAGCACCGCCTATTAGGCTGGACGGCTTAAGCCATCCGTCCGAGGGAACCGAGCGGCTTTAAATCCTTTCTCACTACAGCCCTTTGAAGGTAATCCTGAAGGGAAGATGAGATGGCCAACCCCGTTCAGGGTGCGCTGATCGCGGATCCTGATGAGTTCTTCAGAATTGCGCTTCGCAGTCTGCTCACAGGCAGTCTCGGCTTCTCGTCCGTGGTCGATGCCACATTCCTCGACGAGGCGCTGGAAAAGCTTTCCCAGGAACCGGGCATCACCCTGGCGCTGTTCGAACTCGCCCTGCCGGATATCAAGAGCGCCGCGTGCCTGACGGCCGTGCGCGAGTGCTTCCCGGCGGTCCGGACCGTGGTCGTCTCCGATGCGGACCGGAGGCAGGACATCCTCACGGCACTGGAAGCCGGCGTGCACGGCTTCATCCCCAAGCGGATCGGGCCCGCCGGACTGACGCAGGCATTAAGGCATGTCCTCGACGGTCAGATCTATGTGCCACCTTCGGTTGCGGCACTCTCGCGGCCCTCGGAAGAGATGCAGTTCCTCCAGGATAGAGCGGCCAAGACTCATCCGGCCGACAGCCTGACCCCACGCCAGAAGGAGGTTCTCGAATTGCTGGTTCAAGGCAAGTCGAACAAGGAAATTGCCAAGGACCTGAATCTCGGAGAGGGCACGATCAAGGTCCACATGGCAGCCCTGTTCCGCGCGTTCGGCGTCAACTCGCGCGCGGCCGTCGCGGTGGCCGGCTCGCATTTGCTCGCGAGTTCATAGCCGACGCGACGACACGCGATCATTCGAGCGCCGGAGGCTTCCCCGGCCGTGTGTCGTTTCGGATACAGCCACGGAGCTGCAAATCGGGCACTCTGCTATGGTCCAAGAAGGAAGGGCTGCGGGGCATTTCCTCCCTTGCGATCCCAGTGAAGCGCCCTGGCCCATGGGCCGGGGCGCTTCTCGCAGCAGCCTCATGCGCTGCTCCCGCGGGCATGGCCCCACGCATCCTGATCGCCCACAGCGCCACGCGAGCGAATCTCAACAGAGCGTAAACACGCCCGCTCCGTTCCATGCTGTCTCGTCATGGGTGGCTTGGGCGAAGACAGGGTTCATCTCTCGCCCGAGCCGCCTTAGATCCCCCTCCCCGGCACGGGCCTTCGTGCCGGTTTTCTCCCGAACTCGGCCACTTGTCGGTGGTCTCTTTTTCATGCTGCCGGTGCGCGGCGCATCTGCGCGTGCGCCGGCCCCTTTAGAGGTCGCGTCCCATGTTTCTATTGTCCATTCTCTCGAGCCTTCACCGCTGGCTCCGCCACCGCGATGCCGTGCGGGAATTATCCGGTCTGACAGACCGTCAGCTCTCCGATATCGGTCTCTCCCGAGACGACATCGTCCGTGTCGCACGCCAGGGGCGCTGACGACCTTCTGCGACGGGCGGCACGGCATCGTCGCGCCGTCCGTCGCATGGCTTGAGAAGGATAAGCGCGACGCAATGCCGGTCCTGGCGGCTCACGCAGAACCGGAAGCCTCAGAACCCGACGCTGAACGACACCACTCCGTGTCGGCGATATCCTGGTCCGTAGCCGTAACCATAGCGGTGATAGTAGCCATAGGGCCGGCCATAATAGCCCCAGCGATGAGGCCGGTGGTAATAGGCATGCCGGTAGACCGGATAGCCGTACCTCACCACCCGCACGGGCCTGTAATAGCCGTAGCGATAGGCACGATGGTACCCGTAATGCCGGTGGTAGCCCCTGCCATAGGCCCAGCCATGATGCCGGTGATGATGATGGTAGCGGGCATAGGCCACCTGGACCTTGTCGAGATCGGGCAACGCAGCAATCTCGGAAGCCTGGGCAGCGCCGCCAAGTCCAAGCGCCAGAACGAAGACGGGGAGAAGATGACGTAGGAGCATTGGCCCCTCCTTAGGATTGTCTTGGCAGAAAAACGCCGAAAGCAACCGCCCCGTTCCGGGGCCGGGCGTTCCGCCGGAGCACGGCAGATTGGCGGAGGAGCGCGCAACCGGGCGCGACGTCATGAGCAGGCAGGGTCAGTCGATGTCCGGGCTGCACCGAATGGTCGGGGCTGCGGCGCTGGAGCCGGTCACGGCCTATCTGGACCGCAGGTGGCAGCGCAGCGATGCCTGAAGGGTGTTGCTTATTCAAGCAGGAGAACGGCACGCCAGAGCGCCTGAAAGGCTCGAAGAGCCAAGCTTTCCAGGGGAGCTTCGCGCTTCGCATCTGCTTTCCCCGTTCGCTTGCCAGGGAAACAGGGTTCGAACCCGCGAGGCACTCTGTCCGTCATGGAAGTGGTACAGCCGCCCCGGCTCGAACGGGGGACCCCCAGATCCACAATCTGGTGCTCTAACCAACTGAGCTACGGCTGCACGTGAGGCAGGGTGTAATCGCCCGAGCGATCAATTTCAAGGCCTCTTTGTCGTCACGTAGCCTGAAATGAAAACGGCGGACCGAGGAGCCCGCCGTTTCGAAAGGTCAAGCTTGGAAGGACTCAGTCGGCCTTTGCCCCGGCTGCCTGGAGAACCGGGGTCCAGCGGGCCACCTCGCTCTCGACGAGCTTCTGGAGGGCTTCCGGAGTCCGCTCCGCGGGGCTCGGAATCACGCCGCCGAGCTCGAGCAGGCGCTTCTTGGTGTTCTCGTCGTCCAGGGACTTCACGAGAGCGTCGCTGAGCTTCTTGACGATCTCGGGAGGCGTGCCCTTGGGGGCGAACACGGCGTTCCAGGCGCTGACCTGATAGTCGGGAAGCCCCGCTTCCTTCGTGGTCGGCACGTTCGGCAGCACGGGGGAGCGCTCAGGCGTCGCGATGGCGAAGGCCTTGATGTTGCCGCCCTGGATCTGCGGCGCCACGTTGACGATCTGGTCGGCCATGTAGTCGACCGTATTGGCCATGAGGTCGTTGAGCGCCGGGCCCGTGCCGCGATAGGCGACCAGGGTGGGCTTCGCCTTGATGACCGAGTTGAAGAAAATGCCCGTCGAGTGGGAGACGGAGCCCACGCCCGCATGGGCCATGTTCACCTTCTCGCCATTGGCCTTCATGTAGTCGAGGAAGCCCTTCAGGTCGTTGGCCGGAAAGTCCTTCTTGGCCACGATGACGATCGGCGTGCCGGCCGCGAGGCCGACCGGCGCGAAATCCTTGGCCGGGTCGTATTTCAGGTTCGGATAGAGGGCCGGCGCGGCGCCGTGGGTGCCCATATGGCCCATCATGATGGTGTAGCCGTCAGGCTGGGACTGGGCGCCGCGAGTGATGCCGGTCGTGCCGCCGGCGCCCGCCACGTTCTCGACCACGATCTGCTGGCCGAGGGTCTTGGACATGTGATCGGAAACGATGCGGGCGATCACGTCCGTCGGGCCACCGGCCGCGAAGGGCACGATCATGGTGATCGGGCGGGTCGGATAGTCCTGGGCTTGGGCGCCCATTGCGACGCCAACGGCAGCCGCAAGAGACAGTGCGATCTTTTTCATCTTTGTTCCTCCCTGGAAAGTTGTCGCCTCACATGTGGGATCGACGGTAGCGAAGGCAAGTTTTTAGTCCTCGACGAAGATCTCGTCCCTGCCCTTTCGGATCGAGGGCAGGAGCGCGATCACGAGCAGGATGATGGCCACGGCCAGCAGACCGGCGCTGACCGGATGGGTGATGAAGGTCGAGAGCTGCCCGCGCGAGATGATGAGCGCGCGCCTCAGGTTCTCCTCCATCAGCTTGCCGAGCACGAAGCCGAGCAGCATCGGCGCGGGCTCGAAGCCGAACTTGATCAGCATGTAGCCCACGACGCCGAACAGGCCGATGAACATCACGTCGGTCGGCAGCGAGTTAATCGAGTAGATGCCGATGCAGCAGAACATCAGGATCGCCGGGAACATCAGGCGATACGGCACCTTCAGCAGGCGCACCCACATGCCGATCATCGGCAGGTTGATGATGAGCAGCATCAGGTTGCCGACCCACATGGACGCGATCATGCCCCAGAACAGGGTCGGGTTCTTGGTCATCACCTGAGGACCCGGAATGATGCCGTGGATCGTCATGGCGCCGACCATGAGGGCCATCACGGCGTTCGGCGGGATGCCGAGCGTGAGCAGCGGAATGAAGGAGGTCTGCGCGCCGGCGTTGTTGGCGGATTCAGGCCCCGCCACGCCCTCGATGGCGCCGCGGCCGAAGCGCCGCGGATCCTTGGCGAGCTTCTTCTCCAGCGTGTAGGACGCGAACGGTCCGAGCACAGCGCCGTTGCCGGGCAGGATCCCTAAGATCGCGCCGATGAAGGTGCCGCGCAGGACCGACGCGTAGGATTGCCGGAAATCCTCCTTGCTCGGCAGCAGGCGGCCGATGGCCTGGCGCACCACGTCGCGGGTCTCGGTGTGGTCGAGATTGCGCATGATCTCGGCGATGCCGAAGACGCCCATGGCCAGCACGGCGAAGTCGATGCCGTCGGAGAGGAACTGCAGCCCGAAGGTCATGCGCTCCTCACCCGTCTCCAGGTCGGTGCCGACGGTGGAGAGCAGGACGCCCACCAGGATCATGGCGATGGCCTTGAGAATCGACCCGCGCGCCAGCACGACGGCGAAGACGAGGCCCATGACCATGAGGGAGAAATACTCCGTCGGGCCGAAGATCAAGGCCAGTCCGGTGAGCGGCGCGCCGAGCGCCGCGATGACCAGGGTCGCCACCGTGCCGGCGAAGAACGAGCCGATCGCCGCGATGCCGAGCGCCACGCCGGCGCGGCCCTGCCTGGCCATCTGGTGCCCGTCGAGGGTCGTCACCACGGAGGTCGCTTCGCCCGGAATGTTGACCAGGATCGCCGTGGTCGAGCCGCCGTATTGCGCCCCGTAATAGATGCCCGCGAGCATGATGAGCGCGCCGGTGGGATCGAACCCGAAGGTGATCGGCAGCAGCATCGCGATGGTCGCGATGGGGCCGACGCCGGGCAGGACGCCGATCAGCGTGCCGACGAGGCAGCCGAGGAAGGCGAGAAACAGGTTCTGAAGGCTGAGCGCGACGCCGAAGCCGAGGCTCAGGTTGGAGATTAAGTCACCCATCGATCCCCTCGTCCGGCTTGGTCACGACATCGATCCTGTTCGTTGCTGCGCGCTTCCGTCCGGTCGCGAGGACGACGGCACCGACCGCGAGCATGACCGCGGCTATGGCCCGCATGATCGCCTTCTGCGACCAGTCCGCGGGAAAGAGCCCCGCCATCTTCTGCGGGAAGATCGGGATCGGCAGGTTCAGGAGATCGCCGAAGAGCAGCATGCAGAACGGGCTCAGGATCAGGGCCAGGATGACCAACTCCCGCAGGCGCGCCTCGGGGGTCGCGTATCCGCCGACGATGATCGCCAGCGGGCCCGCCACGACGAGTCCCATTCCCGGCAGCGCCAGAGGTCCGAACGAGAAATCCCGGATCGTCACGGCAAAGCCCAGGATCGCCAGGATGACGAAGAAAGGCCCCCGGAGGCTCCAGCGCTCCAGAGCCTCCCCGTCCTTGATGAACCCAAAGGTCAGAAGGGCCAGGCCCGAGAGCCCGACGCCGACGGCGAGCCAGCGGGGCAGCATGGCGGGTCCCATGGCATTCAGGGTTCCCTGATCCAGGCTCCGCGTGAGCCAGAGCGCCAGGGCCGCGAGTGCGATCAGCAGGATCCCGCCGGCCAGACTTTGCGGCGCGCGAACCGGTCCGTGGCCCTCTGGGGGCCCGGCGCGTTCATGAGGAGTAGGCATGGGCGATCTCCCGACGGGCGCTGGAGATGCGCCCGCAATTGTTCTGTACGCCTTTTGCCCCAAGGTTATGGCCCTGATCAAGCATACGAATGTTTGATGAGCCGGCTTCTCAACAATACCCCTCCGGCAACGGCGAAGCCCCACGGACGAATGGCGCAGCCGGAAAGCCCCCGAACGAGGGGGGGTGTGGCGGAATCGCACGAGATCTCTTGATCGGCCGCCGCCGGTTGTCTAGATGATCCAGTGTAGCCAGGCCGGGCCCCTCTGGTCGCTCCTTCGAGCGGCGATGTCGGACTGGATGAAAACCAGGGCGGCCTGGGTTCGTTCAAAAAGACGGTTTTGCCTGCACAGAAGCCACCGGCCGGGATCACCCGGCCACGCTGGCACCGAACTCGTCTCTGCCGAGCGTCCTCCATGCGTCACCCTCAAAACCGACGTATGAGGCATGCATGCTTGAACTCTCTCAATTTTTCCCCCCCGAGGTCGTCGCCTTCCTGATGGTGATCGGGATCGATCTGGCGCTGGCCGGCGACAACGCCATCGTCATCGGCCTCGCGGCCGCGGGCCTGCCGAAGGAGCAGCGCAACAAGGCGATCCTGATCGGCGTCCTTGCCGCCACGGTGCTGCGCATCGTCTTCGCGCTGATCACGACCCAGCTCCTCCAGATCGTCGGCCTGCTGCTCGCCGGTGGTATCCTGCTCCTGTGGGTCTGCTGGAAGATGTGGCGCGAGCTTCGCACGAGCCATGAGGAGGAAGAGGCCGGGGAAGAGGCGCTGGCGAACGAGGATCTCGACCAGGACGGCACGATTGCCGGAGGCGCTCCGCGCAAGACCTTCGCCCAGGCCGCCTGGCAGATCGTCATTGCAGACGTGTCGATGTCCCTCGACAACGTGCTCGCGGTGGCGGGCGCCGCCATGGAGCATCCCTACATCCTGATGTTCGGCCTGCTCCTGTCGATTGCCCTCATGGGCCTTGCCGCCTCGTTCATCGCCCGCCTGCTCCAGCGCTACCGCTGGATCGCCTATCTGGGCCTTGCGATCATCCTCTACGTGGCACTCAAGATGATCTATGAGGGCTTCATCGAGGTCTATCCGCACGTCCAGGCCGCCGTCCTGTAGGCAGCCTCCGACGGTCTTCCCCGTTGACGATGGGAGCGCGAGAGGGCACAGAGCGTCACGCTCATGACCGCCCCTCTCCGCTCCTTTTTTTCATGGGACGGCCTCGCCCGAGGCGCCCGTGCCACCCTGCCCGCCTTTCCGGGCTTCATCGTGTTCGCCATGGCGTTCGGCACGGCGGCGGCCCAGAAGGGCCTGTCCCTCGGCGCGACGCTGGGCCTGAGCGCGTTCGTCTATGCGGGCGCGTCCCAGATGGTGGGGCTCGAGATCTGGCAGAAGGTCTGGTCGCCCACGACGATCCTGACGATCGTGACGGTCACGGCCATCGTGAACGCCCGCATGATCCTGCTGGGAGCGACCCTGCAGCCCTGGCTCAGGACCGAGCCGGTCGCCCGCACCGCCCTCAACCTGTTCCTCATCACCGAAGCGGGCTGGCTCATCGGCACCCGGTATCACAACGAGGGCGGCCGGGACGTGGGCGTGCTGCTGGGCGCGGGGATCATCCTGTGGCTGGTGTGGTTCCTGGCGACGCTCGCGGGCTTCTTCGCCGGGGCGCTGATCCCGGAGCCCAGGCAGTTCGGCCTCGATCTCGTGATGCCGATCTTCTTCGGCGCCATGCTCGTGCCCCTGTGGAAAGGGGCCAAGCCCGCCCTGCCCTGGCTGGTGGCGGGGCTCGTCTCCTTCCTCTTTCACGCCTTCGTGCCCGGCTATTTCTTCATCGTCGCCGGCGCTCTCGCGGGCGTCGCCACCGGGATGCTGATCGAATGAGCGGGCTTGCTTCCCTTGCGGCCGGTCCTTGGGGCGTCGTCCTGGCCATCGCCGGCATGGCGCTCGTAACCTTTCTCTGCCGCATCACGGGCGTGGTGGTCATGAGCCGCGTGCGGATCACGCCCCGCATCGAGCGGGGTCTGCGGGCGCTTCCCGGCTCCATCATCATGGCGACCATCCTGCCCGTGGGGATCGACAATGGCTGGCCCGCCGTCGTGGCTCTCGCGGCCACCGTCGTCACCATGGCCCTGACGCGCATCGACCTGCTGAGCCTCGCGGCCGGGCTAGGCACCCTCGCCGTCATCCGGGCTCTTGTGTGAGCCCTGCCTGAGCCGCAGACGGATGCGGTACACCAATCCATCGCGCACGTTGCGGTAGGCGTCGAGCACCTGCTCGCGCGAGCCCTGGACCAGGGTCGGATCGGGGGTCGGCCAGTATTCCACCTCCGCCGCGAGGGTTCTGGTCAGCTCGAGCGCCGCGTGGTGGGCTTCGGGCGAGAGAGTGATGATGAGGTCGAAGTTCAGCCCCTCCCATTCCTCCAGCTCGTCGAGCGTGCGCGGCTTGTGCCGGGAGGCGTCGATGCCGATCTCAGCCAGGACAGCCGTCATGAAGCCGTTCTGTTCGCTTTTGCGGACGCCTGCGGACTGCACGTAGACCGACTTGCCGAAATAGTGACGCGCAATCGCCTCGGCCATGGGCGAGCGCACGGAGTTCATCGCGCAGACGAACAGAACCGAATGGATTCGTTTCGAGCGGGCTGCGTCCAACCGTCAGCCCCTCCAATGAAGCGCGAAGATGAGCGTGAAGATGCGGCGCGCCGTGTCGAAATCGAGGACCAGCTTGCCGTCGAGACGCTTCATCAGCAGTTCGGCCGCCTCGTTGTGCAGGCCCCGCCGCCCCATGTCGATTGCCTCGATCTGCGCCGGCGAGGAATGGCGGATCGCCTGATAGTAGCTGTCGCAGATGAGTTCGTAATCGCGGATGACCTTGCGGAAGGGTGTCAGCGAGAGATGGTGGGACACGAGATGCGCCCCATCCTGCGCCGACACCTCGAAGCAGAGCTTCTTGTCCACGAGGGCGATGCGCAGGATATACGGACCGCCCTCGTAATTCGGCAGTGCGAAATGGTTTTCCTCGAGGATGTCGTAGATGGCGATGGCCCGCTCATGCTCCTGATCGGGATTGCCGCGGCCGATGGAGGCCTCGTCCAGCGTCACGGCGACCAGCCGGCACCGCTCCTTCGCTTCGCTCGCCATCCCGCCTCCGCTCGCCTTACAGATTCAGGCGGATCGCAACCGATCGCGCATGAGCCTCCAGCCCCTCGGACCGCCCGAGGGTGATGGCGGCGGGGCCGAGCGCACGCAGGGCTGCCGCATCGCATTTCAGGATCGAGCTTCGCTTCATGAAGTCAAGCACGCCGAGTCCCGAGGAGAACCGGGCCGAGCGGGCCGTGGGCAGCACATGGTTCGGCCCGCCCACATAATCACCAATGGCTTCCGGCGTGTGGCTGCCGAGAAAGATCGAGCCCGCGTTCCGGACTTTCGCCGCGAGTTCCTCCGGGTTGCCGGTCTCGATCTCCAGATGCTCGGGGGCCAGACGGTCCACCAGCGGAACGGCGTTCTCCAGGCGGTCGATCAGGATGATCGCCCCGTAATCGCGCCAGCTCGCGCCTGCGATTTCGGCCTTCGGGAGGGTCTTGAGCTGGCGCTCGACCGCTGCCTCCACGGCATCGGCGAGGTCGGCGCTGTCCGTGATGAGGATCGATTGCGCCGCGGGATCGTGCTCCGCCTGAGCCAGAAGATCGGCCGCGATCCAGTCCGGATTGGCATGGGAATCCGCAAGGATCAGCACCTCGGACGGACCCGCGATCATGTCGATCCCGACCTGGCCGAAGACGCGGCGTTTGGCGGCCGCCACATAGGCGTTGCCGGGTCCCACGATCTTCGCGACCGGCTTCACGGAGGCCGTCCCATAGGCCATGGCCGCCACGGCCTGCGCGCCGCCGATTCGGAAGATCTCGTCGACCCCTGCGAGGCGGGCCGCCGCCAGGACGAGGGGATTGGTCTCGCCGCGCGGGGTCGGCACCACCATGCTGACCCGGGGCACGCCCGCGACCTTCGCCGGGACCGCATTCATGAGGACGGAGGACGGATAGCTCGCCCGGCCGCCCGGAACATAGAGCCCGACCGACTCGAGCGCGGTCCAGCGCCAGCCCAGCGTAACGCCGAGGGCGTCGGTCGTCATGGAATCCTGCGGTTTCTGGGCCCTGTGGTAGACCTCGATGCGCTCCTTCGCGAGCCTGAGAGCCGCAAGCTCCTCCTGCGAGCACTGGGCCTCGGCGGCATCGATTTCCCGGTCGGAGATCCGCAGGGTTTCGGGCGTGAGCTGCAGCCCGTCGAACCGGCCCGTATAGTCGATCAGGGCCTCGTCGCCCCGCGCCACGACATCCTCGATGATCGCGCGGACGGCCTGATCCACATCCTCGGACACTTCGCGCTTCGCCGACAGAAGGTCGGCGAAGGCCTGCGGGAAGGACGCTGCCCGCGCGTCAAGTCTCTGCGCCATCAGAGGCGCTCCGCCGACACTTGATCCTCGTGCGAGGGGCGGCTCTCCGCAGCCCAGACGGGGCCGATGTCTTTCATCTGCATTTCGATGCACTCCACATCGACCTGGATGGCTCCACCTTCGGCAAAGATCAAGGTCGCCGTGCCGGAAGGCGCGTCGCGTTCCTCGAACGCAATGGCGAGAAGGTTAAGAACCGCATCCTTGTTGGTCTGGTCGATGCCGCGGACGCGCACCCCGGTGACGTGCTCGAAATGCATGCAGGCGAGCCGGCGCTGCGGCGCGTCGGCCTCCCAGTCGAAGCGGCGGGTCTGGATGACGAAGCGGCGCTCCTTGGGCAGGTAGACGATATCGCCCACGCGCAGCAATGCGTCCTGGAGATGGCACGAGATGACGGCGAGGTCTTCCGGGTCGAAGGCGACGAGTTTCAGGAGATCCATGGGCCTACCAACCTGTTGTTGAGCTTTGTGGTTTAGGTAGAGAGCGCTCGGGCCATGCGCAACCTCCCGCCTCCGGCGCGGGCATCTTTCGACACCGAAAGCTGCCCGGAGCGGGAAACTGCGGCGCGAAAAAAGGCCGGTCCAGGGGACCGGCCTCCTGGTCTCGTCGGTTTGCCTCAGCCCCTGAGCCGTTCGATCTGGGCGCCGCAGCGGGCGAGCTTGGCTTCGAGCGCCTCGAATCCGCGGTCGAGGTGGTAGACCCGGTTGATGGTGGTCTCGCCCTCGGCGACGAGGCCCGCGATCACCAGGGACACGGAAGCGCGCAGATCCGTCGCCATGACGGGGGCCCCTTTCAGTCCGGCGACACCCTCCACATAGGCGCTGTCGCCGTCGAGACGGATCTGGGCCCCGAGGCGGGCGAGTTCCTGCACGTGCATGAACCGGTTCTCGAAGATCGTCTCGCGGATGCGCGAGGTGCCGTTGGCCCGGGTCATGAGAGCCATGAACTGAGCCTGCAGATCGGTCGGGAAGCCGGGGAAGGGATCGGTCGTGATGTCGACGGCCCGGATGCCGTTGCCGTTGCGCCGCACCCGGATGCCGCCATGGGTCGGCAAGACCTCCGCGCCGGACTGCCCCAGCACGTCGAGGGCGGCCTGGAGGTATTCGGCCTTGGTGTTCTCGAGCACCAGGTCGCCGCCCGTCATGGCGACCGCCATGGCGTAGGTGCCGGTCTCGATCCGGTCGGGCATCACGTCGTGCGACGCGCCGCCAAGGCGGGAAACGCCCGTGACCACGATCTCGGAGGTGCCGGCGCCTTCGATCCGGGCCCCCATCTTGATGAGACACTGGGCGAGATCCACCACCTCCGGCTCGCGGGCGGCGTTGCGGATCACGGTGGTGCCTTCAGCCAGGGTGGCGGCCATCAGGGCCACATGGGTGCCGCCGACCGTCACCTTCGGGAAATCGATCTCGGCCCCCTTGAGCCCTTTCGGCGCCGTCGCGACCACATAGCCCCCGTCGATCTCGATGGCGGCCCCGAGCTTGGCCAGGGCCATGATGAGGAGGTCCACGGGGCGGGTGCCGATGGCGCAGCCGCCCGGCATGGAGACCTTGGCATGGCCGAAGCGGGCCACCAGGGGAGCGATGACCCAGAAGCTCGCCCGCATGGTCGAAACCAGCTCGTAGGGCGCGCAGGTATCGATGATGGAGCCCGCATTCAGGCGGATCGTCTGGCCCGTCTCGGTCGTCTGCCCCGGCCGTCGGCCGGCGATGGAGTGATCGACGCCGAAATTGCTCATGATCCGCAGGAGGGACGCAATGTCGGCAAGCCTCGGCACGTTGCCGAGCTCCAGTGTCTCTTCGGTCAGAAGGCTTGCGATCATGAGAGGCAGGGCCGCATTCTTGGCGCCTGAGATCGGAATCAAGCCGTTGAGAGGCGCGCCACCCCGGATACGAATGCGATCCATCAATTTCCCCTTGATATTTGTTTCATGAGCCATGCGCTATGCGCGACCCAGCCCTACAAGACTAGTCGGACTGCTTGTCGCGCCGAACCGAAACGCTCAAGCTCCCGTCTTCGGTTCCAACCGGCCTCACAGCCTGCCGTCCACGAGCCTGGGCCTTGCGTCTCTTGAGATTTTCCTTCAGAGCCGCCTTCAGGCGGTCGGCCTTATCTTGCGATTTCTCGTCTGCCATGGTTTTCGCGACCCATCGTCGCCACCTTCAGTAAAGGCTTCGCAGGCGGCTCTCAACCGCAATATGAGGTATGGAATCGATCCGTCCTTTGACCCGGATCAATGTCCTCTGGCATAATGGAAGCCTAAATCCCGGGGCATAGCGTTGCCCACCCGGTGAGATGATGAACTATCAGGATTTCTTCACATCAGCCCTCGACCGACTCCAGGCCGAGCGGCGGTATCGCGTTTTCGCCGATGTCGAACGGCTGGCAGGACGCTTTCCCCAGGCCATCTGGCACAGCCCCGAAGGTCCGAAGACCATCACGGTCTGGTGCTCCAACGATTATCTCGGCATGGGCCAGAGCCGCGACGTGACCCGCGCCATGGTCGAGGCTGCATGGCGCCTGGGTACCGGAGCCGGCGGCACCCGCAACATTTCCGGCAACAGCCATCCGATCGTCGAGCTGGAGGCGGAGCTGGCTGACCTCCACGGCAAGGAGGCGGCTCTCGTCTTCACGTCGGGCTATGTCTCGAATCAGACCGGCATCTCGACTCTCGCCAAGCTGATCCCGAACTGCCTGATCCTGTCAGACGCCCTCAACCACAATTCCATGATCGAGGGCGTGCGCCAGTCCGGCTGCGACAAGGTCATCTTCCGCCACAACGATCTCGAACACCTGGAGGAGTTGCTCCAGGCGGCGGGCGACCGGCCCAAGCTGATCGTGTTCGAGAGCGTCTATTCCATGGACGGGGACATCTCCCCCATCCACGCCATCTGCGACCTGGCCGAGCGCTACAACGCCATGACCTATATCGACGAGGTCCATGCGGTTGGCATGTACGGCCCCCGCGGCGCCGGCATCGCCGAGCGCGAGGGCGCGATGCACCGGATCGACGTGATCGAGGGCACCCTCGGCAAGGCCTTCGGCGTCATGGGCGGATATCTGACCGGCACCAAGGCCGTGATGGACGCGATCCGCAGCTTCGCTCCGGGCTTCATCTTCACCACCGCACTGCCCCCGGCCGTAGCCGCGGCCGCGACGGCCTCGATTCGCCACCTGAAGACCTCGTCCGTCGAGCGGCAGAGGCAGCAGCGCCAAGCGGCCCGCACGAAGGCGGTGCTGAGCGGCGTCGGCATCCCGGTCATGGACACGGTGACGCACATCGTGCCGGTGATGGTGGGCAACGCCGAGGCCTGCAAGGCCGCCTCCGACCGGCTGCTGGAAAAGCACGGGATCTATATCCAGCCGATCAACTATCCCACCGTGCCGCGCGGCACGGAGCGCCTGCGCATCACGCCCGGCCCCTTCCACACCGACGCCCATATCGACGCCCTGGCGGCCGCTCTCGTGGAAGTCTGGACCGCGCTCAAGCTGCCTCTGGCGCCGAAAGCCCAGGCGGCCGAATAAAGATCGTTTTTCAATCTTGCGCATGAGGCCGCGCTGTGGCAGTAAGCGGCCTCCTCGCTGGCGGGCTGCCGTAGCTCAGTGGTAGAGCACTCCCTTGGTAAGGGAGAGGTCGAGAGTTCGATCCTCTCTGGCAGCACCATCGATCCTTCTGGTTTCGCAGGCTCCCGACTGGGTGTGCCGCGAGAAGAAAAGCTTTCCAGAACATCCGTGATCGTCGCAGGAGTGAGCCGTCATGGGCGACGGGCTCCGCTGCTTCCGACAAGATGGTCGAGAAGCATCTTTCCAGCGACCCCGAACTTCTTTGCCAGCAAAGCACTCCCGCTTTTCTCCCTTCAATTAATCGTTTACGTAGCGGAATTAAGAATGATTCTGCGATCGGGGGGATCACGGGCATGACCGACGAAGAAGTGGAACTTGTCGCGGAACTTCTCGCCAAGGTCGGAGGCTCCTGGTTTCCCGAGCGGACGCGCCCTGCTCTCAGGACGATCAACAGCCGCCATCGGGAGGTCGCCAAGCTCGTGGTCGCCGAACTCGAGCGCGCCAAGGCGGCGAAAGAGCAAGCCGATTTGGAGCAGGCTGCTTCGAAGGGCGGCTCTTCATCCGAATCGCTCAGCGCCGACCCGTTCAACTTTGCCACCGACGATCAGCTCTATGTCGGGGCAACCGTCGTGTATCGCAATCCGGGCGAGAAGAGAGCCGTCACCTGCAGGATCCAGAAGATGGATCACGGTCGCGCCTATCTGGTGCCCCACCAGCGGGAGATCGGCTGGGTATCCACCCATACTCTCCTGCCGCTGAAGTAGACTTGTCGGAAGGGCGGCCATGGCGGTGAAGCACTATTACAACTCGGCCGGCGAGTGGATCGCATTCCGTCGCGATCCGAACGATCGTTATCTTTTCGACCGGAGCGGCAACTGGATCGGGTGGTTCCCGTGGAACGACAACGAGGCCGTCGACGTGAACGGCGACTACCTCGGGACCGTGGTGGACGAAAACCGCTTCTATCAGAGAATCAAGACCAAGCCGGACAGGCCGCATCCCGGCTATGTGCCTCCCCCTAGCCATGTGGGCTATGCCGGACATCCCGGATATGCGGCCTATTGCGCTCCCCCGCTCGGCTATGACGACGCCATTATCAAGCCGAAGCCGGCGAGGCGTACTCCCCGCCTTCAGATGAGCCCTCCTCGCCCCAAGCCCCAGCCGAAACCCACGCCCCTCCAGACCTGGATGAACAAGCTCGGTTTGGGCTGGATGGCCGACAGGATCAGCCGGAAAATCTAGCGCCTCGGACGGACCGGAGACGGCGCCCCGTTCTGCCCTCTCTGGACCCGACAGGTCATCTTTGCCGGAACGGACCTCCGGAAGCATGGGAGTCCGTGCGTCAGATTGTCCGGAAGGTTAAAATTCTGATGTTGTTCCTTTTAGTCCTGCAACTCTTCCACTAGAAACAACCGCGAAGCAAAAACGCTACGCGAAAGCTTAACTATAAATCTTCGGACTTCAGGGGCAGAGCATTCCAATGACTTATTTGAATTAAATATAGAAAACTGCTCAAGCAGAGCGACCTGTCAGCAGCAAAAATCAAACCCAAGCTAAAGCGAAGCTCTTATTGCAAGAAGAGACCGCAGCGCTCTGCCTGACGCTGAAGTGTTTTAGCCCCGCTGAACTGTAAATTTCCATCTTTTTCGATTTTGATCGCGCCATGACTGCCTCCTGTTCAACCGCTCTTACAGGGAATGCTTATGTCGATGCCGTGCTGAGCGGCGTCAGGTGGAGCACGAGCACCCTGACCTACAGCTTTCCCACCGATACCTCCTGCTACGGCAAATCCTATGGCAGCGGCGAGGCACAGGACCGGTTCGGGTCCTTCAACGCGACCCAGCAGTCGATCGCGCGGACGGCCCTGAAGCTCTATGCGTCGGTCTCTGGCCTGACCTTCAGGGAAACCGCCGAGACGCCGACCCAGACCGCCGATCTGCGCTTCGCCAAATCGGACGTGCCCAGCACCGCATGGGCCTACTTCCCGACGACCGACGAGAGCGGCGGCGACGTGTGGGTCAACAACTCCAGCGGGACTTACGAAAACCCGGCGAAGGGCAACTACGCCTATATGACCATCGTGCACGAGATCGGACATGCGCTCGGGCTCGAGCATGCCCATGAGGATCGCGTCATGCCCCTCGGCCGCGACGCGATGGAATACACGGTCATGAGCTACCGCTCGTATGTGGGGGCCTCGACGACGAGCGGCTACGTGAACGAGACCTGGGGCTATGCGCAGACGC
>JBOZRS010000116.1:0-9872 GCA_050789065.1 Microvirga sp.
CCGGCTACCACTGAGACGTGGATCTATCTTGCAATGAGCCGCCTCATGACCAAAAGGCTAGCCCATGCAGCAGCTTGATTTCCAGACACCCTCTAGAGCCTTTTTCGGCGAAGTGGATCTGGCGCGCCGTTGAAAATGCGGCATGGCAAAGGACAGAGAATGTTCCACTCCGGCTGAAACTGCCTCAGTAATTTAACTACATTTTTCAAATTGGCGATTGGCTTTCCGGTTGCGCCACCGGACTCTCCCCGTCGCTGGAAGATGTGCGCAAGACCTGCACGGCCGGAGCGGGCTGCAGTCCTGCAACAGATCACCTCTGTCATCGCAGATTCCCGAATAATCAAAGGATTTTTTTCTCTCTTGAGACCCGGAGTATCTCCCGGGAGGCATCGTCGCCACCAGCAGATTTAATGTTTTAACGTAACTTGCAACTGCGGATGTCTGAATATCCCGGCAATGACCACAAGCCCCATCCGATTCATGATTGACAGGGATGTAATCGGACTACATTTTTGCCCGACCAGACCGAGGGCCGGCATGCATCCCGCTGATAAACTCATTACCTCCTTCAAGTTCGACGAAGTCATTGTCCCGACGCATCCGGGCGTCATCAACTCCGACACTCTCGCAAAGCCCCTCCACATGCTGCCGGTCGGCGGCAAGGCGGGATGGAGCGTGCAGTTCGACGAACTGCCCAAGCTGATCCTCCGAATGACCCTGAGTGACGGCACGGTCGGGCTCGGCGAGTTCTATCGGGATCATGAGTGGCCCCGCATCGAGGCGATCTGCGCCAACCTGCTCGGTCGTTCGATCCTCGACCTACCGCTCCAGGATCTGCCGATTCCGCTCTGCCGCGAATACGACGGCTTCGAATGCGCCATATGGGACGCCTACGCGAAGTCGCTCGGCATACCG
Source organism: Microvirga sp. (assembly GCA_050789065.1). Lineage (GTDB taxonomy): Bacteria > Pseudomonadota > Alphaproteobacteria > Rhizobiales > Beijerinckiaceae > Microvirga. The sequence goes on from JBOZRS010000116.1 coordinate 916, forward strand.
CTGCATCGCCTCCTCGGCGGCGCCATCCGCGACCGGGTGTATGTCAGCGCATGGTCGAGCCACCGCACGCAGGACGAGGTCGGTCCGTGGGTTCGGCGCTACTACGAGCAGGGCTATCCGGTCATCAAGTTCAAGTGCGATCTCGAGGATGACGTTGCCGGCTGGTGTGCCCGGATCAAGGAGCACGCTCCCGGCATGAAGGTGATCTTCGACCCGAACCAGCGTTGGGAAAATTCGGGCAATGCCCGCCGCATCATCCGGGAGCTTGAGAAAATAGGCAATGTTCTCCTGCTCGAGGATCCGCTCCCGCGCTGGATGCTGCAGGACTTCGCCGAGCTGCGACGCTTCTCGTCGATCCCGATCGTGCTGCATATCTCGCTTCCCTACGTCTATCAGGGCCAGCGCCCGCACGATGCCATCAATGCCATCGCCCATAACGCCGTCGATGGTTTCAACTTCAACTGCGGGCTCGCCAAGTTCCAGGAACTCGATCATATCGCCTCAACCGCAAACACCTATTGCTGGCATGGCTCAGAGGTCGACCTGGGCATCCTCGAGGCCATGTACGTGCACCAGTCGGCCGCTGCGCGAAGCTGCGTTTGGCCGAGCGACATCTTCGGACGCATGATCCGCACGCACGATCTTCTCGAAACACCGCTCACCGTCGAGCCCCCCTATATCCGCATTCCTGCGGACGGACCGGGTCTCGGCGTCAGGCTCGACAATGGGGCGATTGCGAAATATCGCGTCTCCGAGCGCACCATTTCCTAACGGCGGCAGGAACAAGGGACACACGGCATATGCGCTGGGAAAAATTTACCACCAAAGAGATTGCTGCGCTCGATCGCAACATCCCCGTCGTCCTCAACATCGCGGCCATCGAGCAGCACGGGCCGCACCTGCCCCTGGAAACCGACGCATGCATCGGCGACCACTTTCTGAATAGGCTCGAGGAGCGGATCGGCGAGGGTGTGCTCATTCTGCCGCAGATCAAGGTCTGCTGCTCCGAGCATCACATGGATTTCACCGGCACGCTCTCAGTCCGGCACGAGACCTTCCTCCACTATGTCGGCGATATCCTCGAATCCGTGGTCAGGCACGGCTTCCACAACATCGTCCTGTTTAACAGCCATGGCGGCAACCAGGCCATCGGCCAAGTCCTGCTGGAGAGCTTTGGCACCAAGCACCGGGATTGCCGCATTGCCATGCTGACGTGGTGGCGTCTTGCCGCGAAGGAATTGAGCAATATCCGTGAGTCCGGCTTTGCCGGCATCAATCATGCCTGCGAGTTCGAGACCTCGCTGATGCTGCTGGCGGCTCCCGAGAGCGTGCGGCGCGAACTCGTTTCCGGCATGAGCTATGTCAAAACCTACGATTGGGCTAACGCCGACATGATCCTGCCGGCTCGCGGAGCCCTGTTCCGCAGCATGAAGGACATGTCCGGCGGCACCGGCGTGGTCGGCGATCCGTCGAGCGCGAGCGCCGACAAGGGAGAGCGGATCACCACCGCCGTGGTCGACCAGCTGGCACATGTCGTTACGAGCTTGGCGCAGGTTCGCTGAGGCGTTCCGCGCAAGTACTGGAGGGAGCAACGAGAGATGTTGAAAATACTACGTTACGCCGCCTTGGCCGCGCTGGCGCTAGGCAGCATGCAGCCGGTCGCTGCGCAGCAGCGTGGAGGAGTCGCCACGGTCGCAACGATCGGCGAGCCGAACACGCTCGATCCGATGGTGTCGGCGGGCGATCTGCTCGGCATGATCACGCAGCACTTCTACGAGACCCTCTACACCTTCGACAAGAACTGGGAGGTCTCTCCCCTTCTGGCCGAAAAGCTGCCGACGGTGTCGGCCGATGGCAACGTGTACACCATTCCCCTGCGCCAGGGCGTGACGTTTCACAATGGCCAGCCGATGACCTCGAAGGACGTGGTCGCGTCCCTGAAGCGCTGGACCGAGCTCGCCTCGCGCGGCAAGCTCGTGGCTGGCAACATCCAGGCCATCGAGGCCGTCGATGACAACACGGTGCGCCTCACCCTCAAGGAGCCCTTCGCACCACTGACGGCTCTTCTCGCGTTCAACAATTCGGCCGCTGTCATCATGCCGGCCGACCATATGGAAAATCCGATCAAGGACGTCATCGGAACGGGCCCGTACCGGCTGAAGGAGCGCAAGGCCGATCAGTACATCCAGCTCGTGCGCTTCGACGGCTACAAGCCGCGCGAAGGCGAGCCCGACGGCTTCGGCGGCGCCCGCAAGCAGTATCTGGACGAGATCCGCTTCGTGCCTGTCCCGGATGCAAGCACCCGCGTCGAAGGTGCAATCGCAGGTCAATTCGATTATGCCGACCTGCTGCCGGTGGAAGCCTATGATCGCCTGAAGGGCCAGTCGAAGTCGGAGCCGTTGATGCTCGACGCCTTCGGTTGGGCCATGTTCATCATGAACAACAAGCAGGGGATGATGACGAACCCGGACCTTCGCAAGGCTGTCCAGGCAGCCCTCAATGCGGAGGATATGCTGGCGGCGGCCTTCGGCAAGCCGGAATTCTATTCGGTCGACGGCGCCATGTATCCGAAAGGCTATGTATGGCGTACGGAGGTCGGTACGGAGCTGTACAACCAGGGCGATGCCGACAAGGCGAAGGCGCTCGCCAAGAAGGCCGGGTATGACGGGTCGCCGATCCGCATTCTCACGAGCCGTCAGTACGAGTTCCACTACAAGATGGCCCAGGTTGCCGCCGAGTACCTGAAGGCCGCTGGCTTCAAGGTCGACCTGCAGGTCGTGGATTGGGCGACGCTCGTGCAGCGCCGTGCCGAGCCAGCCTTGTGGGACATCTTCATCACGCACAGCCCGTTCCTGCCCGAACCGGCCCTCATCGCTCCGCTGCCGGACACCTATCCGGGCTGGTGGGCCAGCGAGGCCAAGAACAAGCTGCTGACCGCGTTCAACACCGAGATGGACCCGAAGAAGCGCATCTCCATCTGGGCGGACATCCAGAAGCTCATCTATGAGGAGGTTCCGTTCTATAAGGTGGGCGACTTTAATGCCCTCACGGCGAAGTCGCCTCGCCTGCAGGGCTACACCGCATCGCCGTGGCCCTATTTCTGGAACGCATACGTGAAACAGTGACACGGGTTAGGCGGCCAGCGCACGGAATGCTGGCCGCCTTCCGGTCATCAGGAGTTCAGCCGCCATGTCTCGCTACGTGATCAGACGCATCCTCGGCATGATTGCGGTGATGTTCACTGTAGTGACGATCGTCTTCGTGATCGTTCGCGTGGCGCCCGGCGACCCTGCGGCGGTGATGCTGGGTCCGGACGCCACCCCGGCCGATATCGCGGCTCTGCGTGCAAGACTGGGGCTCGATCAGCCTCTCGCCCTTCAGTACGTCTACTTCCTAGGGCAATTGGCGCGAGGCGACCTGGGCCAATCGATCTTCCTCAACATGCCCGTTCTGAGCGCCCTTGCCGAGCGCACCGAGCCCACCTTCTTCCTGACGCTGTTCTCCATTCTGATCGCCAGCGCTATTGCGCTGCCCGTGGGCATTCTGTCTGCCTACAAGCGCGGTTCGCTGTTTGATCAGGCCGCTACAACGTTGGCCATGTTCGCCGCGAGCGTCCCGAGCTTCTGGCTCGGTCTTATCCTTATTCAGATTTTTGCCGTCCGATTGGGCTGGTTCCCGGTCTCGGGCTATGGCGGTCCGGATGCCCCCTTCATGGTGCGGCTGTCTCATCTCGTTCTACCCGCAACCGCGCTCGGAATCGTGAGCTCGGCCCTCATCACCCGCTTCACGCGGGCCTCCATGCTCGACGTCCTCAATGACGATTACGTCCGGACGGCCAGATCGAAGGGCATGGGCGAGTTCCGGGTTGTGATGAAACATGCCTTCAAGAACGCTCTCATCCCGGTGCTGACCGTGATCGGCCTGACGGCGGCGCTACTCGTGTCCGGAGCCGTCGTGACCGAAACTGTCTTCAGCCTGCCGGGCGTCGGCAATCTGGTGGTTTCCGCCGTGCTGCGCCGGGACTACCCCGTCATTCAGGGCGCCCTGCTCGTGATCGCGGCGCTCTACGTCCTGATCAACTTTCTTATCGACATGCTTTATCTCATCGTTGACCCACGGGTGCGATACTGATGGCCGTCTCGTCTCCTGCAATCGCCGGGCGTCCGGGGCTTGCGAGCCTCGTCTTCCAGCGCAAATCGCTCGTTCTCGGCTTGGCCGTGATCGGGATCATCACGGCTCTCGCGGTGCTGGCTCCGCTGGTTGCGCCCTATGCGCCGAATAAGCTCTCCGTGGTCAACCGTCTGAAACCACCGGGCGAGCGCTGGTGGTTCGGTACCGACGAATTCGGTCGCGACATCTTCAGCCGGACGATCTATGCCGGGCAACTGTCGCTTCTCGTTGGAGCGGCGGCGACCGTTCTCGCAGCCGTCATCGGGATCACGCTCGGTCTCGTCGCTGGCTTCTTCCGAAAAGCCGACGGGGTCGTTGCGCGGATCATCGACGCCATGATGGCCTTTCCGGACATTCTGCTCGCGATCTCACTGGTCGCCGCGCTCGGTCCTTCCCTGGCCACGGTCATCGTCGCGCTCGGGATCGTGTATGCACCGCGACTCGCCCGCATCGTTCGCGCATCCACGCTGATCATCCGCGAACTGCCCTACATCGAGGCCGCGAGAGCCCTCGGGGTGTCGACCTGGCGGATCATGGTTCGCCATGTCCTGCGAAACCTCGTTTCTCCCATTCTCGTGCAGGCGACCTTCATCTTCGCCTATGCGATGCTGGCGGAGGCGAGCCTGTCCTTCCTTGGGGTTGGCGTGAGTCCCGAAATTCCGACCTGGGGCACCATGATCGCCGCGGGACGGCAATATGTCGGCAAGGCGGACTGGATGACCCTGTTTCCCGGCCTCGCCATCGTGCTCGCCGTGCTGTCCCTGCAACTTGTCGGCGACGGTCTGCGCGATCTTCTCGACCCACGTCTGAGAAAGGATCTCTGAGTGAAGGCAGCCTCAGCATCTCTGTGGAAAGGAACTGGTGCCGCACTGGATCTCGCTCCTCACATCCAGCTCAAGGTCGAGGACCTGCAGACTTATTTCGTTCAGGGCAGCCACGCCGTGAAGTCGGTCGACGGCGTCAGTTTCTCCCTGAGTCAGGGACGGACGCTTGCGGTCGTCGGAGAATCGGGCTCGGGCAAGTCGGTGACAAGCCTCACGATCATGCGGTTATTGGCCCATCCGGGCCGAATCATGGGGGGCCGGGTGCTCTATCGGCTGCGCGATGGCAGCGTAGTCGACCTTACGCGACTATCCGAAAAGCGCATGCGGGCCATCAGGGGCCGGGAGATCGCAATGATCTTCCAAGAACCGATGACGAGCCTTAATCCGTTGTTCACGGTCGGCAACCAGATCATGGAAATGATTCAGCTGCACGAGCCGGTGTCCGGGAACGAGGCCCGGCGCAGGGCCACGCGCATGCTGGAACTCGTCGAGATCCCAGCCGCAGAGCGACGGCTCGATCAATATCCCCATGAAATGTCCGGCGGCATGCGCCAACGCGTCATGATCGCCCTCGCGCTCTCGTGCAATCCCTCCCTCCTGATCGCCGACGAGCCGACCACGGCCCTCGATGTGACGATCCAGGCTCAGATTTTGGATCTGTTGCGCCGTCTCCAGAAGGAGATCGGCATGAGCATCCTGTTCATCACGCACAATCTCGGCGTTGTTGCGGAGATCGCCCATGAGGTGGCTGTGATGTACGCGGGCCGCGTGGTCGAGCAGGGACCAGTACTTGACGTATTCGAGCGTCCGCGACATCCCTATACTAGGGGCCTGTTGGCCTGCATCCCTGACGTGCGGCGCGACCGGACCGAGAGTGGAGGTCGGCGCCTGTTGAACGCCATTCCGGGCAATGTACCGAGCGCGCTCGAACTGCCGTCCGGCTGCGCCTTTGCACCACGCTGCCCGCTGGCGGTGGACCGCTGCCGCGAATTGCCGCCGCTCATCCCTGTATCCGAGGACCACCTGTCGCGGTGCTGGAGGTACGACGACCTATGACCAACGCGAGTCGACCGAACGACGGGGTTCTCTTGTCCGTCCGTTGCTTAGAGAAGCACTTTGCGACCTCCAGCGGCGCGGTCCGCGCCCTGTCGGATGTTTCCTTTGACGTCCGTCGCGGCACCATCCTCGGCGTCGTCGGGGAGTCCGGCTCAGGCAAGACGACGGCTGGGCGCTGCATTCTGCGTCTCATCGAGCCGTCCGGGGGGAAAGCGCTCTTCGACGGCGTGGATCTGTTCAAGTTGCCGGAAAAGCAGTTGCGCGCCTATCGCAGGCGTCTGCAGATCATCTTTCAGGATCCCTATTCCAGCCTCAACCCGCGCATGCGCGTGGGCGACATCATCGGCGAGGCCATCGACACCCACGGTTTGGCCCGGGGCAAGGCACGCGAGGAACGTATTGCTCAGCTGCTCAGTCGTGTCGGCCTCAGGCCGGAGCACGCACGCCGCTATCCCCACGAGTTCTCCGGCGGGCAGCGCCAGCGCATCGGTATCGCCCGCGCGCTCGCCGTGGAGCCTGAACTGATCATTGCCGACGAGCCGGTATCCGCCCTCGATGTATCGGTTCAGGCGCAGGTGTTGAACCTGATGCAGGAACTGCAGCAGCAGCTCGGCCTGACGATGGTGTTCATTTCGCATGACCTGTCCGTCGTCGAATATTTATGCGACGACATCGTGGTCCTCTATCTCGGGCGGATTATGGAAATGGGACCGGCGCGCGAGGTCTACGCCAATCCGCGCCACCCCTACACCAAGGTGCTTCTGTCAGCGGCGCCCGTTGCTGATCCCCGCGTAAAGCGCGAGCGCATTATTCTGAAAGGCGATATTCCGAGCCCTCTCGATCCCCCCTCCGGTTGCGTGTTTCGCACCCGCTGCCCCTACGCCGTACAGGCTTGTGCGGAGATCGTGCCTCCACGGGAGGATGTATCTCCCGGCCATAGCGTCGCGTGCATCCGGCAAGCGGAACTTGCCGGAGAGCGGGATCCCGATAAGCTCGCCAGCATCTCGTGACGCTTTATGGTCATTAGGCCCCAAAGGCAGTGTCCATTATTGGATCCGGTACTCTAGGGCTGTTTCCACTGACGTGGAATTATCTCTGTTCTTTGATGTACCGCATATTTTTTCGGCGAAGCGGATCCGCTTCGCCGAAAAAACGCTTCAGTGAAATCGAGGATATGATGACGCAGAGCTGGCTTGTCCGGAACGCCCGGATCGTCGACGGGACAGGAGCTCCCTGGTTCCGGGGTGACGTGCATGTGGTTGGAGGGCGAATCGTCGCCATCGGCTCCAATCTCGCAGCGGACCCGGAGACGACTATCGTTGATGCACAGGATCGCTACCTTGCACCGGGCTTCATCGATGCTCATTGCCACGACGATCTGATCTGCATCCGCGAGCCCGACCGTCCGGAGAAGGCGCTGCAAGGCGTCACCACCGTGGTCGTCGGGAATTGCAGCTTCTCTCTTTATCCAGCTCGCGGACCGTCGCGCGAGGATCTGCGCAAGCATTTCGGAGGACTGCTCGGGCAGACGGCGTCCGATGAGATCTTCGACGATTTTTCGGATTATCGTGAGCGTCTACACCAGGGCGTCGCCATCAATGTGGCCTCGCTGGTCGGCCACGCAGCTTTGCGCCTCGCCATCATGGGCTATGACCGACGCCCGGCGACACCGGATGAAATTGCAGCCATGGAACGCCTGCTCGACCGGCAGCTGGAACAGGGTTCCGTCGGCCTCTCACTCGGGCTGGTCTATCCCCCGAGCGCCTTTGCCGAGCTCGAGGAGCTGGTGGCCCTGGCAAAGGTCGTCAAGGCGCGCGGACGGCTGATGACTGCGCATGTGCGCAGCTATGAGGACCAGCTCGTGCCCGCTATCGAGGAGTTCATCGAGGTTCTGAGGCTGTCCGGAGCCGCCGGCCTCCTGTCGCATCTCCAATCGGCCGGGCGCCCCAATTGGGGGCAGATTCCCCGCGCTCTGGAGGCTCTGGAAACGGCCCGAAGGAACGGCATCGACATCAGCTTTGACATGTACCCATACCCGGCCGGCAGCACCTATCTTCTGCAGTTGCTTCCTCCTGCGGCGCTCGAAGGCGGCCTGGATCAGCTCAAGCAGAGGCTGCGTGATCCCGAAGTCGGACCAGTCCTGCGCCGCTGGGTCGAGAATGGCGGCCCGGCTTTCCATGGCCAGAGCAAGCTTTCCCTCATCGGCTGGGACAACGTGCGCATATCCGGCGTCAACAACCCTGGGCTCAAACACCTGGAGGGTCTGAGCATGGGGGCGGCCGCCGAGCGTGAGGGATCGGCGCCCTACGACCTGCTGATCCGCCTCGTGGAGGAGGATGAAGGTCAGACGGGCGTCATTCTCTTTCAGCTCGACGAGAGCGACCTGCACGCGGCCTGCTGCCACCGGCTCCATATGGTTGGATCGGACGGCCTGCCTCGCCCGGGCACCAAACCGCACCCGCGCGCCTTCGGGACGTTCCCGCGTATCGCCGGACCATTGCGCCGCGACAAGGGTTGGTTTTCGATCGAAGACGCTGTGCGGCGCATGACCTCGATCGCAGCGCAGCGCTTTTCACTTCTGGATCGCGGGCTGATCCGCCCGGACATGATGGCTGACCTCGTTCTGTTCGACGAGGGTGTCGCGGATCGCGCGACCTTCGATGAACCGACGCTCATGCCAATCGGCATCACCCATGTCTGGGTGAATGGCGAAGCCATTGTTCGGAATGGTGCACCGACAGGAATCCGCCCCGGTCGCGTGATTCCGCTTTCGACAGGAGAGGTATGAACGTGGGTTCGATGGGATGCCCCGCCGCATCCTCCTGCTGACCTTCTCCCGCCGGGCCGCGGCCGAGATGGCGCGCCGGGTCGAGCGGATCGCGGGCCAAGTTCTGGGCTTGAGCGCAG
>JBOZRS010000117.1:0-53436 GCA_050789065.1 Microvirga sp.
GCAACGACGTGCTGACCGGCGGGGCGGGCAAGGACGTGTTCGTGTTCAACACCAAGCTCGGCACTTACAAGACGAACAAGACGCTCAACCTCGACACCATCACCGACTTCAACGTCAAGGACGACGGCGTCTGGCTCGACAATGCGGTGTTCAAGAAGCTCGGCAAGGGCAGCCTGACCAAGCCCGGCAAGCTGGCCAAGGACTTCTTCACCCTCGGCACCAAGGCTCAGGACAAGAACGACTACCTGATCTACAACAAAAAGACCGGCGTGCTGTCCTACGACGCCGACGGATCGGGCGCCGGCAAGGCCGTCGACTTCGTGAAGCTGCAGAAAAACCTCAAGCTCACCGAGAAGGACTTCTTCATCGTCTGATCTCCTTCCGGGAGGCACCGCAAGGGCGCCTCCCGGAGCCGCGGCAAGCGCTGCCGACATCGGACAGGCGGAAAAGTGCGGGCCTTGCTTTGCAATGGAGCGGGCAAGGCCCCATGTGATACGGACCTAAAGCAAAGGTTCGAGTCTCCCGGTGTCCATTCTGACCAATATCGCCTCCCGCGCCGGGTCCGCCGCGCAATCGCTCTGGGAGGCTTCCGGCCAACTGATCCAACCCTCCCTCCGCCTTGGAGTCACGGGCCTTGCCCGCTCCGGCAAGACCGTCTTCACGACAGCGCTGGTGCATCACCTGACCCGCGGCACGAACCTTCCTGCCTTCCGGGCCTCCGCCGAGGGACGCATCCGGCGGGCGCATCTCGCGCATCAGCCGGACGATGCGGTGCCGCGCTTTCCCTACGAAGAGCACATGGCGGCTCTCACAGAGGATCGCCGCTGGCCGCAATCCACCAACCGGATCAGCGAGTTGCGCGTGGATGTCGAATACGAACGCAAGGCCGGATGGCGCACCGGACCCGCGTCGCTCGCCCTCGACATCGTGGACTACCCGGGAGAATGGCTGCTCGATCTCGCTCTTCTGGATGCCGGATACGCGGAATGGTCCCGCCAGACCGTGGAGGCGAGCCGCAAGCGCGACCGGGCGGCGGCTGCCGGCCGCTGGCATGAGATCCTGAACAGCCTCGACCCGTCGGGGACGCCCGACGAGATGCTCGCCTCGAAGGCCAGCGAAGCATTCAAGGATTATCTCACGGCCCTGCGCGCGGGCTCGGAGGCCGTGGCGACGACGCCACCGGGCCGCTTCCTCATGCCGGGCGACCTCGCCGGATCGCCGGCGCTCACCTTCGCGCCCCTGGACCTGCCAGCCGGGCAGCCGATTGAGCCGGGCAGCTTCGCCGCCCTCATGGAACGGCGCTTCGAGGCCTACAAAACCCACGTGGTCAGGCCCTTTTTCCGCGATCACTTCCAGCGCATCGACCGGCAGATCGTCCTCGTGGACGTGCTGGCTGCCATCGACGCCGGCCCCATGGCCCTCGCTGAGCTGGAAGAGGCGCTGGACCAGGTGCTCATGGCCTTCCGGACCGGCCGCAACACGCTCGTGTCCCGCCTGTTCTCGCCCCGCGCCGACCGGGTTCTGTTCGCGGCCACGAAGGCCGATCACATCCATCACACGGATCACGACCGGCTGGATGCCATCCTGCGCCTTCTCGTGAACCGCGCCGCGCGGCGCACCGAGGCTGCCGGCGCACGGGTCGGCACCGTGGCGCTGGCCTCCGTCCGGGCGACCCGGGAGACGACGATTCGGGAAGGGCGCGAGACCCTGCGCGCCGTGGCGGGCGTGCCGGAGGCCGGCGAATGCGTCGGCGGCGAAGTCTTCGACGGCGAGAGCGAGGCGGCGATCTTCCCGGGTGAGCTGCCCGAATCGGCGGAGGCCGTGTTCCAGGGAGCCATTGCGCCGGGCTCCCTGCGTTTTCCGCGTTTCCGGCCGCCGAAACTGCCCGTGGATGCCGCGGGCCGGATGGCCAAGATGCCCCATATCCGCCTCGACCGCGCCCTTGAATTCCTGCTGGGGGACCGCTTCGCATGAGCCGCCAACCTCGCGCCTACCGCCTCGACGACCCGAACGTGACCAGCGGTTCCGTGACGGTGACGGAGGAGCCGTTCGACGCTATCGAGGCCGCCGATGGAACCGTCGTGCCCATGGGCGAGAAGCGCCGGGCGCCCTGGATCGGCATTCTGCTCTCGGCCCTGTCCGGGCTTCTCGTGCTGGGGCTCGGGCTCGCGCTGGAAAACCTGATCGTCGATCTCTACGCCGTCGCGCCTTGGCTCGGCTGGGTGGCTCTTGGCCTCTCCATCCTGGCGGCAATTGCCTTTGCGGCCGTCATCGGGCGGGAACTCGCAGGGATCTGGCGGGAGCAGAAGATCGAACGGCTGCGCGAGGCCGCCATCGACGCACTGGCCGTGAAGGACCACAAGGCGGCCAAAGGCATCGTCGCCGATCTTCTCGGGCTTTACGGCTCCAGGGCCGTCACCGCCCAGGGCAGGGCGCGGCTGAAGGGCCTGACCGACGAAATCATCGATGCGGATGACAGGCTGGCGATTGCCGAGCGCGAGCTTCTGGCTCCTCTCGACATCCAGGCGAAGCGCGCCATCGCGGGCGCGGCGAAGCAGGTCTCCCTGGTGACGGCGGTCAGTCCCCGCGCCATCGTGGACGTGGCTTTCGTGATCTTCGCGGCCGTGCGGCTGCTGCGGACCCTGGCGGGGATCTATGGCGGCAGGCCGGGCCTGTTCGGCTTCCTGCGGCTCGCCAAGGCGGCCTTCAATCATCTGGCCGTCACGGGAGGCATGGCCGTGGGCGACAGCCTGATGCAGCAGGTCCTGGGGCTGGGCCTCGCGGCCCGGGTTTCCGCGAAGCTAGGGGAGGGGGTTCTGAACGGCCTGATGACGGCCCGGTTCGGGCTCGCGGCCCTGTCGGTCTGCCGTCCGCTGCCCTTCATCCGCGAGGAGCCGCCGAAGATCGGAGACGTGGCCGGAGAGCTGATCAGCCGCGCCGAAGCCGCCGCCTCATGAAACACCGCGCCAGGGGGCGCTACTCCTTAAGAGTAGGATCGGGCCGCGAAGCCGCGCTTCTCCTTGATTTCTAATGCCTTGGAACGCCGCGGCTGCGGCTTCTTAGACATTCCGATGACGCTTATTGGCGTTGTCGCGGGCCTCGCTTGTCTATATAGGGGCGCCACAGTTCATCGGGGAAGAACGGCCCAACATGACAGACATCGTAATTGATGAAGGCTATCGACCGACAGAAGACGAGCCCTTCATGAATGAACGGCAGAGGGAGTATTTCAGGCGCAAGCTCATCCGTTGGAAGAGCGACATCTTGAGGGAAGCTCAGGAAACCCTCGCAACCCTGCAGAGCGAGAACGAGAATCATCCTGATCTTGCGGATCGTGCCTCTTCGGAAACCGACCGCGCCATCGAACTCCGCGCCCGTGACCGGCAGCGCAAGCTGATCGCCAAGATCGATGCGGCCATCGCGCGAATCGACGAAGGCACCTACGGCTATTGCGAGGAGACCGGCGATCCGATTTCCCTCAAGCGCCTGGAGGCCCGCCCAATCGCAACACTGTCGCTCGAGGCGCAGGAGCGCCATGAGCGCAACGAGCGGGTCTACCGGGACGACTGATCTCCCTCCCGGCTTTCGAATCGAAAAGGGCTCCGCAAGACGGAGCCCTTTTCTTTTGCGTCATCGCATGAACGCGGCAGTGCCTGTTCAGCCCTTCTTGCCGGGATCGAGCGGGCGACCGAGCAGGCGAGCGAACTCAGCCTCGATCTCCTCGACCGAGAACGGATCGGGTGCCTTCTGGGCGGGCTGCGGAGCGGCGGGAGCCTGCGCCTGCGGCGCGGGCGGCATGGACTGCGCCGGCGGAGGAGGCACAGGGCGAACCGGCTCGACGGCAGGGCGCTGCGGCTCGGCAGCGACCGGACGAGGCTCCTCTACCGGCTCGTTCTCCTCCTCCTCCTCGTCGAAGGCCTCATAGGGAGCCACAGGCTCCTCGTGCGGCCGCGCGGGTTCGAGCAGCTCATCCTCGTCGGCCACATCCTCGTGGATTGCCGCGCGCGGGGCCGCAGGTCCCGGGGCGGGCTGCGGCGGAACGGGGCCGGCGGCAGGACGCTTCAGGGCTTCTTCCAGCTGCTTGGCCATATCGGACAGGACGCCCGCATCGGGACCGGGCTTCGCGGCGGGAGCCTGTCTGTCGACGGGAGCAGGCTGGGGAGCCGCGCGGGCGATCTCCGGCTGAACCGGCGGCGCGGGCGGGGGCGACGGCGGAGTGGGAGGCACCGGGGCCGGCCGCATCGCGAAGGGCGGGGGCGCGGCGGAAGGGCGGGGCTCCGGCCTGACGACGGGCTCTGGCCTTACGGCCGGTTCGGGCCTGACAACGGGCTCGGGCGCGACAGGGGTGTTCGGGAAGACAGCGGCCCTGGCTTCCGTCCGCAGGCCCTGAACGGTCGGGGGCGCCGAAAGGGTCACGGCGTCCGGCTTCAGGACAGGCTCAGGGTGAGCCGGCATCGGCGCGCTCAGGGAGCCGACCGCCGAAAGCTCCTGATCCACATCGGATTCCTCGGATGGGCGCCTGACGAATGCGCCGAGCTGCGCCGCGAGCTGCGTCTCGATGGACGGCCTGCCGGAGGGCTCGACCTGGGGTGCACGGGGAGCCTGCTCGAAGGCGGGCTCGAAGCGCTCCGGACCCGCCTCGTTCGCCGCCGCGGGGATGCGTGCGCCGGCGACGCGGACGATGTTGGTCTCGATCACCACGTCGTTGAGGCCGCCGATCAGGAGCAGGTGCTCCACATTGTCCCGGCGGAGCAGGACAAGCTGGCGTTGCCGGTCGAGATCGTAGATATCGACGATGCCGAGCCGTGGCTGACGGCTGCGATTGCGGTCATTGTTCGGCATCATCAGGCGAGCGCCCGTGAGCTTGCGCAGGACCAGACCGAAAAGTGCGACCAGGACCAGAATGATCGCGAAAGCGATCGCAAATTGGGCTGCCCGTGACGCTTCGATACCAAAAAGAGATGACACGTTGAACTCTCAAGCCTTGTGGGGGCCTTCGCAGGCCAGTTCTGTGGTGGTTGTACCACATCGGGCTCCAAAGCGAGCGGCAAGGTTAACAGATGGTTAACGGGCTGCTGCCGCGTTGTGGCCTTTCGGGGTATGGGCGGGCTCCGGCAACATGCCGGAATGGGTCTATCCGCCTTTCAATAAAGGGAAATGTGGCCCATGCAGGGCAAAGCTCAAGGGCCGGGGCGTTCGTTGTCCGCTCGGGCGGCTCTTGCGTCGCCTCTTGATGCCGCCTTAGAGGTCAATCAATAAATTCAACGTAGTGTGATCTGAAAGATCAAGCGGTTGGCCGCCATCCTGCGGCCGGCGCCATCAGGCGCAGCCGCCCTCCAAAGGGAAACTGAGATTCCATGGCTCACGCGGGCGATACGCCAAAGGGCTCGACCATCGACCGTTCTGACCGTCCCGGCCATGTCGGATTGGTCCTGCTCCTGGCCAGCACCCTCGTGGCTGCCATCCTGAGCCTGCGCTTTCTCGGCAGCGAGCAGGCCCAGCCGGTGATTCTGGCGCTTCTGGCCTTCTTCGCCATGGCGGGCGTGTTCTTCCTCTTTGCCGTGGCCATCGGAGTCATCCAGTTTGCCGGGCAGGTGACCCGGAACGACATCACGAAGCTCATGGCCGACACCTCGGGCGAGGGCTTGGCCGTGATCGAGGATGACGGGCGGGTCGTCTATGCCAACGAGACCTATCTCTCCTTCGCCCGGTCGGACGGCGGCGACGTGCGGCCTGTCGAGCGCCTCTTCGTCGGGGCGCCGGAGGTGTCCGAGGCCATCTACCGGCTGGCCCAGGCCGCCCGCGAGCACCGTTCGGCAACGGAGGAGATCCGCCTCTCGCCGTCCCTCGACGGTTCGCAGGAATTCGGGTGGTACCGCGTCCGCGTGCGCCCCGTACCGCGCCCGAACGGCCGGCAGGCGTCCCTCTGGAGCATCGCCGACGTCACCCATGAGCGCGAGCGGCAGGAGAACGTCTTCCAGGAGCTCCAGCACGCTATCGACTATCTCGATCACGCCCCGGCGGGCTTCCTCTCCATCGATCCGGCCGGCTCCATCATCTACCTGAATGCGACGCTCGCCTCCTGGCTCGATTACGATCTCGCCCAGGTGGGATCCGGAGGGCTGAGCCTCGCCGACATCGTGCCGCGCAACGTGGTGGCGGTGATGACGTCCTTCTCGGGCGAGCCGGGCAGCGTCCGCACGGAGACCTTCGATCTGGACCTGCGCCGCCGCAACGGCCAATTCCTGCCGGTCCGCCTCTACCATCGGGTCGCCTTCGGCCAGGACGGCCAGATGGGCGCCTCCCGGACCCTCGTTCTCAACCGCTCCCCCGGCGTCGAGGTGGACGAGGGGCAGCGGGCGGCCGAGGTGCGCTTCGCCCGCTTCTTCAACAATACGCCGATCGCGATCGCGACCGTGAACCGGGCGGGCCGGATCATTCACGCTAATGCCCCTTTCACCAAGCTGTTCGGCGCCCTGCCGCGCACGGGAGAGGGCGGAGGAGAGGGGCCGTCCATTCTCGACGCTTTCCGCGAGAGCGGCCCGATCGAGGGGGCGCTCAAGGCCGCCGCGGAGAACCGGGGCGACATCCAGCCTCTCGAGCTCCAGACGGCCGGCGAAAACGGCGGCTCGGTCCGGCTCTGGGTCACCCCGGTGGGGGACACGGGCTCGGAGGGCGAGACGGCGATTCTCTACGCCCTCGACACGACGGATTTCCGCAAGGTCGAGGAGCAGCTCGCCCAGTCGCAGAAGATGAATGCGGTCGGCCAGCTCGCCGGCGGCGTGGCGCACGACTTCAACAACGTGCTCCAGGCCATCATCGGCTACAGCGACCTGCTCCTGGCCAATCACCGGCCGACCGACCCGTCCTTCCAGGACATCATGCAGATCAAGCAGAACGCGAACCGGGCCGCGAGCCTGGTGCGCCAGCTGCTCGCCTTCTCCCGCCGCCAGACCCTGCGGCCGGAGGTGCTGAACCTCAACGACCGGCTCTACGACCTCTCCATGCTGCTCAAGCGCCTCCTCGGCGAGCGGGTGGAGCTGGACCTGAGCCACGGCCGTGACCTGTGGTTCGTCAAGGCGGACGTGAACCAGTTCGAGCAGGTGGTGGTGAATCTCGCGGTCAACGCCCGCGACGCCATGCCGAACGGCGGCAAGCTCGCGATCCGCACGGCCAACATCTCGGCGGCGGAAGCCGCCCGCCTGAACGTCAGCGGCATGCCGGCCGCCGATTACGTGGTGGTCGAGGTCTCCGACACCGGCACGGGCATGGCTCCCGAGGTGCTGGGCAAGATCTTCGAGCCCTTTTTCACCACCAAGGAGGTCGGCAAGGGCACCGGCCTCGGCCTGTCCACCGTGTTCGGCATCGTCAAGCAGTCGGGCGGCTTCATCGACGTGGATTCGCGGGTCGGCCAGGGCACGACGTTTCGCATCTACCTGCCGCGCCATATCCCGGCCCCTCAGGAGATGCCGGAGGCCGTGAAGGTCGAGGAGGTCAGGAAGCCCGCCGCCGACATGACCGGGCAGGGCACCATCCTGCTCGTGGAGGACGAGGACCCGGTCCGGGCCGTGAACGCCCGGGCGCTGACGGCCCGCGGCTACACGGTCCTGGAGGCCGCCTCCGGCATCGAGGCCCTGCAGGTCATCGAGGAGAGGGGCGCACCCGTCGATCTCGTGGTCTCGGACGTGGTGATGCCCGAAATGGACGGGCCGACTCTCCTCGGCGAGCTGCGCAAGCTCTACCCCGATCTCAAGGTGATTTTCGTCTCTGGCTATGCCGAGGATGCCTTCCGCAAGAACCTGCCCGAGGGTGAGGAATTCAACTTCCTGCCGAAGCCCTTCAGCCTGCGCCAGCTGGTCGAGACCGTGAAGCAGGTGATAGGGCAGTAAGTATCTGGGATTATTTCTGTTTTTTCCTGCGGCATTATGGCGGGCAGAAGGGTTGTGAATAATTCGACCGGAACGAAAAAGGAACTTGTGCCTGAGAACAAAGTGAGTACATATATCTCCTCAACACCGCGTTGAGATTCACTCCTCCTCCGTGCCATAAGGATGTCTGGTCATGTCGCAGTCTTCTCTGAGACTGGTGGAAAGCTCATCAATGGATAAAGACAAGTCGAAAGCTCTCGACGCGGCGCTCTCTCAGATCGAGCGCGCCTTCGGCAAGGGCTCGATCATGCGGCTCGGCAAAGGCCAGCAGCCGGTAGAGATCGAAACCATCTCCACGGGGTCGCTCGGCCTCGATATCGCGCTCGGCGTCGGCGGCCTGCCGCGCGGGCGCATCATCGAGATCTACGGGCCGGAATCGTCGGGCAAGACGACGCTGGCGCTGCACACCATCGCCGAGGCCCAGAAGAAGGGCGGCGTCTGCGCCTTCGTGGACGCGGAACACGCGCTCGATCCGGTCTATGCCCGCAAGCTCGGGGTCAACCTGGACGATCTCCTGATCTCCCAGCCTGACACGGGCGAGCAAGCCCTCGAAATCGCCGACACCCTCGTTCGCTCCGGCGCCGTGGACGTGCTCGTCATCGACTCCGTGGCGGCGCTGACGCCCAAGGCCGAGCTCGACGGCGAGATGGGCGAGGTCCAGCCGGGCCTCCAGGCCCGCCTCATGAGCCAGGCCCTGCGCAAGCTCACCGGTTCGATCTCGCGCTCGAACACGATGGTGATCTTCATCAACCAGATCCGCATGAAGATCGGCGTCATGTACGGAAGCCCTGAGACGACCACGGGCGGCAACGCCCTGAAGTTCTACGCCTCGGTCCGTCTCGACATCCGCCGCGTCTCGACCCTGAAGGATCGCGACGATCCGATCGGCAACTCGGTCCGCGTCAAGGTCGTCAAGAACAAGGTCGCTCCGCCCTTCAAGCAGGTCGAGTTCGACATCATGTTCGGCGAGGGCGTCTCGAAGGTGGGCGAACTCATCGACCTCGGCGTCAAGGCCGGCATCGTCGACAAGTCCGGCGCCTGGTTCTCCTACGACAGCCAGCGCCTGGGCCAGGGCCGCGAGAACGCCAAGCAGTTCCTGCGCGACAACCCCGAGGTCGCCGGCAAGATCGAGGCTCTCATCCGCCAGAATGCCGGCCTGCTCGCCGACCGCATCCTGGAGCAGGCGACCCCGACCGCCGACGATCTCGACGAGGGTACCGCTGACTGAGGCATGATCCGGATGGGGGAGCCCCATTGTCCGGATGAGATTGCGCCCCATTAAGGTTTTGCTCTCCTTCAAGGGCAAACATCAGGCCGTCGCGAGAGATCGCGGCGGTCTTTCTCGTTGTCCTCTGGCTCCTGGCCGGGAAGGGCGCGGACCGGCATTCCCTTGCGTCCCCTCCTTGCGGGAGAGGCAAGGACGGGCCGGATTAGACGACACGCCGCCTCGACAGGGCGGGTGCGTGCGGCTAAAACCGGCCTCCAACAATAGCTTCGACGGGCCCGAAAAGCCCCTTTTCCGAGTTTGAGAACCCATGAGCGGCGTCAACGAAATCCGGTCGGCCTTCCTCGATTACTTCGCCAAGAACGGCCATGAGGTCGTGGCGTCGAGCCCCCTCGTGCCGCGCAACGACCCGACCCTGATGTTCACCAATGCCGGCATGGTGCAGTTCAAGAACGTCTTCACGGGAGCCGAGAAGCGCCCCTACAGCCGGGCCGCCACGGCGCAGAAATGCGTACGCGCGGGCGGCAAGCACAACGATCTCGACAACGTGGGCTACACGGCGCGCCACCACACCTTCTTCGAGATGCTGGGCAACTTCTCGTTCGGCGACTACTTCAAGGAGCGCGCCATCGAGCTCGCCTGGAACCTGATCACGAAGGAGTTCGACCTTCCCAAGGACAAGCTCCTCGTCACCGTCTACCACAATGACGACGAGGCTGCGGATCTCTGGAAGCGGATCGCCGGGTTCTCGGATTCCAAGATCATCCGCATCCCGACCTCGGACAATTTCTGGCAGATGGGCGACACCGGCCCCTGCGGCCCGTGCTCGGAGATCTTCATCGACCAGGGCGACAAGCTCTGGGGCGGCCCTCCCGGCAGCCCGGAGGAGGACGGCGACCGGTTCCTCGAGTTCTGGAACCTCGTGTTCATGCAGTACGAGCAGATCGAGCCCGGCAACCGCATCGCTCTGCCTAAGCCCTCCATCGACACCGGCATGGGCCTTGAGCGCATCGCCGCGATTCTGCAGGGTGTTTACTCCAACTACGACACGGACCTGTTCCGCACCCTGATCGAGGCCGTGGCCCACGCCACCGGCGTTCCGCCCGAGGGTGAGCGCAAGGCCTCGCACCGGGTGATCGCGGACCACCTGCGCACCTCCTGCTTCCTCGTGGCCGACGGCATGCTGCCCTCGAACGAGGGCCGCGGCTACGTGCTCCGCCGCATCATGCGCCGCGCCATGCGCCATGCGCAGCTGCTCGGCGCCAAGGAGCCGCTGATGTACCGCCTCGTGCCCGCCCTCGTGCGCGAGATGGGACAGGCCTATCCCGAGCTGATCCGCGCCGAGGCGCTGATCACCGAGACCCTGAAGCTGGAGGAAACCCGCTTCCGCAAGACGCTGGAGCGCGGCCTCTCCATCCTCGACGAGGAGACCCGCTCCCTCACCAAGGGCGAGAAACTCTCGGGCGAGACGGCTTTCACCCTCTACGACACCTACGGCTTCCCGCTGGATCTCACCCAGGACGCCCTGAAGCCCCGCGGCATCGGCGTCGATACCGAGACCTTCAATGCCGCCATGGAGCGCCAGCGCGAGATGGCCCGCGCGGCGTGGTCGGGCTCGGGCGAGGCGGCCACCGAGACTGTCTGGTTCGGGGTGAAGGAGCGCACAGGTGCCACCGAATTCCTCGGCTACGACACCGAGGCCGCCGAGGGCGTCGTGCTCGCGCTCCTCAAGGACGGCCAGGAAGTCACCGAGATCAAGGCGGGCGAGACCGGTCTCGCGGTCCTCAACCAGACCCCGTTCTATGGCGAGTCCGGCGGCCAGGTGGGCGATACCGGCATCATGCAGGGCGAGGGCGCGCGCGTTCGCGTGACCGATACCGAGAAGAAGCTCGGCGACCTCTTCGTGCATCACGTCCTGGTCGAGCACGGCGCGCTCAAGCCCGGCCAGTCGCTGGAGCTGATCGTCGATCACGACCGCCGCTCGGCCGTGCGCTCCAACCACTCCGCTACCCACCTCCTGCACGAGGCGCTGCGCCAGGTGCTCGGCGACCACGTGGCCCAGAAGGGCTCGCTGGTGGCCCCCGACCGTCTGCGTTTCGACTTCAGCCACCCCAAGCCCATCGAGGATGGGGAACTGGTTCAGGTCGAGGAGATCGCCAACAAGGTGCTGCTTCAGAACGAGCCGGTCGTCACCAAGCTCATGGCGGTGGACGAGGCGATCGAGTCCGGGGCGCGCGCGCTGTTTGGCGAGAAATACGGTGACGAGGTTCGGGTCGTCTCGATGGGCAAGGCCGATGGCAACAGGGCCTTCTCGGTCGAGCTCTGCGGCGGAACCCATGTCGGCCGCACCGGCGATATCGGCGTCATCACCATCGTGTCCGAAGGCGCGGTGGCGGCGGGCGTCCGACGCGTCGAGGCCATGACGGGCGATGCCGCGCGCCGTCACCTCGCCGAGGAAAGCCGCCGTCTGCGCGAGGTCGCGGGCCTCCTGAAGACTCCGGTCGACGAGGTGCCCGCGCGTCTGGCGACGCTTCTGGAGGACCGGCGCAAGCTCGAGCGCGAACTCGCCGAGGCCCGGCGCAAGCTCGCCATGGGTGGCGGCGGAGGCGGCGGCGAGCCGGTCCGCGAGGTCAACGGCACGAAGCTCATGGCCCGCGCCGTCTCGGGTGTCGAGATGAAGGATCTCAAGAGCCTTGCGGACGAAGGCAAGAAGCGCCTCGGCTCCGGCGTCGTCGCCATCGTGGGTGTGTCCGATGACGGCAAGGCGGGCATTGTGGTCGGCGTCACGGAAGACCTGACCTCGAAATTCGATGCCGTCGCTCTCGTGCGCGTCGGCTCCGAGAAACTCGGCGGCAAGGGCGGCGGCGGGCGTCGCGACATAGCCCAGGCCGGCGGTCCCGACGGAGCGCAGGCCGAAGCGGCCCTGGCAGCCATCGAAGCGGCGATGTCTGCAGGCGCCTGATCCCGTGCAAAACCCCGCGCGTCCGAAACTCTCCCGGAAACGGATCTATGAGATTTTGGAGCGTGGGGCCGTCAGCGACCGAACGGATGAAGCTGTCCACGCGTTCCTGATCGGGCTGATCCTGATCAATGTGGCGGCCGTGATCCTCGAGAGCGTGCCGGCCTGGGAGGCCGCCTATGCGTCGCTCTTCCGGGTCGTCGAGATCGTCTCGGTCGTCGTCTTCACGATCGAATATCTCCTGCGCCTGTGGTGCGCTCCGGAGCATACGCCTTTCCAGGAACTCCATCCGTGGCGGGCGCGGCTGCGTTATGCCCTGCAGCCGCTGACCGTCATCGACCTTCTGGCGATCGCTCCGTTCTACGTGGCCCTGCTTACGGATTTCGACTTCAGGACGCTGCTCCTTCTGCGTCTGCTGCGCTTCTTCAAGCTGGCCCGCTATTCGCCCGGCCTGGCGAGTCTCTTCGAGGCTATCTACAGCGAGCGGCGGGGATTGGTCGCGGCCGGCGTCATACTGGCCGGAACGGTCGTCATCTCGGCCTCCCTGATGCATGTCGTCGAGCGCGACGCGCAGCCCGACAAGTTCGGCACGATTCCGGATGCGATCTACTGGGCAGTCATCACGCTCGCGACAGTGGGTTACGGCGACGTGGTTCCCGTCACGGCGCTCGGCAAGGTCATCGCGGGGCTGACGGCGGTGCTGGGCATCCTGATGCTCGCGCTTCCGGTCGGCCTTCTGGCCAGCGCGTTCGCCCGCGAGATCCAGAAGCGGGACTTCATCGTCACCTGGAGCATGGTCGCGCGGGTGCCGCTCTTCGCGCAGCTTGGGGCCGACGAGTTGCAGGCCATCATGGAACGCTTGCACTCCAAGCATTGCGCAAGGGGCGAGATCATCGTCCATAGGGGCGAGGCGGCCGACGCCATGTACTTCATCGCCTCCGGCAAGGTCGAGATCGAGCTGTCGCCCCAGCCCGTCGTCATGGGGCAGGGGAATTTCTTCGGCGAGATGGCGATCCTGACCCGTTCGCTGCGCTCGGCCACCGTGAGAGCCCTGACGCCCTGCCGGCTGCTCGTGCTCGACGCCCGCGACTTCTACCACCTGCTGGACCACAGCCCGCTCATGGCGGAGCAGATCCGCAAGGTGGCGGCGGCCCGCAGCCGGCCCGCCGAGGACGATCCGTCGGGCTGACCCGCAAGCCGTGCCATAGCGCACTTGCCTCTGGACTTCGGCCGTCGACTATCATCAGATTGACGAAACAACCAAACCGTCTAAAGCCCGCACAGGGCATTCGGGGCACTCTGTCATGAAACGATCCATCATCGCGGCGTTCGCTCTTCTGGGCAGCGTCTTTGCCGTTCATCCAGGCCAGGCGCAGGAGCGCGGCGGCGCGCCGACCGTGCTCGTCATCGACGCATCGAACAGCATGTGGGGCCGAATCGACGGCAGGCCGAAGATGGAGATCGCGCGCGATGCCGTCTCGGCTCTTGTCGATTCTCTGCCGAAAGGCACGCGCCTCGGCATCGTCGCGTATGGGCACCGCCGCGCAGGCGATTGCAGCGACATCGAGACGGCAATGCCGGTCGGCCCCGTGGACAAGTCCAGGGTGCAGGCGGTCGCCGGCCGCCTGACGCCGCGCGGTAAGACGCCGATCACCGCGTCCCTGAAGGAGGCGGCCGGACTGCTCGATGCCGGAAAGCCGGGGAGTGTCATCATCGTCACGGACGGCATCGAGACCTGCCAGGGCGATCCCTGCGCCCTGGCCGAGGAGCTGAAGCGCAAGAATGCCGGTTTCGTGGCGCATGTGATCGGGTTCGATGTGGCCGCCGTGGAACGTCCCAAGCTGGCCTGCATCGCGGACCGGACGGGCGGCACCTTCGTGGCGGCCTCGAATGCGGGCGAACTCGGCCAGGCCCTGAAAGCCACTGTCCAGGCGAAGCCGAAGCCTGCGGTCGTGACCCGCTCCATTGCGCTCGAGGCCACGGAAGGCGGACGTCCGGTTTCATCGGCGGCCTTCACCATCATCCGCGCCGGCGACAGCGGGCCGGTCGCGGAGGGTGTAGCCGGGGACATTGCGCTGCCGCCGGGCCGCTACCGGGTCTCGGCGGTGTCGATGGCGACATCCAAGACCGGGCAGACCGAGGTCGAGGTGACGAAGGACGCGCCTGCGAAGATCGTCGTCGTCCTGTCCGGCGATCTGCCGAAGGCGAGTCTCCAGCCCGCGAAGCCGAGCGTCCCGGCAACCGGAACGCTCGACGTGCGCTGGACCGGCCCGAACGCCAAGGGCGACTACATCGCGTTCGCCAAGCCCAACGGCGAACCCATGGAGACATGGCTCTACACCGATACGGCGAGCGGCAATCCCCTCAAGATCCGCGTGCCGGGAGAGCCGGGCGAGTACGAACTCCGCTACGTGTCTGACAACGCCGGAGCGATCCTGGCCCGGGCCAAGGTGACTGTGACACCGGTCGCGGCGACCATCGAGGCTCCGGCGAAAGGCGCGGCAGGCTCCGAGATCAAGGTGAGCTTCACCGGCCCCAAGGCTCCCGAGGACTGGGTCGGGCTGGCGAAGGTCGGCACCGATGCGAACAGCTACGAGGCCGGGGCCTGGGCGAATGCGGACGATCCGTCCGGGCGGCTCATTCTGCCGGCCGAGCCCGGAACCTATGAGGTTCGGTATGTCTCGGGCCTCAACCCCAGGATCCTGGCCGCCCGGAAGATCGAGGTGACGGCCGCGAGCGCCACCGTGAAAGCTCCCGCCAGCGGCATGGCCGGAACGATGATCCAGGTCGACTTTACCGGCTCGGGAACCGGAGACACCTTTGTCGGCGTCGTGAAAAAGGGGGCGCCCCAATCAGCTTTCATCACCGGCTCCTACGAGGCCCCGCAGGGCAACCGGGTCTTATTGCGCCTCCCGGGCCAGCCCGGACCTTACGAGGTGCGCTTCGTGCTCGAAGCCAACGGGACCTACAAGGTTCTGGCCTCGACGCCGGTCACCGTGGAGCCGGCCGTCGCCACCATCACGGCGCCCGACCGCGCCAAGCGGGGCTCCGAACTGACGGTCGAGTTCACTGGCCCGAAGGGGGAGACGGATTACGTGGCGATCGTTCCCGCCAGCACGCCGTTGACCGACTTCAACGCCTATACCGATTTCCAGACGTTCTCGCCCGACGCATCGTCCGTCACGCTGCAGGTTCCGGAAAAGGCGGGGGCCTACGAAATCCGCTACGTGATGGAAGCGCCCGGCGAGACGGTGAACCAAGTCCTCGCCCGCAAGCCGATCCGGGTCGACTGACGGCAGGCGGATTCGAGAGCATCGTGCGGAACGGCCAACCCGGCGTTCCGCACGGATGCGCTCCTGCCGATGCGTCAGTCGTGATCGGGATGCTGGCGGGAAGCCATCCTGGCCAGCTGCTCCGGCGTCGCGGAGTCTTCCGTCCTCTCCCCGGGCAGGAGATGCAGAGCCTCGAAGGCGGGCAGCCTGCTCTCGATTCCGTATTGGATCTCGGGCGTCACCCGGCCCGGCTCGTCGAGACTGCCGATCGAGACGCAGATGCGGTCCTGTTCCACGTAGGCGAAAGTCAGCGGCGTGCCGCAGTCCCGGCAGAAGCCGCGCTCCACGGCTTCCGAACTCCTGAAGGTGCCGGGCTGCCCCCTGGTCCAGGCGAGATCTCGTCTCGGCACGCCCGTGAGGGGAGCGAAGTAATTGCCGAAGGCCTTCTGGCACATGCGGCAATGGCAGATGCTGGCATGGGTCGGTTCGGATTTCAGTGCATACCGCACCCCGCCGCACTGGCAGCCGCCGGTGAGAGCTTTCTCGCGGTGTTTCTCCGGCATCGTCGTTCCTCTTGTTTTCAGGCTCTCACCAAATGTATCGCACAGAGTAGTGATAGGAAGCCGCGAAGCCCACGGGAAAACCCAGAATCCCTGTAATCACGATCGTCAGGAACCCCACCGTCATCGGATCGAAAGTGGAGGAAAAGAGGGCGAAGGCGGCAACGGCCACAAAGCTCAGCAGAAAGCCGAGAACCAGTCCGCAGACGGAGCCAAACACTCCTCCGAGACAGGCAAGGGCGAGGAATGCGGAGAGCTTCAGATAATAATGCATCGGCGCTGCCCGAAAGACTTAATCATCGTTACAATCAGCCTGGATCAGGCCGAAGAGATGCTCGGCATCATCTTCCACCGCTTCTGAGCCCGTAAACACGCTGAACTCGATGTGATCGTCAAAGAAGTCCAGCTCGATGCGTGCGCCGACGAGCGTGAACGACACCATGATGGTGTCGTTCCGCACATGATCCAGCCGATAGAAGATCCTTTGTCGGTCGAGATAGTTCAGGAACGGTATGAGATCCTTGATGCCGCTCAACGTCATGTCGGGGTGCCGTGTTCATGTGGTCTATCGCGGGACTTATGATCGATCTTAATGCGCCGTTTCACTGCGGCGGCATCCAGGCGTATTCCCGCAGCGCGAACCAGAGACCGCCGGGATCCTCATCCTTGGCGCCGTTCGCCTGCCACTCGCGCACGACGTTGTCGATGATCTCTTCGGGCGTGGAGCCGTATTGCGGCTGCACGATCCACTCATGCTCGCTCTGCCCGCCGCCAACCACCGGCACCGCGCCGCGCGAGAGAAGCTCCGCGATGCAGCGGCGCACGAAATCGGTCAGCGCCTCGCCTTCGAAACCGAAACCAAGACGTCCTTTGGGCACAATCTGCCATAGACCGACGGCATCGATGGGGAGCTCATCGGCAACAATTTTGATGTATTCGCTCAACGGCTTGCCGGAGCGCTTATCACGAGGTTCGTTGTTCATTTCTGATGCACCTTATCGCTCGACCGGACCATTGAATGGGCGCTATCGGGCAAAGGCTTACTTCCAGCGTGTCTTGCACATCTCCGGCAATGCAAACCAGAGGCCACCTGGATCTTCATCCTTGGCACCATTTGCCAGCCACTCGCGCACGACGTTGTCGATAATCTGTTCGGCCGTGGAGCCGTATTGTTTCTGCTCGATCCAGAAATAGCCCGTGTCGCCGCCGCCGACCACCGGCACGGCGCCGCGCGAAAGAAGCTCTGCGATGCAGCGGCGCACGAAATCGGTCAGCGCGTCGCCTTCGAGTTTAAACCCTTTGCGCCCTCCAGGCACGATCTGCCACATGCCCACGGCATCAATCGGCAGTTCGTTGGGAACCCGCTTGATGTGTTCGCTCATCGGAGTTCCGTAATACCAATGCTTCGGCTCTTGGGTCATTTCTGATGCACCTTGTATCCGTTGGGGACGAGAGGATTATTGCTACGAATAACGTCTAACGTTACGCCGTATCGCTCGCTCCATCGAACGCCAAAGATGGACCCGTCGGGCTGCCGATACCACTGCCCGAGGTAACCTGCGGGAGACGAAATAATCTGCGAACCAGGCGTGACAGTCACCAACAATTCTCGGAATTCCGAGGTTGGTATGGTGTAAGTGCCATCCGAGGAGCCTCCACGCGCTCCTGACGACAGCGGAGAAGTCTCCCCTATCGGACGGCACACAGGCTCCCGTGCACGTAACTCCTGCAAGCGCGCAGAGGCTTGCAGTGCAGTGGCCTGATGAGCCAGAATTTCCCCTTCGACTCCTTCGTAGATGCTAGGTCGGGGCCTCCAGTTCGGATCGCGCCGCTGCACTTCACGCAAGAGAGCCGTTGCCTGGGCTTCCGTCGTTGCAAGGCGCGTCTCCTGAGCAGGAGTTGTTTCATGAACCCGCCCGCGGATGGTGCGGGTTCCTCCGCTTCGGCGGGCCGGCCAGTTGACGGTCTCGACACGGGCCTCTCCGTCACCGCTGCCCCCGCCTTCTCCCACCCACTGCCCGCCATCGGGATTGCCCGCCGGCACACGCGGCTGGCTCGGGTTGAAGCGTTTCTGCGCGATGGTCATGCGCAGGCGGCGGAGTTCCAGTTGGGCGATGGCGAAGGCTTTTCGGGCGCCGAGCAATTCGCGCTGAGAGGAAGGCGATAAGGACATAAATTATCCATTGGTTCTCAAATATGGATAAATTCTTAGAACAAATAGGGAACATTGTCAAGCTCGCCCCGAGCCTTTCGCGCAACAAAAAGCCCGGCGCGAGGCCGGGCTGTGGGAAGGCATGTTCTCTTGTCGTGACCGGACTTGATCCGGCATCCGCGTCTTGGGCATCCGCGTCTTGGGCGTACCGCGTCGGAGACGTGGATGGCCGGGATGAGGCCCGGCCATGACGATTGGTGAGAGACGGGCGCTTCTTACGCCGCCATCGCTTTTTTGAGGTTCTCGTCGATCTTGTCGAGGAAGCCGGTGGTGGAGAGCCACTTCTGCTCGGCGCCGACGAGGAGGGCGAGATCCTTGGTCATGTAGCCGGCTTCGACCGTGTCCACGCAGACCTTTTCGAGGGTCGAGGCGAACTTGGCGAGTTCGGCGTTGTTGTCGAGCTTCGCGCGGTGCGCGAGGCCGCGGGTCCAGGCGAAGATCGACGCGATGGAGTTCGTCGAGGTCTCCTTGCCCTTCTGGTGCTCGCGGTAGTGACGGGTCACGGTGCCGTGGGCGGCTTCCGCCTCGACGGTCTGGCCGTCCGGCGTCATCAGCACGGAGGTCATCAGGCCGAGCGAGCCGAAGCCCTGCGCGACCGTGTCGGACTGCACGTCGCCGTCGTAGTTCTTGCAGGCCCACACATAGCCGCCCGACCACTTGAGGGCCGAGGCCACCATGTCGTCGATGAGGCGGTGCTCGTAGGTGATGCCGGCGGCCTCGAACTTCGCCTTGAACTCGTTCTCGTAGACCTCCTGGAAGATGTCCTTGAAGCGGCCGTCATAGGCCTTGAGGATCGTGTTCTTCGTGGAGAGATAGACCGGGTACTTGCGCATCAGGCCGTAGTTCAGCGAGGCGCGGGCGAAGTCGCGGATCGACTCGTCGAGGTTGTACATCGCCATGGCGACGCCGGCATCCGGGAACTTGAAGACTTCCTTCTCGATGACCGTGCCGTCCTCGCCCTCGAACTTGATGGTCAGGCGGCCCTTGCCGGGCACCTTGAAGTCGGTCGCCTTGTACTGGTCGCCGAAGGCGTGGCGGCCGACGACGATCGGCTGCGTCCAGCCGGGCACGAGGCGCGGGACATTCTTGCAGATGATGGGCTCGCGGAAGATCACGCCGCCGAGGATGTTGCGGATCGTGCCGTTGGGCGACTTCCACATCTCCTTGAGGTTGAACTCCTTCACGCGGGCCTCGTCCGGCGTGATGGTGGCGCACTTGACGCCGACGCCGTACTTCTTGATGGCCTCGGCCGCCTCGATCGTGACCTGATCGTTGGTGGCGTCGCGGTTCTCCATCCCGAGATCGTAGTACTTGAGGTCGATGTCGAGATAGGGGTGGATCAGCTTCTCTTTGATGAAGTGCCAAATAATGCGGGTCATCTCGTCGCCGTCGAGTTCGACGACCGGATTGGCAACCTTGATCTTCGCCATTGATCTCACCTTGCGCTTTGAAGAGCTGGAACGGGCCCGCCGGCCGGCAGGCTGGTTGCGGGGGCTATAGCGCGGTTGAAGCCGGGGGGGAAGGTGGGGCCCATAGGAATTCAGGGTTTCCGGCACTTCGCGGATTTTCGCCGCCCGGATGCCTGTCCGGTCTCAGAAGCGGGAGCTTCCACCCAGGTCCAGGTATGACCCTGCGGGGGCGGATAGGTCTGATCTCCTCGACGGGAGAATGTTTGCCGGTGCGTGTGCTGCCGCACAGCTTACCAAGCGTAACCGTATAGGAATTCGAGCATTCCTGCGGGTCCGGACCGGTCAGGCGCGAGGCGCCTGAGCATCGGGGCAGCATTCCACCGGGCCTGACGGATGATCGACCTAACGAAGGGGAGCTGAAATGCGTCTTGCCATCATTCTCGGAGCCGCCACCCTGGTTCTTGCAGGCTGCCAGACGGCCGAGCAGTCCATGGCCAATGCCGAATCCGTCTGCCATGAAACGGGGCTGAAGCCCGGCACGAAGACCTATACCCGCTGCGTCAATGCGGGCTATCGCAACAATGTCGCCCAGTCCAATGCGGCCGCCAATCAGGCAGCCGTCGGCGCCGCCGCGGGCGTGATCGGGGGCGCGGTGATCGGCGCGGCGGCCGCCCGTCCGCATTACTATCACTGCGGCTGGGGCTGCTGGTAAGCGCCGGCCTCGCGTTTCGCGAAGAAAAAGCCTCCCCTATGGAAGTCCGGGGAGGCTTTTTTCTTTCGGCGGACACATGGTGAGGGAGGCGCGAGCGCAGGCCGGGGGAGGGCTCTCGACCTTGGGCAGCGAGATCCCGGGTATCGAAACAGGTCTGGTCTCTCCAACGGTTTTGGCGCTATGGGATGCGGCTCGATAAACTCATCCGGTTCCTCAGACGCAGCCATGGCCCGCCCGATCATCATCCTCGTGGAACCCCAACTGGCCGAGAACATCGGCATGGTGGCGCGAGCCATGGCCAATTTCGGCCTGTCGGAACTGCGCCTCGTGTCGCCCCGCAACGGCTGGCCCAAGAAGGGGGCTCATTCGGCGGCGTCGGGCGCCACGCATGTCCTGGAGGGCGCCAGGCTCTTCGACACGGTGCGCGAGGCCATTGCCGATCTCAACTACGTCTTCGCCACGACGGCGCGGGAGCGGGGACAGATGAAGCGCGTCTTCGGGCCTGACGCCGCCATGCAGGAGGCGCAGCGGCGGCTTGCGGAAGGGCAGGGCGTCGGGATCCTGTTCGGGCGCGAGCGGACCGGGCTCGAAAACGACGAGGTGTCGCTGGCGGATGCCATCATCACCTTTCCGGTCGATCCGAAGTTCTCGTCCCTCAATCTGGCGCAGGCGGTCCTGCTCGTTTCTTACGAATGGTACAAGCTCGCGACCGGAGGCGCGCTGCCCTTCGACGGCGGCAGGCAGTCGCCGCCCGCCTCGCGGGAGATGCTGGTCTCGTTCTTCGACTACGTCGAGACCGAACTCGATGCGGTGAACTTCTATCCGGAAGACAAGAAGCCGACCATGACCCGGAACATGCGGGACATCTTCCACCGTCTCGAAATGACGGAGCAGGAGGTTCGCACACTTCGCGGGGCGATTCGTGCCCTCGCGGAAGGTCGCCGGTTGAGAAAGCCTTAAAGTTCTTCTGCTTAGCTCTAGAAATAAGGCGTGCAGTACGCCCTTTCCCGACCTGAGGCAGCCGAATGCGCCGCTCACTGACGACACTTCTCTTCCTTGGCTCTTGTCTTTCGGCCTCCTGGGCCCTGGCCGCGACGCCGCCGCAACAGCCCGAGCAGGGGCCGGGCGGGAAGGATTATACGGTCTCCGATGTCGTCAAGCGGGCGGTCGGCACCGCCAGCTCCGGAACCTATGTGTTTCATGGAGCGGGAGCGGCCTCGGAGCCGCGTCCGGTCGTGGTGTTCCTGCATTCCTGGGGGGCGGTGAATCCCGCGCTCTACGGCGGCTGGATCGATCATCTCGCCCGCAAGGGCTATCTGGTCCTCTTTCCGCGCTTCCAGGACGTCAACCGCTCCCGCCCGGCCGATGCCTCGGCTCTGGCGGAGGACCAGATTCAGAATGCCCTTGCGACCCTGGCGGAGGATGCGAATGCGCGGCCCGATCCCGACCGGGTCGCCTTCATCGGTCATTCCGCCGGAGTGCCGATCGCGCTCAATCTCGCGGCGCGGGCGAAATCCGGGAAGATCCCGGCTCCGAAGCTGATCCTCGGCCTGATGCCCGGCGGCATCGCGTCCGGTGAGAAGGAGAAGGGCATCCTCCTCGAGGATCTCGCGGCCGTCGATGCCTCGACCCTGCTCATCACCATGAGCGGCGACCGGGACTACCTGCCGAGCGACAGGGCCTCCAAGCGAATCCTTCAGGCCACGACCGCGATTCCAGCGACCCGCAAGCTGTTCATGCGGGCGGGCTCCGACGATCATGGTTTCCCGGCCCTGACGGCGACCCTGGCTTCTCCGGGATCTCCGAAGTCCGAATACGACGCGTCGGCCATCAAGCTGCCTCCCGATCCGCCGCGCGACCCGAAGCAGAAGAATACTTGGCGCTGGAGCGCCGACATGGCGCTCACCGGACCCCAGACCATCCTGACGCAGCAATTGGGCAGCAACGGCACCGACACGCTGGATTACCTGGCGTTCTGGAAGACCTTCGACATGGCGGCTGCGGCCGCCTTCGCGGGCAAGGACGCCGCCGCCCTCGTACGCGACCCGAAATTCATCGACATGGGCAACTGGAGCGACGGCTGGCCGGTGCGCCGCCTCTCGGCGCAGATGCCGAAGGTCGAGGGCCAGGATGAGAAGCCCGAGCCGGGCCCGCGTCGCAAGCTCAACATGAACCCTGCGGAGAACCGGCAGGGATCATCGGCGTTTCTGAAAGAAATCCGTTCGTAGGCGTAGCTCATGCGTGTCGACCTCCTGGCCGGAACGACCTATAACCCGGCCGTCATGCCGTCCCCCGTTCCCACCATCCTCGTGTTCGATTCCGGCCTCGGCGGCCTCACGGTCTTCTCCGAGGTCCTGAAGGCGCGGCCCGACGCGCGTTTCGTCTATGCGGGCGACGATGCGGCTTTTCCCTATGGCCGGCTGAGCGAGGAGGCGCTGACCGCCCGCGTGCTGACGGTCATGGAGCGCCTGATCGATCTCTACGATCCCGCGCTGGTAGTGGTCGCCTGCAACACGGCCTCGACCATCGCGCTGCCGCATCTGCGGGCGCGTTTCCGTGTGCCCTTCGTCGGCACCGTTCCGGCGATCAAGCCGGCGGCTCTCGCGACCCGGACAGGGTACGTGACCGTCCTGGCGACGCCCGGCACCGTGGCGCGCGACTATACCCGCGACCTCATCGAGACCTATGCCGTGGGCTGCAAGGTCAATCTCGTCGGCTCACGCCGCCTCGCCGGCTTCGCCGAGGCGGAGCTGTCGGGAGCGCCGGTCTCCGACGAGGAGCTGCTTGACGAACTCCGGCCATGCTTCGTCGAGGCCGAGGGCGGACGGACGGACGTCGTGGCGCTGGGCTGCACCCATTATCCCTTGCTGTTGTCCCGGTTCCAGACGCTCGCCACATGGCCGGTCACCTGGATCGATCCCGCTCCGGCCATCGCCCGCCGCGTGACCCAGCTCATCGGCCCCCCAGTTCCGGGGCATGAGGCCGACGAGAACGAGGCTCTGGCCGTCTTCACGGGCGGGAGGGGCATCACGCCTGCCATGCGGGCTGCCTTGAGCGCCAAGGGGCTGCCGGCTGTCGCCGTCGAAGACATGCCGCTGCTGCCGGGGTGAGCCTTCCGGCGCAGAGCCAATGCGATTGACTTCCCGGAGCTTTTCTTCTAAATGGCTCTCGTTCGCGCGGTCCTCAGGGGCCGCGTAACTTTTTACGCTCCCGTGGCCCGGCTCCGGCCGGCCTGTCGTCCCGTCCCTCGAGACGGCCCCTTCGGGCCTCCTCGGGAAGAGGGGAAGAGGAGGGCGCGTTCCTCGCAAATTCGACAACAAAGAGGAACAGCGATGTCGAAGCGCATTCAGGCCAAGCACAAGCTTGACCGCCGCATGGGTCAGAACATCTGGGGCCGCCCGAAGAGCCCCGTGAATCGCCGCGAATACGGCCCCGGCCAGCACGGCCAGCGCCGCAAGGGCAAGATGTCGGATTTCGGCACGCAGCTGCGCGCCAAGCAGAAGCTGAAGGGCTACTACGCCAACATCACCGAGAAGCAGTTCCGCCGCTACTACGCCGAGGCGATCCGCCAGCGCGGTGACTCGGGCGAGAACCTGATCGGCCTGCTCGAGCGTCGTCTCGACGCGGTCGTGTACCGCTCGAAGTTCGTCGCGACCCCCTTCGCCGCCCGTCAGTTCGTCAACCATGGTCACGTGAGGGTCAACGGCCGCCGCGTGAACATCCCGAGCTACCTCGTGAAGCCGGGTGACGTGATCGAGGTGAAGGAAAAGTCGAAGCAGCTCGAGGTCGTCGTCGTGGCAAGCCAGCTCGCCGAGCGCGACGTTCCGGACTACATCGAGGTCGATCACTCCAAGATGACGGCTCGCGTGACCCGCATCCCGACTCTCTCCGAAGTGCCGTACCCGGTGCAGATGGAGCCGAACCTCGTGATCGAGTTCTATTCGCGCTAATCGCCGCGAAGACCGACTTCAAGAATCGAAAGGCCGCCCGATGGGCGGCCTTTTTTGTTGGATCGGGCTTCTTACTGCTGCTGTTGGCCGCCTTGGCCCATCATCCCGCGCCCATGATGCATCATGCCGCCCATGCGGCCATGGTCCCCGTCGCGGCCGCGGCGTCCGCCTCGCTCGTCCCGGGCCATCCCTCCGGGGGCCATGGCCGGACGTATGAGGCGCGGAGCGATCCGCTTCTGATCCTCGCTGAAGCTGTTCCACAGGGGCCGCAGCGCGGTCGTCAGCGTGCTCATCCGCTGCGCGTTCTCGGTCATCATGGTGCTGCGCTGGTCGAGGCGCTGCATGAAATCCATGGACTGGCGCTGGTCGCGCATGGTGTCGCGCTGCTCGAACCGCGAGAAGCGCTGGGTTGCATTGGCGCGGATCGCGTCCTCCACGGGCGGCCAGAGCTTTTCCTGGTCGGCGCTGAGCTTCAGACCCGCCTTGATGGACGCGATGCGGGCGTCCACGAGCCGGTTGAAGTCGTCCTTTGACATGCCGCGGCGTTCCTGCGCGGCTGCCGGACCGCCCGGCCCTCCCGGCCCGGGTCCCTGGGCAAGCGCATAGGTGCCGGCGCTGGCGAGCAGGGCCGCCGCCGTAATCGTAGCGATGATCTTTCTCATGCGGATATCCTCCGTGACATCGATAAGGACAAGGTTGCCCTCAGCCTGCTCTCGGCCACGTGACTACCGCATGAATTTTTTGTCATGTTAGGAAGAAGAGATGCCTCGCCACGACGCGAAGTGGCGAGGCGTACCCGAGCCGGCGCTCTTACAGGCGCTTGAGGAAGCCCGCGAAGCGCATCAGGCCTTCCGGCCAGGGGCCGTGACCGCTCTCGCTGTTGAGATGGCCCGAATCCCCGGCATCGACGATGGCCGAACCCCAGGCATAGGCGATGTCCTCCGCCTTTGCGTAGTCGCAATACGGATCCGTCCGGCTGGCGATCAGGACGGAGGGAAAGGGCAGGGGATCGCGCGGGATCGGCGCGAAGGCGCGATCAATCGGGTCGGGGAAATCCGGACGCTCCGTATCCGGCAGCCCGACCAGGAAAGCTCCCCGGACCTTTCCTTCCGCGAGGAGCGGGGCCGCATGTGCGATGGCCACGACGCCGAGGCTGTGGCCGACGAGCACGACCGGCCGCTCGGCGCGCTCGACGTCCTCGGCGATGCGGGCAATCCAGTCGTTCTTGTTGGGAGTGTCCCAGCTCTCCTGCTCGATCCGGCGCGCGGTCGAGAGCTGGCGCTCCCATCGGCTCTGCCAATGGTCCGGGCCTGAATTCTCGTAACCGGGAACGATGAGAATGTCGCAATCGGAAGTTTTCATGCTCCGCAGGTAAACGTCCGACCGCTCTCGTTCAAGCGGTCCGCCTCAATTCCATGGCTTCCACCGCCTTGAGGGCCTCTTCCCGCTCGGCGATGTAGTCGCGCGTCAGCGGCACCACGTCGTTGCGCCGCGCCAGTTGCACCTGGAAGACCACCGTGTCCTGGAAGCGGAAGGCGGATTCCGACATGGCGAGGTAGCACTCCCACATCCGGCAGAAGCGCTCGTCGTAAAGGCGCAGGACCTCCTCCCGATGGGCCATGAACCGCTCCCGCCAGGCCTTGAGGGTGAAGGCATAGTGCAGGCGTAGCACTTCGACGTCCGTCACGACCAGCCCGGCACGCTCGATGGCCGGCATCATCTCCGACAGGATGGGTAGGTGCCCGCCCGGGAAGATGTAGCGGGCGATCCAGGCATTCGTCGGATAGGGCGTCCCTGAACGGCCGATCGTGTGGAGGAGCATCACGCCATCCTCCTTCAGGAGCCGCCGGCAGGTCTGGAAATAGGTGTCGTAGGACGGCAGGCCCACATGCTCGAACATGCCGACCGAAACGATGCGGTCGAAGGTGCCTGCCGTCGAGCGATAATCCTCGAGATCGAAGCGGACCCGGTCGGTGAGGCCGGCCGATGCCGCGCGGCGCCGTGAGACCTCCAGCTGTTCCTCGGAGAGCGTCACGCCCTTGACCGGGCCAGCTCCGGCGATCTGCGCCATGTAGAGGCCCAGGCCGCCCCAGCCGGAGCCGATGTCGAGAACGCTGTGTCCCGGCTCCACCAGGAGCTTGGCCGCGATGTGCCGCTTCTTGGCGAGCTGCGCCTCCTCCAGCGTCGCGTCCGGATGGTCGAAATAGGCGCAGGAATACTGCTTGTCGCTGTCGAGGAAGAGGGAATAGAGCCGTCCGTCGAGATCGTAATGGTGGGCGACGTTCCGCTTCGACTTTAGGGCGTCGTTCTCGGTCCGGCGCATCATCCAGGCGCGGATCTTGCGCAGGCGGTGCAGGGGGAGCTCGTCGAGCTCTCCCCGGGTGTCCTGAAGCAGAAGCTGGAGGAAGTCGTAGATCGTGCCGGTCTCGATGACCAGCCGCCCGTCCGTGAAGAGTTCGCCGAGTTTCAGTTCGGGATGAAGGCAGAGCGCCATCTGGGCCGACGCATCGGCGAACCTGATCGAGACCTTGGGCTCCTGGCCATTGCCAAAGGCGAAGTGCCGGCCTCTGGCGGTGGTCATCTTCAGGGTGCCCCGCTTGACCGCCTTCGAAAAGGCCGCGACGAGAAGCTTCTCCGACAACATGGCAACAATCCCCGTGTCGTTGATATCCAGACCGGGGATTGTCGGGCGCTAGGCAAAAATGTCCAGTGCCGGGAGCTATGCTCCTGCCGCACCGAAGACCCGCGTGAAGATCGTATCCACATGTTTGAAGTGGTAGCCGAGATCGAAACAGGCCTCGATCTCCTCGGCAGACAGGTACTTCGTCACGTCGGCGTCGTTCTTCAGCAGGGTCAGGAAGTCGCCCTCACCGCGCCACACGGGCATGGCGTTGCGCTGGACGAGCCTATAGGCGTCCTCGCGGGAGGCGCCCTTCTGGGTGAGCGCCAGCAGGACCCGCTGGGAGTGAACGAGGCCGCCCAGGCGGTCCAGGTTCTTGCGCATGTTCTCGGGGTACACCACGAGCTTGTCGATGACGCTGGTCAGACGCGCCAGCGCGAAGTCCAGCGTCACGGTGGCGTCCGGCCCGATCATGCGCTCGACCGAGGAGTGGGAGATGTCCCGCTCGTGCCAGAGCGCCACGTTCTCCATCGCGGGCAGCGCATAGGCGCGCACCATGCGGGCGAGGCCCGTCAGGTTCTCGGTCAGGACCGGGTTGCGCTTGTGCGGCATGGCCGAGGAGCCCTTCTGACCGGCCGAGAAGAATTCCTCCGCCTCCAGCACCTCGCTGCGCTGCAGGTGGCGGACCTCCGTCGCCAGACGCTCGATGGAGGAGGCGATGACGGCGAGTGTCGCGAAGTACATGGCATGGCGGTCGCGGGGGATGACCTGGGTCGAGACGGGCTCGACCTGGAGACCCATCTTCTCGGCCACGTATTCCTCGACGCTCGGATCGATATTCGCGAAGGTGCCGACCGCGCCCGAGATGGCGCAGGTCGAGATCTCCCGCCGGGCCTCGATGAGGCGCAGCTTGCAGCGCTCGAACTCCGCATAGGCCTGGGCGAGCTTCAGTCCGAAGGTGGTCGGCTCCGCGTGAATGCCGTGCGAGCGGCCGATGGTCGGCGTCATCTTGTGCTCGAAGGCGCGGCGCTTGATGGCGGCGAGGAGCTCGTCGATGTCGCGCAGCAGCAGGTCCGAGGCGCGGGCGAGCTGGACGTTGAAGGTGGTGTCCAGCACGTCCGAGGAGGTCATGCCCTGGTGGACGAAGCGGGCCTCGGGACCGACGATCTCGGCGAGGTGCGTGAGGAACGCGATGACGTCGTGCTTGACCTCGCGCTCGATGGCGTCGATCCGCTCCACGTCGAAGACGGCCTTGGAGCCCTTGTCCCAGACCTTCTCGGCGGCTTCCTTCGGCACGACGCCGAGATTGGCGAGCGCCGTGGTGGCGTGGGCCTCGATCTCGAACCAGATGCGGAACTTGGTTTCCGGCGACCAGATGGCCACCATCTCGGGACGGCTGTAACGGGGGATCATGGCTTTGCACTTCCACGCGGGTGATCTGCCCGCGCGGGTAGCACGATAGCCTTAGGATCTCAACGCGCCTTCGTAGCCGCCTCGCGAATGGCCGCGATGTTTCCGGCATAGGTCGAGGGGCCGCCCTTGAACACGGCGGAGCCCGCCACCAGCACGTTGGCGCCGGCTTCCGCCACCAGCGGAGCCGTCTCGGGCGTGATCCCGCCGTCGATCTCGATGTCGATATCGCGGTCGCCGATCATGTCCTTGATGCGCCGAAGCTTCGTGCAGACGGACGGAATGAAGGCCTGTCCGCCGAAACCGGGATTGACCGTCATCAGGAGGATCAGATCCACCTCGTCGAGCACCGGCTCGATGGAGCCCTCGTGGGTGCCCGGGTTGAGCACGATGCCCGCCTTCTTGCCCAGCTTGCGGATAGTCTGGAGCGAGCGGTGCAGGTGAGGTCCCGCCTCCGCATGGATGCTGATGATGTCCGCGCCCGCCTTGGCGAAGGCTTCGAGGTAGGGATCCACCGGCGCGATCATCAGGTGAACATCGAACACCTTCCGGGTGTGCGGCCGGATCGCCTTCACGATGTCCGGTCCCATCGTGATGTTCGGCACGAAATGACCGTCCATCACGTCGATATGAATCCAGTCGCCGCCGGCGGCGTCGACGGCGCGGACTTCCTCTCCGAGCTTGGAGAAGTCGGAGGCGAGGATGGAGGGGGCGATGAGGAGAGGGCGTGTCATGGCGCGCCGGTAGCACGAGCCTGACTTCACGGCAACGGGTCATAGGGACGCCGGCACGAACCATTTGAAGACCACTCGGCTGGGGAGAGGTCCTCTTGCGGCAGGAAAGACGTGGACGCCCTTCAGGAAACGGGAGTAAGAATGCTGCCGCAGACAAGAGGGATACAGCTCCCAAGTCTCAGGACAGAGAGACGACTGGAACAGGGCAGGCTTTTCATGCGTAAGGATGTGATTGTTCTTGGCGCCGGCATCGTCGGCGTGTCGATTGCCGTGCATTTGCAGAAGCGCGGCCGTTCGGTCCTTCTCGTGGACAGGCGCAAGCCCGGCGAGGAGACCTCGTTCGGCAATGCGGGCCTCATCCAGCGCGAAGGCGTCTATCCTTACGGCTTTCCACACGATTTCGGCGCGCTGTTCCGCTATGCGCTGAACAACACCGTCGACGCCCATTACCACTGGAGCGCAATCCCCCGGATCGCGCCGTTCCTGTTCCAGTACTGGATGCATTCTCGCCCCGCCCAGCACAAGGCGATCGCCCGGATGTACGCTCCTCTCATCGAGCGCAGCGTCACGGAGCACATGGCCCTGGCCGAGGAATCCGGCTCCACCGACCTGATCCGGCCGACCGGCTGGATGAAGGTGTTCCGCGACGAGAAGAGCAGGGACGAGCAGGTCCGCGATGCGGAGGCCGTGAGGCGCGACTTCGGGGTGAATTTCGTCGCTCTCGACACCAAGGGGGTGGCCGAGCGCGAGCCGCACCTCAAGGTGGAGACGAAGGGCGGCATCCATTGGACGGACCCGGCGACCGTGTCCGATCCGCACCTGCTCACCATGGGCTATGTGAGCCTCTTCGAACGCCTCGGCGGCGAACTGGCGGCGGGCGACGCCCGGACCCTGGAGGAAACCTCGACCGGATGGCGCGTCCAGACGGAGCAGGGACCTGTGGACGCGGGCGCTGTCGTCATCGCCCTCGGGGCCTGGGCCGACGTGGTGACGAAGCGGCTCGGCTACGACCTGCCGCTGGCGGTGAAGCGCGGCTACCACATGCACTACAAGCCTGCGGGCAACGCCGTGCTCAATCGGCCGACGCTCGATTTCGACCGGGGCTACTTCCTGGCCCCGATGCTGAAGGGCATTCGGCTGACAACCGGCGCCGAGTTCGCGAACCGCGACGCGCCGAAGACCCCGGTCCAGCTCGGGCGGGCCGAGCCGATCGCTCGGGAGTTCTTCCCGCTCGGCGAGCGGGTCGATCCCGAGCCGTGGATGGGCATGCGCCCCTGCACGCCCGACATGATGCCCATCATCGGCGCGGCTCCCCGCCACAAGAACCTCTGGTTCGGCTTCGGCCATGCCCACCATGGCCTGACGCTGGGTCCCGTCACGGGCCGCCTGCTGGCCGAGATGATCACCGGCGAGACCCCCATGGTCGATCCGAAGCCGTACCGGGTGGAGCGGTTCTGAACCTGTCATTTCGGGTCAGCCTTAGCATCCGGTGCCGAGGCCACACCGCCGCGGCGGCGCGGCCACCGCGACTCATGCCCCCTGTTTAGAGGGGGAGAGCTTGATCTGAGACCAGAATTATATAACATATGCTCTCAATAACTTGGGGGCATGGGTGCGGAACAAGGACCGTTCACTCGTCAACGCTATCTATGAGGCTGCGGTCATTCCCGAACGTTGGCCTGAAATCCTGGAGCGGATCTCCGCCGCGGCCGGAAGTGTCGGCGGATTCATGATCGCCGTCACGCCGGCATCCGAGTTCTGGATAGCCACGGACCGCATGCGGCCAACCTTTGACGATTGGTTCGCGCAGGGATGGCAGGAGCAGAACGTCTGGGCCGAGAAGGTCGTCCAGCACCGTCCGACGGGGTTTTTCGACGAGACCGACATGTTCGCTCCCGGCGAGACCGACGCCATCCCCATGTACAAGGACTTCGTCCTTCCTCGCGGCTTCGGCTGGAGCACCACCGCCCATATGCAGATCCCGATAGGCGATCGGGTGGATTTTCGTTTCGACCGGCGCTTCCAGGACGGCCCGATGGGCGCTGAGGTGAGGGCCAGGCTCAACCGCCTGCGGCCCCACCTCGCCCGCGCGGCCTTCCTGTTCACCCGACTCGGCATGCAGCAGGCTCGCTCGACCGTGGCGGCCCTCCAGGACATCGACATTCCGGCTGCAGTCTTGACCAATGGCGGCAAACTTCTGGCCTGCAACGCTGCCCTGGAAGCCCGGCTTTCCCAGGTGAGCATCCGGCCCGGGGAACGGCTGGCCTTCAACGATACGGTGGCCCAATCGACCCTGAGCGGGGAACTGGCGAAGATCAGCGCCGGCCTCTTCGATCACCTGCGGGGGCCGATCTTCATTCCGGCAACGGAAGAGCATCCGGATTCGGTCGCCTATCTCGTGCCGATGCGCGCTGCCGCCCAGGACCTGTTCGGCCAGGAAACCACCATTCTGATGATCCGGCCCGCACAGCCGGAAAACAGGATCCTGGACCTCGTGAGGCTGCGATTTGCCACGGACGTCCGGGAGGCGCAGCGCATCACGCGCCTGATCTGCTCCGGCAGCCCACGTCTCGCGGCCGCTCTTCTGGCCCCCACTGCGGCCTTCGAGGCAACCCTGGATCATTTCCTCGGGAGTGTCCGAACGCGGCAGGAGGCGAAGCTGGCGGCCTTTCTCTCCCGTCTCGAAACAGCACCTAGCCTCTGACGAGCGCGCCGAACCTGTCCTTCCAGGCCGGCTGGGCGTTCGGGAAGGGCAGGGCCGTCGCCTCAAAGACGCCCCGCGCGATGGCGCGCGCCAGGCAATCTCCCGCAAGGGCTGCGATCTCGATGAGGTCGGCGGCCTCGTCCTTAAGAGGCTTGCGCCCGGTCGCGGCGGAAAAAACCGTATCCCCGTCGTAGAGCGCATGGGCGAAGCGGAGCGCCTTGGCGAGGCCGTCATGGGCCACGATGGCAAGCCGCTTGGCCTGGGCCTTCGTGAGCGCTGCGTCGGTTGCAACCAGCGCGACGGTGGTGGAAATGGGGGGCGCGTTCTCCCGTGCGCGGCCTTTCCAGTCGAGACGGCGCATCTCCGGCGTGATCCGGCTCGGCAGGCCGAGCCCGCCGAATTCGTTGCCTTCCTCGAACGCCCCGGCCCAGAAGTGAGGCCCGTCCCCGATCAGGGTGGATGCCAGGGCATTGACGATCACGAGGGCCCCGACCGTGTGGCCCGATGAGGTGACGGCGCTCGTCGAGCCGAGTCCACCCTTGAGATCGAACGTGGTGGCCCCGTAGCCGCCGCCGGCCGTGCCGAGGGCGAAATCGGCACCGGCATTCCGGGCAGCCTCGTATCCCATCTCCCTGTAGGGCGGGTAGCGGCCCCAATCCTTGTTGCCGCCATTGAGAAGATCGAAGGTGATGGCCTGCGGCACGAGAGGCACGACGGCGGAACCCACCGCGAAGCCGATGCCGCGTTCGCGCAGACAGGCCTGCACGCCGCTCGCGGCATCGAGGCCGAAGGCCGAGCCGCCGGAGAGCACGATGGCATTGACGCCCGGGACGACCTTGTCGGGTTCGAGCAGGTCCGTATCCCGTGTGCCGGGAGCGCCGCCATGGACCGCATAGGAGGCGACGGCCGGCTGTTCGAACAGGGCGACCGTGACGCCCGAGGCGAGGGCCGGATCGTGGGCGTTGCCGACGTGCAGGCCTGCGACATCGGTGATGAGGTTGCGAGAACGGGTCATGGGACAAGCAAACCGAAAAGCCTGGGCGTTCACAAGCTGGCGACCATGGCTTCCCCCCGCTTTCTAGCGCGGCGATCAGAGGATAGAAGACCTCATGCTCAGCGTTTCCTTCCCGGCCGCAGTTCTCGGCGGCCTCATCAGCTTCTTGAGCCCTTGCGTGCTACCGCTGGTGCCGCCCTACCTGTCGTTTCTGGCGGGCACGACCTTCGACCGGCTGCATGCGGGCGATCAGGCCGTTCGTCGGCGGGCGATTCTGGCGGCGCTGCTGTTCGTCGCCGGATTCTCAACGGTCTTCGTCACCTTGGGCGCGACGGCATCGGCCCTGGGGCAGGTGATCCGACAGTACCTCGACATCCTGAGCACCATCGCGGGCCTCGCGATCATCGTCATGGGCCTGCATTTCCTCGGTATCTTCCGGATCGGGCTCTTCTACCGGGAGGCGCGGTTCAGCGTCGAGAGGCCGGTCGGGCTCTGGGGCGCCTATGTGATGGGCCTTGCCTTCGCGTTCGGCTGGACGCCGTGCATCGGCCCGGTCCTGGCGGCAATCCTGGCCGTGGCCGGCTCCGAGGACAGCGTCTCCTACGGGGCCATGCTGCTCGCCGCCTACTCGGCCGGACTGGGAATCCCCTTCCTGCTCGCGGCCTTCGCCATGAAGCCCGTCGTGTCCCTCCTGAAGCGCATGCGGTCCCATTTTGCCCTCGTCGAGAAGACCATGGGCGTCCTCCTCATCCTGACCGGCATCGCGTTTCTGGCCGGCTGGATCGGCAACATGTCGTTCTGGCTTCTCGAGACGTTTCCGGTCCTGGGGCGGCTGGGATAGTCCCCACAGGAATCGGGTCGCTCCCCGGCCTGATGACGGCGATCGTGGTGGCCTCAACCGAGGAGACCATCCATGTCGTTTCGCGTTCGCGGGCTCGATGCCCAGGACTTCATGCCGTTGTTTTCACTCAGCGAGGACGGGCTCGCGGCCATCGGAGCCCGGCGCATCGAGGCGGACGAGGCCGATGCCTATCCGTGCCGCGTCTCGCTGAAGCGAGCGGAGAAGGGCGAGGAACTGCTGCTGATCAATCACGTCCATCAGCCGACGCCGACCTCTCCCTACCGGGCCAGCGGCCCGATCTTCGTCAGCCGGTCGGCCGAGACGGGTTTCTACCGGGACGAACTGCCGCCCATCCTGCGAAACCGTCTCCTGTCCCTGCGCGCCTATGACGCCGAGGCCCTGATCGTCGATGCGGAGGTCGGCGAGGGCGAGGAAGTGCTTCGCCTGATCGAACGCTTCTTCGCCGATCCGCAGGTGGCCCATATCGATGCCCACTTCGCCCGCCGGGGCTGCTTCGGGGCGCGGATTGAGCGAAGCTGAGGGTTAGGGCATCGGACGTGGACGTGGACGTGAAAGCCAAGTTACGTCCGATGCTTCAAGGGCGGGTATCCCGACCCTTGCATCCTATTCGCCATGGCTCCGGTCGTAGGCGTTGCGCGCAGGTGAAACCCATCCGGCGGGCGGCGCCTTTGGCCGGTAGATCTCGACGAGCAGGGGATGGCAGGCCGCCTCGTCGCTGGAATGCTCGGCGCTGCAATCCCCGCCGGGGCAGGCCGACAGGGCGCCCAGAAGATCGATCTCGGCGA
This sequence comes from Microvirga sp., assembly GCA_050789065.1. Lineage (GTDB taxonomy): Bacteria > Pseudomonadota > Alphaproteobacteria > Rhizobiales > Beijerinckiaceae > Microvirga. The sequence goes on from JBOZRS010000117.1 coordinate 34,337, forward strand.
AGAATTCGAGGAAGTCGCCGGGCCTGACCGGGCTCGCCTTCATGAAGTACTGGCCCGTGTCACGGGTGAAGCCGGTACACATGAAAACGTTGAGCACGTCATGCACCGCAGGCTCCACCGCCTCGCGAGGGCGGCCGGTCTGACGGGAGAGGGCGCGCGTCAGGTTCGAGTGGCAGCAATGGTGATAGTCGTGACCGGACAGGAGGCGGTGCGTGTAGGGATCGCATCGGGTGCCGATCACGTCATGCACCGAACCGCCCCACTGGTCGAAGCCGTACCAGTCGAGCGTGTCCTGCGTGATCGTCGCCATCGGGCGGAGATACGGCAGGCACGACCAGAGTCGGTCTCCGGTCGAGAGATGTGTGCCGTGGAGGGCCCTGGTCTTGCCGGAGAAGAAGCGCTCGCTAAGATCGCCCGCCGCCCAGAGGTTGAGGTCTCCGACCTGCGGGCCTTCTATCGAGACGATACGGAAGAAGGAGCCTGCGGGAACCTCGAAGCATCGCGCCTCGCGCGGCGGCACGACGACCTCGTCCACCTTCTCCCAACCGTCTCTGGCGGCGCGGTAGGCGGCCAGATCGGGCTGCGCCAGAGTCTCGACCGGGTAGCAGATGACCGGTGCAATCGACCGGCGCGCATCTGCGTCGTGGGGCTCCGGAAACTCTCCGGTCTGCGGCTTCATCCGACTCTCCAGCGATTTGTGATGTTGAGCTCTTATAGAGAAGCCCATCCCTGCACGCGAGGGAAAGAGCCGGCCGTCAGCCGCTTTCGGCCACGGAATGTCCGGCGGCCTCGAGCGTCGCCACGGCCCGCTCCGCGTCCGCCGCCTTCACCAGCACGTAATCGGTGCTGAAGGTGGAGGTGGCGAAGATGCCGATGCCGGCCCGGGCCAGCGGCTCGAGCACGGAGGCCAGGATGCCCGGAACGCCAAAGTCGAAGCTCTGCGTGATCCGGAAGCAGCGCCAGCCCGCATCGATTTCGGCCGCGCCCGGAGCCTGATCGAGAGGGCAGACGAGGGTCGTCTCCTCCGCCGCATGGACCAGAAGGGAGAAGGAGCCCGGGGCTGGCGGCTTCACCGGCTGGCCGGCCGGAAAACGGCATACGGCGTATGTATCTTCGAGCAGGGACAGGTTGAGGGCTGGCATGGTCGGATCACGGTTCTGGAAGGGGCCATGAGAAAACCCGCCCTGTTGCCAGGGCGGGTTTCCGTTCGTTCGGCTCTGGCCGATCGATTACATGTTCAGCTCGTTGCCGGAGTAGTCGATCTTGCCGTCGGCGCCCTTCTTCCAGACGTACATGATGTAGTCCGGACGGGTGATGTCGCCCTTCTTGTCATAGGAGATGTCTCCGATGACGGTCTTGAACGGCTTGCCGGCATGCATCACGTCGGCAACCTTCTTGCCATCGATGCTTCCGGCCTGCTTGGCGGCGTCGGCCAGGATCTGGACGGCGGCGTAGCTGTAGAGGGTGTAGGCCTCGGGATCGAAGTTCTTGGCCTTGAACTTGGCCACGACTTCCTTCGCGTTCGGGTTCTTGCGGGGATCCGGCGAGAAGGTCATCAGGGTGCCTTCGGCGCCCGGGCCGGCGATCGAGGTGAACTCGGCCGACACGATGCCGTCACCCGACATGAGCGGGGCGTTCAGGCCCTGGTCGCGCATCTGGCGGATGATAAGGCCGGCTTCCGTATGGAGGCCGCCGAAGTAGACCACGTCGACGCCAGCCTGCTTCAGCTTCGACACGAGAGCGGAGTAGTCCTTCTCGCCCGGGTTGATGCCTTCGTAGACGACTTCCTTGAGGCCCTTGGCATTCATGGCCTTCATGGTCTCGTCGGCGAGGCCCTTGCCGTACGGGGTCTTGTCATGAATGACAGCGACCTTCTTGCCCTTGAACTTGTCGGCGAGGTAGCCGCCGGCGACGATGCCCTGCTGGTCATCGCGACCGCAGGTGCGGAAGGTGTTCCACATGCCGCGCTCGGTGAATTGCGGGTTCGTCGAGGCCGGGGAGACCTGGACGATGCCGGCTTCCTCGTAGACCTGCGAGGCCGGGATGGAGACGCCGGAGTTGAAGTGTCCGACGACGAACTTCACGCCCTCAGCCGCGAACTTGTTCGCCACCGATACGCCCTGCTTGGGGTCGGACACGTCGTCGCCGACGACGACCTGCACCTTCTGGCCATTGATGCCGCCGGCGGCATTGATGTCCTCGACTGCCTGCTCGACGCCGTTCTTCAGCTGGGCGCCGAAGGCCGCGTTCGGGCCGGTGATGGGGCCTGCGACGCCGATCTTGATCTGCGCGCTGGCAGCGCTGGAGAAGGCGAGGCCAAGACCAAGCGCCACGCCGGTCAACAGCATTTTTTTCATGAGGTCACTCCTCTGGGTGGTTTTATAGGCCCCACTTCCTTTTTGGGGCCGGTTTGGCGGGGACTGCCCACCATCCGTGTAACATCATGCTTGTTTTTAAGCGGATGTCACGTGGGAATCTTTTTGGCTTAGCCCTTTGTAGTAGAAGCCTTTTCCCGGTAGGAGAACGGGCCGGTCCGCTCGTAGAGCCAGCGGTATTGGGAGGTCATCAGACGGGCGCGGTAATACTGGTAGCCGAGCGAGCCGATGATCAGAATCACGATCGTGTCCACGGCGTAATAGTGAACCGACCGCAGCGTTCCCCCGAACAGGGCGAAGTGGATGAACCGCACTGCGGCGCCGAGGATGAACAGGTAGAGGATCAGATTCCAGAAGGGCCGCCACGTGACCGCGATGGCGCGGCCCGTCATCCAGGCCGCCCAGCCGCCCATGACCACGGTGATGAAGAGGAAGAGCCAGATCGAAGGCTCTTCGTAGAGGATGCCCTGCATCAGTGATGCCCCCCTTCGAGATAGGCCGCCCGGACCTGTGGATCTTCGAGCAGGTCCTTGCCGGAACCGCTCAAGGTGATGTTGCCCGTGACCATCACGTAGCCGCGATGGGCGAGCTTGAGGGCGTGATAGGCGTTCTGCTCCACGAGGAAGACCGTCATGCCGTCCTTCTCGTTCAGCTCTTTGATGATCGAGAAGATCTGCTTCACGATCAGCGGCGCGAGGCCGAGCGACGGCTCGTCCAGGAGGAGGAGGCGCGGGCGGCTCATGAGCGCCCGGGCGATCGCCAGCATCTGCTGCTCGCCGCCTGAGAGCGTCCCGCCGCGCTGCTGCAGGCGTTCCTTCAGGCGCGGGAACAGGGTGCAGACCCGCTCCAGATCCTGGTCGAAATGGGCCATGCCGTTGATGGCGGCACCCATCTGCAGGTTCTCGAACACGGTCATACGCGGGAAGATGCGGCGGCCTTCCGGCGATTGCGCGATGGACAGATGCGCGATCTCGTGGGTCGGCATCCTGGTGATGTCCCGACCCGCATAGGTGATCGTGCCCTCACGCGCTCTCGGACTACCGAAGATCGTCATCATCAGCGTCGACTTGCCGGCGCCGTTGGCGCCGATCAGCGTGACGATCTCGCCCTCGTGGACATCCATGTCCACGCCCTTGAGGGCGATGATGTTGCCGTAATAGGTCTTGACGCCGCGCACGCTGAGGAGCGGCTGACGCGCCGCGCCGGTGGCGGCCTGATGGCCCTGCATCGGGATATTTGCTCCAGCGGTGCTCATGCGCCGATCTCCGCTTCGACCTTCTGGATTTCCTCATCGGCCACGCCGAGATAGGCGGCGATGACCTTGGGATCGTTCCTCACCTCGGCGGGCAGGCCGTCCGAGATCTTGGTGCCGTAATCGAGCACCACCACGTGGTCCGAGATTTCCATGACGACCGACATGTCGTGCTCGATCAGGAGAATCGAGGTGCCGTGATCCTTGCGGATCGACAGCAAAAGCTCGTTCAGCTCCAGCGACTCGCGCGGGTTGAGGCCCGCCGCCGGCTCGTCGAGGCAGAGCAGGAGAGGGTCGGTGCACATGGCGCGGGCGATTTCGAGACGGCGCTGGTCGCCGTAGGGAAGGTCGCCGGCCGGATCGTCGGCCCGGTGGATGAGCCGGGTCTTCTCGAGCCAGAACTTCGCCTTCTCGATGGCTTCCTTCTCGGCCTTGCGGTAGCCGCCGATGCCGAGGACGCCCAGGAACGTGAAGCCGGAGGCGATCATCAGCGGGTTGTGCTGCGCCACCAGCAGGTTCTCCAGCACGGTCATGCCGGAGAACAGGCGGATGTTCTGGAAGGTGCGGGCGACCTTGGCCTTCCAGTTGATGTCGAAGCCCGGCAGCCTCTCCAGGAGCAGGTGCGACCCGTCGGGCTTGCGGAGCGCCAGCATGCCCTCCGTCGGCTTGTAGAAGCCGGTGATGCAGTTGAAGACGGTCGTCTTGCCGGCGCCGTTCGGTCCGATGAGCGCGGTGATGTCGCCGCGCCCGGCCTGGAACGAGAGGTCGTTGATGGCCACGAGGCCGCCGAAGCGCATCGTGAGATGCTGTACGTCGAGGATGGGATCCTGCAGCCAGCGCATTAGCCGTGTCCTTCCTTCACGAGCGAGCCGGAAATGGCCTTGCGCTCTTTCAAGATCACCGAGGGTTCACGTTCGGAGATGAGGCCGCGCGGACGCCAGACCATCATCGCCACCATGCCCATTCCGAAGATCAGCAGGCGGTACTCGTTGGGATCGAAGCCCTCGCCGAAGATCGCCTTGAGGAAGGTCAGGTTGCGCAGGACCTCCGGGCCGCCGACCAGCACGATGGCCGCGATGGCGACGCCGATCTGGGAGCCCATGCCGCCCATGACCACGATGGCCAGGATGATGGCCGATTCCAGGAAGTTGAAGCTTTCCGGCGAGACGAAGCCCTGACGGACCGCGAAGAACGAGCCCGCGAAGCCGCCGAACATGGCCCCGATGGCGAAGGCCGTCAGCTTGGTGTTCGTGGTGTTGATGCCGAGCGAACGGCAGGCGATCTCGTCCTCGCGCAAAGCTTCCCAGGCGCGTCCCACCGGCAGCTTGCGCAGACGCATGGTGACGAAGTTGGTCAGCAGCGCCAGCGCCAGGATGAGATAGTAGAGGAAGATCATCCTGTGCATGCCGTTGAACGTGAGCCCGAAGGTCGCCGCGAACCCGCCTTCGCCCGCCGTGAAGGGCAGGCCGAAGAAGGTAGCGCGCGGGATCGACGAGATGCCGGCGGCGCCGTTGGTCAGGTCCACCCAGTTGATGAGAACGAGGCGGATGATCTCGCCGAAGGCGAGGGTCACGATGGCCAGGTAGTCGCCGCGCAGGCGCAGCACCGGGAATCCGAGGATCATGCCCCAGAAGGCGGCCAGAATGCCGGCGAGCGGCAGGCAGATCCAGAACGACAGCCCGAAGGTGGTCGACAGCAGGGCGTAGGAATAGGCCCCGACGGCGTAGAACGCGACGTAGCCGAGATCGAGGAGGCCGGCGAGGCCAACCACGATGTTGAGCCCCCATCCGAGCATCACGTAGGTGAGGATCAGGATGCCGAGGTCGATCCAGTAGCGGGACTCGTTCAGCCCGCCCTGGATCACGTAGATCAGGAACGGGAAGGCGAGGGCGATCCCCAGGAAGAAGGGAATCGCGAGCCGGGAGACGTGCTGGAAGGCGCTCGGCTCCGCGTGGACCGGCTCCGTCGCCTGATGCGAGCTCGGAAGCGCCTTGCGGTAGGCCCGCGTGGCCGTGAAGGCGTGCAGCATGAGCCGCAGCCCGAATATGATGGCGCACATGACCGCGACCAGGCCCCAGCGCGGCGTCAGGAACAGGGCGGCCCCGTTCTGATCCGTCTTGTAGGCCAGGATCGGGATCGACAGGCCGAGCGTGATCAGCGCCGTCCTGAAGGAGTCCTTGAGGGCCGCCGTCAGGTCGAAGGTCTTCGTCGCGGCCTGGGTCTGGGCCGCAGTGGTGATGGAAGGAGCGTTCATGCTCGTGGCTCCTTAAACCTTCTCGACCTCAGGCCGCCCCAGGATGCCGGAGGGCATGAAGATCAAGACGATGGCCAGGATCGAGAACGCGGCGACGTCCTTGTACTCGATCGAGAAATAAGCCGACCAGAAGGTCTCGATGAGACCGATGATCAGGCCGCCGAGAACGGCGCCCGGCAGCGAGCCGATGCCGCCCAGAACCGCCGCCGTGAAGGCCTTCACGCCCGGGACGAAGCCGTCGTTGAAGCTCACGACGCCATAATACAGCAGATACATGGTGCCAGCGACGGCCGCGAGAGCCGCGCCGATCACGAAGGTGAGCGAGATCGTCCGGTCCACGTTGATGCCGAGGAGCGCCGCCATCTTGCGGTCCTGCTCGCAGGCGCGCTGGGCGCGGCCGAGGGACGTCTTCTGGACGATGTACCAGAAGATCGTCAGCAACACCGCCGTCGCGATCATGATGATGATCTGCTTGTAGGAAATCGCGACATTGTAGCCGCTTTCTCCCTGGAACAGCACGATCACGTCGCCGATCATGGGCGGGGTCGGCTTGTTGCGGGCGCCCTGGGCCACCTGGACGAAGTTGGAGAGAAAGATCGAGACGCCGATGGCCGAGATCAGCGGCGCGAGGCGGAAGGATCCGCGCAGGGGCCGGTACGCGACCCGCTCGATGGCCCAGCCCCACAGGGAGGTGAGCACCATCGCGATGACCAGCACGATGAGGAGCGCCAGCGCGATGGACGAGATCCCGAGCCACGTGGTCAGGATCAGGAAGAAGATGAGCGCGATGAAAGCGGAGAGCATGAAGACGTCGCCGTGGGCGAAGTTCACCATGCCGATGATGCCGAACACCATCGTGTAGCCAATGGCGATGAGGCCGTAAATCGACCCCAGCGTCAGCCCGTTGATGAGCTGCTGCACAAAAATTTCCATGTCCTACCCTTGCCCCTCTGGAATGGGGTCGTTTTGGGAACTGTCACAGCAAAGCACGTTGCGGGAGCAAGGCCAAGCCGCTCGTAAGGTGCGCGTGTCTAGCAAACCCGGTTCCTCTCGACAATCTTCTGTTAAGTTTCCTATCAGCTATCCTGATAGAACTAGAGTCTAAGCTTGCGCCAGCGATGGCTTTGAAAATGGGCAGTCGGGGCCATATGGCTGTTATGGCCTTGTGCTCGGCCTGAAAGGGTGGGAGAGGCTTCTACGGATCAAGATGTTGAAGACTCAATCCCCTTCCGATTCCACCGCCACCGGCGCAGCCAGCCTCGACGCCGCCCTCTTCCGGGAGGGAATGAGCCGCGTCGCCGGCGCCGTTCACGTGGTCACGACCGATGGCCCGTCCGGACGGGCGGGCTTCACGGCGACGGCCGTCGCCCCCGTCACGGACGATCCGGCCTCGCTTCTGGTCTGCGTCAATACGGCAAGCCGCTCGGCGCAGGCGCTGCTGGCGAACCGGGTGTTCTGCGTGAATACGTTGAGCGCCGCCGACATCCCGCTGGCCGACATCTTCGCCGGACGCACCGACCTGCAGGGTCCGAACCGCTTCACCGTCGGGCAATGGGAGACGCTGGTGACCGGCGCTCCCGCGCTGACGACCGGCCTCGTGTCCTTCGACTGCCGGATCAGCGACGCGCGGATCGTGGCGACCCATCACGTCATCATCGGCGAGATCGTGGCGGTCAGGCTCGGAGAGCGAAAGCCCGCTCTGGTCTACCAGGGGCGGCTTTATCACGAGCTCTGAACCTCGATTTCAGACCTTGCTGCTCCGGGCCGGCCCCGGCGCATAGGGGCTCCAGCCGGTGATCTGCACGAATCCGTCCCGGGTCGCGACCACGAGATGCTTGCGGTGCCTGTGGACGAGGGCGCCCGGCCTGTAGCGATGCGGCTCCTCCCATCCGGCCGCATCCCAAACATAAACGTAGCGGGAATCGACCTGGGCGAAGGCCTCGATGGAGCCGAAGGCCCTGATGGTGCGCAGCGCATCCCGGACCCGCCCGGTCCAGTCCACCGTCCGCTGGGACTGGGTCATGCGGGGCCAATAGCTGCCCGGACCCTGCGGTCTCGCCTCGTGCCAGAGCCGGGGGAGATCCGCCGCGAGGCGGGCGGCCACATCCTTGGCCGCCATCTGGCATCTGGCCAGGAGCGTGTCGTGGGTCTCGTCGGGCGCGAGCGGGAAGCGCTTCTGGGCCAGGATGGGACCGGTGTCGAACGTGGGATCGAGGACATGGGCCGTGACGCCCCATTCGGGCACATCGTCCAGGATGGCCTGGAACAGAGGGTAGGGGCCGCGGCCGACCGGCAGGGGCGAGGGGTGGAAGTTGAACCCGTAAGGCACATGCCGCTCCCAGCCTTTGACGAGCCAGGGATAGCCCGCCACCACGAGCGCCTCGCAGCCCATGGCCTTCAGGCCCGCCAGATCAGCCGGATAGATCCGCGACGACTGGACAGGGATCTTCAGCGAGCGTGCGCGGGCGACGGTGACGTCGTTGAAGTCGTAGATGCCGTCGCAGGGACGGCTGAAGAGTTTGATTGGCTCCCAGCCTTGGCCGACCAGGGTCTCGAACACGTCGCCCAGAAAATCGATGCCGGCGAAGGCAAAGCGCATTCCCGGTGGTCTCCTTTTCAGGGCAGGCCTCGTTCAGGGCATTTCAGGCGAGACGATCTCCGCCCGGCCCGGAATGCCCCAGTTGTGCGGTCAGTCCGCCCTCTGGTCGCCCGCCGCCAGGGAGGCCGTCAAGGCCCGCCTGGGACCTTTGCGGATAAATGAACGAAAGACCGCGTTGTTGCGCAAGGCCGTTTCCCCGGCGCCGACCACCGTGTCGAGGGTCTGCGGGTCGAGCTTGAAGCGGGTCGGAACCTTGTCGAGCTCCTGCTTCAACTCCGGCCCGGCATCCTCGAAGGACACGCGCCCGACCGTGAACGCGATATCGGCGCAGTTCCAGCCATTCAGGGTTCCGCGCAGCTTCAGGACCTCGTCGTTGGACAGGGAGCAGCGCCAGCGACGCAGATCGTTCTGCCAGTCGCGCATGATGACGTTGAAGTAATCGTAGCCTTTGTACATGCCGGAATCGATGGCGGCGTCCGTGACGATCCCGGCCAGTTCGAGGCCCGAGGGCGAGGCCAGGCTCTTCGGCCAGTCGCCGCCCGGTCCGCGGCCCGCATCCACCACCATGAACAGGAAGCGCTTCACCCGCACGGCCTGCTCGGCGGTCATCGGCATGTAGGGCCGGTCGCGGTTCGTGCGCGCGACGGCCAGGGAGTGGATGCCGAAATTGTCCGTCAGGCCGCCGTCGAGAAGCTTTACATAGCGGAAGCGTTCCGGGTCCTGGCGATAGCGCATCATGGCGGCGGCGCTGGCCCGCAGAGTCGCCGGCGCGGCCGGATCCGCGACGCCCCGCTGCAGCCATCTCGGGACGTGGCCGCCGCAGGATCCGCCGAAGTTCTCGACGTTGAGAGGCATGAAGAGACCCGGCACGGCAGCGGAGGCCGCCACCGCCTCCGACAGGCGGACCTTGCTCAGGTCGCTGCACAGGGAGCTGAAGGTGATCGGCTCGAACACAAAGGGCACGCGGCTGTAGATGTCGGATGCGGCGATCCAGACCAGCGGCCGCTTGCGGGTGAAAAGGTCGGCGTAGGTCGCGCCGTCGAACAGGTTGTCGTCGAGCCAGCGCGGGAACTTGGAGCGGTCGTTGACGCCGCCGTCCCCGACGATCCGCAGCACGTTGGCGAGGGAGACATCGGTGTCGAAGCCCTGCTCCGCGTTGCGCTCCAGGAAGCGCGACCGGAATTCGGGCAGGCCGTCGCGGCCCTTCAGGCCGAAATAGGCCGCCGTGACCGATCCGCCCGAAACGCCCGACACGAGATCGACCATGTCCGTCATGCGGGCAGGGCCGCGCTCCGTCTCGATCTGGTAGCGGTCGAGCTCGTTCAGGACCCCATAGGAGAAGGCCGAGGCTCTCATGCCGCCGCCCGAGAAAGCCACGCCGACGACGGTAGCGCCGAACTGGTCGGGGCCCAGGGGCCAGCCGCCCTGATCCGCAACGCTGGCGATCTGCTCGTTGATGGGTTGGTTGGCGACGCTGCCGGAGCAGGCGGAAACCGCCACCGCGATCGCGCCGGCTGCAAGCAAGCCTTTCAGAAGGCCAAGATTCATCGCCATGGTTTTTTATCCCGTCCCGGAAGCATGGCAATACGATGGAGACGAAGAACGCTCAATAGGCATTCCCGAAGTCTTCACGGAAGACTCTACTTCAGGGTCAAGCTTTCAGTTGCGTCAGTTTCCTGACGGAACTGATGAGAGCGCTCGAGATTTGAACTTGAGCATAAGGCAGGAGGCTGCCTGCGCTGTTAAGGCCCGATCCTGCCGGAGGCTCTTCTGTGCTAAGAGAGGGAGTTCGCATGGCATCCAAGGATTTCATCCGCCAACTGGAAGGTTACGGCCTGACGACGGCCAAGATCCTCTACCGGATGCCAGACCATCCCACGCTCCTGCAGAGCTATATCTGGCAGGACTACGATCTCTCTCCCCGCTTTCCGGTTCTTCTCGGGTTCCTGGATTTCTGGCGGCGGGAGCTGGCAGGGCCGCTTCATTCCGTGACGGTCACGCATTCGCAACTCATTCGCCCGGCCGAGTTCAGAGCTATCGAAGGTGAAATCAACATCCATTGAGAAGTCTTGGCCCGCGGGCTCAACTCGGGTAGAGAAGCCCCTTGAGCATCCCCGAACTTGCCAGGGCTCCTTGTTTTCCAACGCGCGCACTTCCCAGATCCTGCTCGCCCTTGCCTCGCAGCCAGGCGAGCGCCTGACCGTTCGGGATATCATGGGCGTTCTCCAGGATCGGGCCTTCGCCCTCCTGATCGTCCTGCTCGGATTGCCCAACTGCCTTCCGATGCCGCCGCCCATCCCGCTAGTGTGCGGGCTTCTCCTGGCGCTCGTCGCCGTCCAGATCGTGTTCGGCCGCGAGGTGCCATGGCTTCCGGGTCAGCTCCTGAACCGGTCGCTCGCCCGGACCGATGTCGAGCGGGCCGTGGGCCGCGCCATGCCGACCTTCCGCCGGCTGGAGCGCTTTTCGCGCCCCCGCATGACCTTCCTGGAAACGCCCCTCGCCATGCGCCTGATGGGGGCGATCCTCCTCGTGATGGCCCTGGGGCTTCTCTTCGCGCCGCCCTTCGTGGGACAGATTCCGCTCGGGCTCGCCGTCTGCCTCATCGGGCTGGGGCTGGTCGAACGGGACGGCCTCGTTGTGCTCGGCGGGCTCGTCATCGGCTCGGTCGGCCTGATCCTCAGTCTCGGCTTCGTCTACGCGATCGTCACCGGGCTCGATACCTTCTTCTAGATCGGCACAGCCAACGCTCGGCCGGGCTCACTTGCCGAAGGCGGGAGCCGACTTGAGCTGATCCGCCGGGATCGTCAGGACGATCCGGTGAGGAGTGAGGACCCGGCTGATCTGCATGTCCTTCCGGGCCTTCTGTCCCTCGGCCGTGCTCGCGGGCAGCCCATGGCTCTGGACCGTCCCTGTCGTGGCCGTCGTGTCCACGGGATCGACCTGGACGGACTGGGCCGGTACGGCGACCTCGCGGCTGCCAAGACTCAGGGTGCCTCCGACATTCATGATGTAGGCGGCGACCTTGCCGTCCCGGTCGATCACGACGTCCTCGATCTTGCCGATGATCTTGTTGTCAGTCCCGACCACGCTCTGGCCGATGAGATCCGAGACTCGCAGAACGCCCGGGCTGCCCTCCTGGGTGATGAACTGGCCGTTCGCCGGCCTGGCATCCGTCGAGCCTGTGGGAGGCTGCGTGTTTCCCGCCGGGGGAGCGGGAGGCTGCCCCTGGGTCTGGGCCATGGCCACGGAGGCGATCAGGCAGGCGCCGATCAGGCCGGCAGCAATCGGTTGCGTTCTCATCGGGAATCTCCCAGGTTCCGCGCTCGATGCGGGCTAACGCGGTGGGAGTCGCTTGGTTCTGCCGGAAACGGCCCTCGGGCTCAGATGAGGCGAAGTCCCTTGAGGCTCGCATGGCCCTCCCGTCCCACGATGATGTGGTCATGGACGGTGATGCCCAGCGGCTTGGCGACGTCGATGATCTCGCGGGTCATCTTGATGTCGGCCGAGGAGGGGGTGGGATCGCCGGATGGGTGGTTGTGGACCAGGATCAGCGCGGAGGCCGAGAGTTCGAGCGCCCGCTTCACCACCTCGCGCGGGTAGACGGGCGTGTGGTCCACGGTGCCCGATTGCTGCACCTCGTCGGCGATGAGGGCGTTGCGCTTGTCGAGGAAGAGGAGGCGGAACTGCTCCTTGTCCATGAAGGCCATGGCCGTCCGGCAATAATCGAGCACGGAGGCCCAGGACGACAGGACCGGCCTCTTGGCCACTTCTCCCTTGGCGAGGCGGCGGGCGGAGGCCTCCACGATCTTCAGGTCGGTCACGATGCTCTCGCCGATGCCATCCACCTCCATGAGCCGGGACGGGGAGGCGGCCAGAACCTCCGCGAAGGTGCCGAAGCGCTTGAGCAGGTCCTTGGCGATCGGCTTCACGTCGCGGCGCGGGATGGAGCGGAAGAGGACGAGTTCAAGGAGTTCGTAATCGGGCAGGACATCGCCGCCCACCTCCATGAAGCGGGCGCGCAGCCGGTCGCGATGGCCGTGGTAATGGGGAGTATCGTCGCCGCTCATGCCCGCCTGTAGCCCTTCGCCGATTGTACCTCTCCTGTCGGAATAGATACAATGTTGCCTTGTAGGGTTGAAGCGGTGCGGCGGGTTGGTGTCAAGCCAAACGGCGATTTCGCCGGCAGGGTCCGGGGACGGTCCTCAAGCCGTTGCGTAAGGCGGCTTGTCGAGGCCTTTCGGCGAATAGGTGAAGACCTCGACGCCCGTTTCCGTCACGCCGACCATGTGCTCGAACTGAGCCGAGAGAGAGCGGTCGCGGGTCACGGCGGTCCAGCCGTCGGATAGCACTTTCACCTGCGGGCGGCCCAGATTGATCATGGGCTCGATGGTGAAGAACATGCCGGGCTTCAGCTCGACGTTATAGGACGGCTCCACGTAGTGGAGGATCGTCGGCGAATCGTGGAACACCTTGCCGATGCCGTGGCCGCAGAAGTCCCGCACCACCGAGCAGCGCTCCGCTTCCGCATAGGACTGGATCGCCGCCCCGATGTCGTTGGTGCTCGCCCCGGGCTTGACTGCGGCAATGCCGCGCAGCAGGCATTCATAGGTGATCTCGCACAGCCGCTGGGCGCGGCGGGGCACGTCCCCGACATAGTACATGCGGCTGGAATCGCCGTGCCACCCGTCCAGGATCAGGGTCACGTCGATATTCATGATGTCCCCGTCGCGCAGAGGCTTGTCGTTGGGGATGCCGTGGCAGACGACGTGGTTGATCGAGGTGCAGATCGTCTTGGTGTAGCCGCGATAGTGCAGGCAGGCCGGATAGGCGCCATGGTCGCGGATGAACTCAAAGGCCAGCCGGTCGAGGAAATCGGTCGTGACGCCGGGCTGCACATGCGGGGCGAGCATATCGAGGCATTCAGCCACAAGGCGGCCGGCGCGCCGCATGCCCTCGAAATCCTCAGGGCCGTGGAGCGGAATTTCGGCTGATCTCTTGCGCTCGATAACGTCGGTCTCGGTCATTCTCGATCCTTGAACTTCAAGCCCGAATGTAAGGATCGGCGCGCGCGAAGCAAGCAGGGACCTGCACGGCGCGGCTTGCGATTGGCACCCAAGGGTGTCATGAGGCACCCCATTCATCCTCATCGATGGCTTTGGACTACGTGATAATGAACGATTCTCGCCCCTTCGGCGCCTTCGCGCCTTCCGGCTTCACCCGCTGGGTGATCGAGCGCACGCGCGGCATGCCGAGTGGATGGGCAGGGCGCAAGCTGGCCTTGATGATGCGTCGGGTGGTGACCCAGTTCCTGAAGGGCCTTCCGCTTGATCTGGAAACCTTCGGGGTCCGGATGAGGCTCTATCCGTACAACAACGTCTGCGAGAAGCGCATTCTCTTCACGCCCCAGTATTTCGATGCCGAGGAGCTCGAAATCCTGGCCCGCCGCATCCGGCCGGGGTTCACCTTCGTGGATGTGGGCGCGAATGTGGGCTGGTACACCCTCTTCGTGGCCGGAAAGGCCGGGGCCGCCTCCCGGATCCTGGCCGTGGAGCCCCAGCCCGAGATTTTCGACCGGCTGACCTTCAACATCCGCCAGAACCCCTTCGGAACGGTCAAGGCCGTCGCCTGCGCGGTGGCCGACAAGGCTGGCGAACTCACGCTGTTCGTCGATCCCAACAACCGGGGCGAATCGAGCCTGAAGATCGTCGGTTCGAGCCAGACCGATGCGATCCGGGTTCCGGCCGTGACCCTGCTCGACCTCTTCACCCAGGAGGGATTCACCCATGTGGACGCGGTCAAGCTCGATGTGGAAGGGGCCGAGGACCTGATCCTCGATCCGTTCTTCCGCGATGCCCCGGTCTCCCTCTACCCGTCCCTCCTCGTGATCGAGGACGGCCGGGACCGCTGGCAGATCGATCTGCCCAAGCTCCTGGAAAGCAAGGGCTACCGGCTGATCCTGAAGACCAGGATGAACCTGATCTTCGAGCGCCCGTGAGGCATCAGCGCGGCGTGACGATCTCGACGGGCCGGTCGATCGTCACCTCCTGCGGCGTGATCCGGCAGACATAGGCATAGGACTCGACCCCCGCCGCGAGCGCGTGGCGGAAGGCCTTGTCGTAGGCCGGGTCGATGTCGCGGGCGACGTCGAAGCGCTCCGCATCCATCTGGATCACGTAGACCAGGGCGGCCCGCGCCCCGGCGGCCGCCATGTCGGAGAGTTCATAGAGGTGCTTGGCGCTGCGGGCCGCGACGCAGTCCGGGAACTCCGCGAAGCCCGCCTCACGCATCATGTGGCAGTTCTTCACTTCGAGATAGCAGGGCGGCTCTCCGTCCTTTTCGAGCAGGAAGTCGACCCGGCTGTTCCGGCCGTATTTCACCTCGGGCCTGACGCGGTCATAATCCGCGAAAGGGGCAAGCCGCCCGTCGCGCAGGGCTTCAGCCACGAGGAGGTTAGGGCGCGAGGTATTGATCCCGATGAGCTGAAGGGGGCCGCCGCCGGCCGCCACTTCCACGAATTCCCAGTTGTACTTGAGCTTGCGGTTGGGGTTCTGGGCGCGGGAAAGAAAGACCCGGCTGCCAGGCTCCTTCAGGCCCATCATGGCCCCCGGATTGGCGCAGTGGGCCGTCACCACCTCGCCCGTATCGAGCTCCACATCGGCCAGAAATCGCTTGTAACGCTCGATGAGGCGCCCCTCGAGCAGGGTTTCCTGAAAACGCATGGGCTTCCCGTAGCAGGGGAGAAGCCTCACCTTCAACTGAACCCTTGCTTGAGAATTGCCGTTTCTGACGCTAAAGGCCCTCAAAAGGATCGTTGCGCATGGCCGCCACCGTCACAGCCGCCCTCCTCATCATCGGCGATGAGATCCTCTCGGGCCGTACCAAGGACAAGAATATCGGCTACATCGCCGAATATCTGACCGGCATCGGCATCGACCTGCGCGAGGTGCGCGTCGTGCCGGACGTGGAGGAGGAGATCGTCGCGGCCGTCAACGCCCTGCGGCAGCGCTACACCTATCTCTTCACCACCGGCGGGATCGGGCCGACCCATGACGACATCACGGCCGATGCGGTCGCGAAGGCCCTTGGCGTCGGGATCGGCCACGATCCCCGGGCGGTCGCCATGCTGCAGGAGCGCTACCAGCCGCATGAGCTGAACGAAGCCCGCCTGCGCATGGCCCGGGTCCCCGAAGGGGCCGACCTGATCGAAAACCCGATCTCGAAAGCTCCCGGCTTCAGGATCGGCAACGTCTTCGTCATGGCGGGCGTGCCGTCGATCATGCAGGCCATGCTGGACGCCATCGCGCCGACCCTGCAGACCGGGGCGCGCATGATCGTCGAGACCATCGAAGCGGAGGGCATCGCCGAAGGCATCTATGCCGAAGGGCTGGCCCGCATCGCTGCCGCCAGTGAAGGCGTGTCCATCGGGTCCTACCCTTCGTTTTCGGCGAGCGGCTTCCGCAACCAGATCGTCCTGCGCGGCAAGGATCCCGCCGCCGTCGGGTCGGCCGCCGCCGCCGTCCGCGACCTGCTCGGCCGCCTCAAGGGCGACCGGGCGCCTCTGTGAGAGTTTCCTTCGCCACCTTCAGCCAGAAGAGCAAACCGATGTCCCCGACCTCTCCCAAAGCCTTCCCCGTCTCCTGGGACCAGTTTCACCGCGATTGCCGCGCGCTGGCGTGGCGTCTCGCCTCCGCCGGGCCGTTCGAGGCCATCGTGTGCATCACGCGCGGCGGCCTCGTGCCCGCCGCGATCGTGGCCCGCGAGCTCGATGTCCGGCTCATCGAGAGCGTCTGCATCGCGAGCTATCATGACTACAAGAACCAGGGCGAGCTGCAGGTCCTCAAGGACATCGCCCCCTCGGTGAAGGCCATCGGCGGCGGCACGGGCAAGGGCGCCCTCGTCATCGACGACCTCACCGATACCGGCAAGACCGCCAGGATCGTGCGCGACATGCTTCCCGAGGCGCATTTTGCGGCCGTCTATGCCAAGCCCGCCGGGCGTCCCCTGATCGACACCTTCGTGACGGAAGTGAGCCAGGACACCTGGATCTACTTCCCCTGGGACATGGGTCTCGCCTATCAGGCGCCGATCCGCGAGGGGTCGGCGGGGTAATGCAGTCGGTCGAGGAGAGGTCAGGGGCAGGCTTCGACATCGCGCGGACGCGCAAGAGCCTGTTCGTCGCTCTCCTCGATGCCAGGGACCGGTTCGGGCGCAACAAGGTCGCCCTGGAGGATCTGGAGCGCCAGCCCGTCACCTTCGGCCGCCTCGTCCTCGGCGCGCTGGTCCTGGGCCGCAAGCTGGCCGGGCTGACCCGGGCCGGAGAGCACGTGGGGGTGCTGCTTCCCAACGTTCAGGCCATCGCCGTGACCCTGTTCGGCCTGAACGCCTTCGGCCGCGTTCCGGCTTTCCTCAACTTCACGTCCGGCCTCAGGAACATGAAGGCCGCCTGCGAGATCGCCGAGATCCGGACCATCGTCACCTCGCGCCGGTTCGTCGAGCAGGGAAAACTCGACGACGTCGTATCGGCGCTCGGGGAGGGGCGGAGGATCGTGTGGCTGGAGGATGTCCGCTCGACGATCACGAGCCTCGACAAGCTGCGCGGCCTTTTCGAGTCCTGGAGGGCGCGCCAGGTCCATGCCTGGGCGAAGGTCGCCCCGGACGATCCGGCGGTGCTGCTCTTCACCTCCGGCACGGAAGGCACGCCGAAGGGCGTGGTCCTGTCGAACGCCAATCTCGTGGCCAACGCCTATCAGGTCAAAGCCCTGGCGGGCGATGTCCTCACGCCGGACGACGTGTTCTTCGATCCCCTGCCGATCTTCCATTCCTTCGGCCTGACGGCGGGGCTCCTGACGGCAATCCTCAACGGCATGAAGTCGGTTCTCTATCCGAGCCCGCTTCACTACCGGCAGATCCCGAAGCTCATTGCCGGTACGCGAGCTACGCTGCTGCTCGCAACCGACACGTTCCTTCAAGGCTACGCCCGCGCGGCGGGTGAGAACGATCTGACGAGCGTGCGCTTCGTGATCGCCGGGGCGGAGCGTGTGAAGGACGAAACGCGTGCGCTCTGGGCCCGGCACGGAGCCGTGATTCTCGAGGGCTATGGCGCAACCGAGTGTTCGCCGGTCATCTCCGTCAGCCTCCCGGACCGCAACCGCCCGGGATCGGTGGGGCCGTTCGTGCCGGGACTCGAGTGGCGCCTCGACCCTGTCGAAGGCGTCCATGAGGGCGGACGCCTGTTCGTGCGCGGCCCCAATGTCATGAAGGGCTATCTCGATCCCAAGGCGCCGGGCCATATCGTTCCGCCGCCCGACGGATGGCACGACACGGGCGACATCGTCACGGTGGACGACGGTATCCTGACCATCCGCGGCCGCGCCAAGCGCTTCGCCAAGGTCGGCGGCGAGATGGTGTCGCTGGGCGCCATCGAGGCGGTCGTCCAGAGCCTCTGGCCCGATCACAACCACGTGGTCGTGACCCTGCCGGACCCGCGCAAGGGTGAGCAGATCGTGCTGATCACCGAAAAACCGGACGCCGACCGGGATGCGCTCCTGGCCTATGCCCGGCAGCAGGGTTTCCCCGAGCTGTGGGTGCCCAAGGCGATCTTCGTATCGGGGATCCCGGTGCTCGGCTCCGGCAAGACCGATTACGGGGCCGCGACCGAACTGGCCCATCGGCTGCAGCCGATGCTTTGAACGGATCCGATGCTGCCCCAGCGTCGCTGTGCTCTGCCCGAGTAACAAAGCCGTGCTTGCCGCGTTGTCCCCGATCCCGTGCCCTATTTGATCGATAGCGCATGCTTCGAGGATCGATCGCATGAAGAAAACTGCGTTTGTCTTGGCGTTTCTCGTTCTGTCTTCGAGCGTTCAGGCGCAGCAGCGGCCCTTTACGCCCCGTCTCACCTGCGGTCAGGCCCGGCAGCTCGTCTTTGCGAACGGGGCCATCGTTCTCGGCACCGGCCCCTATACCTACGACCGTTATGTCCGTGACCAAGGCTTCTGTGAGTTCAACGAATATATCGAGCCTGCCTGGGTGCCGACCCGCGATACGCCGCAATGCGTCGTCGGGTATATCTGCCGCAGCGGCCCGGATTTCTTCGATAACGACTGATATCGAACGGATCCCGACGGAAAATTCCTGGCGATTCGCGCTCTCGCGGAGAGACCGACCGGCCAGAGATACGGATCGCCGCAGACCCGGCTGAGCGGCAGTGCATTTTTTGCCTGCCCGGCGCCATGTCTGTTGTTGAAATTATGTCACACCAGACGGAATAAATCGGTCGTCTGCGGCGGAAATGTCCATATTTCAGGCGGTTAGCCCAATTCTTCGCCAGACAGCTTAATGTAATGTCATTGCGCTGAACGCCAGCCCCGGTATTGTCGCGCTTGTACATGGGGGCTTGGACACAGGCTCCAATACAATTTGGAGATAAACACATGAAGCTCGTTAAGAGCCTACTTCTCGGAACGGTCGGGGGTCTCGTCGCCGTTGCCGGAGCTCAGGCAGCCGACCTTCCCACGAAGAAGGCCGCTCCTGTTGAATACGTTCGCGTCTGCTCGACCTACGGTGCAGGCTTCTTCTACATCCCGGGCACGGAAACCTGCCTGCGCATCGGTGGCCGCGTCC
>JBOZRS010000118.1:0-6572 GCA_050789065.1 Microvirga sp.
GACCCACTTTTGGGATCAGCTCCGATGCTCCTTCTTCGGGCTGGCGCATCGTTCGGGGCGGAAAACCGGATCCACTTTTCCGCACGATGCGCTAGCCCAGCTCCTTCTCTTCCGCCCACGCATCGGCACTTGAATATGCTACAGGACGGCGGTTTCCCGCAGGAGCGCCGGCTGTATCCTTGTCCATTGCGTCCGCTGCTCATAAGCATGCGCGAGCTGCAGCAGATTGGCGTCTGCTCTGGGCCTTCCGATGAGCTGGAAACCGTTCGGAAGTCCGTTTTCTCCGAAACCTGCGGGCATGGCCGCGACCGGGAGCCCGGCCATGCTCGGGCCGACGACCACCTCCATCCAGCGGTGATACGTATCCATTCTCGTGCCCGCGATCTCCGTCGGCCAACTCATCTCCACATCGAATGGAAAGACCTGCGCGGCCGGAAGGACAAGGTAGTCGTAGCGCTCGAAGAGCCCGCACATGTACCGGTACCAGTCGCTTCGGACGAGGGATGCGGCATAGATATCCGCCCCGGTCAGCCGGAGACCGTTCTCGATTTCCCACAAGGCCTCGGGCTTGATCAGGTCGCGATTGCCCGGGATCGCATGGAGAGGCTGCATCTTTCCTGCAACGAGCCAATGGCGCAGCGTTCGCCACGCGGTCCAGAGACGGTCCGGATCGAACTCCATGGCCACGTCCTCGACAATGCAGCCGATTGCCTCGAAGACGGAAAGCGCCTTCCGGTTCAGATCGAGCACGCCCTTCTCGAAGGGGAGATAACCGCCGAAGTCGCCGAGCCATCCGATCCGCGCGCCCGAAAAATCGATGTTCCGGTCGAGGTCCGGAGCGGCGCCCGTTGCATCCCATGAGGATGGCTCCCGAATGTCATATCCCGCCTGGGTGGCGAGGAGCATGGCGACGTCCCGGACAGAGCGTCCCATGGGGCCGGTGGTGGAGAGGCCCTGCTGGAAGAGTTCAGGCGATGGCCCCGATGGCACGAGCCCGAAAGTCGGCCGAAAGCCGATGACATTGTTGAAGGCAGCCGGATTGCGGAGCGAACCCATCATATCGCTGCCGTCGGCAATGGGCACAAGCTGCGCGGCCAGCGCGGCTGCTGCGCCGCCGCTCGACCCGCCGGCACTTCTCGCAAGGTCGTATGGGTTTCGCGTTCTGCCGAAGACCGAATTGTAGGTATGGGAGCCGAGCCCCATTTCCGGCGTGTTGGTCTTGCCGATCACGATGGCTCCGGCCTTCTTCATGCGCTCGACATGAATGGCGTCCTGATCCGGAACGAAATCGGCGAAAAGCGGCGATCCGAAGGTGCAGCGGATCCCCTTGGCGGGGCTGAGATCCTTCACGGCGACAGGGAAGCCATGCATCCAGCCGGACGAACGGCCAGCGGCAAGTTCCTCGTCGCGCCGCTTCGCATCGTCCATCAGATCGCCTTCGTCCCGCAGACTCACGATGGCATTGAGCAGCGGGTTGAACCGCCTGATCTGCTCCAAATAGGCTGCCATCACGTCGCGGCAGGACAGCGTTCGGGCGTGAATGGCTGTCGATAATTCGACGGCGGAGAGCTTTACGATGTCACTCATGGCAATTGGGCGTCCCTGATCTGGGCGATGAGGATATCGTCAGCCCAGCCCCCTCCGCCAGCCATATTTATTCCCGTGAAGGTCACGAATTCAGCTGTCGCGCCGCGATGCTTCGAGGGCGCCTGCCTGTTCAGTTTGATGATGTCGTCCCGCCAGCGCCTTCAAATTTGTACTGTTGCGGCACGAACCCGCCTGGCCATTCGGGACGCCCATATGCGCCGAATCAGGTTTTACGAGACCGTCCGCCGCTTCATTTTCTGAATGTCCGTCATATCGCTCCCCTCGGAATGGTCGGTCGGCGGAGGCTCATCGCCGAAGACGGAACGTCCTCCATAGGCATGCGAGTTGCGACGCTCCTCGGCGATGAAATCCTCGAGCGAGGGTCCCGAGGCATGACGTTCCAGGGCACGGGCCTGATCGTCCAACCGCTTCAATGCGAACAGTTCGTCCTGCTGGCCCAGCTTCGCGTTCCGGACGGCAGATTTCAGGACCCGGATCGTCTGATCATAGACGCGCAGCGGTACGGGAAAGGGGTGCCGGTCCTTGCCTCCATGCGCCAGGGAAAATCGCGCTGGATCGCTGAAGCGGCATGGCGCTCCATGCACGACCTCGGCAACCATCGCCAGTGCCCTGACGGTCCTGGGGCCCACTCCCGGCACAAGCAGGAGCTCCGAAAAATCGGCAGGCCCACGATCGGCCGCCGCCGCAAGACTCCCGTGCAGGCGCCGGAGCGAGACATCGCTGGAGCGGACATCATGGTGATCGGGCATCACCAGATGCGGCAACAGAGGCTGAGCGGCCGTCGCGGCCTTCGTATCGCGGGTCTCCAGAGTGGACAGCTCGCGGGCGATGCGGTCAGGTCCTAAGGTGTCCAGGAGCGCGATCTGCGCGCGGCGAGAGGTCTCGGCCCTCCGGTCGGTCAGGTTGACGATCTCGCCCTGCCCCGGTCCGTCAATGGCAGCATGAGGCTCCTCAATGAAGCTCTTGAGGCCTTCCGAGAGCCAGTGATAACGGCGGGCCTGTCTGCGCTCGCCGTTCATGCCTTGCTGCACGACAACCCATCGGCCGTCGTCGGCGACGATGAATCCGTGGAGATACAGATCGAACCCGTCCTGAACGGCGGCGCTATCGACCTTGGCCACCAATCTGCTGGCATCCGCGAGAGCGGATCCGTCGAATCCGACCCGCTCGCCGATGGCGAGCAACTCGCCCGGTGTCTGTCGCGAATGCTTGCCGCGACCGCCACAGACATGGATTCCAAGCTCCTTCGAAAGCGGGGTTAAGCCGCGCTTCAAGGCTCCGATGACGCTCGTGGTGATCCCCGAAGAATGCCAATCCATGCCCATCACGGCCCCGAAGGACTGGAACCAGAATGGATGGGCAAGACGGCGCAGCAATTCATCGCGCCCGTACTGATGCACGATCGCCTCGCTGATGACGGCGCCGAGGCGGGTCATGCGATCGGCGAGCCATTTGGGCACATGGCCGCTGTGGAGCGGCAGGTCGGCACTTCCAGCCCTTCGAGCCATCAGCCTGGCATCCTCATGATCGAACCTCCTGCCACCTATGTATCGGCCCGCCCCTTCAGGTCATCGAAGAGGCGGGCCGTAGGTACGTCAAGGCCGATAGGTAGCACAGGCTGCGGGCGGCACGACAGTGCCGCGCAAGGCTCAGATGGCTTCCTTGAGATCCTTGGCAGCCCTGAAGGCGATCTTCTTCGAGGCCTTGATCTTCACGGGCTCGCCGGTCTGCGGATTGCGACCCATGCGGGCGGCGCGCTTGCGCACCTGCAGGATGCCCAGGCCCGTCAGCCGGATCTTCTCGCCCTTCTTGAGGCTCTTGGCGATCATTTCGACCACTTGGGTCAGCATCTCGTTCGTCTGGCGCTTCGGCAGCTCATGGGCCTCCGAGAGCCTGTCGGCGATGTTGCGAAGCGTCAGAATCGGGCTTGCCTTCTCGGCGGAAGCCTTCGTGGTCTTCGCAGCAACCTTCTTCACGGCGGCCTTGGACGCTGCCGCCTTCGCGGGCGCCTTTGCGGTCTTCGCCGTCTTTGCGGCAGCTTTGGGAGCTGCAGTCTTGGCCGCAGCCTTGCGGGCGGGGGCTTTCTTGGTCGTGGTCTTCGTTGCGGTCTTCGCCACTGGGAACTCCTTTTAATGAACCATCGGGCGTGTCTGCCAGCACTATTTGCATAGTGCTCCCGGCAAAAGTTTCAAATCATGATAACACTATTTCCACAACGGACACTTAGACATTCGCCCACAGGACTTCCATTTGCTTGGGGTCGGAGATGATCGCGACAACCGAGGATCGATAAGCTGGAGCTTGAATCTGCCGAACTCCTCACGGGCAAGGAATTGGCGGGCCTCTAAGAAGCGGCGGCATGTAAATTGGGGCTGATTCTCAATGTATCGGGATCGTCTACTGGCTCTCCGGAGCGCCCTGCGGAGCAGTCCCACCAATCACATTTGGGGACAACCAAGTCCATATTTTCAGGTCCTACCGCCCCTCCGGAGCTCGGAGTAATTCTCGCGAAGCGGCTTCTTGTTAGCCGTCGAGCAGATGCGCTCCAGCGAGGCAAGAGCGGATTCCACGCCTATGGAATCAGCGCTCCTCTTCGGGATGCCGCATTTCTTGGACGGCAACCCGAATCTACTTCGCCGAAAATGCTCTAGCGCATCGTGCGGAACCGGAGGTCCGCGTCAGCGACCCGCAGGGCCACGCCAGTGAAAAGTGGATCCGGTTTTCCGCCCCGAACGATGCGCCAGCCCGAAGAAGGAGCATCGGAGCTGATCCCCAAAGTGGGTCCACTTTTGGGTCCGAGGCTCTAGGCGGCAACCCTCTGCAGGAACTGCTCGACCGTGTTCCGCAGATAACCGGCTCGCGTGACCACCGCCTCAGCCGCCCCACGAACCCGCGATGCCGCTGCGTCAGTGTGGTCGACGCCTGCATTGAGGTTGTCCATCTCGTTCGAGACGCTGGCCGAACCGACCGCCGCTACGGATGCACTGTGGGTGATCTCCTGAATTGCCGAGGATTGCTGGGTGATCGCGGCGGCGATCCCGCCAGTGTAGCGCTCCACCTCTCCCATCTGCCGCGCGATCGTACCGATCGATTGCACGGTTTGAGACGTGGCGACCTGAATCTCCGCAATCTGGGCCCCGATGCGCTCCGTGGCGGACGCCGTCTGGGCCGCCAAGCTCTTGACCTCGGAAGCCACGACCGCGAAGCCCCTGCCCGCTTCGCCGGCCCGGGCCGCTTCGATCGTGGCATTCAGCGCCAGAAGATTGGTCTGGCTCGCAATGGCCTGGATCAACTCGACGATCTCACCGATGCTCTGAGCCTTGGACGCAAGGGCCTGCACGGTCTCGTTCGTTCCCGCGCTCGTCTGGGCGACGCTCAGGACCACCTGACGCGCGAGGTTCACCTGTGCGTTGATCTCCTCGACGGAGGTGGACAACTCCTCGGCTGCCGAGGCGACCTGCTGGACGTTCTGTGAAGCATCGTTCGTCGCAAGAGTGGCGGCGCGGGCGCGGCCCGCCGTTTGCGCTGCGATCGATGACAGCGCTTCAGCCGTCTCGGTCATTGCGTGCCCATTCTGATCCAGCGCCACCAGAACATCGCTGATCGAGCCTTGGAAGGAAAGGATCAAATCCTCGATCCGGCTCTGGCGCTCCTCGCGCGCCAGCTTTTCCTGCTCGCTGGCATCGCGAAGGGCGCTGCGTTCGATCAGGCTGTCTTTAAACACCTGCACGGCACGGGCCATTTCCCCAACCTCATCGCGGCGCTCGACAGCAGGGATCGCGGCCGCGAGATCTCCGGCCGCGAGCCTGCTCGTGGCCTGCGCCAGGAGCCGGATCGGTTGCAGCAGCCTGAACAGAACCACCGACAGGAGCGATGCTATGATGGCGATGATGGCGACGCCGAGAGCAATATCCGTGAGGGTTTCGAACCTGACGCGCTCGTCGGTCCGCTCGCGCGAATAGCGCAGCACCAGGTAACCCATCGGATTGGAGCCCATCTTGAGCACGGAGACTTCGATCAGCGCATCCGGCTGGACAATGCGACGGCGCTCGACATCCGCGAAGGCATCCTTGAGCGGAAGCCCGATGAGTGCTTCAAGGTTCTTGCCCGAGAGGTCCGTTCGAGAGGCGTCCCGTGCGATACGCACCTCGATGCCGTCGGCCATCACGAAGCCGAGATCGAAGTCGGGGTCGTTCTTGAGTCCGGAGAGCAGCATCTCGATCATGGTGGAATTGCTGATCAGAAGGGCATGAGCCGATGCCTTTTCAATGCTCGACATCGCCGTGTTGACCTTGTCGGCGAGATCGCTGGACGTCCTCTGCGAGTTGCGCCAGGCGTTTCCCGCCACGGCTAATCCCAGCATCGAGGTGAGGACAACCGCGACAGCCACGACGATCTTTGCCTGCAACGAACCCGACCGGACCTTCCTCACTGAATGACTCCAAGTTTCCAAATCTTTGGCCACTGCCATTTGTAGCGGGGGTTCTATTAATTTTTTCCCAAGCGCAAAGCATGGAACGCGACACAACCGTCTCTGTGCGGGTGCAATTGCCGAAGAGATGCGTTGTTCAACGATCAACGTTCAGATCATCGCTTGTTCAACGACGTTGTTCGAGAAGTTCATGGTGTCAAATGCCCTGGAGTCTTTGCATCATCGCTAGGCGCGGCAATGTGGAAGCACCTGATATTTCGTTGCTCTCATGGCATATACTTGAACGCCGCAGCGCTAAGCCAGATGTGTGATCAAATCTTCACCCCGCGAGCGTATCCTGAGAAACTGAAGGGCCGCGTTGTGCGATGCGCCAGACGAGGGAACGACCAGGTTTCTCATCCGCACGCTTGACGCACATGTATGAGGGTTGGGCAGAAAAAAGCCGGGCCAAAGGCCCGGCGAAAGTGAGGTCCGACAAAAGTCAAAACCTTCCAGAGGGAACGGCCGACACGGCAGCGCCGGGAGGAAGAAA
>JBOZRS010000119.1:0-21246 GCA_050789065.1 Microvirga sp.
AATTCGCCGCGACGGTGTAGCCTGCTGCCTTCAGGGCCGTCGAAATCGCGGCCCCGATGCCGCGAGTGCCGCCGGTAACCAATGCGACGCGCGCCATATCTGTCTCCTTCCCATGGCCGTTCACAGCGGATCTCTGGGGGATCCGTTCTTGTTGCAACGGACTTAAAATCAGCTCGTTCCGTACATCAGCTTATTACATGTGGCGGAACGCAGAAGGGGGGAGCACCTTAATTTCCCTAATACCTCCGGCTCATGAGAACGGGCTGCGTTTTCTCAAACGCAGCCCGCCACGACGATCTTTCGGTGTATTCGCTTCCGGTGTGTTCGGTCTTTAGCGCTCGAGGCACATGGCGATGCCCATGCCGCCGCCGATGCACAGCGTCGCGAGGCCCTTCTTGGCGTTGCGGCGTCCCATCTCGTGGAGCAGGGTGACGAGCACGCGTCCGCCCGAGGCCCCGATGGGATGGCCGATGGCGATCGCGCCGCCGTTCACGTTCACGATGGACGGATCCCAGCCCATGTCCTTGTTGACCGCGAGGGCCTGGGCCGCGAAGGCCTCGTTGGCCTCGACGAGCTCGAGGTCGGAGACCTTCCAGCCGGCCTTTTCGAGGGCCTTGCGCGAGGACGGGATCGGGCCCGTGCCCATGATGGCCGGATCGACGCCGGCGGTGGCCCAGGACGCGATGCGGGCGAGCGGGGTCAGGCCGCGCCTCTCCGCCTCGGCTTCCGTCATGAGCACGATGGCGGCCGCGCCGTCGTTGATGCCCGAGGCGTTGCCGGCCGTGACCGTGCCTTCCTTCGAGAAGGCGGGCTTGAGCTTCGCGACGGCCTCGATGGTGGTGCCGGGGCGGATGTACTCGTCCTGATCCACCACGATGTCGCCCTTGCGGGACGAGATCGTGACCGGCGCGATTTCGTCCTTGAAGCGGCCTGCCTTCTGGGCGGCCTCGGCCTTGTTCTGGGAGCCGACGGCGAACTGGTCCTGCTCCTCGCGGGTGAGCTGCCAGCGCTGGGCCACGTTCTCGGCGGTGTTGCCCATGTGATAGCCGTGGAAGGCATCCATCAGGCCGTCCTTCAGCATGGTGTCGATGAGCTTGAAGTCACCCATCTTGGTGCCGGAGCGCATGTAGGCGGCGTGCGGGGCCAGCGACATGGATTCCTGGCCGCCCGCCACGATGATGCTGGCGTCGCCGTTGGCGATCTGCTGCATGCCGATGGCGACGGTGCGAAGGCCCGAGCCGCAGAGCTGGTTGAGGCCCCAGGCGGTCTTCTCCTGCGGGATGCCCGCCGCCATGGCGGCCTGACGGGCCGGGTTCTGGCCCTGGCCGGCGGTGAGGATCTGGCCGAGGATCACCTCGTCCACGTCCCCGGATTCGACCTTGGCGCGCTCGAGGGCCGCCTTGATGGCAACCGCACCCAGCTCGTGGGCGGGGGTGTTGGCGAAAGCGCCGTTGAACGAACCGACGGCAGTGCGCGCGGCGCCGACGATGACGATGCTGTCTCGGGCCATTCCGATCTCCTGTGCTGGTATGCTGGTTTATGCAGCGAATGCTAATGACACGATCAAAGCCTCAGCCCCGGGGAAGTCAAGCACACTATGGTCGGGGGCTCGAGAAACCTCCCTCCGATTTTTAGGGCTTTGACCGCGCCATGGAAGCCTCTAATCTGGGGCGCCGGCCGAGGCCCTCCACGGCAGGGACGACCGACGCTGACGTTTGGAATTTCAGTAGATTACTCAGGATTGCACCGGACGACATGGCGACGGACAAACAACCGACGATCATCAAGAAATACGCGAACCGCCGCCTCTATCACACCGGCACATCGACCTACGTGACGCTGGAAGACCTGGCCGAGATGGTGCGCAAGGGTGATGATTTCGTGGTCTATGACGCGAAATCGGGCGAGGACATCACCCGCACGGTTCTGACGCAGATCATCTTCGAGCAGGAGAACAAGGAGGGGCAGAACCTCCTTCCCGTCACGGTCCTGCGCCAGCTGATCCGCTTCTACGGCGACAGCCTGCAGGCGCTGGTGCCGAGCTACCTCGAATTCTCCATGAACAATCTCTCCCAGGAGCAGCAGAAGCTCCGGGAGCAGATGGCGCAGGCCTTCGGGCCATCGGCCTTCCAGGCGATGGAGGAGCAGGTGCGCAAGAACATGGGCTTCTTCACGGAGGCCATGCGCATGTTCTCGCCCTTCCCGCAGGCCCCCGCGGGAGCGCCGGACGCGAAGCCTGCCGTACCGGCGTCCGAGGCCAACGACATCGAGGCCCTGAAGCGCCAGATGGCCGACATGCAGGCCAAGCTCGACAAGCTCGCCAACAAGTAGATTGAGATTGAGCGCCCGGCCGCGTCAGGCGCGGGCGGCTCTGGCCATCTGCCGCAGGCTCGCGGGCTGCGGGGCCGCTTCGGGCTCGCCGAACAATCCGCCCTGCAGATAGTCGACTCCCCAGGCGGACAGAAGCCTGGCGGTCGCCTCGTCGTCCACCCATTCGGCAGCCGTCGCCATGCCGAGGCGCTGGGCCCGGTCGATCAGGCTCCGGACGTAGAGCCTGTCGTCGGTCGAGCGCCTGAGCGGCTGGATGAAGGCTCCGTCGATCTTGAGGAGGTCGAAGGGCAGGCTCTGCAGCTGGGCCGGGGCGACATGTCCCGCGCCGAAGCCGCCGAGCGCGAGGCCGATGCCGAGGGCCTTCATGGCGTCGAGGCGCCCCTTGATGGTCCTGGCCCGGGTGAGGGCGGATTCGGCGATTTCGACGATCAGCCGCGATTCGATCCCCGGCCGGGCCCCGAGATGGGCTGCCAGCATCGGCAGCCACTCGGCGTCGCGCAGGGTCGCGGCCGCGACGGGCAGCACGAGGCGCGCGTGGGGATGGCGGACGAGATGATCCGCCGCCAGTTCCAGCATGCGCCCATCGACCAGGAGGGAAGAGCTGGCCTCCTCGAGGGGCGGAACCGAGCAGAGCGGGATCGCGCGCCCCTTGGGTCCGGCGAGGGCGGTGCAGGCCTGGGTCAGGGCCGGGGCGCGGCTCTGCGCTTCCACCAGGGGGCGGCAGGCCAGGATCAGGCGGCGGTCGTTCAGCGCCGCGATCAGGTCGAGGGCCGCCTGCTCCGAGGCCGGCGCGGGGGCCGACAGGCCGGCATGGTAGAGCATCGCCGCCTTGCCGTCCTCGGCGGCCTTGCCCAGCGCCTTCTCGGCGAAGCGCAGCAGCTTGGTGGCCTGGAAGGTGTGGTCCGGGGCGCAGGCCGCCCCCAGCCGGAGGGAGGGGGGAGCCTTCAGGAGCCCGGCCAGCCGCTTCATGGCGTTCAGGCTTTCCGAGGCCGGGCAGCAGGTGAGCGTGAGGGCGAAGCGGCCGGGGCCGAGCGCGGCGAAGCGGTCGTGCCGGCGCATCATCGGACGAAGCGCCCGCGCGATGTCCTCCAGGCTGTCCGCGTCGTCGAACGAGCCGACGATGAGGGTGCAGGTGTGGGAGTGCCGCAAAGCCTCGTTGATGTCGTTCTGGATCGAGCAGAGAAGATCCGACCGGGCCCGGACGGGAGCCGACAGGAGATCCTGCGCGCTCGAGGCCGGATCGACGCGCAGCTGGCCCCGCGCGAAGACCGGACGGTCCTGGTCGTCCGGCTGCCAGCGGCCGGCATCCTCCACCATCACCACCCGGTCGGGGGCGAAGCGCAGGGCGTAGCGGAGATCGTAGGTGCGGCCCGGGCCATCGCTGTCGGCGATCGCCGCGTGGCGGGTGGTCCCGCTCCCCGGCTCGATCATCTGGCCGAAGGCCCGTCCGGTCCGGGGAAGGTCCTCCGCCGGCAGCCCGAGCGCCTCGGCGGCGCCGGGCCCCCAGGTCAGGGCGTCCGAGACGAGATTCCAGGAATAGGTGACGCCCGCCAGGGCCGAGAGACCCGATCGCGGCCTGGCAGCGGCCTGGCGCTGGCGTGGCGTCCGGGATGCGCCCTTGAAGATCCCTGACCGGCCCTGCCGCCCTATCGCCATCACCTTACCCTCGCCATGCACACATACCGGGGCGAGAGGAGACGGCGAATGGTTCGCGCTCCGTCCGACAGCCCCTTCGAACAGGGGATCAGGATCGGCTTTCGGGCTTAACGAACTGTAAAGAGGGCAGCGGAAGGCCGGTCTTCTCCGGGCTTTTCAACCACAAAAAAACCGGCGCCGAGGGCGCCGGTTCTTGGTGTCGCATGTCGCGTCTTTTACGCTTCCGACTTCACCTTGAGGACCTGACGGCCACGGTACATGCCGGTCTTCAGGTCGATGTGGTGAGGACGGCGCAGCTCGCCGGAATCCTTGTCCTCGATGTAGGTCGGGGCCTTCAAGGCATCGGCGGAGCGACGCATGCCGCGCCGCGAAGGCGACGTTTTTCTCTTTGGAACGGCCATTTATCTCGTCTCCGGTCAATAGCGGAGCGCCCGCTCTACCGGGGAACGCTCACATCTCAATCTTGATGAGGTTGCGCCTCATACAAGGTATTCGGGGAAATATCTAGTCCTTTCGAGCGCGCAGCTGAAACGGTTCATGGTCGCATGTCATGTCCGGCGAAGTGGATTGAGTTCGCCGGAACACACGCTACGGTTTCACGCAGCTGCCGAAGGGAGCCTCCCTGGTCATACGCCCCTGCAGGCGTCCTGCCAAGGCCCGAAGGCGGCCGCTCGGCCGCCCCGGATTGCGGAGAAGGGGATTCGGCAGGGCCTTGGCTAGGAGGGCGGCTTCCTGGCGGGTGAGGTTCTTGGCGGATTTCCGGAAATATTTCTGCGCGGCGGCCTCGGCCCCGAAGATCCCGTCGCCCCATTCGGCGACGTTGAGATAGACCTCCATCATCCGGCGCTTCGACCAGACCAGGTCGAGATAGAGGGCGACCGGGATCTCCATGCCCTTGCGGATGTAGGAACGGCTCGGCCAGAGGAAGAGGTTCTTGGCCACCTGCATGGGGATCGTCGAGGCCCCCCGCGAGGGCCCGTCCTCGTCCGCGTCCTCCACCACCTCCCGCAGGGCGCCCCAGTCCACGCCGCGGTGCTGGCAGAACAGGCTGTCCTCGGAGGTCATGACCGCAAGGGGGAGGGAGGGCGAGATCTCCTCCAGGGGCGCGTAGTCGCGCGTCACGGGCTGCAGGGTCAGCCACCGGCCGAGCATGAGCGTCGAGACCGGGGGCACGGCCCAATACAAAAGCCCTAGCCAAAAGACCGTGAAGACCCATAAGAGGACGAGGCCGAGGCCGATCTGGACGACACGGCGGAGAAAGCGGGAGACCGTCAGCGGCTCCCGCGGCCGTCCCGACCGCAGCGTCCATCTCAGGCCTGATTTTTCATCCATCTTCTCCTCGGACGGGGCGGCTGCCCCATCCGAATTCAGGCTCATCATGGCGCCATCCACCAGCACTTTCAGGATGCGGCTCGTCGAGGCCGCGAGGAATGTCGAAGCAGGTCTGGAAGACTTGCTATCAGACAAAGCCCGCCACGGCGAGATTGCACGGCCCTCCCGCCTGATGGAGGCGATGCGTCACGCGGCCCTGGGAGGCGGCAAGCGCCTGCGGCCGTTCCTCACCATCGAGGTGGCGCGGCTCTTCGGCCAGGAGGGGCAGGGTCCCCTGCGGGCAGGGTGCGCCGTCGAACTCCTGCACTGCTACTCCCTCGTGCACGACGATCTGCCGTCCATGGACGACGACGACCTGCGCCGGGGCCGCCCGACGGTGCACAGGGCGTATGACGAGGCGACGGCCATTCTCGTGGGCGATGCCCTGCAGACCCTCGCCTTCGAGGTCCTGGCGGATCCCGCGACCGATTCCGATCCGGCCATCCGCTCCGACCTCGTGCTCGGGCTCGCCCGCGCCTCGGGGCTGGGCGGCATGGTGGGCGGCCAGATGCTCGATCTGGCGGCCGAGGGGCGCTACGGCGCGGCAGCGCTCGGCGAGGCCGATATCCGCCGGCTCCAGATAATGAAGACCGGCGCGATCCTGACCTTCTCGGTCGAGGCGGGCGCGATCCTCGGGCGGGCCGATGCGGATTCCCGGCGCAGGCTGGTGGAATACGGACGCGCGCTCGGCGCCGCGTTCCAGGTGGCGGACGACATCCTCGACCGGGAATCCTCGGCCGAAGCCCTCGGCAAGCGCACGGGCAAGGACCAGGAGAAGGGCAAGGCGACCCTCGTCGACCTGCTGGGGCTGGAGGGCGCGCGGCGCGAATGCAACCAGCTCGTCGCGACGGCGGAGGCCGCCCTCGAGGGTTTCGGCCCGCGGGCCGACACGCTGCGCGAGGCGGTGCGATTCGTGGCGGAGCGGGAGGTCTGAGCCAGAGGGACGAAGTTACAGTTCCGGGGTCGGGACCCAGAAGGAGAGCTTCACGTGGCTGGGGCGGGTGACGTGCGGAACCGTGCCCGCCAGCTTTCCGCCATTGGCCAGGATGACCTTCCGCGAGGCGTCGTTGTCATCGTCGCAGGTGATCTGGACCCGTGAGAATCCCTCCCGGCGGGCCAGGGGCAGGATCAGCCGGAGCGCCTCGGTCGCGTAGCCGCGCCGGCGCTTCCAAGGCACGATCGCGTAGCCGATATGGCCATAGGCGCTGGGGGGAAGCTCCTCCGTGCCCCTCTGGAAGCGAAAGCCGATCCGGCCGCAGAACTCGCCGTCGCTGATCCAGAAATCATGGGCCGGAAGGCGCGGGATCTCGCGCCCGTCCGACAGGCGGATCATCGGGCTGTTATAGAGATCGTGGAGGAAGCGCGCGGGATTGGCCCTCAGCTGCAGCAGCTGCTCACGGCTCACATCCTGGTCCGTGTTGGGCGACCACCCATGCGCGAGAGCATGCTCGTAGGCGGGCAGCCAGTCCATGCTCGGGCGGATGAGGGTGATTGCGGTCATGATGTCGCGAGAGTGGCATCGGGCCGCCCGAAGGGCAACGGTTCTGCCCTGTTCCCTTACACCGTGACGTCCCTTTACACTGTGACCTGGGTTCCGACCTCCACCACGCGTCCGGTCGGGATCTGGAAGAAGTCGGTGGCGTCGCTCGCCGACTTGGCGAGGCCGATGAACAGCTTGTCCTGCCAGAGCGGCATGCCCGACTGGCTGGCGGGGCGAATCGAGCGCCGCGACAGGAAGAACGACGTCGCCATGATGTCGAACTTGAAGCCCTGCTTGCGCAGGATGGCGAGGCCGCGCGGAATGTTGGGCGTCTCCATGTAGCCGTAGTTCAGGCGGATGCGCCAGAACGAGTCGCCCACATGCTCGATGACCGACCGGTCCTCGTCCTCCACGCGGGGCACGTCCTCGCTGTGAACGGTCAGGATCACGTTCTTCTCGTGCAGAACCTTGTTGTGTTTCAGGTTGTGCAGGAGCGCGGCCGGGGCGGTGTCCGGATCGCTGGTGAGGAACACGGCGGTGCCCTTCACCCGGTGCGGCGGGCTCTTCTCCAGCATCTTCACCAGCTCGAGCAGCGGCACGTCGATCTTGCGGGTCTTCTCGAACAGGATGTTCGTGCCCTTCACCCAGGTCCACATGATGACGATCAGGACCGAGGCGAGGATGACCGGCACGTAGCCGCCCGTGAACAGCTTCGTCAGGTTGGCCCCGAAGAAGGCGAGGTCGATGAACAGGAAGGGCAGCATCATGGCGAGCGTCAGCCCGAGCGACCAGCGCCAGCCCTTCCAGATCACGAGGATCGCCAGGATCGCATCCACCGACATCGCGCCGAACACGGACACGCCGTAGGCGTGGGACAGGTTGCTCGACGATTCGAAGATCAGCACGAGCACGATGACGCCGATCAGCAGAAGGAAATTCACCCGCGGCAGAAAGATCTGGCCCTGGTGGGTTTCCGACGTGAAGCGGATCTCCAGGCGCGGCAGGATCCCGAGCTGAATGGCCTGACGGGTCAGGGAGAATGCGCCCGTGATGACCGCCTGGCTCGCGATGATGGTGGCGAGCGTCGCCAGCACGATCATCGGCACGAGCGCCCAGTCCGGCACCAGGTGGAACAGGGGGGACTCGGCGGTCTCTGGATGGGAGAGCACCAGCGCGCCCTGGCCGAAATAGTTGATCACCAGGGCGGGGAAGACGAGATAGAGCCACGCGCTGCGGATCGGCTTCCCGCCGAAATGGCCGAGATCCGCATAGAGCGCCTCGGCTCCGGTGACCGACAGGCAGACCGCGCCCAGCACCGCCAGCGAGACGGCGGGATGGTGGACGAAGAACATGATGCAGTAGAGCGGATTGAGCGCCGCCAGCACGGTCGGATCGTCCGCGATGTGAAGCGCTCCGGCCAGGGCGAGGGCCGCGAACCAGAACAGCATGACCGGCCCGAAGAAAGTTGCGACCTTGCCGGTTCCGCGGCTCTGCACGAGGAAGAGCAGGATGAGGATCGCCAGCGTGATCGGCACCACGTAGGTTTCGAGAGTGGGGGCGGCGAGCTTCAGGCCCTCCACCGCCGACAGCACCGAAATCGCCGGCGTCAGGACGGCGTCGCCGTAGAAGAGGCCGGCTCCGGCGATGCCGAGCATCAGGGCGATGCCGCCTCTCTGGCCGATCGCGCGCTGCGCCAGGGCTACGAGCGTCAGCGTTCCGCCCTCGCCCTTGTTGTCGGCGCGCAGGAGGATGACGACGTATTTGATCGTCACCACCAGAACGAGCGACCAGAGGATCAGCGACAGGACGCCGAAGATGATCTCCCGGGACAGGGGGCCGCCCGCGGAGGCGGCGGCGACGGATTCCTTGAAGGCGTAGAGGGGGCTCGTACCGATATCACCGAACACCACGCCGATTGCCCCCAGCGCCAGCGTCCAGAAGCTCGCCTTGGCATGGGTTTCGGGGAGGGTGGCCTCCGGCACCGCGGCATCCGGGTGCCCAGGGGCAACAGCTTGCTGTTCTGCCATGTGTGCTTTTCTTTGCGGATCTGCCCGCGGACGGCCCTTGTTCAATTGCTCTGCAAAACGACGAAGGGCGGCCCCGTCTCAATGAGCATAGCGGCCGTCATTGCCGGCGCGGTGCGCTCTCTAGCACATCGCGCTTCAGCTTAAAACGAAATTTGGGTTCCGGTTCCATTGGCTATTCGGCGGCATCGCGTCCGGAGCGGCCGTAATTCTTCTCGATGTACTCCAGGACGATCGCCTGGAAGTCCCGGGCGAGCGTCGGGCCGCGCAGCGTCATCGCCTTGCGGCCGTCGATGAAGACGGGGGCCGCCGGCTGCTCGCCGGTGCCGGGCAGCGAGATCCCGATATGGGCGTGCTTGGACTCGCCGGGACCGTTCACGATGCAGCCCATCACGGCCACGTTGAGATTCTCGACGCCCGGATAGTGCCGGCGCCATTCGGGCATGGAGCTGGAGATCCAGGCCTGGATGTCCCGCGCCAGTTCCTGAAACACCGATGAGGTGGTGCGTCCGCAGCCGGGGCAGGCGGCCACCAGCGGCACGAAGGTGCGGAAGCCCATGGTCTGGAGCAGCTCCTGGGCCGTCTTGACCTCGAGCGTCCGGTCGCCGCCGGGCTCGGGCGTCAGGGAATAGCGAATCGTGTCGCCGATGCCCTGCTGGAGCAGGATGCCGATGGCGGCCGAGGAGGACACGATGCCCTTCGTGCCCATGCCGGCCTCGGTCAGGCCCAGGTGGATGGCGTAGTCGGAGCGGTGGGCGAGCTCCTGGTAGACGGCGATGAGGTCCTGCACGGCGGAGACCTTGGCCGACAGGATGATCCGGTCGCGGGAAAGCCCGATCTCCTCGGCTCGGGCGGCCGACAGAAGCGCCGACTGCACCATGGCCTCGCGGGTGACCCAGCGCATGTCCCGCGGGTTCTCGGACGCCGCGTTCTCGTTCATCAGGTGGGTCAGCAGCTCCTGGTCGAGGGAGCCCCAGTTGGCCCCGATGCGGACGGCCTTGCCGTGCCGGATCGCCATTTCGACGATGGCGCCGAACTGCCGGTCCTTCTTCTCCCTGAAACCCACATTGCCGGGGTTGATGCGGTACTTGTCGAGCGCTTCGGCGCAGGCCGGGTGATCGGCCAGGAGCTGATGGCCGATATAGTGGAAGTCGCCGACGAGCGGCACGGTCACGCCGAGCCGGTCGAGCCTCTCGCGGATCTTCGGCACGGCCGCCGCGGCTTCGTCGCGGTCGACGGTGATGCGCACGAGTTCCGAGCCGGCCCGGCTGAGCGCGGCGACCTGGGCCACGGTCGAGTCCACATCCGCCGTGTCCGTGTTGGTCATCGACTGGACCACGATCGGGGCTCCGCCGCCGACCATGACGGATCCGACCCGCACGCCGACGGTGCGGTGGCGCGGGGCGGGGCTTGCGAGGGTCTCGGGGAGGATTTCGGCGTCGGAGGCGAGGGAGTTGAGAGACATTCTGCGTTCCACGACGGCAGAGGGAGGCCTGCCGCCGTTTAGCTGATGCCAAAACCCTTTCCCGTCAAGCGTGGCCTGGTGAACCGCGGGCGCCCGACTGTCACCCGTGGCGAAAGCGCCAGACGCTGGTCTTCTTGATGTCGGCGTCCTCGAGCGTGCGCGTCACCGGCACCTCGTAGAGGCTGAGCCGTTCGAGCCGGTCCTTCGGCAGATAGCTGCGGCCCGGATCGCCGATGAGGACCGTGGCGCCCCTCCGGCTCAGCCCGAACAGCCATTCCGTGACCCGCTCCGCCAGGTCGCGCTCGTAGCAGATGTCTCCCGCCAGCACCGTGTCCCAGCCCCGGTCCTGTCCGACGAGATCCTCCTGGAGAGCCGTGATGCTCACGCCATTGGCCTGCGCGTTGAGCCCGATGGCCGCGATCGCGAAGGCATCGATGTCGCAGGCCGTGACCTCGGCCGCGCCGGCCTTCATGGCCGCGATGGCGACGAGGCCGGAGCCCGAGGCGAAGTCCAGCACACGCCGTCCGCGCACGGTCCCGGGGTTGTCGAGGATGTAGCGGGCGAGCGCCTGTCCGCCGGCCCAGGCGAAAGCCCAGAAGGGCGGAGGCAGGCCGATGGCGCCGAGTTCCTCCTCCGTCTTCTGCCAGAGTTCCGTCGCCTCGTCCGCCACATGCAGGGCGATCTCCGGCGTATGGGGCACCGGGCGAAGCCGCGTCTCGGCGCGGATGAAGGCTTGAGGGTCAGGGATTTGGGGGGCAGGAATCATGAGCTCAGGATCGAGGCGTAAAGCCGTTTGACGCTGTCCATCACGTCCCGTTCCGTGAAGCCGCCGAGCACGCGGGCACGGGCCGCCGCGCCCATGCGGGCCACGAGATCGGGCTTGTCGGCAAGGGCCATGAGGGCCTGCGCGAGACCGGCCGGGTCATTCGCGGGCACGAGATATCCTTCCTGCCCGTCCCGCACCAGGGTCCGGCAGCCGGGCACGTCGGTGGTCACGATGGCGCGGCCGCAGGCCGCGGCCTCCAGCAGGGTCCGGGGAAGACCCTCGCCGCCGCGGGAGGGCAGGCAGGCGACATGATGTCCGCGCCAGACGGCGGCGATGTCCCGGGTCGCCCCATGCCAGGCGATGCCGGGCTCCGCGCTCCAGTCCTTCAGGGTCGCTTCCGGAATGGCCTTCGGATTGGACGGGTCCGGAGCGCCGTAGAGCGAGAGCTCGATGGGGGCTCCCCCGGCTCTTGCGGCGCGCACCGCCTCGACCGCGAGATCGACGCCCTTGGACCAGAGCATGCGGGCGACGAGCGCCACCTTCAGCGGCGGCTGGGCTGGCAGGGGCTCCGGATGGAACAGGTCGGGATCGACGCCGGCCCCTCCGACGATGGTGACGCGGGAATCGGCCGGGTCGAGGCCGAGGAGCTTCGGATCGTCCGTATTCTCGAACAGATAGCGGGTCTTTCCCGTCTCCAGGCCGCGCACGAGAAGGCGCACCGCCCGTTGCGCGAGGCGTCCGACCCTGTCCGTGCGGGCGCCCAGGAAGCCCGAGCCGGTCAGGGCATAGACCCGGCGCCCGATCCCGGCCATCGAGGCCGCGAAGCCTCCGACCAGGATGCCCTTGAGGGCGATGCAATGCACGAGATCCGCCTTCTCGGCCTTCAGGATCGCGGCGAGCTGGCCCGCGGCGTAGCCCGCCGCCATGGGGTTCAGGCTGCGGCGCTCCGCTTCGAGGGGGATCACCCGCGCGCCCGTCGCCTCGATCGCCTCCCGGTGGGAGCGCACGCGCGTGACGACCGCAACCTCGAGGCCCAGTTCACGGGCCGCTCTGGCCATGGGAAGGAAATGCGAGGCGAAGAACCAGTCCTCGGTGACGACGAAGACGAGCTTGCGGCCCTGGACGTTGGGAAGGGATGAAGACGACACGGAGATTCCAGATGTGAGACGCGCCCTTCTAGCGGCCCCAGGCGGTCGTGGGAACTCTCCATTCGCACTCCAGGTGCGTCCGCTGGCGGTCCCTGCGCCGGTATCGCGCAGGGAACCGGAGATGGCGCGGCCCGGTTGACGCTTCGGACGTCACCCAAGGCGAGACATGCTGCTGGACCCGAATTCCTCCACCGACACCGTCGTCGATCCGCGCGATGCCGCCGAAACGGCGGGGCTCGCCTATGTGTCCGACGAGGGGCCGGGCATCCGCCGCAGGAAATCCGGCAAGGGCTTCACCTATAGCGGTCCGGACGGCCGGAGGATCGACGACAGGGCGACCCTCGAC
Organism: Microvirga sp.; assembly: GCA_050789065.1. Taxonomy (GTDB): domain Bacteria; phylum Pseudomonadota; class Alphaproteobacteria; order Rhizobiales; family Beijerinckiaceae; genus Microvirga. The sequence continues at coordinate 12,588 of JBOZRS010000119.1, forward strand.
CGCATCAGGAAGCTCGCCATCCCGCCCGCCTACACGGATGTGTGGATCTGCCCCAGGCCCAACGGCCACATCCAAGCGACGGGCCGTGACGCCAAGGGCCGCAAGCAGTATCGCTATCATCCGGCCTTCCGCGAGGTTCGCGAGAGCACCAAGTACGAGCACATGATCGAGTTCGCCAAGGGACTGCCGGCGATCCGCAGGACCATCGACGAGCATATGAGCCTGCGCGGCCTGCCCCGCGAGAAGGTTCTGGCGACGGTGGTGCATCTTCTCGAGAACACGCTCATCCGCGTCGGCAACGCGGATTACGCCAAGCAGAACAAGAGCTATGGCCTCACCACCCTGCGCGATCCCCATGTGAAGGTGGACGGAGGCGAACTGCGGTTCCAGTTCAAGGGCAAGAGCGGCAAGACCTGGCGGCTGTCGGTCAGGGACAGGCGCATCGCCAGGATCGTGAAGGCCTGCCAGGACCTGCCTGGCCAGGACCTGTTCCAGTATCTCGACGAGAACGGCGAGCAGCAATCCGTCACCTCGGCCGACGTGAACGCGTACCTGAAGGAAATCACGGGCCGCGACATCACGGCCAAGGATTTCCGCACCTGGGCCGGAACGGTGCTCGCCGCCATGGCGCTGTCCGAATTCGAAGCGTTCGACAGCGAGGTCAAGGCCAAGAAGAACATCCGGTCCGCCATCGAAAAAGTGTCGGCGCGGCTCGGCAACACGCCGACGATCTGCCGCAAGTGCTACGTGCATCCCGAGGTGTTCTCCTGCTATCTCGACGGCGCGCTGATGCTCGAGATCAAGAGCGAGGTCGAGGCGGAGCTGCGCGAGGATCTGCCCGAGCTCAAGCCCGAGGAGGCGGCGGTTCTGACGCTCCTGCAGGAGCGGCTCTCGCGCGACATCGAGAAAAAGACGGAGCCGACATCCAGGCCCAGGCAGCGCCGTCGCGCGGCCGCCGGCGGAGGGCATGCGGAGATGCGGGCCTGAGACCCCGAACATTGTCCTCGATTCCGGCGTTAAGGCCTGACCTGCCCCGAAGATCGAGGACCGTCATGCGCATTCACCATCTCAATTGCGGCTGCATGTGCCCCATCGGGGGCAGGCTCTGGGATGGCGTGAGCCGCGGGGCGACCGGCCATCTGGTGTGCCATTGCCTGCTGGTCGAGACCGACGGCAGCGGCCTCGTCCTGGTCGATACGGGCTTTGGTTCGCAGGACGTCGAAAATCCCTATGAGCGGTTGAGCCCGCTCTTCGTCAACGTCAACCGGATCCAGCTGGAGCATCGCTACACGGCTCTCGCGGAGGTGAAGCGTCTCGGGTTCTCCCCGCGCGACGTGCGCCACATCGTGTTGACCCATCTCGACTTCGATCATGCGGGCGGGTTGGAGGATTTCCCCTGGGCGTCGGTCCACGTCCTCCGGGCCGAGGCGGAGGAGGCCGAGGTGCGGCAGGGTTTCATTCACCGGCGCCGCTACCGGCCGGAACAATGGGACGGGGTGCGCGACTGGCGCTTCTACGGTCCGCACGGGGAGCGCTGGTTCGGGTTCGACGCCGTGCGCGATCTCGATGGGTTGCCGCCCGAGATCCTGATGGTCCCGCTGCCGGGGCACACGATGGGCCATGCCGGAATCGCCGTCGACACGCCGGACGGCTGGCTCCTCAATGCGGGCGACGCCTATTTCTACCGTCACGAGATGGATGACGAGCCCCGCTGCACGCCGGGCCTTGCCGCCTATCAGCGGCTGATGGAAGAGAACCGGCCGCTGCGTCTTCACAATCAGGAGAGGCTGCGGGATCTTGCAAACGACGCCCGCAGCAACGTGCGGATCTTCTGCAGCCACGATCCGATCGAGCTCGAAGCCTTGCAGCGCCTCGGCACGGGCTGGCGCCCTCTTGCGCAGGAATGGATTCCCGGTTCGCCAACCCACTGACGGACCGGGCCTCTGGTCCCGGCCTCGCGCCGCCCTAAAAGGAGCGGTGAATGTCAGAAGGGAAGCGGAAATGGAATTCGATGCCCTGATGCTCTCGCGCATCCAGTTCGCGTTCACGATCGCCTTCCACATCATCTTTCCGGCCTTCACCATCGGGCTCGCCAGCTGGCTCGCGGCGCTCGAATTCAACTGGCTGCGCACGGGCAATCCGCTCTACCGCACGCTCTTCCGCTTCTGGGTGAAGGTTTTCGCGGTATCCTTCGGGCTGGGCGTCGTGTCCGGCATCGTGATGAGCTACCAGTTCGGCACGAACTGGTCGCGCTTCTCCGAATTCACGGGCAACGTGCTCGGACCCGTCATCGCCTACGAGGTCATCACGGCCTTCTTCCTGGAGGCGGCGTTTCTCGGCATCATGCTCTTCGGCTGGGAGCGCGTCGGCGACCGCCTGCATTTCTTCGCCACCTGCATGGTGGCGCTCGGCACGCTGATCTCCGCGTTCTGGATCCTCTCGGCCAATTCCTGGATGCAGACGCCGGACGGCTTCGCCATCGAGAACGGCAAGGCGGTGCCGGTCGACTGGTTCAAGATCGTCTTCAATCCGTCCTTCCCCCTGCGCTACGCGCATATGGTGCTGGCCGCCTATCTGACGACCGCCTTCGCGGTGGCGGGCATGTCCGCCTGGATGCTGCTGCGCCATCCGCACGATGCGCCCGAGGCCAAGCTCGCGGGCGCGCGGCGCTCCATGTCCATGGCGCTCTGGTTCGCCACGATCTTCGTGCCGATTCAAATCGTCATCGGCGATCTCCACGGCCTCGGCGTGCTGAAATACCAGCCGACCAAGCTCGCCGCCATCGAGGGCAACTGGGAGACGCAGGCCAACATGCCGCTTCGCCTCTTCGCCATCCCGGACCAGGAGGCGGAGACGAACCATTACGAGATCGGCATTCCGAAAATCGGAAGCTGGGTTCTGACCCATGCGTTCCACGGCGTCGTGCCGGGATTGAAGGATGCGCCGCCCGAGAACAGGCCTCCGGTCCTGCCGGTCTTCTTCTCCTTCCGCATCATGGTGGGCCTCGGCTTCGCCATGCTGGGCCTGGCCGCCTGGAGCCTGTATCTGCGCCTGAAGCGGACGCTCTTCTCCAGCAGGCTGTTTCTCACGGCCGCGATGATCATGACGCCCTCGGGCTTCGGGGCCGTGCTGTTCGGCTGGTTCACCGCCGAGATCGGCCGCCAGCCCTTCGTGGTCTACGGCCTCCTGCGCACGGCGGATGCCGTGTCTCCCGTGGCGGCCGGGGCGGTGAAAGCTTCGCTCGCGATCTTCGTGGTCGTCTACGCCTTCATCTTCGGCTTCGGCTCCTACTATCTCGCCAAGCTCCTGCGGCGCGGGCCGGATCCCGTCGAGGACATCCGCGGCGAGGATCTGGGCAAGAAGCCCAAGCGCCCGTTCTCGGTGCCGGACGAGGGGCTGGAAGGTGCGCCGGGCCACAGAGCCCAGCCGGCGGAATAGGAGGCCTGCGTCATGTTCGGTTTCGGAATGGAACACGAAGGCCTCGCCTTCTGGCTGCCGCTGATCTGGGCGGGGCTGATCGCGGTGGCCGTCGCCATGTACGTGATCGTCGACGGCTTCGATCTCGGGGTCGGCATTCTCTTCAAGGCGGCGGGGAGCGAGAACTGGCGCGACCGGATGATGTTCTCGGTCGCGCCGATCTGGGACGGCAACGAGACCTGGCTCATTCTCGGCGGCGGCGGCCTCTTCGCCGTCTTCCACGTCGCCTACGCGATCCTCATGCCGGCGCTCTACCTGCCCATCATCCTCATGCTGATCGCCCTCATCTTCCGCGGCGTCGCCTTCGAGTTCCGCTTCAAGGCGGACCGCTCGAAGTTTCTCTGGGACAATGCCTTCTTCTTCGGCTCCCTGCTGGCGACCTTCTTCCAGGGAATGGTGCTGGGCAGCTTCGTGCAGGGCTTCGCCAATGACGGGCGGCAGTTCACCGGCGGCACCTTCGACTTCCTGACGCCCTTCAGCGTCGCCACCGGCCTCGGCCTGATCTTCGGCTACGGGCTTCTCGGCGCGACCTGGTGCGTGATGAAGACCACGGGCGAGCTCGAGATCTGGGCCCGCCGCATGTCGGTGCGCTTCCTGGCCCTGACCATCGTGGCCATGGCGGTCGTGTCGGTCTGGGTGCCGTTCCTCGGCCGGCAGATCGAGACGCGCTGGTTCGTCTGGCCCAACATCGCCTTCCTGGCGCCGATTCCGCTGGTGACTGCCTACACGGCCTACCGGCTGTTCCGCGACCTGGAGGAGGGGCGGCACTACAGGCCGTTCTTCCTGGCGATCGCGCTCTTCCTGCTCGGCTATCTCGGACTCGGCGTCAGCCTCTTCCCCTACAACGTGCCGCCGAACCTCACGATCTGGGATACGGCCAACACGGTGAATTCCCAGCTCTTCGCCCTGGTCGGCTTTGCGATCGTGCTGCCGATCACCTTCATCTACACAGCCTACGCCTATTACGTCTTCCGCGGCAAGGTGGCGGAGGAGATCGGAGGCGGGGGCTACGGGTACCACTGATGGAGGCCGGATCGCACCGTCCCCCGGAGGGGCGCCTCAGGCGCCTCCTCTGGTTCGTGGCTCTCTACGTGGCGAGCCTCGTGGTCTTCGCGGCGCTCGTCTACGGATTGCGGGGTCTCGTTCCGCGCTGAGGCCCCGCGGCCATCCGCTCAGCGATAGGCCCCGATGACGCCCTTGTCGGTCTGGACCACCCAGGCCTTGCCGCGGCGCTCGATGGCCTCGACGCGTCCCACCCCGGGAATGGCGCCTCCGGGCGCGACCTCGTAGAGGCGTCCGTTCCGGCCCTCGACGAGGGCTGCGCCGTCATAGACCTCCCGCAGGACCCAGCCCTCGACCGGTTCCGCCTTGATGGATTTCGCGGGCGGGGCGCTCTCACGGGCGACCGCCTCCGTGACGGCGGGAACGGGGGCGGGAGCGGCGGCAGGGACAGGCGCAGGAGCCGGAGTGGGCGCGGGCGGCTTCGCGGCCAGGCCTGCAAGGGACGCCATGATCTGCTCCTGCATCCGGTCGAGCCTGGTCTCGATCAAGGTAAACCTCGCGCCCGGAGCCTGGGCCGCCGCGGCGAGGCGCTCGACCTGCTGCATGAGCTTGCTCTGGTCCGCCGCCGACGTCACGGACGCGGTCTGCTCCACATCCGTGAAGGCCGCCACGGTCCCTTTGAGCGCGTTCAGATCCTGGCTCAGCCGGGCGAGGATTTCCTGGCTGCGCGCCGTCTCGCTCTCGAGACGATGGATGGCGTCCCGGTTGGCGAGGGTTCCCAGATAGGAGGCGGACCAGCCGGCCCCGATCAGGAGCACGGCGACGGCGGCCTGGGCCATCGGACGGAACGGGGAGACCGTTGGGCCCGGCGCCTTCGCGGAGGCTTCGCGTGCGTCGCCATCCGCTTCCTTGGAGGGGGCCATTCCGGGTCTCACGCCCTGCTTCGCACTCGTGATCGCCCGGGCGAGCGCCGCGCTTGCTTCAGGATCGATCCGGAGGGGGCCGGCGGCCTCCTTGACCCCCGACGATGATTCAGCAGCCTGGCCTTGAACGCCGGTTTGTTCTCGGGAAGCGCTTGCCACGTTCATAATGAGACCTCATTTCTGGGTCACTTGGAATTAACCATAAAACTTTACCAAAGAGTTACGCTTTCAACTTGTGACTGTGTTCAAGTGCTCCCCGAACAAAGGGGGGAACAAAGAACGTCGTATTGTTGCCACGAGTTTTAGTTGACATAGCTACATGGTATAGGGTTACAAAAACCTGGCGTAACGGAAAGCGCCAACTATGGGGGCTCCTCAGATTCGTCGTGGGCTGCAAGAAGCTCAGTCGCTGTTTTCCAGCGTGCTGGCACGCCCACACGGTCCCAAGCCAGCCATCAGAGCCGTCGCAAGGCGGCGAACGTCGTGCTAGGATAATAAGCTGGCACGGTGTCACTGCTAACGTAAGGTGCGCGCCGGGCGACTGGTCCGCCTATGGAAAGAAGACATGAAGCAGGCATCGAGGCATCGGGAAGACAGCACGGAGGTCCATGACGCTCTGAAGGTGTGCTTCCCCTCTTTCACGGGCGTTGCCGTGTTCTCGGCGGTCGTCAACCTTCTGGCCCTCACGGGTTCGCTCTACATGCTCCAGGTCTATGACCGGGTGCTGTCGAGCCGGAGCGTCGCGACGCTGGTCGGCCTCTCGCTGATCACGCTGGCGGCCTATGCGCTCTCCGGCGGCCTCGACATGCTGCGCGGCCGGATGCTGGCGCGGATCGGAGCCCGCTTCGACGAGCAATTGTCGGCCCGCGTGTTCGATCTCGTCTCCACCATGCCGCTCAAGGGCGCCAAGGCGACCGAGAGCATGCAGCCGATCCGGGATCTCGATACGATCCGCAGCTTCCTGTCGAGCCTGGGCCCGACGGCCCTGTTCGACATGCCGTTCATGCCGATCTTCCTCCTGGGCTGCTTCATGATCCACCCCTGGCTCGGCATCATGTCGGTCGTGGGCGGCATCTTCATCATCATCCTGACGATCTTCACGGACCACAAGAGCAAGGCGCCGTCCTACGAGGTGACGAAGAGCGGCGCCGAGCGCCACGCCCTCGCGGAAAGCAGCCGTCGCAACGCGGAGGCCATCCGGGCTCTCGGCATGCGCGACTTCCTGGCCCGGCGCTACAACGAGGTGCATGTCCGCCACGTCAACGACGGCCTGTCGGCCAGCGAGACCACCTCCGGCATCAGCGCCTTCGCCAAGGTCTTCCGCATGGTGCTCCAGTCGGGCATCCTGGGCCTCGGCGCCTACCTGGTGATCCAGGGGCAGATGTCGGGCGGCCTCATGATCGCCGCCTCGATCATGATGTCCCGGGCCCTTGCGCCCATCGAAATCGCGGTGGCTCACTGGAAGGGATTCACGGCCTCCCGTCAGGCCTACCGCCGCCTGCAGCACATCATGTCCATCGTGCCGGCCCAGGGCCAGCGCATGCCCCTGCCGGCCCCCAAGACCACCCTGTCGGTCGAGGAGGTCTATGTGGGCGCTCCGGGCGTCCAGAACCCGATCGTCCAGGCCGCCTCCCTGCAGCTCAAGGCCGGGCAGGGCCTCGGCCTCATCGGTCCCAGCGCTTCCGGCAAGTCCACCCTCGCCCGTGCCCTCGTCGGCGTGTGGTCGACCATGCGCGGCGACATCCGCCTCGACGGCGCCGCGCTCGACCAGTGGGAGCCGGATGCCCTCGGGCGCCATGTCGGCTACCTGCCGCAGGACGTGGAGCTCTTCGAAGGCACGATCGCGGAGAACATCTCCCGCTTCCAGCCGGACGCCAAGGCGGAAGACGTCATCTCCGCCGCCAAGATGGCCGGGGCGCATGAGCTCATCCTCAATTTCCACGATGGGTACGACACGCGCATCGGCGAAGGCGGGGCGTCCCTGTCGGGCGGTCAGCGCCAGCGCGTCGCGCTTGCCCGCGCCCTTTACGGCAATCCGTTCCTGGTCGTCCTCGACGAGCCGAATGCCAGCCTCGACGGCGCCGGCGACGAGGCCCTGAACCAGGCGATCTTCTCGGTGCGGCAGCGCGGCGGCATCGTCGTCGTGATCACGCACCGCCCGGCCGCCCTCGGCCAGGTGGATCAGGTCGCCATCATGGAGGAGGGCCGCATCAAGGCGATGGGCCCGCGGGACGAGGTCCTCCAGTCCGTCATGAAACGCAGTGCGGCACCGGTTCCGGTGCGACCGCAGCAGGCAGCCGCCGCCCCGGCCGCGACCCTGCGGGAGGTTGGTTAAATGTTGGTCATTCAATCGCAAGAGAAGAAGCCGTCCGTCCACCAGCAGGTGCTGCGGCAATCGGGTATCGCCGGGATGGCGATGATCGCCCTGTTCGCCGGCACGATCGGCCTCTGGGCCGCGACGGCCACCCTGTCCGGCGCCGTCGTGGCCGGCGGCCAGTTCGTGGTGGATACCAGCGTCAAGAAGATCCAGCACGCCACCGGCGGCATCGTCGGCGAGCTGAAGGTGCAGGAGGGCGACCGGGTCTCCGCGGGCGATCTCCTGATCCGTCTGGACGAGACCACGACCCGCGCCAATCTTCAGGTCGTGTCGAAGCAGCTCGATGAATTCCTCGGCCGTCAGGCGCGTCTCGAGGCCGAGCGCGACGGAGCTGCCGAGGTCAAGACCCCGGCCGAGTTCGCCAACCGTCTCGACGAGGCCGCGGTCCAGAAGATCGTGAACTCCGAACGCACTCTGTTCGAAGCGCGGCGCGCGACCCGCGAGGCGCAGAAGGATCAGCTCAGGAAGCGCATCTCCCAGTCCCAGGACGAGATCTCGGGGCTCAAGGCTCAGCAGGAATCCAAGGCCCGCGAGGCCCAGCTGATCACCGAGGAGCTGAAGGGCGTTCGCGAGCTCTATCAGAAGAACCTCGTGCAGCTCCCGCGCCTCAACGCTCTCGAGCGTGACGCCGCCAGCATCGAAGGCCAGCGCGGCCAGCTGGTCGCGGCCGTCGCTCAGGCCGAGGGCCGCATCGCCGAGACGTCCTTCCAGATGATCCAGATCGACGAGCAAATGCGTGCGGAAGCGATGCAGGAGCTGCGCGACATCCAGGCCAAGATCGCGGAATACACCGAGCGGCGCGTGGCAGCCGAGGATCAGCTGAAGCGCATCGACATCCGTGCGCCCAGCGACGGCTATGTCCATCAGCTGAACGTCCACA
>JBOZRS010000120.1:0-5935 GCA_050789065.1 Microvirga sp.
CTTCCGGCGTCTCGATCGGGCAGATGCGGCCGTAATGCGTCGGGTGCACGTCGCGCACCTCGAAGCCGGCGCGCTCGCGGGTCAGACCGCCCGGGCCGAGGGCCGAGAGGCGACGCTTGTGCGTGACCTCGGAGAGCGGGTTGGTCTGGTCCATGAACTGCGAGAGCTGCGACGAGCCGAAGAACTCGCGGACGGCGGCGGCGGCAGGCTTCGCGTTGATCAGGTCCTGCGGCATGACGGTGTCGATATCGACGGACGACATGCGCTCCTTGATCGCGCGCTCCATGCGCAGGAGGCCCAGGCGGTACTGGTTCTCCATGAGCTCGCCGACCGACCGGACGCGGCGGTTGCCGAGGTGGTCGATGTCGTCGATCTCGCCCTTGCCGTCGCGCAGGTCGACGAGCGCCTTCGTGACCGCGAGGATGTCCTCACGGCGCAGGGTCCGCACGGTGTCCTCGGCGTCGAGATCGAGGCGCATGTTCATCTTCACGCGACCGACGGCCGAGAGGTCGTAGCGCTCGGCATCGAAGAACAGCGAGTTGAACATGGCTTCCGCCGTCTCGAGGATCGGCGGCTCGCCCGGACGCATGACGCGGTAGATGTCGAACAGGGCGTCCTCGCGGGAGGAGGCCTTGTCGATGGCGAGCGTGTTGCGGATGTAGGGACCGACCGTGACGTGGTCGATGTCCAGAACGGGGATCTCGGTGAATCCGGCGTCCTCGAGGCCCTTCAGGAGCTTCTCGCTGATCTCGTCGCCGGCCTCGGCGTAGATCTCGCCGCTGGAGGGGTTGACAAGGTCTTCCGCGATGTACTGGCCGTACAGATCCTCGTCCGTGGCGCGCAGGTTCTGGAGGCCCTTCTCGGCGAGCTGGCGGGCGGCGCGCGCGGTCAGCTTCTTGCCGGCCTCGAGCACCACTTCGCCGGTCTTCGCGTCGATGAGGTCGACGGAGGCCTTGAAGCCCTTCATGCGCTCGGCGTCGAAGGGAACGCTCCAGGTGTCCTTGTTCCGCGTGTAGACGACGCGGTTGAAGAACGTGTTGAGGATCTCCTCGCCGTCGAGCCCCAGGGCGTAGAGCAGGGACGTGACGGGGATCTTACGCTTGCGGTCGATGCGGGCGTAGACGATGTCCTTGGCGTCGAACTCGATGTCGAGCCAGGAACCGCGGTACGGGATGATGCGAGCGGCGAAAAGCAGCTTGCCCGAGGAATGCGTCTTGCCCTTGTCGTGGTCGAAGAACACGCCGGGCGAACGATGCATCTGGGAGACGATGACGCGCTCGGTGCCGTTGACGATGAAGGTGCCGTTGTCGGTCATGAGCGGCATGTCGCCCATGTAGACGTCCTGCTCCTTGATGTCCTTCACGGAGCGGGCGCCGGTGTCCGGATCCACATCGAACACGATGAGGCGCAGCGTCACCTTGAGGGGCGCAGCAAAGGTCATGCCGCGCTGGCGGCATTCGTCCACGTCGTATTTCGGCGGCTCGAAGGTGTACTTCACGAATTCGAGCAGTGCAGTATTCGAAAAGTCCGAAATCGGAAAAACCGATTTGAAGACAGCTTGCAAGCCCTCTTCCGGCCGGCCGCCCTTTGGCTCTTCGACCATCAGGAACTGGTCGTAGGACGCCTTTTGAACCTCGATGAGGTTCGGCATCTCCGCCACTTCCTTGATTTTCCCGAAGAACTTGCGAATGCGCTTCCGGCCGATCAGTGTATTGGCCATCTGGACCTCGTTCCTCTATACGGCTGATCGAGGATCCCTGCCCTTCCGGGATCCTCGATCAGCCGCCCGACGGATGCGACACCGTCGGCTAACCGCATGAATTTCGGAGCTTTTCAGCTCCTTTCAGAGCGTCGCCGAAAAGCTGGTCCTCTTCGACGACACAACGGCCCCAAGCAAAACTGCCTGGGACCGTGTGTTTTCAGAGCCCCGATCGCTCGGGGGTAACCCTGCGGCCCTGCGGCCGCAAAATTACTTGAGCTCGACCTTGGCGCCGACCTTCTCGAGGGTCGCCTTGATCTTCTCGGCTTCGTCCTTGGCAACGCCTTCCTTAACGGGCTTCGGCGCGCCTTCGACGAGGTCCTTAGCTTCCTTCAGGCCCAGGCCCGTGATGCCACGGACTTCCTTGATGACCTCGATCTTCTTGTCGCCGGCCGAAGCGAGAACGACCGTGAACTCGGTCTTCTCCTCGACCGGAGCCGCAGCGGCGGCGCCGGGAGCAGCCGCAACGGCAACAGCCGCGGCAGCGGAAACGCCCCACTTGTCCTCGAGCATCTTCGCGAGCTCGGCGGCTTCGAGAACGGTCAGCGACGAAAGATCGTCAACGAGCTTGGCAAGATCAGCCATTTTTAGATCCTTAAGTTCGGTTCGAACAGTTTGATGGTTGAGGTTACGGCCTCACGCCGCTTCGCCTGTCTTGGCATAGGCTCCGAACACGCGGGCGAGCTTCGCCGCCGGCGCGGTGCTGAGCTGAGCGATCTTAGTGGCCGGGGCCTGGACAAGGCCGACCAGCTTGGCGCGCAGTTCATCAAGGGACGGAAGGGTGGCAAGCGCCTTCACTCCGTCCACGTTCAGAGCGGTCGTGCCCATTGCGCCGCCGAGGATCACGAGCTTGTCGTTCCCCTTGGCGAAATCAACAGCGACCTTGGGCGCCGCGACCGGATCGCTCGAATAAGCGATCAGGGTCGGACCTTTCATGAGGCCCGAGATGGACGCGACGTCCGTGCCTTCGAGAGCGATTTGGGCGAGGCGGTTCTTCGCGACCTTCACGGTGGCGCCAGCCTGCTTCATCTGCGAACGCAGCTTCTGCATGTCGGCGACCGTGAGGCCAGCATAGTGGGCGACGACGACAACGCTCGTGCTGGAGAACACGTCGTTGAGAGTCGAGACGAGCTCGCGCTTTGCTGCTCTTTCCACTGGGCTCTCTCCGGTTGGCGGATATTTCCGCCGGTTGCACCTGTCGTTCAAGGCCCGAGGCTTGCGCCCGAGGCATCCTGAACGACGCTCTCGCAAGCCCTGTCCCCCAAATCACGCCTTTGAGGCGCACCGGGTGAGATGGTTCGAACCGATACCCTTCGCCTGCGTTGACAGGCGTCAAATTCGGCTTCCCCGTCTATGCAGGCCCTCTCGAATTAAGCTGGACGGACCAGCGCCTGCAGTCTCGGACAGGACATAGCCGGAACGCGCCAGAGGTTGCCCTTTGGCTCGCCGGCTTGTCACCGCCCCGTCTCCGGAGCGGATTCGCAGCCAAAGGCCCGCGCAAAAGCGGAGCCCCGGCATATGTTGGAAACTCAACGTGCTCTCATACGCCTTTCGGGTTAAAAAGCCAAGAGGTTTTTGCAGGCGGGCTCGCAGAATTTACGTAACGGCGTTTCAACATGACCGCCTTGCCCCCGCCCCTGCTCGTCAGCCGCCAAGCCTCTAGACGATAAGCCTCTAGACGATAAGCCTCTAAAACGAAAAGCCCGGCGACGAGCGCCGGGCCTTGAGCTTCTCGCCAGAGCCTGATCAGCCGTTGATGACCGATGCAGGGTCGACCTTCACACCCGGACCCATCGTCGAGGAGATCGCGACGCGCTGGATGTAGGTACCCTTGGCGCCCGTGGGCTTCGCCTTCGAGACCGCATCGGCGAAAGCCTTGATGTTCTCGACCAGCTTGCCCTCGTCGAAGGAGGCCTTGCCGATGCCGGCGTGGACGATACCGGCCTTCTCGACGCGGAACTCGACGGCACCGCCCTTGGCGGCCTCGACAGCGCCCTTCACATCCATGGTGACCGTTCCGACCTTCGGGTTCGGCATCAGGCCGCGCGGGCCCAGAACCTTACCGAGACGGCCGACGAGCGGCATCATGTCCGGGGTGGCGATGCAGCGATCGAAGTCGATCGTGCCGCCATTGACGGTCTCGAAGAGATCCTCGGCGCCCACCACATCGGCACCGGCAGCCTTGGCCTCGTCGGCCTTGGCCCCACGGGCAAAGACGGCGACCCGGACCGTACGGCCCGAGCCGTTCGGCAGGTTGCAGACGCCGCGGACCATCTGGTCGGCGTGGCGGGGATCGACGCCGAGATTCATCGAGATCTCGATGGTCTCGTCGAACTTCGCCTTGGCGCGTTCCTTGATCAGCTTCACCGCGTCCTGGATCGGGTAAAGCTTGGCGGCATCGATGCCCTCGCGGGCGGCGCGGATGCGCTTACCTTCATTAGCAGCCATCATGCCCTCCTTACGCCACTTCCATGCCCATCGAGCGCGCGGAGCCCTCGATCATGGCCATGGCGGATTCAACGGTGTCGCAGTTGAGATCGGCCATCTTCTTCTCGGCGATCTCGCGGATCTGGTCGCGGGTGACGCGGCCAACGGTTCCGCCCTTGCCGGGGGTCTGCGAACCCTTGTCGATCTTCGCGGCCTTCTTGAGGAAGTACGAGACCGGGGGCTGCTTCATTTCGAAGGTGAAGGAACGGTCCTGATACGCGGTGATGATCACCGGGATAGGGGTGCCCTTCTCCATCTGCGAGGTCTTCGCGTTGAAGGCCTTGCAGAATTCCATGATGTTCAGGCCGCGCTGACCGAGCGCCGGACCGATCGGCGGCGACGGATTCGCCGCGCCGGCGGGCACTTGGAGCTTAACGTAGCCCGAGATTTTCTTTGCCATGGGACTGCTCTCCAATGGATCACCCGCCCGGAGCCAACCGAACGGAATGATGGTTGCAGGTCGCGGTGCAGTCCTGCGATGCCCGGCTGGCGACCGAGCGGACCTCCCGCGGATGAAGGCTCCCTGAGGAGCCCCGGACGCAACGCCTTACGGCATCGCCTCCACCGGTCAGATCTTCTCGACCTGACCGTATTCGAGCTCGACCGGCGTGGCGCGGCCGAAGATGGACACCGCCACCTTGAGGCGGGCCCGAGCCTCGTCGACTTCCTCGACGACGCCGTTGAACGAGGCGAAGGGGCCGTCCGACACGCGGACCTGCTCGCCGATCTCGAAGCTCATGGAAGGCTTGGGATGCTCCACGCCCTCGGCCACCTGGCCCTTGATCCGCTCGGCCTCACGGTCCGGGATCGGAACCGGCTTGGATTTGTCGGCGCCCAGGAAGCCCGTCACCTTCGGGGTATTCTTGATGAGGTGATAGACCTCGTCGGTCAGGTCGCACTTCACCAGGACGTAGCCCGGGAAGAACTTGCGTTCCGTATCGACCTTGCGGCCGCGGCGCACCTCGACGACCTTCTCGGTCGGCACCATGACCTCGTCGAACTTGTCCTCGAGGCCGCGCTGCGCGGCCTGGTCCTTGATCGACTGAGCCACCTTGTTCTCGAAATTCGAGTAGGCGTGGACGATGTACCAACGCTTCGTCATGTCACATCCGTCCCTTAACCGCCGAATCCGAGGATCACGGAGCGAACGGCCCAGCCCATCGCCTGATCCACGACCAGGAAGAACACGCTCGCAAGCACGACCATCACGAACACCATGGCGGTCGTGATCATGGTCTCCTTGCGCGTCGGCCAGGTCACCTTCGCGGCTTCCGACCGGACCTGCTGTATGAAATCGAACGGGTTCGTCTTCGCCATTTTCCTGCGTCCGCATGGCCCGGGGGCGGCCGCGAACGTCCTCTAGGGCAGCTTCCAGCCCAAATTGAAGGGGCGCGAGGCTGCTTTTCGAGCCTCGCGCCACCTGTTTAAACCATCTCTGGGGCGCTCTCTATCGGAAAACGCCTCACTTGTCGACCCGCTGGCAGGAGTGGAGGGACTCGAACCCCCAACCCCCGGTTTTGGAGACCGGTGCTCTAGCCGATTGAGCTACACTCCTCCGGCGGTCGACAGGTGGCGGCGAGCCGCCACCTGGATCTCGATTAGTCCATGACGGCGGCGACGACGCCGGCGCCGACGGTACGGCCGCCCTCACGGATGGCGAAGCGCAGCTTCTCCTCCATGGCGATCGGC
>JBOZRS010000015.1:0-1847 GCA_050789065.1 Microvirga sp.
GGATAACCGGCCGCACTCCAGCGATCCCAGCAGGTGCGCAGGAATTCGAGATAGTCGGCGCCATGAACCTTGAGCGCCGTTTCCAGCCCATGCCGCTCCGGCGCCACGACGTCGGAAAACCCTTCCTCCTTCACGGCGGCGAGGATCCATTCGGCCCGGAACGGCCCCTCGAACGGCTTGACCAGAATGCCGCCGTGCAGCTCGGTCTTGGCGTCCCTGAGCTTGTGGTCTTCGGAATAGAATACGCGCATGGTTCAGGCCTTCCCCGTTATCGTGTCGGGGAAGGTTAGCGTCAGGCCCGGCGGCTTCGCAAGATCGTCCGGCGGAAAATCTGGTCAAATGACCAGGAAATTCCGCGAAGGGTACGGCGCATTATTCGACGAGATTGATTTCCTCGGTCTCGCCGCCCTCGCAGGTGTAGCAGCAGTCCTCGCAGGTTTCGCCATTGTCGGGCCCCGTGCCCCAATAGGTGCCCTTGTCGCCCGAAACCCATGCGCCGTAGCAGATCTGCTCGCCCTCATTGCAGGACAGCGGGATCTGCTTGGTCTCTCCATCATCGAGATAATAGACTTCATTGCCGCCCGGCCAGACATGGTCGCGATCCTGGCTGTAGAGCTCGACCTCGACGGCGTTCGGATGCTCGTTGCGCATCACGAAGGTGACGTCGGCGGAAAAGGCGGGCGCCGCCATGGCGTAGACAGCGGCAAGGGCCGCAAGACGGATGCCCCGGCGGGCGGCCGGGCGGAAAACGAATGATACGGACATGAAACCCCCAGTGAACCAGCCTCGACAGGCTGGCCGACACTATCATGCCCGCAGCGGCACGGAAGCCATCCGGGGCCTGGGGAATCGGACCATTTTTGGCACAAGCGCCGGGTGCAATCCTACGCCAGACGCTTCCAGAAGATCGTCGTGGAGCAATAGCTTCCGTCGGGAAAGAGCGCATAGTCCGGCACGACACCGGTGCGCTGCCAGCCGAACCGTTCGTAGATCGCCTCGGCGGGCGAGCCCGTCGCCGTGTCGAGGACGAGCAGCCACCGGCCCCTGGCCTTTGCCTCCTTTTCCGCCGCCTCCATCAGGAGACGGGAGAGCCCGAGCCCGCGCGCGCTTCGATGCACCAGCAGCTTCATCAGGTCGCCACGGTGCGGCTGGTTGGGTTTCGAAGCGAAGCCGACCTGCACGGTTCCGACCACGCGGCCCGCCTCGTCCTCGGCCACGACCAACAACACCTCGCCACGCCCGACCGCCGCAGCCACCCCCTGCCAGAAGGGAAGCGCATCGTCGGGCCGATAGGGCGACATGAAGCCGAGCGAGGCTCCGCCCTCGACGCAATCGGCCAGCACCTCGCAGAGATCGGGCAGTGCTTTCAGCGCTTCGGATTCATCGAGCAGGCGGATGGCGGTCATGGGGGCTCCGTCGAGGTTCAGCGATGGCCGAGATCGATGATCACGGCATAGCGGGCGGGTTTGTCGGTCGGGTTGCGGAAGGCGTGGACGTCGCCGACATTCATGTGGAGGCAGTCGCCGGCCTGAAGGCGATGGACCGTCTCGCCGACGGAGAGTTCCATCTCGCCCTCGAACAGCCAGACATGCTGCGACTGGTTGCGGCTCGCCTGCTGGCCGGGAAAACGCACCTCGGCGCCGGCGGGAAACTCGACCTCGACCACGTCGACGCGTGAACCCGTGCCGCCCGGCGAGACGACGCGGCGCAGATAGCCGCTTTCCGGATCGCGCCAGACCGGCTGGTCGGCACGGCGGGCAAGCGGAGATGCCTCCTCGCTGGAGGTCGCGAAGAAGACCGAGAGCGACACCCCGAGCGCCGAGCAGAGCCGCGCCAGAAGGGCCGCC
>JBOZRS010000121.1:0-36941 GCA_050789065.1 Microvirga sp.
CTCGTCGAGACCGGCGAGATGCTGCTCTATCTGGCCATGAGCCGCATCCTGCTCCGCCGTCTCACGCGAAAAGAAAGATAATTGCTCAACAGCCTCTCAAACCTCAAGCCATTACTATTAAGACCGGCACGCTGGTGGACGCGATCATGGTCGCGTCCACCAGTCACTGGGATGAGGAGGCCGCTTGGGCCAGCCACAGGTGACGCGAGGTCCTTCGCGGCTCCAAGGCGCATTTGGCAACTGACGCCGACATGGCTTCTGAGGGAGGGTCTCACGGTCACACGTGTCAAAGCCTGTAACGGACATGTTGGCGGCGAAGCCCTACCGGGAGCCCAGGTGACGTTTATGCCGACAGTGCTTACCGCGGCCCGACCTTTGCGTCGGCCGTGCAGGTCGAAGGCAGACGCCCACGCGAAACTCACAGGTCCAGAATGCGGTGGACCGGAAACGTAGCGATTGACAAAATATTGCCGGACCCTGGCTGGTCAGGGCACACGGTACCAATCGCTCTCGAGGAGCTCATAGCGGAAGCGCCCGAGAGCCTCCGGCTCGTTCAGGGGCAATAAGATTGTGCAAAATTGCACGAGGCAGGAGTGCCAGCGCATCCACACCCGTTGAAAGACAAACGATCCACCTCGGTTGATAGCCCTTTAGGAGTAGTTCTTTTTGAAACGTAGCCAAATCGGCAGCCGGACATTTAGCTTGCATCCACCTGATGAGTTAACCCTAAACATGAGACTAGCTCGGTGCGGAGTTCAATTGGCACTCTCATTGCCGAGATCATCAGTCAAAAGCAACGAACGCCATACGCGGGGGCAATATGAACTACCAGGTTGAGCATGTCGCTTATGCCTTCTATGAAGCTGTCCACGATGGAGGAATATGGGAACAGGAGGCAGAAACTCTCAAGGACGAGTTCCGCCTGTATGCGCGCCATGCCATTTCTCTCCTTCATCAACATCACGGCAGAAATCTAGCGGAAGCCTTCTACTCCGTGGCAACGCTAGCCGGGCCGGTTGATCTCGCTGACGCGGCCTGACGCGTAGCAGCACTGGAATGCCGGAAGGCGGGACCGATCGCTGTCTGCCATCGGCCCTGCTGTTTTTAAGCCGCGTTCTCGCTGTGCCGTAGGCTGGGTGTTCCGGCATGCACGAGATCGTGCCGACCGGTTTAATGGAATGACGCCCAGAGCAAGGATAACGAGTGACCTGCAATTCCCGCCAGTCTTCTCGAAACGTAACGCAACATGCCTGAAGCCTTCGCGCTCGCCCGTAGTCTGCGCGCTGAGGCTCCTCCCGGCAGAAAGTGCCTTGGTAAACATTCGCCGGTTGCCGGCATGCGATCTGAATGGAATGGCCGGGAGATGCTGCGTGCCGATTCAGCTTGAAGTCATGGTCATCGCTGATGACGGCTACGCGGAGCGCCAAATTGAGAATGATGCCGAGTAGCTCCGGCGCGAGCGGCCCAGGGTCTATCAGCTCTTTTGCACTCGCGACTGGGACATGCGCCCGCGCGATAGGGGCCAAACATGTAGACCAGATAGACTGTCATGCTCATAGCTGCTCGCGCCTCAAAGGACGCCTTGGACACCCGCTCAACTCAGGCGCGAGAGTTGCCGATGAGCGTGGTGGCAGCCTTGACCGTTGATCTTGTGGTTCCTGCAGTCCCCAAGGACTCGGGACGTGAGGGTCATCGTGGCTCTCGGCTCCCTGACCGGGGCATACGGCGGCAAATCCGTATCGTCGGCTCGTTCCGGCATGAGGCGCCTATGAGTTTCGAGCCGGTTTTCCTAAATCACTTCGCCGAAATCGATAGGGCCCGTCCCGTTTTGACACTCTCCCAACCCCAAATGCTTAAGATAGCGTTACCTGTTTGTAGCTCTTACGGAGTAAAACATACTCACTTCGACTTAGGCTGCTTGGCCTAGCCCTTGATCAAGCCCGCTCCTTGCGTAGTCTGTAGGAAGATAAGCTTGGGTAAGCGATCTATCTCACGAGGGGCAAGTCAATGTCAGCACAAGCCATCACTTCCATTGCCTCCGACGCCACCACAGGTGCGCTCGTAGGCCCTGATCCGGAGACCGTCGCGATCCTGTTTTGTCGGAATCCATTGGCCGGAATCGGGCTGAAGCATCTCCTGGCCGACACAAGGTTTGCGATTTCCGGTACCGCATCGGATGATGTTTCGCTCCCACGCTGCTGCATCGAGACTACTCCGGATTTGATCATCATTGATGCCGGTGACGCCTCAGGCCAAGTGCCTGAGACGGTCCGAAGCCTGAAGGACAAGTACTCTTCAGCGAGGCTTGTCGTGATTTCGGACACGTTTGATCTCAGCTCCCTGCGACAGGGGCGCGATGCCGGCGTCGATGGGTTCTGTTCCTCCGCGAGCAGCCGTGACATTCTGATAAAATCGCTTGAGTTGGTTATGCTCGGAGAATTCGTTCTCCCCACAGCTTTCGTTGCCGCAATCCTCGAAGGAAGCCCACTCAACCTTGAGCCGGAGCCGCGGCAAGGCGCGACACGGGCGGGGCTGGGCTTATCCGATCCAGGGGCCCGGAAGCTCTCAACCCGGGAGGCCGAGATTCTGCAGTGTCTGATGCAGGGGGCGCCCAATAAGGTCATTGCCCGTAAGTTCGATGTCGCGGAAGCGACTGTCAAAGTTCATATCAAGGCAATCTTGAGAAAGATCGGTGCGGCCAACCGCACCCAGGCTGCGATGTGGGCTACCACGCACCTGCCGGCGCGCGTTGGCGCAGACGCAGACGCAGACGCAGATATGAGAACCTGCGCACGACCGAGGTCATCTGCTTTAGAAAGCGCTCCTCCTCATCTCGGGAACTCACGCTCCTTAGGGGCGCATCGGGCCTAGCGCATCGAACGCAAAAGTGGGAACCGATTTTACGCGAAAAGACGCGCTGAATCAAAACCTTGAAGCATCGGACGTGAGTTCGAATTCATGTCCGATGCTTTCGCGTGCCAAGATACAACAAAGGAGTTGCCGCGCCGAAGGCGCGAAGGGACCTTGCGAGCGAGACACCGGCCGCCACTGATCGTCTCGGTTTCGCGGTCCAGATCGGATGCTCAAGCGGGTCTCACGGGTTCCCTGAGAGATCCCTTTAAGAGGAACTCAACAAAATAAGTTGAGCCGATAAGGCTCTTCCGCACATCTCGGCCACATGTTCCATTTTATTTGCAGGCGTGGACGCGGACCGTCGCTCCCGACAATACGGTATAGGTTTTAGTCGTGCAGGAGGCATGCGAGGGTGCGCCGCTGTATAGGGGGGCTCGGGTTTCGACCGCGAAAGGCTCCGGCGACACCCCGACGGAGCCCGTGACATCCCCATCCTGGCCAACAGCCCCCTGGAGCTGAGGTCCCGGTTCCGTGGGAATCGTCGCGGGAGTGTCGAGGGGGGCAGTGAGAGGTGGAGGGTCGACCCACAAGCGTCGCTCCTTGGCCCCGGCGGGGGGGCTCGGAGCCAGAAGACCCCACAGCACAGCCGTAGCCGCTACTCCACACCCTCTCATGGCTGTCCCAATCCTTTCCGACAATTCACAAACGTGTCTGGCCCTGCCGTGGTTTCCGGCGGCTACGCCGATCGGAGGCGAAGTGGTTGACCTTGCGCCAGGCTCCGATCGCCCACCGCGGCCCAACACCGATTTTGTGGCGCTCCCATCGCGGCTGTTCCGGAGGCGCTTGTGCTGGCTTAGGCGCCATGCCCGAAAAGTACTGCCATGAACCTGTAGAGCCGATGTGACAGGCGGCGCGGAAGAATAGGTCTTCCGGTACCCTGCCGACCATTGCTCAAAATGCGTACGCCTTAGGTGGAGCGCCAGGCGATTCGACGCCGCGGGAATAAACAGGCTCTTTACCTCTGCCAGAATAGGCTCTGTCGTGGTCGGGCTCCGCGTTGTTCCGATTGCCATTGCCTTGAGCATGGGAGCCGCTCCGGCTGGAGACACGGGAGGTTAACGCACGCTCACTGTTCATCGCCACGATCATGCAGTAGGTTCTCAATGTGCCCGGGTTGAAAGCCCTGGTCACGTTACGCGGGCGCGGTATGACTTCACGCTCTTTATGGCCATTGTTCTTCTCACAGCTTCCGCAAAGCGGCGGTATTTGCAAGGGCCTTCTCCTGGCAAACCTCCATTCTCGAACCATGACGCTGATCCCCTGCACCGCACCGACCACTGATCAAAGATTCTCTCGCTTCCGGCTGTCCAAGCTGGATCTACCCTATGCCATCCCGCACCAATACCAAGGCTGGCGGTGGATGAAACGACAGGTGCTCGGTCTGCTCGGTCTGCTCGGTCTGCTGCTGGGGCAGCCAGCGGCAGCCCAAACTTTCGTGGCAGGGGAGGATGGCTGGCAGCTTGAGCGCCTCGCGGACGACTTCGTGCTTCTGCGTACGAGAGTGCAGCAGTTCGATGCAGGCGGTCAGCCCTCGCGGCAGGGGCTACTGATCCTCACCTGCGAACGTCAGGCTCGCCGGATCCGTTTCCAACTCGGCGACACTGCTCGCCTTGCCAATACCCAATTCTCTGAACTGGGGCGCGCGTTCGTGCGCGGTGAGCGCGACGGCACATCGTTCATTCTGAAGTCTGTCCGTCCGAATGTGCGGTTCTTCCAAGATGGAAGCTTCGAGTTTCTAGAGGCGGTGGGATTCAGTGACGCGATCATGCGCGATTTTCTGGGCCTGCTGCAGCGGCTGCCCACCCAACTTGAGATCGTGCTGTTCAAAGGCCCTGAGACAAGAGCCTTTCTGCGTGGCACGGCTCTGCGCGTCCACTTGGTGCGCCTTAAGGAAAGTCTGGGCGATGTTTATGGTTTCGAGGGATTGTGTTTTCGGGCACCGACATAACGGGTCGCGCGCAAACATACTCTGCTCGGATTTGCCGAACCGCCCGGCTGTGGAGCACGCTGGTGAGCGGGATGTGCACGCGGCACTTCGGCCTGAACCGTTGTTTCATCGGCACCTCTTTGAACGACAATCATCAAGCTTGGCGCACTTTCTCGCTACTGCATCCCACTGAACTATCGAGAGAGGGGCAATGCCTCATATTGAATGGATAGCCGCTCGGCGCATTGCCGGGCAATGGGCGTGAGGTCGC
The DNA here is from genome assembly GCA_050789065.1 of Microvirga sp. Taxonomy (GTDB): domain Bacteria; phylum Pseudomonadota; class Alphaproteobacteria; order Rhizobiales; family Beijerinckiaceae; genus Microvirga. The sequence goes on from JBOZRS010000121.1 coordinate 5,112, forward strand.
GATTTCCATCGATGAGCGGAAGGTCCGCCCCGTCCCGGAAGCGCTTATAGATTGCAGATTTTCGTTGGTGTTGCGTCAAGATTCGACTTGGGCAAGCAATCAGATCCCTGCTTTCGCGAGTGCTTGGGTTACGTGCTGCCATGCAGTCATCAGCGGTCGTCCTAATGTCGAGGAGAAGATGGCAAGGCTGCCTATAATGAATGCTGCTCGAAGCACCGAGAGCAGGATCCGCTCAATGGTCACGACCTCGATTTCGCCACGCCAGATGAGCGACATGCGATATTGCATGGACTTCCACAGCGGCATGTGCCCTCACGACCTCTGGTTATGTTCCGTTCCCTGCCACTGATGCTATACACTCCCCCGCAGAGGGGAAGGGGATATCTCTGGTTCTAATGAGGACTGTGGCCGCCAGAGCAGCCTTACTGTTCCTCAGGCAATGCGGCGGGTTAACTGTACCCCAACGCGCACACTCGTCTCAAAGAATTGGTCCAGTCCGCATGAAGCGAGCCGAGATCACAAGGGCAAGTAACCACCACGGCCGTCGTGCAATGCCGGCCCATGAGGGCCGGCATACCGGCAACGGCGATGGTCTTGCGATCCCTTGATGATCTCCCAAGGCCCGCCGCCCTCGATTGAGAAGCAAAAGCTCCTGCCAACCCTCCTTGTCGCGAGGACCAGCATTTCCGCGTCAGCGACTGCTGTCGTCCCTGCCGTTTGGGCTCCCGTCGCCGCCTCCGTTACCGAGCCCGTTGTTGCCATGAGCGCCACCGGATCCGCCACCATGGCCGCCCCCGTTATTGCCACTTGAGCCGCCATGGCCGCCGCAACCGCAACCGTGACCTCCCGAACCAGTAGAGCTACCAGGCCCGCTTCCCCCTGTGCTGCCGCCTGTCGTGCCACCGGTACCAGCAGTGCTACCGCCGGGATTTCCATCGGTGCTTCCTCCGGAGTTGCCGCCCGTGTTGGAGCTGGGGTTCCCTCCGGAGCTGTCGCCTGCATTGCCACTGGTCGTGCTGCCAGTATTCCCACCTACGGTTCCGCCTGCGCTGCCACCGGAGCTGCTACCTGAACTGCCGCCAGCGGTGCCACTGCCTGTACCGGCTCCGGCACTGCCGGTGTTGCTGCCAGTCGCTCCGCCACCGCCAGAGCTACCCTTGCTACCTCCGCCGCTGCCTGAACCGCCGCCTGCCGCGGGGCCGCCACTCGAGCGACCGTCAGAGGCGCCACCAGAATTGTTGCTCGCCGTATCACGGCCGCCGTCACCGGAGTTCGTGCAACTGGCAAGCCCGGTCGCTGGATTGAACCAGCCGTCTCTATACGGGCAGCTCTGTTCGTCGAGTGGGGCGGGCGGCACGATGGCTCCGAGATTGCCGAGAATCTCGCGGGGCGTCGGGGCCGCGCTTCCGCGGAGGCCTGTGAAGGCTGTATCTACGTCGGACTGACGGTCGCCTTTGCGCTTGACCTGCGGACGACGCACGCACCGGCAGACTTCTTGGCCTTGAACCACTCTCAGGTGGCACTGCGCATAGCGTGTGATATCAGCGACATCAGGTACGCATTGTTGCCTCGGCGCTCCTTCCTGCGCCGATGCTGTCGAGCAAGCCAGGAGCAAGGCGGCACCGGCTAAAACGTGGACGCGCACAAACGTCATAGTTCCCCCAAGGAGAGTCGAGTAAATCGGAGTGTCGAAACGACTTTCAGAACACTTTCCTACGACTCCCGGTGGGGTATGGGCCAAGCTTACAAAGTATTAATTCCTTTCTCTTTGGTGACCGGGCCTAAACCTTTTGAGGTTCGCCGTCGCCAGGGATTAGTCCGAAAGGCAGGGCCTCAGATCGTGCTGTCGGCCGCTCCCGGCGCTTGGTTGACTCAGCGTTCTGCGACGGCATCGGAGTTCTTTGCCCGCGTCAGGCCCTTTACCGGAGCTCGGACGGGAGCCCGGACACAATCTTTCGGGGCGGGTGGCGTCCCTTTCGTCAGCCAGGACAAGGTCAGGGCCGAGCATGGTCCGGACCGAAACGGGGCTGACCAAGAGGTTCATTCGGTCGGGAACGCGCAGGAGCTTACACAGGTCCAACACGTGGTCGCAGCCAAAATGGTGCCAAGGCGCGCCCCAGCTGCGGGGCCTCCCTGGCCAAGTAAATCCCACGGTGGATGCCACAGCGGGAGTGCTGGTAAAGCAGGATGGAACTGCCCCATCAGATCGTGCGCTTTTGCTCGCCTACGGCGCCGCTCGGGAAGGGAGTGCGAATGAAGGAAATTGCACCACATTTTATCGGATGCTGCTGGTGCGAGGTCTCATCTGGTGTGTCTTGACCTCAAATCGCCCAGAAGGCGTGCAAACCGCGACACAGTGCCTCCACTGAAATGTGCCCCGGCCTATCGATAAACTTCGGCTGGGCCAAACCGCCACAAGCGCCATCAACCCGCCCATATCAGGCGCAGCTGACACCAACGTCATGAGAACCCGCCTGACGCGAAACGAAGTGGCGAGGCGAGCAGCGCATCCGCCGTTCCGCTAACAACGTATTGGCGTCAGTGTGCCAACTCCGTCTGTCCGTCGGTTCTGGATGATCGAAATGAGGGGATGGAGGCCATCGGGATCTGCTGACAAACGCACTCTCTTGTTGGCTGCTGCTCGATTACAATGCCGACAGCGACGCAAGGTGTTTCCGAACCGCGATGGTGCGGGCCCTGTGGGCGGCCCAAAACGCCTGACTGCGGGCCTGCCCTGAAGCGCGCTGCCATGCTTGGGCGATCTGGGCCCGGCTCGCCACCAGGAGCGGATGATCAGATCGGGCAGAGCCCACTTGTTTGGCAGACAGAACCGCACGAACTCGAGGTTGCTTTGCCGCTTGTTCGTCGCGGTCGGCCGACGCCGGAGGGCGAGCGGGCAGGGAACCGAGATCTATCTTTCCATTCCCGTTCCAACCGAGAGAAGCCAGATGGAGGCGAGCCCTTCGGCAGTACTCAAGGCTGAGAACACTCATCGACTCTGCCCCGTGACCAGCTCTGTACTTCATCAGCGTGCGACAGAGGTCACCTTGTGCCAAACGCCACGCCTGCGCCAAGTAACTGACACCGTAGCGAATGTTGGTATCGGGATCGGCCAGTTCGGCGGCTGTACCCCGAAACCCCATCATGCCCGCTGTCGCGGGGCGGACCTGCATCAGCCCGATCTCGCCAACATCACCGACCACTGCCGGATTGTAAGCACTCTCAATGCGGACGACAGCATCCGCAATCTCAGCCGGAAGATTGTTGGCTTCGGCCTCGCGCAGGATGATGGGCAGGTACTTGCGGCGGGCAGGCGGAACGTCGGCTCGGGCGTCGAGGCGCAGTGCATTCAAATTGGACTGTGGGACCTCAGCCGAGACGGAGGGGAGGGATGGGGGTGCGGGAGTGGCCTCGTTGCCCATCGCGGGGCCTACCATCCTTGCGACCAGCAGCACCCAACTGCAGATCGCAGCTCTATGCCCCACCCTCGTCATTGCCCCCTTGGCTCCTTATCACCGTTGCTTTGGTCAGCGTGCCTTGAGCGACAGGGATCCCACCCGGCAACGCTGCAAAGCTTTACTCTTGAGAACCCCGTCTAGCCCGATGCCTTCAAAAAATGGGATTTGTGAAAAACGACGGGCATCAGGGTCCAATTGTTCTTGCTCATTCTCAATTAAAAATCAGCTAATCGTGCATTGTACAAGATACAAGCTTATACTCCTTGAGTAGATCGGGTCTTGCTCCATGCCGCAAGGAAGACTTGGACGTTTTAGGGCTGCCAAGGCAGTTGCCCTCGTTCATGAAGTTACCCGCCGTTGCCAATTCACCGGACCCGACACTGGCGTGCCATGAATGCTCCTTCCGGCAACGAAAGTTTGCTGATGAGATGGTTCCGGCCTAAAAGGAATATATTCAGATAAAACGGATTGTTGGGCAGCAGATCTCAAAAGCTGATCCAGACGGTGACTTGGCTTACTCATCATCAAGACTTGAGGGATGGTGCACGCTCAGGCCAGGCGCCGCTGAATAAGTCGGAGAGGTTCTCGTCAATTGACGGGAGAATTGCCGATACGTGAGCCGCATGGATCAATTCTGCAGCCAATCGCGTCTGGCTAAACAGTTGCGGGCTTTGACAGCTCCGGGCCCGATCAACCGATGCGCTACCTATAATGGATTAATTCCTGCAACATTGCACTTTCTCCCAACTTCAGACCAAACTGTCGAAGCCAATTCGGCTCCGTCGGACAGAAGCAGTAGGAAACGGTATGGCGCACGCGGCTCTCTTGTTCTTTCCGGCATTCATGGCCTATGCGGCCGCCAGTGATCTCTTGACGATGAAAATCCCGAACTGGCTGACAGGAGGGCTGGCTCTTGCCTTTCCGCTGGTGGCTTTCCTCATCGGTTTGGACGCCCCGACGGTCCTTAACCACCTCGCCGCGGGTCTGATCTTGCTCATCGCAGGAGTGGCGATGTTTGCCCCCGGGTGGATGGGGGGAGGGGACGCAAAACTGCTGGCCGGCGTCGCTCTGTGGTTCGGGCTGAGTTCCACCCTGGTTAACTTCCTGCTGCTGGCTGCCGTTGCAGGTGGCGCTCTAACCCTTACCCTTCTGGCGCTGCGCAGCATGCCGCTACCGGGTTTCACGCTGACGTGGAACTGGCTGCAGCGTCTCCATAACAAGAAGACCGGGATCCCGTATGGAATCGCACTGGCGGGGGCTGCAGTGGCCGTTTATCTCGAGTCGCAGATTGGGCAATCATTGATCACATTGGTCGGCTGACACTAGCCAAACCGGCTTTGTCCTCCGCCGTCGTGTGCGGGTGTGGCTCACCTGGTGCGCCATTTGTTCATAAGATCCAGGCCATACTTCCAATCAAGACCTGAACCAGGTTCTCACGCTCCGTCCTGCATGCAGGGGCCTCAGCGAGCAAGCGCGGGTGGAGCATTGGGAGTGATACGGGGTCTGTCGATCGAAATTCGAGATCCTGGTTGATGCGATGGGCTTACCGGCATCGACCCATTCCTGGGCTGACGTGGGTGCAGCGGCAGATTGCACCCCATTGCGGTGGCATCGCTGAAGGATCCGCGGTGAGGACAGAGCCTTTAGCTGAGGGCCACGCTGCGGACCCTCGCTGATCCGGAGTGCCGTTGCCGGCGTCTTCTGCGTTCGTGGGGAAAGCCGCCTGCGCGGAGGCTTCTCTTCCTCTCGCGCCTCCAGGCGTTCATCGACTGCAGCGCGGGTTGGGTTCTGTGCGCGACGGCAAGCGTCAGGTGCCAAAGGATGCCAAGAGTCTGCACCATCAGACCCAGGTGGCTTCCAAGCCAAGCCAGAAGGCCTGGGCCTGTGCCACTATCCTCTCCCAGCATTCCGTGGACCCAGGATCGGCACCCACGGGCCGACCGGGATGAGCGCACTTCCCCAGACGACGCATCGGCGGAGGCGAACCCGTGTCGTTGCAGCGAGTGCGCTGGCGATGACCGCTGCAAGGATAGCCGGGACTGGGTGTTCGATCATGCGGACCTCTGCGATAAGAGCGCACGATTGGTAGCCATAACCATCTTAGCCGATCCATTGCCGGTTCGGTACGTGGCGATGAAGTGTCCGCTGACGGAGCCAAAGAGAGCAGGCGAACCCGATGTCACGCCTGATTCCGGATTTGGGTGATGCATGACGCGCCTCCGCGCGGTTCTCCACACTTGGGCGGCTCTCATGTCCGGGACGCGCCCCACGGGCCCTGTCCGCCCTCTCACTCAACCGGATCAGCGCCCGAGCCGTCGCCACCAGGGTTTCCGGATTCTGCAGGAGCCGGGGCGGATGGGACGCCCCAGCCTTTGGTACGCACGGAGGCACTCGTCACTGACCCGGTAGCGGCCGACACGTTCGTGCTGCTTGGATTCACCCGAAGGTTGCGCCTGTGCGCTTGCCGAAACCGACGCGGAAGACAGGCGCAAAGCGGCGAGAAAGAAAACACTTGCTCGCATGGCTAGGTCCCGGTTCATGCGGCTTGGAGGATCAAGCTGAAGGCGCTGGTCATAGGCTCTTTCCTGCGCCCGCCATCCGATACATGATCGCTGCGATGGCTGCCGGGTCGACGAGCGCAACACAGCCCTGGACGAGAAGGAGCAAGCCCAGAACAGTGAGAACCGGGATCCACGTTCTGGCAGGCGCCCGCAGGATCCGCCACGTGATGAACAGGACGGGAACTGCCACGACGGCAACGGACAGCGCCCCAACGGCTCGCATGGCGAATTCCACGTTCCTGCTCCCATTCAGGCGCTGTGATCTTGCACGCGAGAGTAACAGACCGGGCTCCGGTCAGCTCTGGAACCTAAGGAGTAATCGGTCCTCATGCAATGCGGGGCGTTATCCTGAATGGCTGAGACCGACGTTTCGTGTCCGTCTGGGCACCGGGGTCCCTGTCACACCATCCCTCAGATCCTGAGACTCAGGCTGCACGGGGTATTGCAGCGTGAGGCCTTCCCCGGACGCTAGGAGGCGAGTTTCCTCCGGGTTCGCGGACAACAAACCACCGTCCGGCAGGTTGTGCTGTGCGCGGAACACCGGGACCGACGGACTGATGGGGAAGGCGCCCAGTTCAGGCGTCCTGGTACGGCTCGGGATACGATCAGAGTTCGACGCCAGAATTCCTGCTGCCCCGCGGGGGCTAGCGCTCGGCGGGTCAGATCCCTGCTCCCCTAGGGTAGTAGTCCTTTTGAAATTGCTTCCACTGCTAACAGTCTGATTCTTTTCCTTGACCCGCCTGAAACGCCAACCGTACGATCAGGAAACAGAACTAACTGGCCGAAGTTCGGAATTTCAGTAGGGGCAGCATGGCCAACATTCGTCCACTTGTGCCTGGAACAGGCTATGGAAGTATTTTTGTCGATGCCCTGATCTGGGGTGGGGCGGCCTGGGATGTGGCGAGCGGCCCGATCAAATTCCACTTTGGGGAAGCGGCGGACTGGTCCGCAGCGAGTGCGGTTCATGGAGATGATGTCTATGGGATCAAAGCTGGCCTCGAGGGGGCTCCCCTCGACGGCTGGAGCGCGGCCGAAAAGGATGCCTTCCGGTATGCGCTGAACGTCTACTCAAGCGTCTCGGGGCTCACTTTCGAGGAGACGGGCTCGGCTGAGGGCGCAGACATCGTCTGGTGGCAGGCGCCGCTGGATGATTTGAACCACACCGTTGGTCTTCTCGGGGTGCACGAGCCCCCGACCGCTTCGGCCCGGCAGACCTGGGGCGCGTTTAATTCGGCATTCACCGCTACCTGGTCGCAGCTTGGGCCAGGCGGTTACGGGCTCCAGACCATTCTCCACGAACTCGGCCATGCTTTCGGTCTGGCGCACCCGCACGACGGCGGCGGCGGGCCAGACGCAACGACATTTCCAGGGGTGCCGGATTGGTGGCCCGTCACCGGCGACCGGGGCCTGAACCAGGGTGTGTGGACGGTGATGTCCTATAACCCAGGGTACGACCAAGCCTCCCAGACGGAGAGCTTCGGCAACCAATCGGGTCTCGGGGCCTTTGATATCGCGGCCCTCCAAGAGCTCTACGGTGCGAACATGAGCACCCGCACGGAGAACAACGTTTATCAGCTGCCTCTGACGAACGAGGCCGGCACCGGATGGTCCTGCATCTGGGATGCTGGTGGAACCGATGCGATCAGCGGCGTCGGGGCGGCGGCCGGTGTGACGATCGACCTGCGCGCGGCAACACTCCAGTCCGGCACCGCCGGCGCTGGCGGGTTTGCGTCGCAAGCCGGCGTGATCGGCGGCGGCTTTACGATCGCCAAGGGTGTCGTGATCGAGAATGCCGTCGGCGGGGCGTGGAACGACCAGATTACCGGAAACGATGCCTCGAATGTCCTCAACGGAGGTCGCGGTGCGGACCGTATGGCCGGCCTCGGCGGAGACGACATTTATTACGTCGACAACGCTCGGGACAGTGTCCGCGATACCTCGGGCCATGACACCATCTATGCGAGTGTCAGTTATGTGCTCACGACCTCAGCTGGGATTGAGACGCTCAGCGCAGCCGATCTTGACGCGCGCAAGTCGATGACGTTGACCGGCAACGCCTCAGCCAACATGATCGTCGGCAATGCGGGCGCAAACGTCATCAACGGAAAGGGCGGCAGAGATACGCTCGCCGGGGGCTTGGGGCGAGATACGTTCGTGTTCGACACCAAGCTCAGCAGCCGCTCGAATGTGGATCAGGTGGTTGATTTCTCGGTTCGGGACGACACCGTGCGGCTCGATCACGCCTTTTTCCGAGGCCTCAAGAGCATGGGCGTTCTCGCCTCCGGCGCCTTTCACGTCACGAGCACATCAAAACTCGCTCACGATGCAGACGACCGGATCATTTACAGCAAGACAACCGGGTACCTGTACTACGACTCTGATGGCGTCGGAGGCGTCAGCGCCACCAAATTCGCGCATCTGGACGCGGGCCTGAAGCTCAAGGCCAGCGATTTTTACATCGTTTGACCCGAGCGAATCCGATCTCTGCCCAAACTTGCGGCGTGGCTGGACACCGGCGACGCCTTGGCTCACAACAAAGCTGTGTTGACGAGGGGGAAATCATCGATGACAACGGTCACCGCCGGCACGGGATTTCGGCTGCGCATGGATGCGAACGGCGACATTCCAGAACTCACCAGTGCCTGGCGGATCGCCGGAACGCTCTCCGCCTCGGGAAGGTTTGCTGCGCAGCTGATCAAAGGCGGCCCCTTCTTCACCACCTACACGATCACGGCTGGCGATGAGATTGTCGCTGATCCCGCCGGTCGCGTGAGCGGCGCGGTTCACTCTCTGTCGCTAATAGCGACCTCGCGCTCGGGTCTTGGGCAGAATGATGTGCAGTTGGACGTGTCCGACGCGGATGTCACGGTCGACCAAGCGTCCCGGTTGCCGCTGAGCCTGTTTCTCGTGGGCGATGATGCGATCGCGGGATCCTCGCTCGACGACACCATCCATGGCGTCACGGGGAACGACGTGATCACGGGGAGGCGGGGAAAAGACTTCCTTTTCGGGGATGCTGGCGACGATACGCTGATTGGCGGGAGCAACGATGCCGACAGGCTACTCGGCGGTGTCGGCGACGACACGTTCATCATCTCCGACGCGCGTCACAGCGTCATTGAAGCGGTTGGCGAGGGCCGGGATCTTGTCGTTGCCAACGTCAGCTATACCCTTGACGCTTCCTCTGAGGTCGAGACGCTTCAGGCTGCGGCCACGGCTAAAACCATCAATCTGACCGGAAGCGACACCGCCAACACGATCCTTGGCAATGACGGTAAGAATGTCCTCTTTGGACAGGGCGGCGACGACAGCATTGCCGGCGGGGCCGGCAAGGACACGATCGAAGGTGGCCACGGCGCGGACCAGCTCTTTGGCGGGGACGGCTTTGACCAAGTCAGCTATGCCCATTCAGCCGACGCAGTCATCGTCAGGCTTGACGAGCATTACGGCTATGCGGGCGATGCCCTCGGGGATCTGATCGCCGAGTTTGAGGAGGTCCGTGGCTCGCGCTGGTCGGACCAGATCACGGGCGATACGGCCGACAATCGTCTTCTGGGCGATGGCGGTGACGATCTCCTCGTGGGCGGCGGCGGGAACGACACTCTCATCGGCGGTCGCGGTGACGACAGCCTGGTCGGCGGGGATGGCGGCGATCTCCTGGATTACAGCAAGGATGAGGTGCGCCACGGGGTCACGGTCGATCTCACGCAAGGCATCGCGATCGACGGGTTCGGCGGCAGGGATGCAGTCTCTAACTTCGAGGCCGTTCGGGGCACCCAGTTCAAGGACGTGATCATCGGCAGCGCTCTCAATGAAACCCTGCGGGGGGAGCGCGGGAATGATCGTCTCGTGGGCGCGAATGGGGATGATCAACTGTTCGGCGGCGCTGGCAACGACACCCTGACGGGGGGCGCGGGCCACGATATTTTCGTGTTCAACAGTTCGCCGAGCAGCCGGACCAACGTGGACAGGATTATCGACTTCACTCCAGCGGAGGATCGGTTCTATCTCGATCACCGGGTTCTTAAGAACATCGGCTTTATCAGCCGGCCACTCAAGGATGACTTCTTCCACTTGGGACACAAGGCTGAGGATCGCTTGAACCGCATCATCTACGACCAGGACACCGGCTCGCTCTACTACGACCCGGATGGCACTGGCGCGAAGGCGCAGGTTAAAATTGCGGTTCTGCTCAACAAGGTTAGCCTGGATTTCAGTGCCTTTGTTGTGATCTGATGGAGGAGCCAATGCCCTCAGGTGTAAAGGCTCTTGCGGGATACCAAGTGGACGAGCCTAATAGAGATAGCATCGTGGGCAGCGTGCGAGCGAATTCTGAAGGCCAGTGAACCCCTCAGGACCCGTCAGTCTGGTCTGGCCCCGGAGGGCTTTTCGTCTTCCGGGTGATCCGCCGAACAGATCGCCTGCAGCACCTGAACAGAGAGCTCTGTAGCGCCACAAGAGCCATTGCACTGACATCTGGTCTGGGAGGGCACGTGCCATGATGCGATCTCAGGACGGTGCTGCTTCGGAACGTCATTGCGTTACTGCAAAGCCTGTCTCGTGACCCAGGGCTCAGCGTGGTGCGGCCATGATGGAGGGCGGCTTTCGCGTGCACCCTTCGCGAATAGCAATGATCTGGGCTTTGCGTCTTGAAGACATTTGTCGGGCCGACAATGACCTTTGCCGTTGAGATCGTCCTTCAAACCCAGGGAGCCGTAGGTGAGAGGAGAGGCATCCGGCCGGATTCAGGCTCCTATTTCCGCCTCCTGCGCAGATAGTCCTTGCCCAAGTCGAGCAAGAGGTAAACCGGCCATGTAAGCATAAATGCGACGGCTGGCGCGGTACTGTTGGACTCCGTTACGTCCTTAGGCGGCGCAAATGCCAGGAGCACGCCACCAATGGCGATCGAGGAGTATAGGTTCCACATCAATGCTTATCCTCCGCCCGGGTCGGGACCATTGGTTTGGCTCAGGGATTATGTCACAGGGCTGGCGGCGGTTCCTTACCCCTTTTGGGTAGGAAACGATCTTTAGAATGCTAGGCCGGGCCTGGGTGGCTGCAGCCCGGCGTTTTGGCAGGTCATGATAGACGCCCAGAATCGACCAGCGACATAGGCAACTCGGACAGAGGATAGTCCTACCGGAGTGCAAAACCGGCTCAGCATCAGTGGGCGAAACTTGTTGTCCCTGACCAACGTCTCTGAACATCGGAGGAGCAGCAGAAACAGGTCGAGACGAGATCCCGAGCGGAGCGTTGCCCGAGGGATGGTGTGGATGACGACGCCGATTCTGTCGCATGCGGCGTGTGCCAAGAGCCGACTGCGGGTTCAACCAAGTCGCTCCACTCCAGCTGACCCCATCAAGTGCCCTTGACCCATTAGAGAACGCAGGCACCCTTGGAAATGCGCGATCGCTCAGGATCGGAGAGTTGCCCCTTGACCTATTTGGGAACGAAATCGGCACGAGGCTGCCGTTGCCCAAATTCCGCTTTGAGCTTGAGCTGGGCATAGCGGACCGGGTACCAAATGTTAGATTTTCACCACTAGGTTATCCGCGTCCAAGATTACCGGTTCCATACTAGACCCGCTTTTCTGGCAGTTATCACCAAGTGTAGGTTGGTGCAGCGAGCACCCGTTGAGCAACGAAGGGCCGGCCGGCAATATGACGTGTAATAGCTTTTCGGATACTATATGACATAAATATTGATCCTGAAATATCCTCAATCAGCTTGCGCCTCGCAATTTGATAGTTGGCCTCATCACTGTTTTACTGAATTTCGGACTATCACCGTACCCGTCATTGAACACAGTGGCCTGCTGTGGCATTTTGAACTCAGTCCGCTATGAACAGGCAGATCTCTTTACCAGATTTACGAATTGAGCTTGTTCGTGCGGGCCTCAATCAGCAATAAATCCCCATAACGATAAACTTCGCGACCATCCATGAGGGGCAGAATGGCTGCAAGGAACAAACTGAGACCGTCTGTGGCGATGGCCCTCACACTGCTCCTCAGCGGAATAATCTGCTCCCCCATGCTTGTCGCAGCTCCTGCCATCGCGCAGGAGCGCCCTCAAACAGTGGCTGGAGGCGCCAAGCTGATTCGGGCGCGGGTCACGGTCAACAAATCTCAGACTGTTCGGGTGGATCAACCCTTCACCGACATCCTCGTTGGCGCTACAGAGATCGCGGATGTCATTCCGCTCAGCGATCAGACTCTCTACATTCTCGGAAAGAAGATCGGGACCACAAACGTCTCGATTCTGAATGAGCAGAAGCGCGTCATTGGCGTGGTGGATGTCGAGGTCGGCCCTGATGCCGGCAGTGTGGCCGAAAAGATCTCCGCCGGTGGCGGGTCCGGGGGAATTCGGGTCCGTGGCAGTGGAGATCAGGTCATCCTGGAAGGAACAGCGGCTGACAGTCAGGCGGTTGACCGGGCGGTTGAGATTGCCAGGAGTGTCTCGCCGGGGGGCGTCATCAATGCGACGAAAGTCGCATCGCCCCAGCAGGTGATGCTGAAGGTGCGCTTCATCGAGGTCAACCGCAATGCAGGCCGAGAGCTCGGCATCCGCTGGGACTATCTCGGCAAGTCCCGAGCGGCTCGGATTGGGCACGGCGGCGCCGTACAAGGAAGCGACCTCGTGCTTGATAGCCTTCTCGGCGACACAGCACCCTTCGCGACCATCCTCGCCCGGTTTGCCAACAACTCGCGTCTCCTGGACATGACGATCGACGCGCTGGAGTCGAAGGGGTTGATCCGCCGTCTCGCTGAGCCCAACCTCGTGGCGATGTCGGGCGGCACGGCGACCTTCCATGCTGGCGGCAAGATCCCGATTCCGGTTGCATCAACGACACAGGCAGGGATTCCGACAATCACAATCCAGTTCGAGCCCTTCGGTGTCCGGCTGAATTTCACCCCGACGGTTCTGGCGAATGGCCAGATCAATCTTGATCTCGCCCCTGAAGTCAGTGACATTGACCCGACCATTGCCATCCAAGCTTCCGGGATTTCCATTCCCGGCATCACGGTCCGAAGCGCGAGGACAACCGTCGAACTGCGCGACGGTCAGAGTTTTGCCATGGCAGGATTGCTGCAGAACATCACTGAGCGCAACATCGAGCAACTACCCTGGCTCGCCTCGTTGCCGGTGTTGGGCACACTCTTCCGCAGTACGGAATTCCGTTCGCGCGAAACTGAGCTTGTCGTTATCGTCACCCCCCATCTCGTCAAGCCCGGCAAGCCCGGAGACTTGATGGCGACGCCGCTTGATACGAAACTGCCGGCCAATGACGCGGATCTGTTCCTCGCAGGCAAGCTTGAAGTTGATCAGCCGGCCGATCCGGCCACAGCCAGCCCGACCCAACAGTGGATCGCGGAAAACGGAAGCAAGCTGACGGGTCCTTATGGGCATATTCTGCCAGAGTCAGGCGACGTGGCACCGGCGGTTGCTATCAAGGCCAAACGTACGGGTCATTCAGCGGTTGTCCGAGCCAAGAACTAGTTCGACTCTGCCCCTTTTTGTGTAAGCATCACGGAAACAGGCGGAACACCGCGCAACCCAAAGACAGGCGGCTCCCCCTAACATCCGATCAAGGGATCAAGACTGTGAATAGGCATCGAGCATCAAGCCGAACGACCTTTGCCGTATTCCTCGCCGGGCTTGGACTTGCGGGATGTGCGGAATACATGGACCGCAAGGACACCATCGCTTTCAATGCAGGCGAGGCGGTTCAGACGAATGTCGTCACCCTTGTTCCAGACCCATGGCCGGCCCATGCCCGTCAAAAGGATCTTGCCTTCAGCGGGGAACGCATGGCCCGTGCCGTTCGATGTTATGAGCTCGGACCCAAGGCTCCAAGTGGCGGAGGTGGAGGAGTGGGCAATGTCACCGTCAACCTCAACACCAGCGCGAATGCATCCGGTGGTGCTGCGTCCGCACAGGCAACTGGAACAGCAACTCAATGCTAATTGTAAGTCTTGAAGCCACCCAGTCGAAGCGCATGATGCCGCAGCTGGTCTTGCTTCGCAATTGTGGAGAGCGGTTTAGTAGCTATCCGGCCAGTCTTTCGAACTGAGCCGGACTGAGGTAGTCGAGCGTCGAATGACGCCGCACCGGGTTGTAGAAGCCATCGATGTAACGGCCGATCGCCTCCTTGGCCTCGGCTCTCGTCCGGAACACCGTGCGCCAGACCATCTCGCACTTCAAGGTCTTGAAGAAGGTCTCGACCACCGAATCATAACAGTTTCCTTTCCCGGACATCGAGATCCGGATGCGGTGCTTCCTCAACTCGGCCTGATACTCGATCGAACAATATTGACTGCCGCGGTCTGCGTGATGGGTCAGCCCTCACCGGGTCTTCGGATTACCAGGGCCTTGCGCAGCGCCTTGAGCGCCAGCTCCTTGTGCAGCCGGTCACTCACCGCCCAGCCCACCACTCGCCGAGCGAAGAGATCAAGGATCACGGCCAGATACAGCCAGCCCTCGCTTGTCCATACGTACGAGATATCCGCGTTCCACTTCTGGTTCGGGCGTTCGGCTGAGAAGTCCTGCTCGAGCAGGTTGGGCGCGACCGGGAAGGCGTGATGGCTGTCGGTGGTGCGCGTGAACCGCCGCTTCTGCCGGGCCTTGAGCCCGTTCTCGCGCATCAACCGAGCCGCCCGGCGGCGACCCACCGTCAGGCCCTCATCCTGCAACTCACGGGTCATACCCGGACTGCCGTAGGTCTCACTGGAGAGGGTGAAGGCCGAGCGGCTATGGGCCAACAGCACCAGATCCTCCCGTTGTCGAGGACTGGCCGGACGGCTTCTCCAGGCAAAGTAGCCGCTCTGGCTGACACCGAGAACCTGGCACAGGCGCATGACGGGGAAGTTATCTTTCGCCGCATCGATGAACCGGAACTTCATCGACTTCCCTCCTTGGCGAAAAAAGCCGTGGCCTTCTTCAGGATCTCCCGCTCCTGGCGCAGGATCTCGTTCTCGCGCCGCAGCCGCTTCAGCTCGGCCGCCATGTCCTCCTGGCGGTCTTCGGGCGGATCGTCGATCTGGCGCTCACGACGGCGATCGAGCCAGTGCCGCAGGGTCGACAGGCCAACCCCGAGATCCGCGGCAATCTCGCGTCGGCTGCGGCCGCTGCTCAGGGCGAGCCGCACCGCCTCGTCCCGAAACTCCTTCGTAAAGCGTGTCTGGGGCATGGAGATCCTCCTGCTTCATCAGAGGCTCTCCATTCTTTCGATACTGCTGGCGAACAGGCTGCAGCCGTTGAGGCAGGGATTGGCGTTCTGGGTTCAAGGGGCAGCACTATCCCGGAGGTCCTCATGTCGCTCCGCCCGACCCAGTGCCGTGATGTCCCGGCCGCAACGGCAGCCGTCACCCGTGCCGCGTTCCCACACGGCAATCCCTATCTGCGCCTGCGCGACCACCTTGGGACGATCTTCTCCGACGCCCAATTCGCGTCCCTCTTCGCCCCTTGCGGACAGCCGGCCGAATGCCCGTGGCGGCTGGCGCTGGTGAGTTTGCTACAGTTTGCCGAGAACCTCTCCGACCGGCGAGCGGCCGACGCGGTCCGCAGCCGCATCGATTGGAAGTACTTGCTTGGTCTGGAATTGACCGACCCCGGCTTCGATGCTTCCGTCTTGAGCGAGTTCCGCAGTCGTGTGGTGGCGGGAGGCTTAGAAGAGCGTCTACTCGACACGCTCCTAGCCCTATGCCGGGAGCACAAGCTGCTGAGGGCCCGAGGCCGGCAGCGCACCTACTCCACGCATGTGCTCGGAGCAGTCCGCTCGCCAAACCGCCTCGCCTGCGTGACTGAGACGCTGCGGGCTGCCCTGAACGTCCTGGCATCCGCTGCTCCCGCATGGTTGCGCATTCATGCCAATCCCGCCTGGATCGAGCGATATGGCAGGCCAGCTGACGACTATAACGTACCGCAGGGCCAAGCGGAGCGGCGGGCCCACGCTGAACAGATCGGGCACGATGGTCATCAACTGCTCGCAGCGATCGCAGCCCCTGACGCACCAGCATGGTTGCGCGAGATCCCGGCTGTTGAACTGCTGCGGCAGCTCTGGGTGCAGAATTTCTGTCTCACTGGCGATGCTCAGATTGGAGAACCCGGGGCCGGCGCATGCTCTAAGGCCACTCCCCTGGTGCGGTGGCGGACCAAGCACGAGGGATTTCCACCTTCCCTGCTGATGGCTGCGTCACCCTACGATCCAGAGGTCCACTATGCCAAGAAGCGGACGACGATCTGGATTGGCTACAATCTGACCGAGGCGTGCGACGAGGGCGGTCCGCACTTGATCACGCACGTGCAAACCACGCCGGCACCGGTCGTCGACCGCAACGCCCTCGACGCCATCCATGATGCTTTGAAGGCGAAGGATCTGTTGCCCGACATCCACCTCGTCGACGCTGGTTATGTCGCGGCCGACCAGCTTGGCGCCAGCCGCCGAGGCTATGACGTGACGCTCCTGGGGCCGGCGTCCAAGAACTATCAATGGCAGACTCAATCAAGCGAGGGCTTTACCTTGAAGGACTTCATCTTCGATTGGGATCGACAGGTGGCGACCTGCCCGGCCGGGCACGAGAGCAGGAGTTGGCTTCCGGATTACTGGCAGGGGCGGACTGCCTTCAAGGTGCGCTTCTCGACCACCCATTGTCGCCCTTGTCCCGTGAAGTCGCAGTGTACCCGAAGTGACCGACGTCTGCTCACACTGCGCCCTCACGAGGAACACGAGACGCTGGAGGCCGCCCGCGATCGTGAGGCACAGCCGACCTTCAAACAGGATTATCAACAGCGCGCCGGTATCGAGGGAACGATCTCGGCCGGCGTGCGCGTCCTACACCTGCGGCGCTCCCGCTACATTGGGTTAGCCAAAACGCATCTGCAACACGTGCTGACGGCCGCCGCCATGAACCTCATTCGGCTTGGTGCCTGGTTCGCGGGCACACCATTTGCACGAACGCGTCAATCCGCGTTCACCAAGCTCATGATAGCTCCCATCCCAGCGTGACGAGTTCGCCAGCAGTATCTCTTTCGGAGCAAGTCCATACAGGATGCTCGGCCAGCTCTGGTCGATCGCCACAAGCAGCAGATCGCCCCAGCCACATTTTGGACTTTATCAACAATATCTGCCAGAAGTAGCCATTCGAATAAGTCTCCGCTAACGGCTGCGTTCAACCCACTGCGGGCGTTACCCCCGTGCCGCTTCGGCTTCCGTCCACCAGCGCAATTCGTGAGCATCTCCGCTACCTCGAACGATCCGTTCGATAGCGGTCGCAAGGTGCTCAACTGTCTCGGACGTGGAAATACGCTTGAACCACTGGCGCACAAAGGGCCGCGACGGCTCGATGAAGCAAAGGAAGCCATCTTCATACTCTTCGTAATTCCCGCACCCGATCCACAGCGGAAAATCAGCGTGTTGCAGGTCAATTCGCCAACCCCAGTCCTCAGCGCCAACGTGAGTGACTTCGAACCCATGCTTCGGCAGTTCCTTGGCGAGGAACTCGGCCAGTCGCTTGCCGTAGCGGCCCGGATTGATCTCTTCCTCCTCACCGACGTAGGCAGGAAAGGCGGCCGAACGAAACTCCAGATACGATCGCAAGGGGGCGGGTGAGCCTTCTAATTGCGCGTGTTAGAGAAGTTGAACCATAGAATGCCTATGGTCTGAAATCCAGCCTTTGCTGCCATTCCGGGGCGCTTCGGAGGAAGGGCAACCGGGTCAGATCCGGTAGTATAAAGAGGATGAGCGAACATCCGCCTTCCGCCCAACGCGATGGCTCGCTCGTCGGTACCAAGCATTAGAATTTATCCACTAGAACAGCCCGGGAAACAGGCGGAAACGGGTATTCGCTGCAAACGCGCGATAGGTCGCATCTCGAGTAAGGACCTGTTCCTCAGCTAATATCCGCGCAAGCTGAAAACCAAACGCAACAGCATAGATGCTGAGGTTCCAGAAGCTCGGATTGATAAGGAGAAAGCTGACCTGGGTCATAAAATAGCCCGCATACATCGGATGTCGGACGATCCTGTAGGGGCCAGTCACTTTGATCCCCCTGTTTGCGGCCACCATACCAAAGCTCCGGCTCAAGGTCAGTTTGGCAGCTATCTGTATGACAAAGCCCGTCAGCGCGATCATGGAGCAGATGATGGTGATGCCCGGAATTCCAGGCAGGGGAGAGCCTGTCGGCTGGACGAGGAGCGGTAGTGTCGTTCCGATCGCGGCGCTAAACCAATCCACGGGCTTCAATGAAATTTCAGTCGTCCTTCTTCGGATGAGAACAAAGAGAACCACAGACCCTTCCGAGGCCAGAAGAATGATGCTCGTGGAGTTCCCAGTTTCTCGGAAACCGTGAAGGATATTGAAAGTCAGAATACCGTAGAGCGCGATGATTGCAGCGCGCTCTATGAGATCGAGAACGGCAAGGCCATTGACGGGGTGAGATGTGTGAGTTCTGAACATGGCCATTAATAGACCGTGTTTGCACGAAGCTCAGCACGTGAGCAAAGGAGATAGTGCGCAGCAAAAAGGTGTTAAGGCATGGACCTACAACTGCGTATCCCAATGCGGTTGGCGCAAGCCGGATGGCAGCACGGGGGCGGCTCCGCAATGGTCCACTTGCACCGCTGCGTCCGAGTAGCGATTAGATCACACAGCATTTCTGCTGAGCAGCAGTCCGGAGTCTGCCGCTCATCAGAGACGGGAGCCGCACCTTGGTCCGCTTGTGCCGAAAAAGGTTACCAGCGCGCCTGCATAAGCGAATTCCCACCCTGTGACGAAACCAGCATCAATGAAGAATGCGCTGTGGGTATGGCTTCCACTCATACCCCGACGGGCACGGACAATTGTGATCTGTAAGGATTGGCTCTCGTCAAATTCCGAAACAGCCTGCATGAAAACCTGGCGCGCCTGCGCCTGTTTCAATCTCGTCGGACACGTCTGACTCGGGGAGAGGACGTAAGTCGTGGCATCTTCGTGCATCGATAATCAAAGCCTACGAATAACGTGGGCTGCTCAGTACGCATCAGCAGTTGTCTCCTGCGCAAGGCCCGGAAAACCCTTCCAAGGCATAGGCAAAGTGTCTTGCGGGCTCGCTTGAAGCGCCACATGTTACAAAGTTTTCCCAACCAGCGCTCAGCTGGACGCACTGCGGAGCCTGCGCGGGAGGATTAATCCTCTTCGAGGTGATCTGCATTGCCGTGCTCGAAGGAAGCGGTGTTATCCTATTGATTGAGCGAATGATCCTATTGACCAATCCGGCTCGATCGGCCCAACCAAGAGAGTGGAGAAAAAGAGGTAAGTTCAATCTTGTCAATAGAATTGCGTCGATGCTACTCCGAATAGCTAAATATACCCACGCCGTAGATATGGATACCTAAGACGTATATCCGTAACCTAGGACAAATTGACAAAATTGCGGCCGCAGGATTGCCTTGAAGCATCAGATCTCTCGCAGGTCTGTAGTGGAGGGCTAGGGGTACTAGCTCACAATCAAGGAAGCTAGAAATGACGAGTTTTGCAAAGCGTTTCGCCCGCAACGACGACGGCGCAACGATGGTCGAATACGGCATTATGGTCGCGCTGATCGCCGTCGTTTGTTTCGCAGCTGTTCAAACTCTGGGCCAGAACATCAATACCATGTTCACAACCATCGCCGGTCAGATTTAAACCCAATATCCGGTGCGCGTAATGATTGCTCTGCTGGAGCATGGTTCCAGCAGAGCAGTCTGCCAAACGCAGGGTAGTAGTAACTAGAACAACTTAAATCCACCAACGCACCAGAGATATATAATGAAAGCAAGTTCAGTTATCTCACTGGCTGTTGCTATTGTACTTGGCGGGGCGGCCGCATATCTCTCGAAGGCGCTGATCCAGACTGGGCCTGTGAGCGCAGCCAAGGTGCCGCAGACCAGCACCGCCGTTGTAGCAGCTCAACCCCTTGGGTTCGGGATCGCGCTTACCTCGGACAATCTTCGCGAAATATCGTGGCCTTCCGAGAATGTTCCTGAAGGGGCGTTCCACACGATCGAGGAATTGCTGAAGGACGGCCGTCGGGTGACGCTGACATCGTTTCAGCGGAATGAGCCCATTCTCAGCCAGAAAGTCACCGGCCCCAACCAGCGGGCAACGCTGTCGACGCTCATTGAGGAGGGGATGCGCGCGGTCTCCGTCCGCGTGGACGAGGTCCGTGGCGTCGCAGGCTTCATCCTGCCAGGCGACCGGGTGGATGTCGTGTTGACGCGCGGGGAGGGTACATTGAACACGGACGCAGCTTCCGCTGATGTCCTGATTCAAAACACCAAAGTTTTGGCGATTGACCAGATCGTTGATGAGCGCCAGGAAAAGCCGACCGTGGCGAAGGCTGTGACGCTGGAACTTGACATGCAGCAGGCGCAGAAGGTGATCCTGGCTCAGGGAATTGGGCGCTTGTCGCTTGTTCTGCGACAGGCCGGTCAGGCCGATTCCGGGCCGACTCGACGTATCCTGGCGTCGGATTTGGGCGTCGGTGAAATCGTCAAGAAGAATGAACGTGACGAGCGCGTTGCGGAACTCGAGGCGCGCTTGGCAGAGGCATCGAAGAAAGCTGAGGTCAAGGAGCCCACTCGCGCGCCAGTTCCGATCCAACCGCCGCTGGTGAACGTGATCCGCAATGCGTCGAAGCGCGAGCAGTACACTGTTTATAGCGAGCGTGCTTACAGACAGCTGACCTCCGCCGAGCCAAGTACGCTTAACTAGGTCGGGCGCGAGGAACCCGTCATCCCCGAGACCTCAGTTCCGTGGGGCCTCGACGGGTGCCATAGGAGGCGGGTCTTCGCCACGCCCGTCATGATGAAGAGAGAGAAAGCTTTTCCGGCAGGGAAACAGAACAACGGTCCTTATTCGTCAGGTGCGAGTAACGTCAAAACGACAGTGGGGGAATGCGTGCAGATTTCCGTTTTTTGCTCAGATTCCGTCGATGAACGGATCTCGGCCTTGGTTCAGGTGCTTCAGCAACTCGGTCATCCGGCGTCTATCGTTGCGGACTGGCGCGATGCAGGGGCCAAACAAAGCCGGACGCGAGATTCCAGGCTGATCATCGTTCCGGATACCAGCGAGGATGCTAAACTCGCCGAGGATGCTGTTTCTTACCTAGCTGCCGTTCAGGATAGGTCTTTTCTCGTCTATATTGCGAATACCATCGCCCCGGACGTCTACAAGCGCCTTATGAGAACGGAACGAGGCGAATGGATTTCCTGGCAGGCAATCCGAGACGAACTCGCCGACCTCATCGCCAAGGTAGATCATTCGACCACTGAAGGCGCAGCAGCGACGATCGTCAGCTTTCTTCCAAGCGCGGGAGGAGTTGGAAACACGACCCTTGCAGTAGAGACCGGGTTTTGCCTTGCAGCGGGCAAAAAGAAGGACAGCGCCCGCGTCGCGGTCATCGATTTGAATTTCCAAGCCAGCACGCTTGCCGATCTGCTGGACCTTGAACCCCGCCTCGACGTGTCCGAGCTGGTTGAGCGGCCGGAGCGGCTCGACGACCGCCTGATTGATGTGTTCACGAGCCACCATTCAGAGCATCTCGATGTTTTCTCGAGCCCGACACGCTTCGACGGCCCCGAGGCCGTCAACTCGAAGGTCGTGTTCTCCCTTCTGGATGGGATCAGCAAACGGTATGACTTCATCCTGGTCGATCTTCCGCACCATTGGTCGCCCTGGGTCGATAATGTGCTCCAAGGGTCAGACGCGATTATCGTCACGGGCGGGAGCACAGTGCCGACCATCAAGCAGCTCACGAAACGTGTTCAGCATCTCGAATCCCTTACAATCCCGCCCGAACGGACCCAGGTCGTCGTTAACCAGTGCCAGGTCACGTTTCTGGGAACGATCCCGCGGAAGCCTCACATCGAGCGGGTGCTGTCGGGGGGCAGTCCGATCTACGTGCGACAGGACACGGCGATCGCCGGCCAGGCCGCGAATACCGGCCGTCCGATGATGGAGATCGCGCCGCGTCACTCCGTCTGCAAGAGCATCCGGCAAATTGCACAGTGGGTCCGTACCGTGGACAACCGGTCCGGCGCCCCGTCCAAGTAGCTCAAGAGCAAGGGAACACCAATGCGTTGGGGCATTTCCGATCGGTGGCGGGCCGGTGAGACCAAAAACCAGGATGTTGCTTTGGCACTGGCGCCAAAACCGCCTGAGACGAACCCTGAAGCGAAGTTCTACGAGGAGCTTGTCGCTGCCAAGCCAGCCCTGATCGAAGAGAAGGTCAAGTTGCATGGCCAGATGATCGAAGAGTTCAATCTTGCCCTGCTTGAGCGGGTCTCGCCGGAGGATCTCGCCCGTCAGGTCAGGCAGTTCGTCTCCGAGTACGTGCTGCGAGAGCGCGTACCCCTCAACCAGAGGGAACTAGAGGCTTTCGCGGACGAGGTGCTGGACGAGATGATCGGCCTCGGTCCGATTGAGCCTCTTCTCAAGGATCCGACCGTCAACGACATTCTCATCAATGGGCACCTGTCGGTCTTTGTCGAGCGATACGGGCAATTGGAGCCGACGCCTGTCCGCTTCAAGGACGAAGCTCATCTCCTGCGAATCATCAACAAGATGGTTGCAGCAATCGGCCGGCGTGTGGACGAATCCTCTCCGATGGTCGACGCGCGCCTTCCTGACGGGTCGCGCGTCAACGTCGCGGTCAGGCCGGTCGGTGTCGATGGTCCCCTGGTTTCTATCCGTAAATTTTCGAAACGCCCGTTCTCTATGGACCGTCTTGTCGAGATCGGAGCCTTGAGGCCTGCAATCTCCGATGTCCTCACGGCAGCCGTTCGCGGAAGAATGTCCGTTATCGTTTCCGGAGGAACAGGCTCAGGCAAGACGACGATGCTCAACGCTCTCTCGTCTTATATCTCGCCCAAGGAACGCTTGATCACGATCGAGGATGCCGCCGAGCTCCAGCTCCAGCAGCCGCATGTCGCCCGCATGGAAACCCGTCCGCCGAACGTTGAGGGGAAAGGCGAAATCCGGCAAAGGGAGCTTGTGAAGAACGCTCTCCGTATGCGTCCGGACCGCATTATTCTGGGTGAGTGCCGCGGCGAGGAGGCATTCGACATGCTGCAGGCGATGAATACGGGCCATGAAGGCTCGATGACAACCATTCACGCGAATAATCCTCGTGACGCGATCCGCCGGCTGGAGCAGATGGTGGGCATGGCTTCCATGCCGATGTCCATGGCTGCAATCCGTGGACAGATTGCGTCCGCTATCCAGATTGTTGTTCAACTCCAACGTTTGAGTGATGGAAAGCGGCGGCTCACCAGCGTCGCTGAGATCACCGGTATGGAAGGTGATGTGATTCAGATGCAGGAGATCTTCAGGTTTGTCCGCGAGGGCTTGGATGAGGCGAACAACGTGGTTGGTTCCTTCCGGGCCACGGGTGTGCGTCCGAAGTTTGCTCAGGAACTCAAGGCGCACGGAGTGGAGTTGCCCGGGCAGCTTTTCGACCCGACAGCTATCCTTTGAGGTTCCCAATGAATGAGCACTGGATGGTGTATATACTGGTCTTTGGCGCCGTGTTTCTGGCCTACCAGGGACTTCGAGGGATTATTTCTTCCCATCGTCAGTCACGGCGGACCGCAGAAAGATTCGCCACGCTCGATCATTTTGCGAAAAATCGTGAGGAGGTGGAACTCCTCAAGAAGCGGAGCGCTCTGACGGGACAATCGGGTGTCCTGGGTCGCCTGCAGGAATTAATCGTTCAATCCGGTTCCAATATGCGGATGACTGGGTGGCTTTTAATTTACGCTGCGCTGCTCGTCGCTCTGTATATTTCGACCTGGACATTGAACGGGTTACTTCGCTTAGCGATCAGTAGTTCGGTGCCTGCTCTGCTGCTGGTTCTTCTCCTCCTATGGAAACGGTCCCGCCGTATTGCGCAGTTCGGCGAGCAGTTGCCGGACGTCATTGATGTTGTGGTTCGCAGCCTGAAAGCCGGTCACCCATTGCCCGTATCTCTCTCTCTGGTTGGACGAGAAATGCCGGCTCCGGCCGGGCCTGAGTTTACCGTGGTTTTCGACGAAATCAGCTATGGCCGAGAGGTTCGCGAGGCGCTTGAGAGCCTTCACCGTAGAGTAGGACATCCCGACCTGGCGTTCCTGATTACGTCGATTGCCATCGCGCATCAAACCGGCGGTAATCTGGGCGATATCCTGGCGCGCTTGTCCCAGCTCATCCGAACCCGCTTTCGCATGAAGCGCAAGATCAGGGCTCTCTCGGCCGAAGGGCGTTTCGGCGGGTACATACTCTCAGTCGTGCCGCTGGTGATCTTTGGCACGCTCAGCGCGCTGAATCCCGGTTATTATGCCGAGTATTGGGGCCACCCCGGTCAGAACGCAATGATGGCCCTCGCCGCTTGTCTTCTGGTTGTCGGAAACATCGTGATCTACAAGCTGGTCAACTTCAAGGTGTAGCAGTCCGATGATGGATCCTAATGTTTCCGTTTTCGCTATCCCGGTCCTTATTTTCGCATCGGTTGCGCTCCTGGCCTTCTCGGCCGCAGCCGGGGTGCTCGATCGGCGGAAGGTCCGTGAGCGTTATTCGGCGGCATCGCTGAGCGGGCCCGCGGCCAGCCGCACGCAAAAAACGGCAGCAAATCCGCTCCTTGAGATTGATCCCAAAAGGCTGGGTCTGGATAATGTTGCGCGAAAACGGCTTCGAGATGCTCTGATCAAGGCCGGCTATTTCCATCCGAATGCTGTCGTGATCTATACGGTTATTCGAACGGTGCTGGTCATTGTGCTTCCGTTGGCAGCCATTTTGCTGGTGCAGACGGCATATGGCCATTGGAGCAATTTGCTCAAATTTTCAGTTGTCGCTGGGGCATTTCTCGTCTCGTATTATCTCGGGCAAGCTTATCTTGATCGCCGTAAGCGACTCCTCGAAGGACAATACCGTCTTTTCTTCCCTGACTTCCTTGATATGGTGATCGTTTGCATCGATGCTGGTCTGAGCCTCGAAGCCGCTTTGGAGCGAACCGCTTCGGAGATCGATCCCAGCCAGCGGGCCTTCCGCACCCACCTTCAGCTCATGCTGGCCGAGACGCGCGCCGGTAAAACGGTAATCGATTCCCTCAAGGGATTCTCGGACCGTTTGGGACTAGCCGAGGCTGCTTCGCTCACGACCCTCCTGCAGCAATCGATTGAGCTCGGCACTGACGTTTCGGCGTCACTCTCGGTCTTCAGCGAAGAGATGAGGGACAAGAGGATGGCCCGAGCGGAGGAAAAAGCTTTTGCCTTGCCAGTTAAGATCACCCTACCGCTTGCACTCTTTATCTTGCCGACAATCTTTATTGCCATTATGACGCCTGCGATGATTAAGATCTCGACAACCCTGATAAAGTAAGTTTGTTTCGAGAACACGTCCTCTGGAGCGTCCCTAGTGAGCAAAAAGCTTATCATCGCCCTTCCGCTTGTCGCTGTTATGGCAGGCTGTCAGTCTGTAACAGGGGCAAACGATAGTCCTGGTGGAAGCACACCGCTCCGCGAGACCTTCGTCGCCGATAGCAATCCCGCAAATCTTGGGCGCGAGCACTTCGCCCGGGGAGATTATGCACTCGCTGAGCGGCACTTCCAGAGGGCCGTGGAGTTGAGGCCGGCGGACGCAGCCTCATGGATCGGCTTAGCAGCGAGCTATGACAAGCTGGGGCGGTTTGACCTGGCAGATCGTGCCTATGCGAAGGCTACCCAGCTTTCCGGTAACACATTCGAGATCCTCAACAATCGCGGTTTTTCTTACCTTTTGCGCGGCGATGCGACGCGAGCTGCTTTGATGTTTGGAAAGGCAAGAACCTTGCGTCCCGACGATCCGACCGTCACTAACAACATGCTCCTCATGACCCAAGCCCGCGTCTAGCGGATCTGGAGGTTGAGGAGACCCTGTAGAACGACATAAGGTCAAGGCGTTGCATCGGGGACGGCGTATCAAAGGAACGCTCTAATGAGTAAATGAGGAGCCAGACCTAAATCCGGCGGACGCAAGCCGAACATCACAATGCGCAGAGGGTGCGGAGATGTTGTCCACGCAACAGTGCACGTCAGAGTGTGGCACTGCCGAGTCCCGGAGCGACGCCAGAATGGCGCTGATTGTACGCAGGCTCCACTGGTTGACCACCGCGCTTGCCTTCATGCGCCGGGAATGCGGCCGCCACTTCGGAGCATGGGTTGCCGAGCCGGAAGGGCAGCCTTGGTGGGCGAAGGGCCGGCCCCGCACTCCGTTCCGATTTCCGATGCCAAGGATCTTAAGTCGCCTCGCATCGGGTCAGTTGTCAAAGCCACTATTGAAAAGCACTGCGGTCGGGTTTGCAATTCTGGCCCAATACATTCCAACTTATAGTAGCGAGACCACTATCCTGCGCCCATTTGTTGGTGAAACCACCCAAGAATTTGAAGCGAGAAAGCGAGGGGTTCCCGTTGAAAGGGAAAGTCACGAAGGTGGCGCCCTGACCGTACCGGCCGACGCGAGCGGACACTTCTTCGTTGAGCCGACCCTTGCTGGACAGCGTATCCGGATGCTCGTTGACACGGGAGCGAGCGTTGTGACCCTCTCGCACGAGGACGCCGAGCAGTTGTCGCTCCGGGTGAGCAGTCAGGACTTCACTTCCATGGTTTCGACCGCGAACGGAGTCGTGGAGGCTGCGCCCGTTCGTATCGCTGAGATACAGATTGGCGATATTTCCGTCCGCGATGTGGACGCTCTAGTTCTTCCACCAGGCCGCCTCAAGACAAGCCTTCTCGGGATGACATTCTTGAGAAGGCTCAGCACTTTTGAAATCTCGGGTGGTCGCCTCGTTTTACGTCAATAAGATTAACACAGGCGTTTATTGAGACAGTCCCGCCCACATTTTGTTGGTTTGGCCGAACTGCGGTTTATTGAGGTGGCTGTTCTGATGTGCGTCCACCATGTATGCCATCACATCTCCAAGAAAGACCATTCTTTCGAGCGGCTTCGCGACTTAGTTGATCTGGCCGAGGGCCTCACTTGACAGCCGTGTTGTTGAAGCGGGAAGGTAAAATCCAGGGGGATTGTTTGGGCAAGCTTCGGGCGCTGGCGGCGCCGCCCACCCGAGGAAGGCCGACAGAAAAGCAAACTCAGCCCTTTTGCAGTTAATGCTTACGACAACATCGACGGGAACCCCGTACGGGTAGCCGACAAAGCCAAGTGCCTGCGGTTGCGCATAGGGCTGATAGGCGACCCTAATCTGACTAGCGGTAAGCTGGGGAAAGGCTCTCTGCATCACTGGAAGAATCCCAGAGAAGTCGCACCCTGCGGCCCCTTCGATGCAGGCATACTTTGCCCCGGTTGGATCTGGCGATGGTTGGCATCCGACATCCCGGCAGTTCTGGCCCAAGGTACCCGCGACCCACCATTGAGTAGACGCAAGATCAGCCTGAAGCTTGCTCGAAATAGGTGGGTTCACCACAGCCCATCGGGCGCCGAACTGGGTGGCTTTTGCAGCGGCGTTCGATTGGAACACATAAAGCCCGAGTTCCAGCGATCCAAGCGTCAGCAGGAGCACTATCGGAAAGATGAGTGCAAACTCCACAATCATCGCGCCCGAAGTATTGGAGAGGAATTTACCCTCCGATGAACGGCTGCTCATGTTTTACCCTGAAGACCAAAGTCGAACTTGGACGAAATATCGAGAGGAGGGGGAAGGTGTAGCTCACGTCCGCCTCCAAGCTGACAAATCCAGCCGCGAATCTGCCAGCATCAATAGAGAATGTACTGATTGTGCCGGGATAAACGCTTGTTTGGATTCCCGAAGGCGCTGTGGTGTCCCAATTCCCATACAGGACCAAGTTCCGGGCGCGGGCTTGATCGTAAGCGATACCCTGAGGCAGCCTTGCTACATAGCGCGCAGCATCACGGACCGCCTTGTCCACAGCGTGATAGTAAGACAGTCCACGCCCAAGCTCCCAACCGCCAGCTAAGAGAAGAATGCCCAACGGGAGGACAATCGCGGCCTCGACGAGTGCGTTCCCAGACTCGCAGTTCCATATCTCTGCGAGCCGTCGGGCTTTTTGTATGAATTTGCGCATTCCCAACTACGGTTACGTTGCTGCTTATTGCGTTTAGGACAGCATACTTATCGCGCGGCTGCAACGCACCTGGCATGATTTTTACAAAACCTGCAGTATAGTTCGCATATCAGCTGTACAGCTATAAATGCTTACCACCAAATCACAGCCCTGACCCCCAACTGGATCATCTTCCTAATGAACGAATGACAGATAAGCTGTCCACCGCTCGCCTTGGGGGAAACTATGCTTGACCTGAGAAGATCATCCACCCGCGTTGCGCGGAGGTTCCAAAAAGATGATCGCGGTGCAATCATCGTCTGGTTCGCTATCACTCTACCCGTCGTGCTTGGCATGTTCGCGCTGTCGCTTGATCTCGGGCGATACATGGAAATGCACACCGAATTGAAGAATATCGCCGATGCAGCCTCGCTTGCGGCAGCGAAGGCGCTGGATAACTCCGACACAGCGATTCAGAAGGCAGATGCGGCGGCTGCGGCGGTGATCAACAACTCGAAATTCGCCGATTCCTGGGCTGGTGGTGGTGCAACCGTCACACTCGTTTATGCCGCTGACTATGCGAGCCTTGCAAAGGGAGCCTACCTCGCGAAAGGTGTCGCGTCAGATGAAAGGAAGGCTACATTCGTCCAGGCGATTACAAACACCGGGACGGTGACGGGGCTGTTCATTCGGGTTCTCAACAGTGACACCGAGATGGCGGCCAGTGTCCGGTCAACGGCCGCTTCGCATACGGTGGCTTGCGCGGTTCAGCCGCTCTTTATGTGTCTGCCGAGTGGCGGAAAGACCCTGACACCGGGGACGATGGTCCAAGTCAAGGAACAGCCCGGCAATGCGTGGGGACCTGGGAACTTTGGGCTTCTCGATCCTCCGTACTCAAGCCTGGGCTCAAACCAGAAGAATAGGATGATCAAGAAAAATCTTGCTCAGAGCTCTCCAGATACTTGCTACATCAATGCGCTTTCGCCTGCTCAGGGCAGCAAGGCGGGGTCGGTGAGAGAAGGTCTGAATGCGCGTTTCGATGTCTTCGACAATAACCCTGACGATGTGGTCCGGATCCCTCCCGGGCCGAACAACTTTAAAGGCGATCTGCCTCTGGCGAATAAGAATTCACAGTGTGTGAAAACGCCTTTCAGCTGGACTGCGCCACCTCCGGAGGGCCGCATGCCACGGGATAGCTGTTTCCCGGACGGATGCGGCGGCCCATACGGCAATGGTGACTGGCAAGCAGGAGCAGCGAAATATTGGTCCAAACATTACACAACGGCCTATCCAGGGTTTCCCACTCGCTTTGCGATGTACATGGCAGAACTGGGGCTCGATACTAGTGGGAATTCTACCGGGACGAAGCCGACCGCGAACGCAACGGACCCTGAAAAGGGGAGAATGGGGCCAGTCTGCGCGGCAGAAAATAAGATTAACGGCACAGGCACCTGGGAGCGGCGAGTGATCTACGCCGCCATGATTGACTGCCAAGCAAACCTAGATTGGCTGACTGGGAATTCGACGAAATCCCCAATTCAGAACGCCGACATCGGTCAATTCTTTATGACCGAACCGACGGAACAAGGGCAAGAAATCTACTTGGAGTTTGTCAAGAGGATCACAAAGAACGACGATGCAGGAAAGCTGCACGCCATCGTCCAGCTCTACCCGAACCCACAGGACCAGAACTGACACAATGCAAATTAAACGGCATCACGTCGTAGCGTTTTCGGTGCTCAATTTGACGTTCCTCAGCGTCATGATTTTGAAGATCTCGCGCCGGGAGCCGGCGCAGCTGGCGCAATACATTACTTCGGCCGATGCCACGGTTTGCCCATCCCCGGGGAACCTCGAACTCTATGCGGCGGAACCTGCACTCGCTCAAAGCCTAGGCTGTGAACGCCTGCCATACGGGCTTAGGGTTCTGCGGGTCGAAGACCCGTCAACAGAAACCCGCTCGGTTTGGAAGGTCTATATATACCGCGGGAGCAAGGATCCCGCGCGAGGATGGGGACGGCGTGAGCAGTTCCTGATGCCCGACGGATCCGCTATACCGGACGCCACCATAGCAGCGACGTCCGTTAATATCTAACTTAGGCTCCAAGCGAATTCCAATCCTCACAATGGTTTACCAGAGACATCCCTTTGCCGAGCACTTTCAGCCCCGCGATCATGAATAACAGGCTCTGTCGCCGTCCTCCTCTGTCCCGTTGCGCTTCGCATGAATCGCCACGGCACCGCGCATAACTTCGTGAGTGCGCCGCCGAGGCGGTCGAGCTGCGGTGGCGCCTTCAAATGAGAGCGGGTTCGATTTAGGTGAAACTTGTATCCGCAGTTGCTGAGGTAGTTCTGGCATTCCTCGGGTGAGAAAGCGTCAAGCAGGTTTCCGATGGTGGTCCAGAGGGCCTCCTTGGCGCGAGTGGCTGCCTTGCGCAGCAGCGCCTTGAGTTTGGCGAACACCTGCTCGATTGTTTTGCCATGATGCCTCTCAATGGCTGCTTCCTGGTGACGTCCAATCTGACGGCTTGATGCGAGCCCCGGGGCTATCCGCGAGTTTCACCAGCCAAATGTGTTGGTTGCCCACCTGTGCCAGCCGGTCCTTGAGCGTCCCACGCCGCAGCCAACCGTAAACCGTCTGCCGGTAGGTTCCGGGTTGGCCAGCCACCTCCTGCAAGGTCATTTCCTCATCATCCACACGCGGCAATTTTCCAGACCAGATTGGCCGGGTCGTTCCGTGTCGGTGCCGCTGCAGCAGGCGCCGGATTATCGGAGCGTTGAAGGCGGTCCGCTTGGCCGGCCGAAAGCCCTCCGCGTTCAGGCGGGCCGCAATCTGCTCCGCCGTCTCGCCAGACATCCGCAACGCTACCGCTCGCGCCAGCAACTGATCAAAGTTCGCCAGTTGCTCGAACCGACGCACCGGACGGATCACCGCATGCCGGGTGGCCACGCCGCCAGCCCAGTGGCACGCAATCTCCGCCCGCTCGGTGGCGCCCGGCAGATGGGATCACCACCCGTTCGAGCATGGTCCGCGCGATCGTCTGCCGGTCGCGCGCCGTCGTGGACGGAGCACCCCACAGGGCCGGAATGTCCTCGGCCAAGCGGTGCACAGCTGCTTGCACTTCCAGTGTCAGCCGTTCCGGCTCGCGGGTCAGGCCCCGCTGGTGCTCGTTCTCCAGCGTCTGGTGGGCTGCCAGCGCGGCCTCGTAGTCCCGCTCTAGGGTGCGGCGACAAGGCGGTTGGACGGGTCGACGGCCTCGTAGGAAAGGCTCCAGAGCCAATCCCGCCCACAGCAGCCCACCAGATGGTTGCCAAGTAGTTGCGGAGGCGCCGCTATCCCATTGGGCGAAATATCCGCATGGATGGCGGCTACCATGAGTAGTACCAAATTGCATCTTCTCATTTTGTGCTGGATCGGCAGCATGACACCTGTCGCGATACGACCATCCTGACCCTCTTGATCGATCTGACCTTGCAGAAATTAACGACTTTCAGGAACAGCTCCGTGCCTCATCTCGCGCTGGATGATCACATTGGCTCTCGCACTCTGAGCAGGGTGATTGTTATTCGGGTGTTTGTATCGAGGCATCCTGCGCTGGGAGTTGCCGATGAGCACATTCAACGACCCTGACTTTCCGTCGCAGTGGCAGCTTGGTCCGGGGACGGGCATTAATGCAACATGGGATTATTCCGGGCCTGGTGCCCTTCGACGGCAAATTGGGGTCTGATGTGATCAGGCCCAAAGTGGAAGCCAACGGAGAGTATC